>NZ_JAXQPR010000006.1:0-393165 GCF_046723295.1 Halomonas sp. A29
TGGGTCAGGGGGGTGTCGAAAGACGCCAGGATGTCATCCAGCAAACGGGGGTCCGCCATGTTCAGCTCCTTCTGCGGTCGACCGGCGCCGCCGCCGGTGAGTCTTCGTTCGTGCTCATGGCCAGGCTCGGTTGGAACCGGAAGCCTTCAAGCTGCCTCAGTTCTCATCCCGGCGTTGGGTGCCCAGGGTCTCGCGGATGCCGTCGATGACGCTGTCTTCGCGGATCACATCGCGCAGCCACTCTTCCAGCGGCATGCGGCCCCAGCGCACGGCGCGCTCCACCAGGTAGGGCACGGGGCTGTGCGGCTCGCTACCCTTGAAGAACTGGGCCACGCCATTGAGCATTTCGAAGGCTTCTTCGCGACTCTGCGGTACTGTGCGCAGTGCTGCCGGTGCGGCACTGGAGGCCGCAGGTGCGGGCGTTACGGTGGGGCCGGCTGGCAGGGCTTCCTTGGCCGATTCAGGCGCCTCCGCCTTTGCTTCTTCCTGCTCCGGGTCGAGGCTGATGCCGCGTTCTCCCAGCAGCCTCTCGATCAGGCGCATGCACTCCCTCAGCACACTCTTGAGCTGGGTAAAGGGCGGGGCCTGGTCGCCGAGGTGCTCGGTCAGGGTGCGGCCGAGCTCGTCCAGGGCACCCAGGCAGGTGACGATCTCGCCGTGCCGCTGGATGAAGCTTTCGGTGTCGGTCAGCACCACCGCACGCTGGAAGATCTCGGCGTTGATCTTGCCCTCGGCCAGAGCGGCGCCCATGGCATCCGCATCGTTACGCGCCAGATTCTCGATTTGGCGCGATTCCTCGTAGCGGGCCAGGCCGTAACCCGGGCCGTCGCCCTGGCCTTGCAGCAGGGGAATACCTCCAACCACGCCGGCCAGGGTGTCGTCCAGCCACACCAGCCGTGCCAGGCGCTCCTCCTCCCCCTCTTCGAGCGTTGGGTGGAGCGCACTCCAGTAGCGCTGGCACAGAGCCGTGATCAGCTCCAGGCCGTAGGTCATGCCGGCAAAGTCATGACGATGGGCCAACCCTTCGCACAGCCACCCGGCCAGCACCAGGTCCTTGCTCTGCTCGGCCAGCCCTTGTGCCGAAAGGGCAATGACCTCGCTCCAGTCGGACTTCTTGAGGTCCGCCTGCCACTCGCCTTGGCTGAGATAGGCAGGGTCGGCGCGGCGCGCCTCCTTGATCTGGTCGATGAGCAGAGAAAAGCTCAGATCCTCACCGGTACCATGCTCGCCGATCGGTGCGAGCAGCGTGTCGCGATCCCAGTCCTCGACCATCGTGATTCCCCTTTCCTTACGTGTTCGATTGCCTTGAAGCAAACGCCTGGGAGAGCCTGGCCTTGGCAGGCTCTCCCAGGCATTCGCCGGGAAAGGCCATGGGGGCGAACCCCCATGGCCATGCACACTAACCGACGCTTAGGAATAAACGCGGTTGCGAGTGCGGTCCCAGCCGCCGGCGATGTTGCCACCGCCTTGGCCGTCCTGACGCTTCTGCTGGGTGTAGGTGACCTTGATACGAGCGAAGTTGAACTTGATCTCCTCGGAAGGCAGGTCGTGGCGCGAGTCGTGCACGGAATCTGTGCCGCCACCGTTGCCGTTCTGGGAGAAGCTCGCCATACCTTCCATGTCGGTGGAGGAGACGATGACTTCTTCCATCTTCACTTCGAGGTAACGCACCTGCTCGCCACCGGCACGGTGAACCTGCAGGACGACTTCCTTGATATGCTGGCCACGGCAGCAGGCCTCGAACAGCTTCGGAGAGGCCTTGTCGATGAACTTCTTGACGGAGAACTCGCTGAGGTTGACGCGCTCGGCAGAGGCGCCACCAGCGGAGCTGGCCGTTGCAGAAGTGGCTTGGCTGGCACCGAACTCGAAGCTCAGCAGCTCGATCCAGTCCGTGTGGTTGGCGTCCAGGCTTTCACCGGGGATACCGTCGATCTTGAGATACGCATCAAATGCCATGATAAGAACTTCCCTTTGCTTGCGATGGTTTACCATCAACCTCATAACAAGAAGTTGATGTGCTTGGCCCGGGCGAGAAGGCGATTCCACTCCACTGCTCGCTCGGGTCCTTTTTCAGGCACGCTACCGCCAGAAGGCATCCTGCCCCCCCAGTGGTCCTGCCCGTGGTGTCAGCCACTTCAACGAAGCGACCGACGACCTCCTTGGGAAACGCTGCCGACAATCGATGCAGCCTTCCCTGGCGCCGGAGGCGCCCGCCCATGCGCTAGTTCAGCGCGCGGACTTCGATCTCCACCCGCCGATTCGGTGCTAGGCAGCGAATCTGCTCGGCGCGGCTCATGCTGCTGTCGCATTCCACCAGGGGACGCTCGCTGCCGGCCCCCATGGCCTCGATCAGCTCCGGTGCCATCCCACGGCCGATCAGGTAGGTACGCACCGTTTGCGCCCGCTCAAGCGAGAGGCGCTGGTTGGCCGTGGCCGAGCCAATCGGGTCGGCATGGCCGGTGACGGTGATACGCCCGACATCGGCAGTGTTGGCCAGACGCTCAGCGATCCGGTTGAGCTGGTGCTGGCCGGCCCCCTGCAGCCCCGCCAGGTCGCCGCGCCCGAAGGCAAACAGGGCGTCGGCCTCCAGGGTGATGGTCTCCAGGGTGCGGAAGGAACGGTTCTGCAGGCCTTCGATATAGTTGCGGCTCGACGAGATCAAAAAGGCGTTGTCGTCGATACGCGGCACGTCCGCAGCGTGGATCTGGCCGGCGTAGAACTCGATCTGGCGGCTGGCATAACCAAGATCGCGGGGATCCCGCTCGCCTTGCCGTGCCGACGCGATGGCCGGGTACCAGTAGTCCGGCAGCCGCTGACGCAGCAGTTCGCTATCGACCCGGGCCCGTGGGGTTCGCGACAGCTCGAGGTAGGTGCCGAGCGTGGCATTGCCGAAGTCGGCCAGGGCCTGGGGCGAATTGTCCCGGGGGCGAGCATGGGGCTCGACACTCTCGACATCGATGTAGGTGAGACGTCCGCCGTCCCCCGGGCGATACACCGGGATCGTCGGCAGCACGAACAGCGCTTGGTTGAGGTTGTCCGCTACCGGCACGAGCATGTCGCGCTGCAACTGCTGGAAGTAGGCCACACGCAGCGCCCGCTCCATCGCCCGGCCCTGGTAGAGGCCGAAACGCATCGACCAGGGAACTCCCCGCGGATGGCGGTCGTCGTAGTTCTGCGAGACCGCACGCAGGGTATCCAGGGTTTCCCAATGGGTATAGCTGGAGGGCTGGCGCGCATCCGCTTCCTGGGCCTGGGTCAAGCGCTCGTCAATGTCGGCGAGTTCATGGGAGTTGTTGTAGAAGGAGATGCCCCAGGCGGTGCACAGCAGCACGGCCACTGACAGCGCGGCCCAGCACCAGCGCAGTTGACGGCGACGAACGGCGTTGGGGCCGCTGTACAGGCCCACCAAGTGCTGGTCGGGCAGGATTACCCGGGAGAACAGGCCGGCCACGAACAGGCTCTTGCCATCCTGATGTGCGCCAAGCCCACGGCCACCAGACAGGCCGAAGCGACGCTGGATCATGCCCGCGTACTCGCCTTGGGCAGGCTGGCCGTCCGCCAGGGCACTGGTGAAATAGAAGCCACGCAACAGCGGGGACGACTGGTAGGGGTTGGCCTGCAGCAGTGAGCTGACGAAGCTCGTCAGCAGCGGAGAAAGAGCCTGCAGTTCGAGCGGAAACTCCAGTGCCGCGGGCGCTTCGCGGGTGCGCACCACATCGCCCTCGATCAGGCGCTGCTCACCGATGGCGCGACAGCGAGCCACCAGCCGTGCCAAGGCGCTCGAGAAGCGCACCTTCCAGTCTGCCGTGCCGAAGTCCTGGTGCGGGAAGGTCATGCCCAGCACCTCGTCGCGCTGAGCGGGGTCCAACTGAGCATGGAACTGCCGGAAGCCGGGAATCAGGTCGCTCTTGGTGAAGACCAGATAGATCGGTAGCGCCGTGCCCAGCAATTCATGCGTTTCCTGCAGGCGTTCGCGCAGGCGACGGGCCAGGGCATCACGCGCTGCAGCATCGCTGCCGATCAATTCATCGGCGCTCACCACCACGATCAAGCCATTGAGCGGACGGCGTGGGCGGTGACGCTGGAGCAGCCCCAGGAAGGCGCGCCACTTGCCCACCTCTTCATGGTCGCTGACGTAACGACCGGCGGTATCCAGCAGCACCGCTTCACTGCTGAAGAACCAGTCACAGTGCCGTGTGCCACCGACCCCGGCTACCCGGGCGCTCTCGCGATCGGCGAAGGGAAAGTCGAGCCCCGAGCGATACACCAGGGTACTCTTGCCAACTGCCGGCTGGCCGATCACCAGATACCACGGCAGACGATAGAGCAGGTCGTGCTTGCGCCCTTTGCCGCCCCGCCCCTTTTTCATTCGCTCCAGCGCATCGAGCAGCCGCTCGCGCAACAGGCTGACTTCCTCGCGATCCTCCGGAGCGGCGCCGAGCACGGCATCATCGGCACTCTGGATCAGCAGCGCTTCGACATCGTGCTTCTCCCCCGCGCCCCGATAGAGCAGCAACAGGTAGAGCGCCGAGCTCACCAGGAAGACCAGGATGCCGACCAGCAGGCTGTCCAGGGATGAGAAGCCCCACCACACTCCCACTCCCCAGATCACGAAGATCAACAGGAAGAAGGCAATGGCCATCGCGTAAGGGCGATATTTCACAAAGTAGTATTTCAACCGGTTCATCTACGCGAGCCCATCCATTCGATCGTGTTCTCCCCCACCGTTCTCTTCACCGGGAAAGCGCGTGATGTAGGTTCCAATGTCGAGTTCCACAGCGGGCGGCCTGATATGAGCCCATTGGGAATCGAACTGTTCGAATGCTTCCAACACATCGCAACGCGCCTCTCTCGGCGCCAGCCCCGCCAACAGGCGAAAGACCTCTTGTTCCGCTCTCGCAAAGCGCCACAGCTGCGGGCGCATGAAGTCGTCCACGAGCAGACTCGCCTTGGCATGCGTTCGGCCGCCTCGGTCCAGCCAGTGCAACCATAGATCCGCCGCCGGGCGCTTCAAGGCTCGCTCGGCGGGCAGCGGCATCACGGCGGGCAGGGTTTCGCCACGCTGAAGGCGCTGACGCAGCCCCTGCATGCGCAGGGCAAAGGCACTGGTGATGAATTCGGGAAAGCCCGGCGCCAAGGCCTGTGACAGGTCCAAGTAGCGCACATCATCGAGAAAACGCTGCAGCAGACGCTGATGAAGCCTAAGGTCGACCTCGCCCAACCCTCGCAGTGCTTCGATGGCGTGCTGCAGGTCGTGTACCGAGGCATCGCCATGCACCGTGCGTTGCAGCAGGTCGCGCAACTGGCCCGCAAAGGTCTCGCTCAGGGTGTGCACGCCAATGCTTCCTTCGATGCCCGGTGCGACGCTCAGGCGCTGGAAGACCAGCAACGGATAGCGACGGCCGCTGGCATCGCAAGAGCTTTGCATGCCCCCCAGCAACCACTGACCGTTGCTGGCACGGAAGTGAAAGAAGCAGGTCGGCAGGGCATCGAAGTGCATCTGCCAGTCGGCATCGCACTCGGCCATCCAGGCCAGCGCACTCTGCAACCAGCCATCGAGCTCACGCACGTCCTTGTAGGCGGCGTTGTATGCCACGAAATCGGCACTTCCCGGCACCTTGCCGAAATATCCGATCATGAAGCGACCTCCCTGTCCCTACCGTGGCGAAAGCCCATGCGCAGCTCCTCCATTACCTCAACGGGCGCCTACCGTTGGTATGCGAAGGCTCCGAACCCCCTCGAGATCGGTCAGCTTGACGCCGCCGAAGTTACGCACGACGATGCTGACCTGCCCAACGCTGGTATACCAAGTCAGGCGCTGGCGAACGCCGTCGAGGTCGGTGACTTGGGCGGAATCCACCAGTCGTAACAATCCCCAGCGAGACGGGTAATCGAATACCGTGATGCGCTGGCCACCATGAGTGACGACATCGAGACGCGCCCCGGCCTGGCGCGTATCCCCCGGCCAGGTGAAGCGCTGCCACGACTGCGGTCCCATGCGGTACACCTGTTCCTGGCCATCCAGCGTCAGGCGGACAGAGGTCAGGTTGGCCGACGGCTCGATCATGATTTCGAAACCGTTCTCTATGTCTGCCAGGCTTTCGAGCACCCGACCGACACGAGTCCCTTGGCTGATCGTGGACGTAATGCGGGGATCGACCAGTGGCTCACCGTTTCCATTGCGAGCCTCGCCAAGGCTGCCCACCTCGTTCTGATCGAAGTCGGTCAGCAGGCCGGTCTGTGGATCGACGAACAGCCGCAGGTCACGGACCGAAGCCTCGTTGCTGGAATCGCTCACCGGGAAGCGCCCCCCCACCATGCTGTTCCACGGGGTGGCAACCTGCTCTCCCCAGGCAGCGGCCAATTGACCGGCAATCGGGCTGTCCAGGCTGGACACGGCAAACTCTACTGGGTCACGGAACAGGCGCTGCAGTGACTGCACCAGCTCGTCGCGAGAAGTGTCGATGTTGGCCGCCACATAGTTGTGCAGCGCGGTGATCTCGTTGGGACGCCCCTCCACCACATCTTCCATCAGTTGCTTGGTGCGCTTGCCCACATCGCCACGCTCCAGTCGATCGAAGCGAACCTTGAGCTGGCGTAGCAACAGCAGATAGCGATCCATCTGGGAGGTATCGCCCTCGGCCCCGATGTCTGCGGAGAACAGTTGTCCCACGGGCTCGAAATGGTTGGCGAGGATGCCATCGTAAATAGACGGCATCTCGACCAGCGCCAGCGCCCGCTCACCGGCTTGATCGGTGCTGCCCCCCAGCCACTCCCGGGTGCTCTGCCACCACCCACCAGCGGAGCTCTCCTCGGTCGTTTCTTCGCCTTCCACGGCCTGGCGCTGCTCTGCATCGGGACTATCCCAGCGCGTGTTGGTATCGACTACCTGCAGCAGCACCTTGATCGGTGAGCGCTGATAATCGCTGAGCTGGGTGAGGTGCTGCCGTGACTCGTCCAGCCCCGCGAAGCGGCGCACACCAACATCGGACAGGAAGCGTTCCCAGGCGTAGATGTACTCGAGCTTGTAGCGTGCCAACACCTCCCGGGCGAACTGAGCCTTGCCCTGCACCTCATCTACCTCGGACTCTCCCTCCAGTACCCAGTCACGCTCCACCTGAAGGTCTGAGGCCAGGGTTCTGATCAATTCCGGAAGCACGAACTCCCGCCAGACTCGCTGCGTAAAGAAGGCAGGTACGGCCTCGCCGGCGTACATCAGCGAGCGACCGGCCTCGGGCAGGATGTCCGCCAAGGTCAGTGCCGGATAGTTAGCCTCCGCGGCCAAGCGCAGCCGCAGATATTCACGCGCCGCGGGAGAAGTCTCGATCAGGAAGGACTTGAGGTCAGCACGCGCCTGGGCAATCAGCCGCTCGTCGCGCTCCACGGCAGGTGCCTGGCCCGCCTCGAGATAAGAGGCATACAGGGCAACATGGTCTCGAATCTGGCGCTCACCGCCCGGTAACTCGGCATCGGCCTGCCGCCAGGCACGAGGCAGCGCCTCCCGCACGAAGGCCACTTCAGGGTGGGCCGTTGGGTCAGTCAGGACCAAGTAGAGCTTCAAGGCGTCATAGGCCTCGACCAGTTGCGCTACTTGGCTCGGCTCGAGGCGGTTGAGCGCTGCTTCGGAAAAGGCCGGCCCGTCCTCTATCGCCAACAGGCTCGCTTGTCCGCCCCCTTCGCTCCCGCGCAAGCTGTCGCTCCAGGCATCGCGCGCACCCTGACGCAGCGCATCCCGGGCGTTGCCACGGGCTCCCCAATAGGCATCCCTGGCACTGCCGGCTACGCGGTAATCTGCCTCGCCACGCACGCGGCTCGCCAGATCGCCGGTGGAGCGGGGCACACTGCCTAGGGTCGGCCGCGAGGTCAGACGATCCCGCATGCGTTCACCGGTGTCGCTCAGCAGCTCACGGCCCTGCCCAGCGGCACCGTCGAGACCGAAGTCATCCTCGGTGTCGAGGGAGGAAGACTCGCGCGGGCTCTCCAGTTGGGTTTCCAGCCCCAGCGATGCCGCCAGGTCGCCGACGGCCACCAATTGGTCGACCAGGCTCTCGGCCACCGGTGAGAGCACCTGCCGCTCAAGCGACACGAACCAAGCCTGCTCGAGGCCCGGGAGCAGTCTTCTGCCTACGCCGAGCCCGGCGTTCTCCCAGAAGGGCACCCCGGCGCGAGCTTCGCGCTGGAGACGCGCCAGTTCACCGTGCAGGATATCGAGTCGGTCACCGTCACTGACCTGCTCGGCCATATCGAGCCGCTGGTCAAAGGCAAGCAGCGATTCATGATTGTGCCAATAGGCATGGCCCAGCACACCCAGCCCTGCGAGCCCAGCCAGGCCGGCCATGGCGATCAGCCAGGGCTTGAGCGCCTGACGCTGGCCATGGCGTGAGTAGTGCTGAACCAGGTTGCGGTCGGGAATCAAGACATCGCGGAAGAGCCCCTGTATGAAATAGCTACGATCACCACGCAGCGTCGTGGAGCCCCCGGCCGACAGCGGCTTACCGGTCAGCGCGAAGGCGTCTCTCACCTGATCGTCGAGGATCGGCTGCAGTCCCTCACCGCGCTGCAAGGCACTGGTGAAATAAAGACCTCGGGTAAGCGGGGCACTTTCAGGGTTGTGGCGTAGGTCGAAGGGTTCGAGGAAGTCGGCCAGGCGCTGCTCCATCTCGGCCACATAATCCGGGAAACGCAGCAGGGCGCTATCCGCCTGCGGCCCCTCCTGAACCAGCCGGCGCTCCACATGAGCCCGCAGGGACTCGACCAGCGGAGCGAAGCGCTGGTGGAATGCATGTCCAAGTCCTTTACCGCGCACTTCGGCCACCGGGAAAGTGATCCCCCAGGGGCAGTGGCGCTTGTCACCCTCCAGCCCGCCGAAAGCCTCGACGAAGCCCGGCACGAGGTCGGCCTTGCTGAAGCACAGGTAGACGGGCGGTGTCGCCCCCAGGGCGTCGTGGTAGGTATCGATGCGCTCGATCAGCTGCTGCGCCAGGGCATGGTTCTCGTCTCGGGGCGCATGCAGCAGTGTGGGCAGGTCGACGACCACGATCAGGCCGTTGATGGGCGTATGCTTGCGGCGCTTGGCCAACAGCCGCAGGAAGTCGGCGAATTCCCGCGCCGGCTGCTCTTCGGCGATATAGCGTCCGGCGGTGTCGATCATCACCGCCTCGCTGCCGAAGTACCAATCGCAATATTGAGTGCCGGACTCCATCCCGAGCCCGGCCACGCTGGTGTTGAGACCAGAGCGGGTCAGCAATGAGGTCTTGCCGGAAGCGGAGAGTCCCACCACCAGGTACCAAGGCAGCTCCGTCAGGGTTCCATTGCCACCATGGCGGGCCTTGAGCATTCCCAGGGCCGACTTGAGGCGTTCCCGCAGGACTTCGTAATCACCGCTCTGCGATGCGGCGCTGGCCGCCTCGCGATCGACTTCCAGTTGCACCAGCGCTTCGAGCTCACGCTCGGCACGAACCCTGCGGTACTTGCGCAGGACGATCGCCAGTAGCCACAGCGCCGTGAGCACGGCCACGGCAATCGCCAGGCGCTGGGGTTCCCCTCCCAGGCGCGGAATCCACCACACGCACAGCAGTACACCGGCCAGCCACAGCACGAACGAAAGTAGCCAGAAACTCTTCAACAACCTCAGAACACGCCTCATGTCTCGCCCGCCCTCACGATGCTTCGAACAGTGATGACAGACGCTCGATCAAGGCGTCGGCGCGCACGCCCAAGAGCCCATCGAGCACCAGGTAGACCACGCCGCAGAGCAGCGCGATCAGCACCAGATAAACCCAAATGGGAACTTCGTAGCGCAGCAGTTGGCCAACCTGATCCGGCAACTGCCAACCGGGTGCCAGCTCTTCCGGCACCTTGCGATAGCGGGCGATGTCCTGACCCAGGGTATTGGCGATGTAGCGCAATTGGTCGCGGTGCTCCAGGCGATACTTGCCCTCGAACCCCAGCGCCAGGCAAAGGTGGTAGACCTCCAGCACGTCGAGATTGCCCTTGACGTCGCTGCGAAGGGCCTCGAGGCGCTCAAAGAAGCCTTCTCCCGCCAGGTGTACACCGAAATACTTGTACTGCAGCGGGTGGAGTTCTATGTGGCGCCGAATATTGCTCTCTCCGGCGCCCAGCACGCTCTCGTCGAGGAAGGCACAAAGGGCATACTGGGCATCACGAAACTGCTCCATGCTGTAGCCGACGGCCAGGGCCCGACCTTCCAGGTCGCGGAAGAACTCCTCGACTCTTTCGAGAAAAGCCTCGACGCTCTGCGCCTCACCACCCCGGCGAACCATCAGTACCAGAGAGAAGAAGTCCTGAGCCAGGGTACGCATGCGCGCCTGGGCATCCTGTGCAACGTCGTGCTGCGATGTCGCCGCGTACTGGTTCATTTGAGCACCGCCATCAGTTCAATCTCGAGGTTGGTGA
Source organism: Halomonas sp. A29 (assembly GCF_046723295.1). Lineage (NCBI taxonomy): Bacteria > Pseudomonadati > Pseudomonadota > Gammaproteobacteria > Oceanospirillales > Halomonadaceae > Halomonas > Halomonas sp. A29. The sequence continues at coordinate 10,417 of NZ_JAXQPR010000006.1, forward strand.
AGCCGCTAGGGACATAGAAGGCAATGGCCTGGGCAGCCATCATCCGCTCGTACATCCGCCCCTGTGGTTCGAGCGCAAAGTAGTGATTGTCCAGTCTCACGGGGATGGCGACCGGCAGCCGAGTGGCATGGACCAGCGAACCGCCGGGCATGGCGCTGTTGACCACGACCTCGATGTCTTCGGGCGAGCCGACCTTGAAGGCGCGGGGAACCAGCTCGATCAGCTTGGCGCCAGGCATGTCGGCATGCACACAGACGTAGAAATCGGCATCGACCAGGCGCGGGTCGTGCAACCGACCGACGTAGTAAGAGGGCTTGGTCTGTTCCAGAGCGATCGGGATGTACTGATTAGGTATCACCGTATCGAGCAGCTCACGGGCCATGGTATCGAGCTGAACCAGGGCCTGGGCCGGATCCGGATGGCGATAGGCGGGCAGGTCGGCCAGCCGATGCCCCATCGAGAAGGTCATCAGGCTGGCGACCAGGTCGCTGAGGAAGCCATGCAGACGCTCGGGATGCAGCCGCGGATGCTTGAGCAGATGCGCCAGTTGCGGATAGCTTCGGTTGACCGTGTAGAGAAGCCAGAACAGGGTCACATCGCTGGAGCCAAACTCGGCCACCTGGTCGGCACGCTCGCGACGGCGCCCGGACAGCGCCTCGTGCTTGGCCTGGAGCACGCCGAGCAGGCGTCGGCCCAGAGCCAGCAGCGTCTCGTTGGCGCTCAGGTGCAGGCAGGGTGGCACGAAGTCGCTGTCCACCGAGAAGCTCCCCGCAACGTTGCGCTTGAGGCGTACCAGCGGACAATGGCTGGTGCCATCCAGATCGTCACCTTCCAGCCGCAGCATCACGTTCAGCTCGAGCAGGGAGAGCTCGTTCTCGGTCTCTCCCTCGAGCAGGTCCGGCAGGCTTTCGAAGCGTTGACGAAAGCGCCTGTGCTGGCCCCGACGGTTCTCGTCGTCCACCACGTTCGGCGCATGGGGCTCCGTCAGGCGCAGCGCTGCATAGACCTTGCATTCGGCCATTCCCTCCAGCTCGCCAAGATCCCGCGCCAACGGGAGGGGATCCTGCTGAGGCGCATCGATCAGGGTGCCATCGGGAAAAACCACCTTGAGCCGGGTCAGTTGGAGGCGACCTTGCGCCAGGGCATCTTCATCCACGGCCAGGGCCTGTACCCCCCAGTTGAAGGGCCCCGAGCGCTGGCTGGCTTCACCGAGCTGATGCTGGTGATACTCATCCTGATACTGGAAGTGCTGCGGCTGAAGGAACATGCCTTGCGACCACATCACTCGGTTATGCTTGCTCACTACTCGCTTCCTTCATGTTCGCCTGTGTCGCGCCTCGGCGCATGGCACTTGCATGGGCTCGCGGCGCGGTCAGCCGTTGCCTGTCGAGGCAATTAACTTGGCACTGCGCCTCGCGGGCTCGATACGGTTGTCCACCAGGCTCACCCTCACACCGCCAGGGGAGGTCAAGATGCCGTCCTTGCGCATGGCCGCGGCATCGAACACCAAGCGCCAGCGCTCGTCCGGCATCTGGCGGAAGAAAGCCACCACGGCAACGTAGGCGGTGGGCTGAGCCATGGGCGCGCTGTCGACCACCTGGCCTCCCGGCAGCACAACGACTTCACGCTCGCTGATCAACGCATCGCCCAGCGCCGCTCCGGCGTCGTGCCACAACTCCCCCGGCGCAGCGGCCGAGAAGGTGGTCAATGAACTGAGCTGATAGATGCGTACGACAACGGACAGCGAGCTGTCCTCGGCATCCGGGTTGAGTCGTTCATCCCCCTCAAGAGCAACGGTGACGCGCTCGTCCCGGTTGAACAGTATGTCCCCGACGGTGCCGTCGAACTGGTTGCCGATACGCCCACCGACTCCACAGCCACCCAGCAGGCTAGCTGTCACCAGCAGCAAGACCATGCCGGCCCAAACCCGCCTTGAATTCCGTTCCCTGCGTGTTTTCATTTTTTTGTCCTCGGACTTGCCTTCAGGTCAGGCGATAGGTGAAGTCGCCGTGCTCATCGACCCCGACCACAATGCTGTCGATGGGAGCGTTATCGGCCATGCGCTCCAGCACCAGCTCAGCCAGTTGCGGCATCAGAGCACCGGTCAACAGATGATCGATGCTGCGAGCGCCACTATCGGTCTGGGTACAACGTTCGGCGATATGCGTAGCCAGAGGCGCCTCGAAGGTTAGGCAAGCCCCGTGGTTGGCCTGGAAACGCTGGCGCAGCCGCGCCAGCTTGAGATCGACGATCCGGGTCAGCACCTCACCTTGTACCGGATAGAAGGGGACGGTCTTGAGGCGCCCCAGAAATGCTGGCTTGAAGATCGCGTTGAGGGTATCGCGCATCTCTTCGACCAAGGTTTCCGGCTCTGGGCGAGCCTCCGCTCCGAGGCAGCGATCCATGATCCAGTCGGTGCCGACGTTGGAGGTCAGCAAGATCACGCAGTTACGGAAGTTGATCTCACGACCTTCACCATCTTCCATGACCCCCTTGTCGAAGACCTGGAAGAACAGTTCGAGCACGTCCGGGTGGGCCTTCTCGACTTCGTCCAGCAGCACGACGCTGTAGGGTTTGCGACGTACCGCCTCGGTCAGCACTCCGCCCTCGCCATAACCGACGTAACCGGGCGGCGAGCCTTTTAGCGAGGAAACGGTATGCGCCTCCTGATACTCCGACATGTTGATGGTGATGAGATTGCGTTCGCCGCCATACAAGGTATCTGCGAGCGCCAGCGCCGTCTCGGTCTTGCCCACGCCGCTCGGACCGAGCAGCAGGAAGACGCCGATCGGCTTGTTGGGATCGTCGAGCCTGGCACGCGACAGGCTGATGCGCTTGCCGATCTCGACCAAGGCATGGTCCTGGCCAATGACACGCTCGCCGAGAAGCTGCGGTAGACGGCGTACGGTGTCGATCTCGTCACGCTGCATCTTGCCCAGCGGAATGCCGGTCCAGGCAGCCACTACGGCACCAATGGCATTGCCGTCGACACAAGGGTGTACCAGCGGAAGCTCACCGGTGATCTCTTGCAGCTCCCGCCGGGCCGCCAGCAAGACTTCCCGGGCGGCAGCACGGGCGGCATCATCAGCCGCTTCGTCAAGTGCCGCGTCGGCGGCATGAATGACCGCCACGGCATCGCGCTGCTGTTGCCAGTCGGCTTCCAGGGCCGCGATGTGCTCGGCCAGCTCACCCAGCTCGCTATCGAGTTCCACTAAGCGCGCTTCATGGCCACTGTCGCCCCTTTCCAGCTCACGTCGCAGGACCTCTCGCTCAGCCTCCATGTCGAGCGCACGCTGGCGGGCGTCCTCCAGCTCAGCTGGCGCCACTGCCTGCCCCAGGGCAACCCGGGCGCAGGCGGTATCGAGCACGCTGACAGCCTTGTCCGGCAATTGGCGGCCGGTGATATAGCGATGCGATAGGCGCACTGCCTGCACCACGGCCTCGTCGAGTATCTCGACACCGTGATGATCGCGCATGCGGTCAGCCAGGCCACGCAGCATATCAATCGCGACGGCCTCGCTAGGCTCGTCGACCTTGATCACCTGGAAGCGGCGCGCCAGGGCGGCATCCTTCTCGAAGTACTTTTTGTACTCAGCCCAGGTAGTCGCAGCGATGGTGCGCAGTTCACCACGAGCAAGGGCAGGCTTGAGCAAGTTGGCGGCGTCGCTCTGACCGGCCTGACCACCACTGCCGATCAGGGTGTGGGCCTCGTCGATGAACAGGATGATCGGATGCAGGCTTCGCTTGACCTCCTCGATAACGTTCTTGAGACGTTGTTCGAACTCCCCCTTTACCCCTGCTCCCGCCTGGAGCAAGCCCAGGTCGAGGGTACGCAGCTCGACATTGGCCAGGGCCTCAGGCACGCTGCCAGCCACGATCTTCAATGCCAGGGCTTCGACTACGGCGGTCTTGCCCACGCCAGCCTCACCGGTGAGGATAGGGTTGTTTTGTCGTCTGCGGGTGAGGATGTCGATCATTTGACGAACTTCAGCGTCACGGCCCAGCACGGGGTCGATACGCCGCTCACGAGCGCTGGCAGTCAGGTCGATGGTGTATTGGTCCAGTGCGGGCGTCTTACCACCGCGACGCTTGGGCGAGTTTTCACCCACGCTCGGTGCTTCGCCCTGGCTACCTTGCTGCTCCGGGCTGGCTGCCAGCAGCGCTTCGAAGTTAAGGCGCAGGTCATCCACCTCCAGTCGCTCCAGCTCCGGCGCGCTTTCCATTACCACCCGGCGTAGTTCCTGGTCACCCAGCAGCGCCAGCAACAAGTGCCCGCTGCGGATTTGCGTGGCCTGCTGTTCGATGGATGCAATGACCCAGGCACGCTCGATCAGCCGAGTGATATGCGGCGAGAGCGCGGGGGTACGCGTGCAACCCGTCTTGAAGGTCTCCAGCGCCAGGTCCAACTGATTGGCAAGGCGATCCAGGGCCAACTCGTAATGCCGGGCAAGGCGCAGCAAGTCATTGTCATCGGAATCGATCAATTTGAGCAGCAAGTGCTCGATATCGACTTCATATTGACGTTTGGCAAGACATAGCCCGGCCGCCTCTTCCATGGCACTTCGGCTGACGTCATTGAGCTTGGCAAACAGCGTCTTGAGGCTCACGTAGTGGCTCCATTGAAAGGAATCGGGAAAATCGCATGGCCGTTGCGCGCATGAGCGCGCGTCCCCAGCCACCCCAGGCGCCCCAGCGAGACACCGTCCGTACCACCCAGCCGGGCTGGTGGCACCTGTTCGGCTTCGAGTTCGAGTTCGATCTCGAAATCCAGCTCGGCACCCAGATAAAAACGCGTCAGCTCGATAAGTTGGGTATGCACTTTCTGGCCGGGTAAAAAGCGCTTGTAGTCCGCTCGCGACAATGGTCCCAGAGCGACTCTGACGCAGGATTGGTAGTCCCAGACTCGGGTGCCTGCCACTGCCGTCTCACCTAATGACGCATTGCGAGCGCCCAATTGGGTGAGTTCTCGCCTGGGGATGTTCAGCCAGCGGCCGCTGAAAGGCCGTACCTGACACTCCACGTCGAAGGTGGAACCGAGTAGGGCTTGCAGATTGAGAATATTGCGCGGCCTCTGAGAGAGCAGGCCGGCAAAGTAGCTGAGCAGCTCCCGGGGCAGGTCGGCGTCATGCTCTTGCTGAGCATGCCGATGAGTCAGCAGATGGGTTGCTCGCTCGCTCAGTCCGGTAAGCGCATGCAACTGACGCTCGAAGTCCGCCTCGCCCTTGCGTTCATACTCGATGAAAAAACGATACTTCTGCCAAGCTTGATAGAAGAGCGCCGTCATGCGGTGTGAAAACAGATCGAGAAACGCATGGGCTGCGTCATCGCGCAATTGGATATGGCGATCAATCAGCGTTTCGGTATAAGGACGCGGCAAGACGCCGGACTGGCCGACCAGCCCCATGAAGGTAACCTGGATCTCCGTCAGCGGCTGATCCAGCGGTGACAAGCGCTTCGGATTCTCGAACACCAGATCGCTGATCTCGCTGGCCGGAAATTCCAACGACAGCTTGGTGCGAAAGCGCAGCGGATCCTCATGAGGACGTGACTCAGGATCGAGACGCCCCAAATGGCTGTAATGTAGTCGGAACAAACGCACGAGCTGGAAGAAGCCGAACCTGTACGGCTCAGCCCGCGCGCGGTCGATCAGACCAGGGGCTGAGTGCCGGTTCTGGGTGGCCATGTTACCACTTCCTTCTCGCGTTGACGGCTACGTAGGGTCAATTGGGTAAAGCTGTTGACTGAACAGTACTGACCGAAGAAATGATCCAGCACCATGCCAAACAGGTAGATGCCGCTACCGGTAAACTGCTGTTCGTCCAACTCCAGGGTGATCCCCAGCCCTCGCACAAAAGCCGGGCGGGGATGGCCAATGCGGGTCATGGTCGGCGCGCTTTCGATAGCGGTGATACCGTTGATTTGGCGCCGTGATGCTTCGGTATTGCGGTAATTGTAAAGCGCCAATATTTCCAGCAGCGCTTCACGTCCACGCGATACCAATGACAGATGGTTCAACGATAGATGCGAGATCAACCGCCATATCACACCTTTGCCAAGCGGTGGACGCAACGCAACCGTAGGCTTGCGCAGGCAGCGAATTGCCTTGACGACTTGCTCCCGCGGCAGGGTGAAATCCCCCTGCGGATGACCGAAACTCAACTGCTGCGGCAGGTCACGGTTGCTGCAGGCCAGCTTCAGACTGAGTACATCGCTCGAGGTTTCCACTCGCGTCAGCTCTCGGTCAATCAAGCGCAGCTGCATTTCGGTGCCATGATCGCGGCGCCGCTCAGAAGGCACCCGCCTGGCGATCCAGTAGCTGCTGTCACCCTGGACATCCTGACCACGTGGTGAGAAGAACGGATGGCACGCGGTGATTTCGTCCCGAGCTGCTTTCTTCTTGATGCGCGTCACTTGCTCGATGGAGAGAACCTCGACCCCGTAAGGGTGACGTACATCAGCAACTACCGGATACTCATGCTGGGTGTGGGTGAGCTTGATCGGCTCCCCTTGCTGGCGGAACAGGTTGATGACGGGCGTGCAACCCAGGCGGAAGTGGTTGCGCCCCAAGTTCTGCGCCAAACGTGCCAGGCGCTCACCCTGCGTATAGTCGGAAAACAGGAAATGCAGCTGAAAGCGACTACCCGTTACGCCTGCCAACGCCCGAGCGAGTCCCTGTACTTCGAAGAACATGAATTTTTCGGGAAAGACGAAGTATTCATGCAGCAACCGATAGCCCAGGAAGGAGCGCTCGGAATAATCGATCAACCCTTCCTCAGGCGCAAAGCCGACCGGGCGGATAGCGTCGAGGGGTAAGCCGATCTCGCGACGACGCCCACCCTCCTCGAAGCTCAGGCTGAGCCGCGCCAGGTTATTGAACAGCAGCTCATGCAAGGGGTGCATCAGCGTGCCTTCTCCATCCAGGAAAAAGCACAGCTGGTCGATGCCCAAGGGGCCAATGGCCTGATCTGCCAAGGTGTCCAAAGAAAGGTCGAGGCGCGCGACGCCGTCGCGGTCCCGTCCATTGAACGCAGAACGCTCGAGCTGCGTAAAACGAGCCTGCTCGACACGCAGCGGCCAGACCGTCACCTCATAGCAGGTTCGAAAGCGGCAGGCAGCCCCTCCCACCACCCGCGAAAGCAGCTCTGTGTGTCGCGGCACTTGGTAGCGCGAGTCCAGAGTCGAGCGCTCACCCAGGTCAAACTGAACGATCGACAGAGACGGCGTAGGCCTCAGGTAGTGGGGGTACAGAACGTCCAGAAAGGACTCGACAATCTCCGGCAGGTCATCGTCCAGCTTCTTGTGAACCCGCGCCGACAAGAAGGCGAAGGCCTCGATCAGTCGCTCGGTGTGTGGGTCAGCACAGTCATCTTCTTCGAGCTGCAGGCGTGCGGCGACTTTCGGGTATTCACGAGCGAACTCCTGGCCTAGAAAGCGCAGGTGCGAGAGTTCCTTCTCATAGTAGGGCAGCAGTTCGTCGAGCATCAGGTCAAGTTCTGTACTTTGTATCGTTGAGTTTCGGCCTGGAGCACCGCATCGAAAGCCACATGCTGCGAGGCATCTACCACGACCAGCAGGGCATCGACACGAAAACGCAGCAAGCGGTCCTGTCGGTCCTGGTCGAGCAGTCGAACGCGCACGTTGCGAAAGCGGCAATCGTTACCCTCAATAGCCCGCTCCAACTGACGCTGGATGAGTTGGCGATCTTCGCTGCTGTGAAGGCCCCGCCCGAGAAAATCGGGCAGGCCGTATTCCAGCAAAGAGCCCCCCAGCAGTGGGTACGCCGCCAAGCGAGTCGCCAATAGCTCCTGGCGCGTGTTGACCAGAGTTTCCAAGTCACGCACGACCGTGGTCTTGTACTCTTCGAGCGTGCTCCACTGCCGGTCCTCGGCCTCCACCCCTCGATGAGGTTCATCATCGAGAAGGCGGCTCCAGAGTGTTGGCACGATCATCCTTGTGCCTGTTGCTTGCACAGCTCACCTCATCGGTAATGACGGTCTATGACAATCAACTTCGGGTCGACTGCGGGAGCTCGGCTACCAGGCGCAGCGACGCGGTCAGCTCGTCCAGCTGGTAGTGCGGCCGCAAGAAGGTGACCGCTTTATAGACGCCTGGCTTGCCTGGCACTTCGGCAACTTCCACACGCGCTTCACGCAGCGGAAACTGGGCTTTGGCTTCCTGGCTGGCATTGTCGTCGAGAAGCACATACTGCGAGAGCCAGTCATTGAGGTAGCGCTCAACGCTGGTCCGCGAGGCAAAGCTACCAACCTTGTCGCGCATGATGGCTTTCATGTAGTGAGCAATGCGCGAGGTCGCGAAGATATATTGCAACTGTGCAGACAGGCGCGCGTTGGCGTTGGCCACATCGGTGTTGTACTGCTTTTGCTTCTGGGCGGACTGAACCCCGAAGAAGGCGGCGTAGTCGGTCCCTTTACAGTGCACCAGCGGAATGAAACCAAGGTCGGACAGCTCCTTCTCCCGCCGGTCGGTAATGGCGATCTCGGTAGGGCACTTGAGCGCGACCTCGCCATCGTCCGTCTGAAAGGTATGAGTCGGCAAGTCTTCCACAAGACCGCCTCCCTCCACGCCCCGTATCGCCACACACCAGCCATAGTTGGCGAAAGCATCGGTCACCCGCGCTCCCAAGGCATAGGCGGCGTTCATCCACAGGTACTTGTTGTGCTCGCGACCGTCGACATTTTCGACAAAGTTGAACTCTTCTACCGGGTCAGTATCAGGTCCATACGGCAGACGTCCCAGGACGTGGGGCAGCGTCAGCCCAACGTAACGCGCATCCTCGGAATTGCGGAACGACTTCCACTTGGCATATTCAACCGTATCGAAAATCTTGGTCAGATCTCGTGGACCGCTCATTTCGGTGAAAGAGTCCCAACCGAAAAGCTCGGGAGACGATGCCGAAATAAAAGGAGCGTGCGCCGCCGCAGCCACGTGAGAGATCTGCTCAAGGAGGTAGATGTCCTGCGGGCTGCGCGAAAACTCGAAATCACCAATCAACATGCCGAAGGGGGCGCCACCAAAAGTGCCGTACTCTTCCTCGTACACCTTCTTGAATAGCGCGCTCTGGTCGAATTCGGGTGCTGACTTCATATCGCGAACCAGATCTTTCTTGGTTGCGTTGAGCACCTGGATCTTCATGTTGCTGCCAGTCTCGGTCTGGTCCACCAGGTACTTGAGACCGCGCCAAGAAGACTCGAGCTGCTGGAACTCACTGGCGTGCATGATTTCGTTCATCTGCTCGGAGAGCATCGCATCGATTTCAGCGATCCGAGCATCAAGCACCGCGACCAGATCCTTGCTGGGCAGTACTTCGCCATCCAAGACCTGGGCCACCAATTCCTCGATCAGGTCCCGGGCCCGGTTGCGCTCATCCTCAGAGCGCGCTACCCGGCTTTGCGAGATAATACTGTCCAGCAAAGACGCTTGCGGTGCGAAGACGGCTTCTTCGGTTTCTTGCACCACGGACGCCTGTGTTTCCGGTTGTTTCTCTGACATGTCGGGGCTCCACCGTTACTTGTCGTCTTCGCGGACCGCTTGCTCGCGGCCGAACTCTTCGCCTAGAGTCTTGAGCTTCTCGCTGTTCTGCAGCACGTCCATCAGCAGCTCTTCGAGCTTGTCGTTGCCGCCCATCTTGTTGCGCAAGTCCGCCAGTTTGTTGCGCACCTCCAACAGCTTGCGCAGCGGCTCGACCTGCTTGACAACGTTTTGAGGCTCGAAATCTTCCAAGGTATTGAAATTCAGCTCGACGGGTAGCTGGGAGCCATCCTTGGACAGAGTATTGTCGACGCGATAGGCCAGACGCGGCTTGTACCCCTTGAGAACGCTGTTGAAGTTATCGCGATCAACAGCCACGAACTTGCGGTCCTTGAGCTTGGGCGGGGGGCTCAGAGGATTACCGGAGTAATCGCCGACCACACCCACGACGAAGGGCAGCTCTTTCTGCTCCTGGCTATCGCCGATTTCGACGTCGTACGTAATATGGACTCGCGGGGCGCGAATTCGCCCCAGCTTGTGTTGTGTACTATCCCTCTCCGCCATGGCGTCGATTCCTCATACGTTGAGATGATTCGTTCGCTTCATCGCCGACAACTTCAAATTGCGGCGATTGCCTTCAACAGGCGCTCCCTGACGGCATCTTCCATTTCCATGATGTCCGCCTCGTCAACCAGCTCCTCGAAGGTGCTGTTTCCGGCAATTTCAGTGCTTTTCAGGATCAGGCTCTCATCCGGCAAATGAGATGATACGGGTGACCCAATGACACAAAATGGCATATCGCCAAAATCCATCAGCTTCTCGAAGCTAACGGGAAAGCGCAGTCCCAGCAGCAGCCTCCCCAGCCCTGGAGCGCGATTGATGCAATAAAAAAGCATCAAGTAATGCACGACGAAGCGGAACAGCTCCGCTGTACTACGATTGGGGTCTCGAATGACCTGGCGAAAGCGCTGTAGCTCGAACCCCTTGAAGCCCACCACCCAGCGTACAGGACTGGTGATGCGCACAGGCTGGTCCCGCCCAGTTAGCATTACGTCATATTCATAAGGGTAGAGCTGAGGGGTGGAGCCAAGAATCTCCAGCGGTACATCCAGCTCCTGGATCAGCCGAAAGGGCGCAGCGTTGGCCGTCATCTCGAACAGCGACTTGAACTCCTTGAAGGCATGCTGAGCCTCACGTCCGCTGCCACGCGGCGCACCTTGCAGATACTCACCAAAAACCAACTGGGGGCGTATCAGCAATGCCAAGGTAGATAGGTAATCCATCGCCTGTTCATGTAACAGGTCACCGACGACCCGAGTCTGCCTACGCAGCTTGATGAACGACTCGATATCGAACGTTCTTTGCATACTCAGGCGCCCTCCTAGCTGGCAATACTCATCGTGGCAAATAGGTAGCGCACCTAGCGCAGAGGCTCGGTACGCATGAGTTCGTAGGAGGCACTCATATTCGAAAGCTCCCTATCAGCCACCCAGCCCAACCGCTGGCCTTCCTCCTCGACACGCAAGACGATTGGACTGGCCTGGCTCTCGATGTGATAGTAAACACTCTCACCCGTGCTCATGAGCCGCCAGTCGCCCCATTGAGTGGAAGTAAAATCGCCACCGATCGCGTCGACATGAGTCTGCTGCAGAAAATACTTGTCCGGACGCCCCGTCTCAGGGTCACGATGCAGGGTCAGATCCGCACGAATAATGCGACAATCGATGCAGGGCAACGTCCCTACGAAGCGCGCGACGGACTCGAACGATTCCTCGCTAGCATCATTGGACATCGAGGCACAACCGCCCAGCCCCAAGGCGAGCAAACCGATCATCCAACAACCATGCCGAGCACCCAACATTCGCCGAGCACATGCAAAAATTGATAGCGTTTCCCAATGATCGAGACGTGACATAAGCGCGCCGCCGTTAAGCCGTAAATTAGTGCGAGCGACCCTTGCCGGATCGCTCGACGAGCTCAAGAAAAATCCAATCAAGATGCGGCGACTGCCGCGCCATACGCTCCTTGGACACAAAGCATCTCGTCGTCACGCAACATGGCTCGGCGAGATATTGAAGCGACAGCATTATGTGGCAACACTGTCAGCGACCCGGCCAACATGCCCGCCACATGAAAAAGGTGACCACTACGCCAGACACTCAAGCACATTTCGCGCTGCTCGAATTCCTTAAAACCTCCAACTTCTTCGCTGCTTTCGCCCTCTCTGGCGGTATGTAACGGAACGCTACCCGAGGGACTACAATATTTCCGTAATGTAACTGAGCGTATTAGAGAAGTGATCTCGCATCACACATCTTACCAAGAAGGGCGACCTCGGTGACACCGAGTCCGGGCTCTGCAAGCGTAAGCGGAGGCTGAATTACATGTAAGACATATCTTACAAGCTGGACAAATCGGTGTGTCCACCGATCGAGCCAGATCCCTTCGCATAGCGTCTTGCCAGGTAAAGCCCTATTTGCGAGGCGCAGAATTCCCGCTCAGCGACGGCTTCCAAGCAGTTAACAAAACTCGATGAGCACTTTGCTGAAGGCTAATGCGCGGCCTTTGCAGAGGGAGAAAGACAGGATCGACGACAAAAAAATTCGGCCGGGTGATGAGCCCGGCCAGTGAGCTTCAGCCGAGGCGGGCGCGTATTGCCGCTTCGATACCGGCGGCGTCCAGGCCGCACTCTGCCAGCAGTTCGGTGGGCTTGCCGTGCTCGACGAAGGTATCGGGCAGGCCCAGGTTGAGCAGGGCGACCTGCATGCCTTCGGCGGCAAGCAACTCGTTGATACCACTGCCGGCGCCTCCTGCTACCACGTTCTCCTCGAGTGTGACCAGTAGGTCGTGGTCGGCGGCGGCAGCCAGAATCGCCTCACGGTCGAGCGGTTTGACCGAGCGCATGTTGAGCAGGGTAGCATCGAGGTTTTCCGCCACTTCAGCCGCCGGACCGTTGAGGCTGCCGAAGGAAAGCAGGGCCACCCGCCGTCCCGCCTTGGCACCGCCCTGGCGACGAAGCTGGGCCTTGCCGATCTCCAGTGGCTCGAGGTGGGCGGGAATATCAACGCCTGGCCCGCTACCACGCGGGTAGCGCACCGCAGCGGGACCGGGATAGTGATAGGCGGCACTGAGCATGGCCCGACACTCGGCCTCGTCGGCCGGCGTCAGGATCACCATGCCGGGCACGCAGCGCAGGTAGGAGAGATCCATGCTGCCGTGATGGGTGGGACCGTCCTCGCCCACCAGGCCGGCACGGTCGACGGCGAAGGTGACATCGAGCTCCTGCACCGCCACGTCATGAATCAACTGGTCGTAGCCGCGCTGCAGGAAGGTCGAGTAGATCGCCACCACCGGTTTCATCGCCTCGCAGGCCATGCCGGCGGCCAGCGTCACCGCATGCTGCTCGGCAATGGCCACGTCGTAATAGCGCTCGGGGTAAGCCTTGGAGAAGCGGATCAGGTCGGAGCCTTCGCGCATCGCCGGGGTGATGCCGATCAGCCGCTCGTCGACGGCGGCCATGTCGCACAACCAATCGCCGAAGACGTTGCAATACTTGGGTGCTTTTTTCTTGGCCGGCGCGGTGGGCCTGATGGTCGGCGCCTCGCCATTCTTCTCCGGCTCACTCTTTTCCAGCTTGGTGATGGCGTGATAACCGATGGGGTCGGCTTCGGCGGGTAGGAAGCCGCGCCCCTTGCGTGTCTTTACGTGGAGGAACTGCGGGCCGTCCAGGTCGCGGATGTTGCGCAGGGTCTGGATCAGGGTAGGCAGGTCGTGACCGTCGAGGGGGCCGATGTAGTTGAAGCCCATCTCCTCGAACAGCGTGGCCGGGCTGACCATGCCCTTCATGTGCTCCTCGGTGCGGCGCGCCAGTTCCAGCGCCCCCGGCAGGTGCGACAGCACCCGCTTGCCCTCCTCGCGGATGGCGAGATAGGGCTTGCTGGAAAGGATTCCTGCCAGATAGCTGGCAATGCCGCCGACATTCTCGGAGATCGACATCTCGTTGTCGTTGAGCACCACCAGCAGGTTGGCATCGACATGGCCGGCATGGGCCAGCGCTTCGAAGGCCATGCCCGCGGTCAGCGCACCGTCGCCTATCACCGCGCAGACCCGTCGCTTGTCGCCTCGGGTGGCGCTGGCCAGGGCCATGCCCAGCGCCGCCGAGATCGAGGTACTGGAATGGCCCACGCCGAAGGTGTCGTAGGGCGACTCGGCACGTCGTGGGAAGGCGGCCAGCCCGCCGTACTGGCGAATGCTGGGCATCGTCTCGCGCCGGCCGGTGAGGATCTTGTGCGGGTAGGCCTGGTGGCCGACGTCCCACACCAGTCGGTCATGGGGCGTTTCCAGGGCGTGGTGCAGGGCCACGGTGAGCTCCACCACCCCCAGACCGGCGCCGAAGTGGCCACCGCTGCGGCCCACGCTGTAGAGCAGGTAGGCGCGCAGCTCGTCGGCCACCTGCAGCAGTTGGGCACCGGTCATGGCCCGCAGTGCCGCCGGTGTGTCCAGCGAGTCGAGCAGCGGGGTCACCGGGCGCTCGACTGGTATTACGTCGTAGAGCTTCATGTGCGATTCGGTCGTCCTGGCTGTCATGCCATGTGGCTAATGGTCGCGCTCGATCATGTAGCGGGCCAGCTGTGCAAGCGGACCGCCCGCCTCGCCCAGGGAGCCCAGCGCCGCCAGCGCCTCTTCGGTCAGCTCGCTGGCCCTGCGGCGGGCACCTTCCAGCCCCAGCAGGGCCGGATAGGTGGGCTTGTCACGCGCGGCGTCGGCACCCGACGCCTTGCCCAGGGTCTGGGTGTCGCCGGTGACGTCGAGGACGTCGTCATGAATCTGGAAGGCCAAGCCGAGCGCCTCGGCATAATGCTCCAGCGCCGCGACGCGGGGGTCCGATTCCTCTACCGCCGTCAGCGCCCCCATGCGCACCGCCGCGCGAATCAGCGCCCCGGTCTTGTGGGCATGCATGGTGGCCAGAGCCTCCACGTCAGGGTGGCCGCCAACGGCCGCCAGGTCCAGCGCCTGCCCCCCTACCATGCCGTCGCGGCCGGCGGCCGTGGCCAGGGTGAGGATCAGCGCCGGCAGCCGCGGGTGGGCGGCACGGGCGAGCACTTCGAAGGCCAGCGTCTGCAATGCATCGCCGGCGAGTATCGCCGTGGCTTCGTCATAGGCACGGTGCACCGTGGGCTGACCGCGGCGCAGGTCGTCGTCATCCATGGCCGGCAGGTCGTCGTGCACCAAGGAGTAGGCATGGATCAGCTCGACGGCGGCGGCCGGCGCGTCGAGCGCCTCGTCATGCGCCCCCAATGCCCGCCCGGCCAGATAGACCAGCAGCGGCCGCAGGCGCTTGCCGCCCACCAGCAGGCCGTGCCGCATGGCGTCTTCCAGCCGTGGCGCCGCTGGCCGGCGCTGGTCGAAGACCCGGGCCAGAAAGGCATCGACGCGCGCCCGGTCGGCGGCCAGGAGAACCGCGAGCGAATCAGTCTTCACTGTCGTCCTCCACCGCCGGAGCATCGAAGGGTGCGAAGTCGGTGCTGCCGTCGGGACGTTCGATCAGGGTGCGCACGCGCAGCTCGGCCTCGTCCAGCCGCCGCTGGGCGTCGCGGGTCAGGCGTACGCCCTGCTCGAACGCGGCGAGCGAGCCTTCGAGTGTCAGCTCGCCGGATTCCAGCTGCTCCACCAGCTGTTCCAGTCGTTCCACGGTAGTAGCGAAATCGACTTCGGCATCCTCGCTCGCCGCCATCTCGCCCGCCGTTTGCTTGTCACGCTCGGCCATGACACCTCTAGCTCGTCGCCGCTGTTTTCAGGAGGCACAGTATACACGCACTGCCCCGCTGGTCGTCTGTCTGCGCCGCGCAACGTGCAGCGCGCTCATCTTTGCGACGCAGCATTTTCATCTTCGCGCGTAGCGGTTGTGTTAACATGAGCGCCCTGTTTCCAGCTCGCGGCGCACCAAGAAGGGGTTGATTCGACCATGGCCAAAACGTCCCTGGACAAGAGCAAGATCAAGATCCTGCTGCTCGAGGGCGTCCACCAGAGCGCGGTGGACAATTTTCTGAATGCCGGTTACACCAACATCGAGCACCTGCCCACCTCGCTCGATGAGGAATCGCTGATCGAGAAGATCCGCGACGTGCACTTCCTCGGCATTCGCTCGCGCACTCAGCTCAACGAGCGCGTGTTCGCCGCCGCCGAGAAGCTCAACGCCGTGGGCTGCTTCTGCATCGGCACCAATCAGGTCGACCTGAAGGCGGCGCTTTCGCGCGGTATCCCGGTGTTCAATGCGCCCTACTCCAACACCCGTTCGGTGGCGGAGCTGGTGCTGGCCGAAGCGATCATGCTGCTGCGCGGCATCCCCGAGAAGAACGCCCGCGCCCACCAGGGCGGCTGGCTGAAGAGCGCCAAGAACTCCCACGAGGCCCGCGGCAAGACGCTGGGCATCGTCGGCTACGGCAACATCGGTGCCCAGCTCTCTGTGCTGGCCGAGTCGCTAGGCTTCAACGTCATTTTCTACGACGTGGTGACCAAGCTCGGCATGGGTAACGCCAACCAGGTGGCGAGCCTCGAGGAGCTGCTGGCCCGGGCGGACGTGGTCAGTCTGCACGTGCCGGAGCTGCCCTCCACCAAGTGGATGATCGGCAAGGACCAGTTGGCACTGATGAAGCCCAGCGGCATCCTGATCAACGCTTCCCGCGGCAGCGTGGTGGTGATCGAAGATCTGGCGGCCGCCCTTGAGGCCGGTCGCCTCTACGGTGCCGCCATCGATGTCTTCCCGGTGGAGCCCAAGGGCAACGACGAGGAGTTCGTCAGTCCGCTGCGCGGGATTCCCAACGTGATCCTCACGCCGCACGTCGGCGGCTCCACCCTCGAAGCCCAGGAGAACATCGGCATCGAGGTCTCCGAGAAGATGATTACCTATTCCGACAACGGCACCACCGTCACCTCGGTCAACTTCCCCGAAGTGGCGCTGCCGGCGCACCCGGACAAGCATCGCGTACTGCATATCCACGACAATGTGCCGGGCGTGCTCTCCGAGATCAACCGGGTGCTCTCCGAGAGCGGCATCAACATCTCCGGCCAGTACCTGCAGACCAACGACAAGGTCGGCTACGTGGTCATCGATGTCGACAAGGCCTACGGCCCCCAGGCCCTCGAGGCACTGCGCAAGGTCGAACACACCCTGCGCGTGCGAGTGCTCTATTCCGAGACCAATTTCGAAGGATAAGAAATAGCCGCGCCGTTTGGCCTCAAGCCGCCGCGCCATCAGGTGCGGCGGCTTTCGTTTGAAGGTACTTCGCTCAGAGGCTCACTCAGAGACTCTGGATATCGATCACATACCCGACGATCGGATAGCCGGCCTTCCTGGCGGCCTTCTCGGCTTCCAGTTGGGCTTCCAGCTTGGAAATGCTGGTGGAGCGATGCTCGAAAACGGTGTCGGCTTCCAGCTTGCGCGTTCTCACGGCCAGCCGGACCAAGTGCCCGGTCTTGTAGGACTGGGCCGGCTTGTCGCCAACCGGCTTCGAGCGCTTCTTCCCGGGGCTCGTTTCTCCTGGCAAGTCGAGGGCTGGAGAAGGCACATGGCCGGGTTTCAAAAAAGCGTCGATCTCACGCTTGACGCTTTGCTCGAACTCACTCAGTTCGTCGCTCATTCGTCCTCCAATGACAGAGATACCCGCCCTGCTTCGAACATAACAGACCTCGTCGTTTCTCTAGCTAACCCAGGTTATGCCACTTTAGCCAATGCCTGCAGGTAACGGGCTGGGCCAACCTGCCGCTCCAGCAACCGCAGGCCCGCCCACAGGCTCACTTGATTCGCCGTCAGCACCGCCCGGCCGGCCTCGCGATTCAGCATCTCGACCAGCTCCAGGGTGTTGATGGCGGTATCGGGAACCAGAATTGGATCGTCCGATCCATGTCGCTTGGCGAAGTCGCGCACGGCCGCGACGATGTCGAGACGATGAGAGTCGGCCGCATAGGGACAATCCAGGACCTCGTGATTCACCACAGTCACACCGCCATCCTGCAGGAACCGCACCAGTTGCTCGGTAACGTCCGGCGGATAGGGACTCAATAGGTCGACTCGACGATAGCGCAAGGCTTCCAGGGCATCGCGAAACGCCAGCGCGGTGCTGGTCACCGGAACTCCGAGCCAACGGGAAAGCTCCCGCGATTGAGTCAGCGACCACTTCAGCCCGCCGATGAAACTGCCGCTGGTACAGGCCCACACCACCGCCTGGGCACCCCTGTCCTTGACCAGCCCTTCACCCACCGCCGCCAGGCGCTCGATAGCCCCGAGCGACATCAGGGCGGCGTGTTCATGGTGGCCATCGCTGATCACCTTGCCCACTTCAATGGAGGGCAGTTCACCGGACTCGCGCCGGTCCAGCCCGTACCATTCATAGTCGCTCGGACCATCCTCGGGCAGCAAGATACCCAGACACTGTGCACTTTGCATCGATACCTCTCTGATAGTCATCTCTCGGGACTCGTTAGTCGAGACGTCCAAGCTAGCTGCTGCGGCAGCCTCGGCGATTCGACGCGGTAGTTCTTGTTATGCTAATGATTAATGTCCAAAGCATCCTAAGCATCGCTACCAGGGAAGACCCGCATGCCGACTGCCGCCGCCTACCTGATCGTAGTGCTGGTGTGGGCCACCACGCCACTGGCCATCAAGTGGAGCGCCGAGGCGGGCGCGCCGGTGGGCAGCGTGATGCTGCGCATGCTGATAGCTTTCCTGGCGGGGCTGGCGGTACTGCTGCTGCTGCGTCGGCGCCTGCGCCGGGACACACGTGCCATGAAGAGCTATGCAGCGGCTGTCCCCGGGGTGTTTGGCGCCATGGCGCTCAGCTATCACGCCTCGATGACGCTGCCCTCCGGCATGATGTCGGTGATTTTCGGCATGGCACCGCTGATCTCAGGGCTGATCCTGCAGCTACTGCCCGGTGCGGTGAAGCTGCGCCGCTGGCACTGGTTCGGCTGCCTGCTCGGCGTGGCTGGCCTGGCCGTGGTGTTCGCCGACAGCCTGGTGCTGGGTAGCGACCAACTGCCGGCCCTGCTCATGATGCTTCTGGCAGTGACCCTGTTCAGCGGCAGCGGCATCGCAGTGCAACGTGTGGCCGCGGGCCTCGGCCCACTGGAGCAGACGCTTGGCGCGCTGGGCTTGAGCCTGCCGTGCTTCTTCATCCTGTGGCTGATCAGCGGCGAACCCATGGCGGTGCCGCTGAGTGCTCGCGGGCTGTGGTCGGTCCTCTACCTGGCCCTGTTCGGTTCGCTGCTGGGCTTTCTCTGCTACTTCCTGATCCTTTCGCGGCTTACTGCCGCTACCGTGGCGCTGGTCACGCTGATCACCCCGATCCTGGCGCTGGGCCTCGGTATGACGCTCAACCAAGAGCAGCCTTCCTCCTCGATGCTGGCAGGCGCCGTGCTGATCCTGGTGGCGCTGGGGGCTTACCTGTTCGGCGACAGATTGGCGCGGCTCAAGGCCGCTCGCGAGCGCTCCCCTTAGACTAGAAACAGGTTTGCATCACCTCGACCACCTCAAGCCGCTCGTCGACACGGCAGATCCGCCGCCACTTGTCGAAGGTCAGGCAAGGGTGGGAAGCGCCGAAGGCGACGATATCGCCCACTCGTACCCGGCCATTGCCGTTACCGGGCTCATCCTCATCCGTGGGAAGACTGACGAAGGCGTGCTGGTCCATCAGCTTGGTCACGCGCCAGCCCTGCACCGGCAGCGAACGACCTCGCTCGTCGCCCTCCCGATAGCGCCTCAGCGGCTCGGGCAACTGGTCGTGACCGATGTCGCGCTTGCCCATGCCAACGATGGCAAGCCCCGGCTCGGGAAGAGAGATCACCTGGGCGAATATCTCGAGCGCCGGCTTCAGCCCGAGCTCGATCTGGGGCTGCCGGCCCAGAATCTCGCGTTGGGCCTGGCGATAGATGCCATGGTCGTGCACCACGTAGCATCCGGGGCGCAGCACCGGCACGAACCGGGCGCCCAGCCGTGCCTCGCTGAACACCCCGGCGATCAAATCGTACCAGGCCGAGCCGGATGCCGTGATCAGCGGCTGCGGCGTCTCGATCAGGGCATCGCGCTCCAGCGCCTGGGCCGCCTCGACCAGTTGCCAGGCATAGGCGCGCACGGCTCGGCCGGGCTCGTTGCCATGCACCACGCCTTCGTAGCCCTCCAACCCGGACAATACCAGCGCCTGCTCGCTGTCGATGCGCTCGGCCAGCGCCATCACTTCATCGGTATCGCGGCAACCGCAGCGTCCGCCAGGCATCCCCAGCTCGATCAAGACCTTGAGACGCAGGCCACGGGCGGTGAAATAGCGCGCCAATTGCTCGACGTTGGCGATACTGTCGACCACGCAGTAGAAGTCCGCACCGGCTTCCAGCAGCTCGGCGACGATCGTCATGTTGGCCTCGCCGACGAGCTGGTTGGCCATCAGCAGGCGATGAACGCCGTGACGAAAAGCCGCCCGGCACTGGGGAGCGGTGGCCAGGGTGATCCCCCAGGCGCCGGCGGCAAGCTGGCGCCGGAACAGCTCGGGGCACATGGTGGTCTTGCCGTGAGGGGCCAGGCGTGCGCCATGGTCATCGCAGAAGCGCTGCATCCATGCCAGGTTGTGGGCCAGCGCCGGCTCGTGGATAACCGCGGCAGGCAGGCTGACGTCGGCCAATAGCCGGTTGCCCGTCTGTGGCATGCCTTTATGCAGGTCTTCGTGGTCAGGGCTCGAATCGTTCATGCTTAGCTCTCGCTGGGTGGGCGCCAGGCAGCCGGACACACCGTCTTTGGTCGCAGGTCTGATGAAAAACGTGCTCGACAGGCTAGGCTGGTGGCGGGCACGTTTCTACAGGATACGACAATGACGACAACCGTCGATGAGCGCCCGGTGATTCGCCGCGACCAATGCGGGGTCGCCACCCTCACGCTGAACCGGCCGCGCCAGTTCAATGCGCTTTCGGAAGAGGTACTCAAGGCGCTGGGCGGCGAGCTAGCCCGCCTGGCCAACGATGACTCGGTGCACTGCGTAGTCATCGCCGCCGAGGGGCGCGCCTTCTGCGCCGGGCACGATCTCAAGGAGATGCGCGCCAACCCCGACAAGGCTTATTACCAGGAGCTGTTCGCCCGCTGCGGCGAGGTCATGCAGCGCATCGTCAACCTGCCGGTGCCGGTGATCGCCAGAGTTCAGGGGCTGGCTACGGCAGCCGGCTGCCAGCTGGTGGCCAGCTGCGACCTGGCGGTGGCGGCTAGGTCGGCGCGCTTCGCGGTGTCGGGCATCAACGTCGGGCTGTTCTGTTCGACCCCCGCCGTGGCGCTGTCGCGCAGTATCAATCGCAAGCGCGCCATGGAAATGCTGTTCACCGGTGAGTTCATCGACGCCGACCAGGCACTCGAATGGGGCCTGATCAATCGCGTGGCCGACGACGAAGCGCTGGACGAGGCGCTCGCTGAGCTTACCGCCAGCATCTGCGCCAAGAGCCGTGTGGCACTGCGCACCGGCAAGGCGATGTTCCAGCGCCAGTTGCAAATGCCGCTGAACGAAGCCTACGCCTTCGCCGGCGAAACCATGGCCTGCAACATGCTGGCCGAGGACGCGGCCGAAGGCATCGACGCCTTTGTCGGTAAGCGGGAGCCCCAGTGGCGACATCAATGACAGCATTTCGCCACCGCACGAGTAGAGTGGAAGGCATTTCCGCAATCGAGACAAGCCGACGGCGAGGCGGTATCCTGTCGCTGGCCTTCGCAGAAAGGTCCGCCAGGTCATTCGGAGAGGAAGTACGCAGGTGAGTGAAGTCAAACGCAGAACGGCCGGGCGGCCGCCCGGCCCCGGCAAGAGCGCCAGCGGTCATAGCCAGTCGCTGGTGCGCGGGCTCAATCTGCTCGAGCGGCTGGCAGCCACTCCGGGCGGCCTGGCGCTGTCCGAACTGGCCGAGATGGTCGACCTGGCCCCTTCCACCACCCACCGCCTGCTGCAGGCCCTGCAAGGGCAGGGCTTCATTACCCAGGATGGCGAACTCGGCGTGTGGAAGATCGACGTCAAGACCTTCCGCATCGGCAACAGCTTCCTCGAGGCGCGTGACTTCGTTGCCACCAGCCGGCCCTTCCTGCGCCGCCTGACCGCCCAGACCGGCGAGACCGCCAACCTGGGCATCCGCGACGGCGCCACGGCAGTGTTCCTGGCCCAGAGCGAATCGCCGCAGATGATGCGCATGATCACCCGGCTCGGCTCACGCGCACCGCTGCACGCCTCGGGGGTGGGCAAGGCGCTGATGGCCTGGCTGCCCGATGACGAGTTCGAACGGGTACTGGCCGAACGCGGCCTGGAGCGGGTCACCGAGAATACCCTGCACACCCCGGAGACGCTGCGCGCCAACCTTGCCGAGGTGCGCCAGCAAGGCTTCGCCTGCGACCGCGAGGAACATGCCATCGGCCTCCACTGCGTGGCGGCCTGCCTGCACGACCAGCACGGCACGCCGCTGGCGGCGATCTCGGTGTCGGGGCCGGTAGCGCGCATCCCCGAAGCGCGGTTGCTGGAACTGGGCGAGCTGGTGCGCGAGACCGCCGCCGAGATCACCGCTCGCCTGGGCGGGCAGGTTCCCAGCCCCACCGAGGCCTCGGTCGAAGCATGAGCCGAAGCCGTACGCTGCTCGTTGCGGGTCTCCTGCTGGCCTGGAGCAGCGCTCACGGTGACGGCGCGGCAAGATATGACACCAGCCACAGTGGCTTGGTGGTGGACTCGCGCCAACAGCTCGTCTGGATGCGCTGTAGCCTGGGACAGCTTTTTCACGACGGACACTGCCTCGGCGAGGCCGAACGCCTGCATCTGAGCGACGCCGAGGCGCGAGTCGACGCCTTGGCCACGGCCGACTGCCCATGGCGCCTACCGCGCTTCTTCGAGCTGCGTGGCCTGATGCAACCAGGCGATGACCGGGGCATGGCGATCGATAGCATGGCCTTTCCCGACACGCCCTCAGGCTGGTATTGGAATCAGGTCACCGCCGGTGGCCACTCGCAGCAGGACTGCTTCGTCGACTTCGCCGGCGAAGGCCGTACGCGTTGCAACATGGCCGGACAGTTCTACCTACGCCCGGTGATGTCGCTGGGTGAGGCCGCTGCCCACTGCCTGGCACCATAGTCCAGGCGGGCCACTAGCTTTTTTCGCCTATTCGCTCCAACTGACGCTCGAGCTTGCGCATCACATTGAGCAGGTCGCGATACTCACCGGCGGTAAGGGTGGCAACCAGCTCCGCCTCCCAGGCCTGGGCCTCGGGAATCAGCTTGGTCAGCAGCGTCCGGCCGGCGGCGGTGAGGTGGAGATCCTGCTGGCGCTGATCTTCGGGAGCGGGTGTGCGGCTGATCAGGCCGCGTTCCTCCAGCGCCTGGATCGCCCGCGACACGCGGGCCTTGTCCATGTTGGTGTAGGTGCAGATCTTCTTTGCCGTCAGCTCGTCGCAGTGGCTGAGCCAAGCGAGCACCCGCCACTGCGCGATATTGAGCTGATAGCGCTCCTCGTAAAGCTCGGCCAGCGCCTGGCTGATGCGATCGGCCAGGCTGTTGAGCCGGTAGGGCAGGAACTGATTGAGATCCAGCTCCGGCTTCGTCGATGGCTCGACCAGGCTCTCGTCGCCCTCCCTGGCGAAGCCGGCCTGGGGCTCTTCCGTGTTCATTTTTCGAGACTCCTCACTCTACGCTTGGCAGCGGTCAATAGAGCAATTGCGGCAGGAACAGCACGATACCCGGGAACACCAGCACCAGCAACGCACGCACCATCCCGGCCACCCAGAACGGCGTCACGCCGCGGAAGATCGTGCCCGTGGAGACGTCCGGCAGCACCGCCCGCAGCACGAACACGTTCATCCCCACCGGCGGGGTGATCAGGCTGATCTCGATCACGATCACCACCAGGATGCCGAACCACACCAGGTCGAAGCCGAGCCCCGCCACCACCGGGAAGAACACCGGCACGGTGAGCAGCAGCATCGACATGCTCTCGAACACGCAGCCGAGCAGCACGTAGATGGCCAATATCACCAGAATCACTAGGAACGGCGCGATATCGAGTCCGTTGACGAAGGCCAGCAGGTCGCTGGGCAGCCCGGCGCGGTTGATGAAGTTGGCGAAGATCAGCGCGGTGAGCACCACGGCGAACAGCATGGCGGTGGTGCGCACGGTGTCCATCAGCACGTTCATCAGTACTTGGGGCGTCAACGCACGGCGCATCAGGGCGATGATGAAAGCCCCCATGGCACCGATGCCTGCCGCTTCGGTGGGGGTGAACACGCCGAGGTAGATGCCGCCGATCACCAGCACGAACAGCGCCAGGGTGCTGCCTACGCTCTTGAGTGCCTTCATGCGCTCGGGCCAGGCCACGCGCTCGCCGGCAGGGCCTGCCGACGGGTCGCGCCACAGCACCCATTTGACCGAGCCCAGGTAGAGCAGGATACCCAGGATGCCAGGGATGAAACCGGCGGCGAACAGTTCGCGAATGCTGGTCTCGGTGAGGATGCCGTAGATCACCAGCATCACGCTGGGCGGGATCAGGATGCCGAGCGTGCCGCCGGCGGCGATGGAGGCCGAGGCCAGGGTGTCCTTGTAGCCGTACTTGCGCATCTGTGGCATGGCGACCCGGCCCATGGTGGCGCAGGTGGCCAGGCTCGAGCCGCAGATGGCGCTGAAGCCGCCGCAGGCGACGATGGTGGCCATGGCCTGGCCGCCCTTGCGGTGGCCGAGAAAGCCGTTGGAGGCGCGGAACAGCGCGTCCGACAGCCCGGCATGGGAGACCAGGTTACCCATCAGGATGAACAGCGGGATCACCGACAGGCCGTAGTCCATGGCGGTATCCACCACCCGCCGGGCGGCCATCGACTCAGCGGCGTTCCAGTTGCCGGTCAGGTAATAGAAGCCGGCGAAGCCGACGATGCCCATGGCAAAGGCCAGCGGCACCCGCAGGAACGCCAGCAGCAGCAGGGCGGCGAAGCCGTAGAGCGCTTCAGTCATTGTCGCCTCCCTTGCCTTTCTCGGGACTGAGCGGGCCGCCGCGTGCGAGTACACCCACGCCTTCGAGCAGGTAGAACAGCGCGCGCAGCAGGGTCAGGGCGGCCGAGGCGGCCAGCATGGTCGCGATCAGGTAGATGAGATAGCCGTTGGGGATACGCAGGAACTCGGTGACGTCGCCCCACTGCATGGCGCGCTCGCCCAGCGCCCACACGCGCCGGGCCATGATCCACAGCGCCCCGGTGACGATCAGGTTGACCAGCACCTGGCGAATCCAGATCAGCCGCGCCGGGAAGACGCTGTCGAGCAGGTCGACGCTGACGTGCTCCTCGCGCCAGCACACCACCGGCAGCGACAGGAATACCAGCGCGGCCAGCATCAGTTGAGTCAGCTCGACGGTACCGAGGATCGGCGAGTTGAAGAAGTAGCGTCCGGTCACATCCGCCGTGGTCAACAGCATCATGGCGAAGAGGGTGGCGCCTGCCACCCCCTCCAGCGTCAACTGCATGACACGGCCGACCCGCAACAGGAACGGGGACGAGGTCGGCATGGTCAAGCCTCCGGGGGTCGAAGAGTTTTACTGGCGTACGACACGATCGGCGATGCCTTCGCTCTCGGCGGCCTGGGCCAGCTGCTCGCGGAAGTGGGCAAGAGCCGCTTCGGCATCGATACCGCGGTCGGCCACGGCAGTGGTCCACTCGGCAATCAGATTGTCGGTCACGCCGCGCAGCATCTCGATATCCGCTTCGGGCACCTGGGTAAAGGTGGCACCGCGCTCCTTGCCGAACTCGACGCCGCTCTCGTCGGAGACATCCATCATGTAGCCGAACAGGCGCGACAGGTGCTCGCCGGAGACCGCCTCGATCGCCTCACGATCCTCGGGCGAGATCTGATCCCAGAACATCGGGTTCATGACGATGGCAAAACTGCCGCGGTAGAAGCCGCCATCGACGGTCAGCGTATGCGGCGCGACCTCGGCGACACGGAAGCTGCGCAGGCTTTCCAATGTGAGCATGGCGCCATCGACCACGCCCTGGGAGGCCGCTTCGTAGACACCGGTGGGTGGCAGCGCCACTCCGGTCACGCCCATGGCGTCGGAAAGACCGCTCATCACCCCACCGCCAACCCTCAAGCGCTTGCCGGAGAGCTGATCGAGAGAATCGAACTGGTCGCGGGTGAAGATCTGACCCGGACCGTGCACGCCCATCGCCAGCACGTCGACACCGCGGTGCTCATTGGCCTGCGCCAGGTATTCCTGATGCGTATGCCAGTAGGCCGCGGCGGCATCCTCGGAGGAGAACTCCTCGAAAGTGGGGAATTCGGGTAGCTGCGTAGCCAGGAAACGACCGGCCATATGGGCATGGAAGATCCAGCTGGCGTCGGCGATGCCATCGGCCACGATTTCCATCTGGGCGGCGGGCGGGCCCATGTCGTGAACCACCTCGACGGTCACGCGGCCTTCGGTGGCCTCTTCGATCCAGGCCTTCCAGGTGGGCCAGACGATGGTGTTGATGCCGTGGTTGGGGCCGCCCCAGGTGCTGACGGTAATGGTTTCCTGGGCCAAGGCAGACGTGCCGAGGCTGAAACCGAACGCTGCCACGGCGCCGATCATGAGGCGATTGGTATTCTTCATTGCGTGCTCCTGGGTCGTCACGGGAGGCGTGCTCGTGCCACGTGTGTGCCTGCGTTGTTGTATCGCGGCTGCGCGTTTGCCGGCAGAGGAGATCAGCGCGCGGCAGCCTGTCTTATTCACGCTGTCACCATGCCGCCAGTTACTCTCCTCTGCAACTAATTTGCCATTGATTGGCATTAGACTTAGGTAGCAAAAAAGCCAGAAAGCCATGATCTCTGGCAATTTTCTGCCTTTCTCTTCCCTCTTGCCTCCTCTCCTGGTCCGTGGTTTGCTGGACATATAGTTTCAATAACAACTATGCTGCGATCATTCGAGACAAGCACAATGGCCAAACACGCGTCGCCTCACACAACGACCTGACGACCCCGGAGGAACCATGAGCAAGAAGTTCGCTTCCCACGCCGATACCGAAGAGAAGCAGATCAGCTTCACCAAGCTGGCCGAAGGCCTGTACGCCTACACGGCCGAGGGCGACCCCAACACCGGCGTGGTCATCGGTGACGACAGCGTGATGGTGATCGATACCCAGGCCACGCCGATCATGGCCCAGGACGTGATTCGCCGCATCCGGGAGGTCACCGACCTGCCGATCAAGCATGTGGTGATGACTCACTACCACGCGGTGCGCGTGCTGGGCGCCTCGGCCTACGACGCCGAGAATATCTACGCCAGCCAGAACACCTATGACCTGATCGTCGAACGCGGCCAGCAGGACTACGAGTCAGAGGTCGGCCGCTTCCCGCGTTTGTTCAAGGGCGTCGACTCGGTGCCTGGCCTGACCTGGCCCAACATCGTCTTCCAGAAGGAGCTGACGGTGTTCATGGGCAAGCGCGAGGTGCGCATCATTCACCTCGGCCGCGGCCACACCAAGGGTGACACCGTGGTCTGGCTGCCCGAGGAGAAAGTGATGTTCTCCGGCGACCTGGTCGAGTACGGCGCCACGCCCTATACCGGCGACGCCTACCACGAGGACTGGCCTGCCACGCTGGACCGCCTGCAGGCCATGAACCCACAGAAGCTGGTGCCGGGCCGCGGCGAGGCGCTCACGAGCCCCGAGCAGTGCCAGGAAGCGATCCAGGGTACCCGCGACTTCCTTGCCGACATGTACGAAAGCGTCAAGGCGGGCAAGGCCGCAGGCAAGTCGCTCTCCGAGTGTTACGCCGAGACCTACGCCCTGCTCAAGCCCAAGTACGGCCACTGGGTGATCTTCGACCACTGCGTACCGTTCGACATTACCCGCTGCTATGACGAGGCGGGCGGCGAATACCCCGACCCGCGGATCTGGACCGCCGAGCGCGATACGGCCATGTGGCACTCGCTGCAGGAAGTCGTCGAGAACCAGTAACGCACCACTACCCACTTTGCCGAAGCCATCAATGGCGAGCGGCGCCGGGCTGGTCCCCACCTGCCCGGCAGTCGCGGTCGGAGGAAGCATGCCAATTTCTTACAATAATCCCGTCTATCCATACCATCGCGCGCCGGAGCTCGACCGTGACGATGTGCGCCACTGCCCGGTGGTGATCGTCGGCGCCGGCCCCACCGGCCTGGCGATGGCCATCGACCTGGCGCAGCAGGGCATCGCGAGCGTGGTACTCGACGACAACAACACCGTCAGCGTCGGCTCGCGGGCGATCTGCTTCGCCAAGCGCACGCTGGAGATCCTCGACCGCCTGGGCTGCGCCCAGCCGATGGTCGACAAGGGCGTGACCTGGCAGCGCGGCCGCGTGTTCTTCCAGCAGCGCGAGGTCTACGAATTCGACCTGCTGCCGGAAGAGGGCCATCGCATGCCGGCCTTCATCAACCTGCAGCAGTACTACTTCGAAGAGTACCTGGTGAACCGCGTCGACGAGCTCACCGATCTCATCGAGCTGCGCTGGAAGCACAAGGTCACCGAGGTCGTCAGCCGCCCCGAGCGCAGCGAAGTGCTCGTCTCCACCGAGGATGGCGACTACCGACTCTCCTGCGACTACCTGCTGGTGGCCGATGGCGCCAACAGCAAGATCCGCGACATGCTGGGCCTGGAGAGCAAGGGCCAGGTCTTCCAGGACCACTTCCTGATCGCCGACGTGATCATGAAGGCGGACTTTCCCACCGAGCGCTGGTTCTGGTTCGACCCGCCCTTCCACCCCAACCAGTCGGTGCTGCTGCACCGCCAGCCGGACAACGTCTGGCGCATCGACTTCCAGCTGGGCTGGGATGCCGATCCGGAGGAGGAGAAGAAGGAGGAGAAGATCCGGCCCCGGGTGCAGGCAATGCTCGGCAAGGACGTGGAGTTCGAGCTGGAGTGGGCCAGTGTCTATACCTTCCGCTGCCGCAAGATGGATGACTATATTCACAACCGGGTGTTCTTCATGGGCGACGCCGCGCACCAGGTCTCGCCCTTCGGCGCCCGCGGCGCCAACGGCGCGTTGCAGAGCACCGAGAACCTGGCCTGGAAGCTGGCCCGAGTGCTCAGGGGCCGGGCGCCCGAGGCGCTACTCGCCACCTATAACGACGAGCGCCAGCACGGCGCCGCCGAGAACATTCTCAATTCGACCCGCGCCACCGACTTCATCACGCCCAAGAGCCGCATCAGCCGGCTGTTCCGCGACACTACCCTGGAGCTGGCCGAGCACTACCCCTTTGCCCGCCGCCTGGTCAACAGCGGCCGCCTCTCCATACCGTGCCGCTACGACGGCTCACCGCTCAACGGTCACGAGGCCGAAGGCCTGCCGCTCGAGCTGCGCCCCGGCAGTCCGGCCAAGGATGCCCCGGTGCGGATAGCGGGCCATCCGGCCTGGCTGCTCAATCAACTGGGTGATCGCTTCGTGCTTCTGCTCGACGGCCGCGTCGACAGCGCCCGGGCCGAAAGGCTCAAGGCTGAACTCGAGCCGCTGTTCGCACGGCATGACGATCTCGATCTGTTGGTGGTCGGCCCGGCACCGCATGCGCTCTCCGAGCTGCCGCGCAGCACATCGATCGAGGACACCGAGGCGCTGGTGGGTGAACGCTACGGCCTGACCGGTGGCATCGGCTACCTGATCCGCCCCGACCAGCACGTCGCTGCCCGTTGGAATTCGATCACGGCGGCTGACGTCGATGCAGCACTCGACCGCGCCCTTGGCGTCCATCTTGCCCCTTCCAGCGTACAGGGAGGCACCCATGCCACGGCTTGAACTGAACCCCAACTTCACCGATCCGGACGCCTTCTACGCCGCGTTGACCGAGCTGCACCGCGAGTGCAGCGAAGACGTGAGCGAGCGCATCAATGCCCGGCTGATCCTGCTGCTGGCCAACCATATCGGCGACCAGCAGGTGCTGGAGGAGGCGCTGTCCATTGCCGGCCAGGCCGCGACTCAGCCAGCAGAGGAACAAGCCGGCGAGTGATCGCCGGCAGCTTCCGGTTGCACGGTAAATAAAACAGGTCATCAACAGGACGTTGATAAAGAGGAACCCCGACATGACGACCCAAGCGCTCAAGACCATGAGCGGTTTTCGCAACCACTTCGCCACCGAGGCGCTGCCCGGCGCGCTGCCGGCGGGGCAGAACTCGCCGCAGAAGTGCGCCTACGGCCTCTACGCCGAGCAGCTCACCGGCTCGGCCTTCACCGCGCCGCGTCACGAGAATCTGCGCAGCTGGCTCTACCGCATCCGTCCTTCGGTGGTACAGAGCGAGTACCGCCCGCTGGGCGAAAACCGTGTAGCCACTGCACCGCTGGCCAGGCCCGCCGCCGACCCCAACCAGATGCGCTGGGATCCGCTGCCGATTCCCGCCGAGCCCACCGACTTCATTGACGGGCTACTGACCATCGCGGTCAACGGCGATGCGGGCACCCAGGCCGGCTGCGGCGTTCACGTCTACGCCTTCAATCGCGACATGACCGAGCGCTTTTTCTACAACGCCGACGGCGAGCTGCTGATAGTGCCGCAGCAGGGCGGCCTGCGCCTGCGCACCGAGCTCGGTGAACTCGAGGTCAAGGGCGGCGAGATCGCGGTGATCCCCCGCGGCATGAAGTTCCAGGTGCGACTGGCCCAAGGCAGCGATGCCGCCCGCGGCTACATCTGCGAGAACTACGGTAGCCCGCTGGAGCTGCCCGGCCTCGGTCCCATCGGCGCCAACGGCCTGGCCAACCCGCGCGACTTCGAGAGCCCGGTGGCCGCCTTTGAAGACGTGGAGGGCGACTTCGAGCTGGTGGCCAAGTTCTCGGGCCGCTTCTGGGTGACCAGGCTCGGCCACTCGCCGCTGGACGTGGTGGCCTGGCACGGCAACTACGCGCCCTACAAGTACGACCTGGCGCGCTTCAACACCATCAACACGGTGAGCTTCGACCACCCCGACCCCTCGATCTTCACCGTGCTGACCTCGGCCTCCGATACGCCGGGCATGGCCAACATCGACTTCGTGATCTTCCCGCCGCGCTGGATGGTGGCCGAGAACACCTTCCGCCCGCCCTACTTCCATCGCAACCTGATGAGCGAGTTCATGGGCCTGATCCAAGGCGAGTACGACGCCAAGGCCGAGGGCTTCCTGCCCGGCGGGGCCAGCCTGCACAACTGCATGTCGCCCCACGGCCCGGATGCCGACACCTTCGAGAAGGCCTCCAATGCCGAGCTGACACCGCAGCGCCTGGATGCCACGCTGGCCTTCATGTTCGAGAGCCGCTACGTCTACCATCCGACCGAAGCGGCGCTGAATGCGGACATCCGTCAGCGCGACTACGTCGACGTATGGTCGACCCTGCGCTCGCATTTCGATCCGCAGCAGCCCTGAGCGAGACAGGACAGCCCTGAGCAAGCCCTGAGCGACACAGGAAAGCTGAGCGACGAGACAGCCGAACCGGACGGGGCCGACGAGCCCCGCCCCTGACGAAAGGATTGAGCCAAGATGAAACTCGCTACTCTGAAAAACGGCCGCGACGGCGAACTGCTGGTGGTCTCCCGCGACCTCACCCGCGCGGTTTCCGCCACCGACATCGCCGCCACCCTGCAGCAGGCGATCGAGAACTGGGACACCGCAAGCGCCAAGCTCGAAGCGCGCTACGCCGAACTCAACGACGGCAGCGCCGCAGGCGCCTTCGAACTCGACCAGAGCAAGCTGCACTCGCCGCTGCCGCGCAGCTACCACTGGGCCGACGGCTCCGCCTACCTCAACCACGTCAAGCTGGTGCGCCAGGCGCGCAACGCCGAGATGCCCGAGACGTTCTGGACCGACCCGCTGATGTACCAGGGCGGCGGCGACAAGTTCCTCGCGCCCACCGAGGACATCGAGGCGGTCAGCGAGGAGCACGGCATCGACTTCGAGGGCGAGATCGCGGTGATCACCGATGACGTGCCCATGGCGGTGACGCCGGAGCAGGCCGCCGGCCACATCAAGCTGATCATGCTGGTCAATGACGTCAGCCTGCGCGGGCTGATCCCCGGCGAGCTGGCCAAGGGCTTCGGCTTCTTCCAGGCCAAGCCGGCCTCCGCCTTCTCGCCGATCTGCGTCACCCCCGACGAGCTGGGCGATGCCTGGCAGGACGGCAAGGTCCACCTGCCGCTGACGGTTCACCTCAACGGCGAGAAGTTCGGCGAGCCGGAAGCTGGCCCCGACATGATCTTCAGCTTCCCGCAGTTGGTCGCCCATGCGGCCAAGACCCGCTACCTGGGCGCCGGCGCCATCGTCGGCTCGGGTACCGTCTCCAACCCCGATCCCGACGGCGGCCCCGGAAAGCCGGTCGCGGACGGCGGCGTGGGCTACAGCTGCCTGGCCGAGGTGCGCATGGTCGAGCAGATCCTGCACGGCACGGCCCAGACGCCGTTCATGCGCTTCGGCGACCGCGTGCGCATCGAGATGTTCGACCGCCAGGGCAACAGTATCTTCGGCGCCATCGACCAGCAGGTGGTGCCCTACCAGCCAAAGTGAACGGCCAGGGAGAGTCAACCATGACCACGCTATACGGCTATTTCCGCTCCTCGGCGGCCTATCGGGTGCGCATCGCGCTCAACCTCAAGGGCCTGCCCTACGACCAGGCCCCGGTCAATCTGGTCAAGGGGGACCAGAAGAGCGACGATTTCCGCACGCGAAATCCCCAGGGGCTGGTGCCGGTACTCGAGACCGACGACGGCACCACCCTGACCCAGTCGCTGGCGATCTGCGAGTACCTCGACGAGCGGTACCCCGAACCGCCGCTGCTGCCAGGCGATGCCGAAGGCCGAGCGCGGGTGCGCTCGCTGGCCCAGCTCGTCGCCTGCGAGATGCATCCGCTCAACAACCTCAAGGTGCTCAAGTATCTGGTACATGAGCTCAAGCTGGACGACGACGACAAGCTGGCCTGGTACCGCCACTGGATCGCCGAGGGCTTCACCGCGCTGGAGGCACGGTTGGCCAGCGAGGCCGGCACCGGCATGTTCTGCCATGGGAACAGCCCGACCCTGGCGGATATCTGCCTGGTGCCGCAGGTGTTCAACGCCGAGCGCTTCGAGTGCGATCTTGCGGCCTACCCGACCGTGCGCCGCATCACCGAGCGCTGTCGCGAGCTCGAAGCCTTCGCCAAGGCAGCCCCGGGCGAGCAGCCGGACGCAAGCTGAGCAATCGCGAGTCATTTCGGCTACAATAAGCAGGCTAACGACTGGCGGGCGCCGCTCCTCCCATCGATTCGAGTTCCAGGACTCGAGCCGGGGATAGAGCGTCGCCCGCTGGTCGTCGTTCGCCCCCGGGGCGCCCTTCGAGAATGAGGTCAATGTGCTGAGGCTGAAATCCCCCGCTACGGTGATCACCCTGGCGGCCCTGACCGCACTGGGCCCGCTGGCCACCGACATGTACCTGCCGGCGATGCCGGCCATGGCCGCGGCACTCGACACCGGCCCCGATCAGGTGCAGCTGACCCTGAGCCTGTACATGGCCGGCTTCGCCGCCGCTCAGCTGTTTTGCGGCCCGTTCTCCGACCGCTTCGGACGCAAGCCGGTGATGATCTTCGGCTTCAGCCTGTTTCTTGTCGCGAGCCTGCTGTGCGCCTTCGCCCCGAGCATCGAATGGCTGCTCGCCGGGCGCTTCCTGCAGGCCCTGGGAGGCGCCACCGGCCCCGTGCTGGGCCGTGCCGCGGTGCGTGACATCTACGGCCCCCTCGAGGCCGGGCGCATTCTCTCCTACATGGCCAGTACCATGTCGCTGGCACCGGCGCTGGCGCCCATCGTCGGCGCCGGGCTACTGCTGTTCTTCGGCTGGGAGTCGGTGTTCGTACTGCTGGCACTCTATGCTGCCGTGATGCTGCCGCTGCTGATCCTGGCGCTGCCGGAGCCGCTACCGCCGGAGCGTCGCCAGTCGATCCATCCTGCAGCCATCTTCGGCAACTTCCGCATGCTGCTCGGCCAGCGCGTCTTCATGGGCTATACGCTGACCAACTCGGTGGCCTTCTCGGGGCTGTTTGCCTACCTGTCGGGCTCATCGTTCGTGCTGATCGAGTTCCTCGGCGTCTCGCCTTTCCAGTACGGATTGTTCTTCACCCTGATCGTGGCCGGATTCTTCGTCGGCACCCTGCTCAGCGGCCGCTACAGCCACCGGCTGGGCCGCGAGCGCCTGGTCGGCCTGGGCAGCCTGACTTGCGCCCTTGGGGGATGCCTTATGGCCGCTCTAGCGCTGTCCGAGGTGTTCGCCGCCTGGGCCGTGGTCGGCCCGCATGTCATCTTCATGGTCGGCATGGGCGTGCTGATGCCGCAGTCGATGACCGGCGCCCTGGCCCCCAACCCGCACTGCGCCGGCTCTGCGTCGTCACTGTTCGGCTTCCTGCAGATGACCATTGCCGCCGTGGTCGGCGGTGCGGTGGGCCAGTTGCACGACGGCACCTCGCGCACCATGGCGGTCGTCGTGGCACTGGGTGGCCTGCTGGCCGTAGCTTGCTACCTGGGGCTGGTGCGGCCCGCCGAGCGAGCCATGGCGGCCCAACCGTCGCAGCACCGGGAGGGCTAAGCATGGCTTCACCACCCCGCCTCGTCATTCTGCTGCTGGCCCTGGCCGGCTTCGCCAGCATGGCCTCGATGCGCGTCACCGACGCCATGCTGCCGGCATTGTCCCAGGCCTTCGCCCGCCCGGTTGCCGACGTGGCGCAGAACATCACCCTGTTCGCCATCGCCTACGGCGTAATGCAGCTCTGCTACGGCCCGATGGGGGATCGCTTCGGCACCCTGCGGGTGATCGGCCTGGCCACCCTGGCCTGCGCGTTGGGCGCACTGGGTTCGGCGCTGGCCGAATCGCTGCCTATGCTGCTGGTTTTCCGCACGCTGACCGGTGCCACCGCCGCCGCCATCATCCCGCTCTCCATGGCCTGGGTCGGCGACAACGTGCCCTACGAGCAGCGCCAGGTGACGCTGGCGCACATGCTCTCCGGCGCAGTGATGGGACTGATCTCGGGCCAGGTGGCGGGAGGTTTCCTGGCCGATACGCTGGGCTGGCAGGCCGCGTTCGCCCTGCTCACCCTACTGTTCGTCGCCGCTGGCGGGCTGCTGCTCGAGGCCTTGAGGCGCCAACCGGGCCTGTCACCACCCAAGGTCGACCAGGGCCGTATCGCCTTCTTTTCACGCATTCGCGAAGTGCTGCTGATTGCCCGCGCGCGGCGCATCCTGGCGCTGGTGTTCCTCGAGGGAATCGCCGCCTTCGGCGCCCTGGCCTTCGTGGCCAGCCATCTCTATACCCGATTGGATGTCTCGCTGACTCAGGCCGGGCTGATGGTGGCGCTGTTCGGCGTGGGTGGACTGATCTTCGCCGCCCTGGCACGACCGCTGGTGGCACGCCTGGGCGAACCGGGCCTCGCTGCGGGGGGTGGCGTGCTGATGGGGCTTGGCTTCGTCGGGCTGGCGCTGGCGACACTTCCGGCCCTGGCCACCGCCGCCGCCTTCGCCGCCGGGCTCGGCTTCTACATGATGCACAGCACGCTGCAGATCAACGCCACCCAGATGGCCCCCGCCATGCGCGGCACCGCCATGGCGGTATTCGCCGGCTGCCTGTTTCTCGGCCAGTCGGTGGGCGTCAGCCTCGGCGGGCTGATGCTGCGCCTGGCCGACAGTCAATGGTTGCTGGCAGGCGCCGGGCTGTGGCTGCTCACTCTGGGGCTAATCTTCGGCTGGCTGCTGCGCCAGTGGCACAGCAAGCAGGTGGCGGCTGCCGCGCTGCCATAGCCCGCCGTTGATCAAGTCGCTGGAAAGCCGGCGACCCAGCGCATGGCCTCTTCGAGCTCCCCGGCGTGAAACACACGCATCTCGATCCGGGGAAACAGCTTGTCGGCCAGCTTGGTCGTCGTCTCGATCCAACGCTTGTCGGCGACCACCGCTGCTCGCTTGAAGCGGTGGTACTCTCCCAGCTTGCTGATGGCGTAGCCCAGGTCACGCAGCAAGGCGCCGGGGGTCATATGGTCGAAATCGGTCATGTCGGCCAGTACGCCAATTTGCTCGTTGTCCTCCAGCTTCGCCTCGATGGCGGGAATCAGCGTGTCATAGTCCGCGCTGTGCAGCGTGCCCGATATACGAAACGCCGCCACGTACTCCGGGGCCGGTAGAACCTCTATCATCGTGTCTCCTCCCTGTCTGCCCGGTTGCATCCTTGTCCTGTTCTTACGGCAGCATGGACCAAGGCAGGTTCCCGTGCACGCCGGGCCTCAGCGCCAGAACGGTTTATGTATCTCTCGCTCTACTGTGGCCCGGTCGAGGCCGATATCGGCCAGCAGATGGTCGTCGAGGTTGCGCAGCACTTGCCGTGAGCGGTGGCGCTGCCGCTGGTCCCTGACCAATCGAAACAGGTGGAAGAGGTGTTTGAAAATCATGGCGGCTCTCCTGTCGGTGGGTTCTGACAGGCTATGGCCGAGGAGAAAACCAATACAGATTCAACGGAAAAATAGTTTTGCAATACAGATGGCGCTATTCTGTCTCTGTACCGCCCAAGTCTGCATCTTCTGTACTGAGAAAATAAAAATTCGGTGGATCTGTCATGAAACGTTACGACCAGGTGGCACAGACCCTGACCCAGCGCATCGAGCAGGGCCAATATCGCATCGGCGACCGGCTGCCCTCCGTGCGTGCGCTCTGCCGCGAGCTGGGGGTCAGCGTTTCCACGGTGCAGGAGGCGTACCGCCGCCTGGAGGAGTCCGGTCTGGCCGAGGCTCGCCCGCGCTCGGGCTACTATGTGCTGCCCCGGCCGACCCCGGGCGTGCTGCCGAAGATATCGCGCCCCGCCCAGCGCCCGCTGGATGTTTCCCAGTGGGACCAGGTGCTCGAATTGGTGGCACGCTCCCCAATCGACGATCGCCTGCTGATGCTGGGGCGCGGTACTCCCGACCTCAATGCTGCCAGCCTGCGCCCCCTGCAGCGTCAGTTGAGCACGCTACATCGGCATGTGGCAGCCCACGGGCTCAACTACGACAGCCTGCAGGGCAGCCTCGAGCTACGCCGCCAGATCGTGCGGCTGGCCGACAAGTCGGGCTGTCTGCTGCATCCCGACGACGTGCTGATCACCACCGGCTGCCAGGAAGCGCTTTCGCTCGCCCTGCGCACCTTGACCGAACCCGGCGATGTGGTCGCCGTGGACTCACCGAGCTTTTACGGCACCATGCAGATTCTCAAGGCGCAGAAGCTCAAGGCGCTGGAGATCCCCACCGACCCGCGCAGCGGCATCAGCCTGGAGGCGCTGGAGCTGGCGCTCGAGCAGTGGCCGATCAAGGCGATCCAGGTCACGCCCACCTGCAACAACCCGCTCGGCTATACCATGCCCGAGGCGCGCAAGCGCGCGCTGGTCGCCCTGGCCCAGCGCTTCGACGTGGCCATCGTCGAGGACGACATCTACGGTGACCTCTCCTTCGACACGCCCAGGCCGCGCACCCTCAAGAGCTTCGACGACGATGGCCGGGTGCTGCTGTGCAGCGCTTTCTCCAAGACGCTGGTGCCTGGGCTGCGGGTCGGCTGGATGGCGCCGGGGCGCTACCGCGACCAGGCGCTGCACATGAAGTACGTCTCCACCGGCGCTTCGGCCACGCTGCCGCAACTGGCGGTGGCGGAGTTCGTCCAGCACGGCCATTACGAGCGCCACCTGCGCGAGATGATCCGTCAGTACCACCAGCATCGCGACATCATGATCGACTGGGTAACGCGCCATTTCCCCGCCGGTACCGGGGTCAGCTATCCCCAGGGCGGCTTCCTGCTGTGGCTGGAACTGCCGGGAAATATCGACTGCGTACGCCTCAAGGAGCGCCTGGCAAGCGAAGGACTGCACATCACACCGGGTTCGCTGTTCTCGGCCTCGGGCAAGTACCGCCACTGCCTGCGCCTGAACTACGCCGCGGCGATGACTCCCGCCGTTGAAGCCGGCGTGAGGCATGTCGGCGAGGCGGTAACGGCACTGCTGGGGCAGGAAGTGCCGGCCTGACTCACGACCTCGTAGTCGTGCTCGCTTGCGCCGTTGCAGCCATTTCCGGCTCGGCACCTTGCAGTGCGGGCAGCAGGTAGCGCTGCCACAGGGCCTGCTCGTGCTCGGCGCGGAAGAAGCCGAAGTGGCCGATGCGGGCCAGGCCTGCCTCCTCCGGCCGGATACGCAGCAGGGTGCGCGGCGCATTGGCATAGAAGCCGTGCAGCGACTCGGTGTTGCGCGCCGACATGAAGTCGTCATCGCTGAAGGAGAGCGAAACCACCGGAGCCCGGACCGCGGCGAAGCGCTCACGCACGCCGGGCTCCGCTCCTACGACATACTCCGGATGCAGGCACCAGCGCCGCCACTGCTCGACCACGCCGCGTGGCAGGTCGCCCACCATATTGAGCCGCTTGCCGGGAAAATAGCCCAGCAGCGGTGTGAGCAGCGGCACGGCACCGAACCAGAACAGCCACACCCGCCGCTTCAGCGCCGGTGCGTTCTCGCGCCAGTAGCCGCTGCCACAGGCCACGGTAACGATGCGCTCGAACTTCTCGTGTCCCGGTACCAGCGGCAGAATCTGGCCGCCCAGGCTGTGGCCGATCCAATGGATCGGCAGCCCCGGTGCGTGGCGCTCCAGCGCCTCGATCATCGCCGCGGCGTCGTAGCGCGCCCAGTCGAGGATGCTGGCCTGGAAGCCCCGCAACCGCGCGGGACGCGACGCTCCCATGCCACGGTAGTCGAAGGTGGCCACGGCCATCCCTTGCCCCGCCAGCCACTGAGCCAGAGGAGCATAGAAGCGCTGGGACACACCCATCGCGGGTGCGATCAGCACCGCTGCCTTGGGCTTCGCCGGGGTGACGAAGCGGGCGGCGATGGCTACGCCGTCACTGCTCTGTACCTGCCGTTCCTCGATCCTGGGTTCCATCTCGTTGCCTCCTCGCCATGTCGCGGATACCGCCGAGCGGGCTCGCCAAACCATGGTAAGGTGTGGAGCCAACTCCACAGTCAAGGGGTTTTTTACGCATGCTGATCGGCGAGCTGGAAAGAGCCAGCGGCCTTGGCCGCGACACCATTCGCTTCTACGAAAAGCGCGGCCTGATCACGCCGCCGCAGAGGCACGAAAACGGCTACCGCGACTACACCGAGCAGACCCTGGCCGAGCTGCGCTTCGTGCGCCGCGCCCGTGAGCTGGAATTCAGTATCGACGAGATCCGCGAAGCAATGCCGCACTTCCGCCCCGAGCCACCGTTTTGCGACGAGCTGGAGGCCCGGCTGTTGCACAAGCGCGAGGCGTTCTGCACCCAGATCCGTGAGGCCGAAGCCAAGATCGCCATGATCGATGACCTGCTCGCACGGCTGAATGCGGCCACCGCCTGAGCCGTTGCGATGTGTCTCACGATCCGCTCAATCGTCCTGCGGTGGAAGTAGCGACTGCTCAAAGGACTCGGCATTGGGGCA
Organism: Halomonas sp. A29; assembly: GCF_046723295.1. NCBI lineage: Bacteria > Pseudomonadati > Pseudomonadota > Gammaproteobacteria > Oceanospirillales > Halomonadaceae > Halomonas > Halomonas sp. A29. Next base: position 49,336 of record NZ_JAXQPR010000006.1, read on the forward strand.
GAACTCCCGACACTCCTCCTGCGAGGCATCGTGGCGTAGCGCCAACCAGCAGGTCGCGACCCTGGGGCAGGCACTGCAAACAGTACGCAGGGAATGGATGGCCGGGTCGCGGCTACAGGTGGTCGGATCGAGGCCAAAGCGTCTCATCATCACGGGTAGCAGGGAGATAGCGGGAGAAAAATCCGCCAGCTCCCGACTGGCCAGGCTGCGCGCAATCGCCTGCTCCAGCGAAGGGCTCATGGGATGAGCCAAGTCATGAATCAGCACACTCAGTGCTTTTGGCTCGCAGCACCTGAGCTCGAGCAGGGCCCGCTCGCCTTCGAGAAAGTCGTGCAGCTGCTTCTCGTCACGTGGCGGCGGGAGAGACTCTTGGGGAGGTCGAGGTTTACTCATCGAGGCGTTCCTCTACGGTCAGTTCTTACCGTAGCGCCTCTGCCATGACTCGCCTTGACCCCGCTCAATATATGGCCATAGAAGTAAGTCCTCACTTACTCGAGGCTAGCCGTCGCCATCAACGGGAAACGCCTGCGATTCCCCGCCGGGCCTCCTCGATGGCCGCCATCACCCGTTCGGCGTCGCCTACGCGATGGGCAAGTGCCAGCGCCAGTTGGGCGAGAAACAGCCGCTCCTGGGCTTCGGGCAGTTCATCCAGAGTCTCGGCCAGATGTTCGTAGATCTGCTCCAGGTCGGCAAAGGGCAGTGTCATATCGCTCAGTGTCGTGTCGCTCATCTCACTCTCCTCCCAAAGCAGCAACGAGGGCAGGTTCCAGGTCGGCAGGATCAAGGCGCTTCCAGCGTGCCGCCACGTGGCGGTCGGGGCGCACCAGGTAGGCACTGCCCGGCTCGGCGCCATAGGCACCGAACAGGCTGCCATCCCTATCGCCCAAAGCTCCCTCGGCCCCAGGCTCGCGGGCCACGCGCAGCAGCCCGATTTGCTGGCCCCGGGACTGCAACGCGGCCAGGCGATCAGCCAGCTCGGCGTCGACCCGACCAGCCTGGCTGAAGTGCAGCAGGGTGAATCCGCTACCCAAGTGGTCGAGCAGGTAGTCGCCCTCGCCCAGGCGATGATTGAACAGCGGCGCGCCGGGCATCGGCCCGCTGTCGAAGTCATCCGTATCAGCCAGCGTCAGCGGGCTCTCGCCGTAGGTGTATGGCGTGACCTGGCGCGGATTGGCGAAGCCGCTGGCGTAGTCGTTATGCAGGGCCAAAGCCAGGGCGGCATCGCGCATCAGCTGGTAGCCCCGGCTCGGCGGGGTCATGAAACGGGTACTCTTGCCGGCATTGGCGAAGACGTCCAGGGTGGCGCCACGCCGCTCGGGGCTGTAGCTGTCGAGCAGCCGCTCTGGCGCCAGCCCCTTGAGCACCCAGGCAAGCTTCCAGCCGGCGTTGGCGGCATCGGCGAAGCCGTTGTTGAGTCCCCGCACGCCGAAGATCGGCACCAGGTGGGCGCTGTCGCCGACAAACAGCACCCGGCCATGGCGGTAGTCGTCCAGCGCCAGGGTGTGGGCCTTGTAGAGGCTCCACCACTCCAGCTCCCAAACGTCGCCTTCGCCCAGCACCTCGCGCACGATCAGGCCAACTTTTTCGCGAATGCTCGCCTCCGCCACCGCCTGCTCCGGGTCCTCGTCAGGGCCGAGCTGATAATCAATGCGCCAGATATCGTCGGGCTGCTTGTGCACCAGGAGGGTGGTGTCGGGCAGGGCGCGAGAGTGGAAGAAGGCACGCCGCTCGGTGGGAAAGTCGGAGCGCAGGCGGATATCGGCGATCACGTAGCGCCCCTCGTAGGCCTCGCCGTGCAGTGCGAGCCCGAACGCCTTGCGCACTATGCTGCGCGCGCCGTCGGCAGCCAGCAGGTAACCGCATTCGAGTCGATAGTCGCCCTCGGGGGTGGTCACCTCGAGGATCACGCCATCCGCATCCTGGCTCACGCCGGTAACCGCGCTCTGCCAGCGCAGCTCGACAAGCCCGCTCTCTGCGGCCTTGTCGATCAGGAACCGTTCGATGTACTGCTGCTGCAAATTGATCATCGGCAGGAAGCGTTCCTGCTCGGAGTGGGGCATCTCGAAGCGCAAGATCTCGCGGTCGCGGAAGTAGGTGCGCCCCCGGGTCCATCCCAGCCCCTTTGCCACGAAGGGAGCCTCGACGCCGAGCTGCTGCAGGGTCTCCAGGCTGTGGCGGGAGATGCAGATCGCCCGCGAGCCGTCGTTGACGGTGGCCTTGTCGTCGAGCACCACCGAGGCGATGCCATGGCGCGCCAGTTCCAGGGCAGCGGTAACGCCCACCGGACCGGCGCCGACGATGGCAACGCGGTGACGCGCCGATTGCCCGTCGAGCTCGGCGGGACGAACGAAAGGAAAACGGGGATAATCGAAATAGAGCGAATCGGTGTCGGCGCGTCCGGCGGGGCGCATTGGCAGCTCCTGTCAGCATTGTTGTCTGCTGACAGGCTATCGCGAAGTCGACATGACGACTGTCCCGCAAAAGCCGGGACAAGGCGCTTGCAGGTGGAGGACGAGATGGCCGCAGTCAGCGATGAGCAGAGCACCGATTGGCCGAACCTGATGCCGGCCATGGCAGAGTGCGTGGCGTGCCTGGGCGAGGCGGGCTTCGACGAGGCGCTGCTGGCCCTGCTGCGCCGGGCGGTGCGCATCGAGCAGTGCATGGTATTTGCCTTCGACGGCCGCGACGAGATCGACTGCCTGCTGGCCGACAATCGGCGAGCACCGCAGGTAGCCGGCCGCCTGGCCGAACTCTACACCGGCGGCCTGTTCCGCCAGGACCCCAACTATCAGCGCCTGCGCCAGCTTCTGGATTATGGTGACAGCGAAAGGGCCGCTGCGGAAGTCACCCCGATGCAGGCCAAGGCGATGCCGGAGGCCTACCGCAGCCACCTGTTCGCCTTTCCCGACCTGATCGACAAGGTATCGCTCACCCTGCCGGGCGAGCAGAGTGTCTACTACCTCAACCTCTATCGCGGTAGTGCGGCCGGCCCGTTCGATCGTGACGACCTGGCCCGACTGGATACCCTGGCCCCGCTGCTGGCCAGCTTGATCCGCCGCCACTACGGCCAGGCCAGGCCCGACTCACCACAGCGGCCCAGCGCCGAGGAGGTCGCCATTCTCGCCCCGCTCTCCGAGCGCGAGCGTCAGCTGTGCCTGTATCTCCTGCGCGGCCATACCCTCAAGACCGCCGCCGCCGAACTCGATATCGCCCTATCCACCGCCGAAACCTACCGCAAACGCGCCTATGCCAAGCTCGGCGTACCCTCCAAGGCACGGCTGGTGGCGCTGTGCCGGCGGCGGTGAGCGAGAGAAACAGAAACGATACGATTATTCACCCGTATCACCATTTATTCGACTGGAACGCACCCTTCAAGCACTGGGCCCGATCTTCAGTAAGCCTGGTTGTGATACTCTCTGCACCGTCAATATTTCTTGCCAGTATCACTGGCAGATCCATCATCTTGCCGGGGTCGTCTCTCCATGTCGTCTGCTACCGAGTGCGTTGCTTCTCTGATCGACAACTTTCAGAGCCGTCGGCCGCTGCGCTCAGGCTCGCTGATCATCACGCTCTACGGCGATGCCATCGTACCCCGCGGAGGCACCGTGTGGCTGGGCAGCATTTCCCAGTTGCTGGAGCCCATCGGCGTCAACGAGCGCCTGGTGCGAACGTCGGTCTATCGCCTGACCCAGGAAACCTGGCTACAGGGAGAAAAGGTCGGACGACGCAGCTACTACAGCCTCAGTGGGCCGGGGCGCAGACGCTTCGAACAGGCCTTCAAGCGTGTCTACTACGGTAACGGCGAGGTCTGGGACGGGGGCTGGACCTTGGTCTTCCTGGGTCAGTTGGACGCAGCCGAGCGCACCCGTGCCAAGGAGGAGCTGGAATGGCTGGGCTTCGGTGCCTTCGCCAATGGTGTACTGGCTCATCCGCGCAGGCATCGCGGTGAGGTTTTCGGCCTCCTTCAGGAGCTCGGCATAGCGGAAGATGCCATCGTCCTGCATAGCGAGACCAGCGAGCCCCTGGCCCCCAAGGCGCTGCGCCTGCAGGTACGCGAAAGCTGGAACCTGGATCAGCTGGCGGAGAGCTACAATCGTTTTCTCGCCCAGTTCCGGCCGCTGTGGAAGAGCCTGAGTGAGGGACAGCCGATAAGCGACCAGGACGCCTTCATCGCCCGCACCCTGCTGATCCATGAGTATCGCAAGGTGCAACTGCGCGACCCTCAACTACCCGAAGAGCTGCTGCCCACCGCCTGGGAAGGGCGCAACGCTCGCCAGCTCTGCCGCAACATCTATCGTGAGATCTATCAGGGCGCCGAGCGCTGGCTGGATCGCCACCTGGAAACCGCCGAAGGCCCACTGCCGGCCCCCGGCCCCAGTTTCTACCAGCGCTTCGGCGGCCTGGAGTAGTTCGAGCCCGAGTTCGCCTGCCGGCATGGCAGCGTTACCCCTCCTTGCCGAGGCTCTGCTGCTTGGGCTGGGTATCGCCGGCATTGAGCCGCGGCCGATCGCTATCCAGCTCGGCTAGCGGTTCACAGGGCTCCAGGCTATCCCTGCAGCGCTCGGTCAAGCGCTGGTACTCGCGGGTGCCCTGCTGTTTCCAGGCTACCTCCTGGTCGCTCAGCTCACGCTTGACCGTGGCTGGCGCACCCACCACCAGCGATTGGGGCGGGCATTCGAAGCCGGTCTTGACGAAGGCCGCGGCGGCGACGATCGAGCGCGCACCGATCACGGCGTTGTCCATCACCACGGCGTTCATACCCACCATGGCGTCCTGCCCCACCACGCAGCCGTGCAGCACGGCGCCATGGCCGATATGGCCATCCTTCTCCACCTTGGTGACACAACCGGGAAAGCCGTGCATCACGCAGGTATCCTGCAGGTTGGCACCCTCTTCCAGAACCAGCTGACCAAAGTCGCCGCGCATCACTGCGCCGGGCCCCACGTAGCAGCCCGGGCCGACGATGACGTCGCCGATCAACACTGCGGTGGGGTGCACATAGGCGGTGGGGTGAACCACCGGAGTCACTCCTTCGAGTCGATAACAGGGCATGACGCGCTTCCTCAGTTGAGCTGGCCGTGGCGACGGCCCTGCACACCACGAAGCGGCGAACCGAAGGCTTGGCCGCCTATATCGACGGTTGTATCCAGGATCTCGCGTGACGGCCGAGCATTTGCCGGACTTGCCGAGGCATGAGCGACTCTTGCCTCAATCCGATACGAGATATCACAGTAGATTATTCATTGCGTAATAAAACATCAAACCATCCGACTGTTCCCGCGCCTGGTATAGTGCTACCGAAGCGTCGTAAAAAATAAACTTATTAACAGTTTAGAGAGGAATTGTCGCATGGAGCGGCCAGCCTTAGACCATGGTCTAACTTATCCACATCAGATAATGATTGGTAAGGGACAAACCATTGACAAAAAGACATAAAAAATCCTCCCCACCGAAAAACGATACGATTAATCCATCTATTCAAAGTTGATGCGTATCAAAAAAAATCTATACTCGATCCCATGCTCGGCTCGCCCATGCAGGCCGCGAGCCATTGCCGCGCCTATCCGCACCCAAGGCGAGGGCACCTATACACCAACCTGCGTCGCCCGGAGGTGGCTGAACGCTCCCATCCAGGCAGCAGAGTGGGCCGCAGGATGATGCTCCCTCACCAACGGGCACTGAACACAGGAAAACGACTATGAGTGAAACGCCCCTGCTCCATACCGTGGAAGACGGTGTCGCCCGCCTCACATTGAACCGGCCTGACAGCCTCAACAGCTTCAACGCCGAACTGCATGCCGCCATGCGTGAGGCACTCGAGGCGGTTCGCCAGGACAACAGCGTGCGCGCTCTGCTGCTGACCGGCAGCGGCCGCGGCTTCTGTGCGGGGCAGGACCTTTCCGACCGTGCCGTGGCCCCCGGCGCTGAAGCACCGGACCTGGGCGAGTCCCTGGAGAAGCGCTACAACCCGATGCTACGCGCTCTGCGCGACCTGCCCTTCCCCACCGTGTGCGCGGTAAACGGCGTGGCCGCCGGCGCCGGCGCCAATATCGCCCTGGCCTGCGACCTCGTACTGGCGGCACGCTCGGCCAGCTTCATACAGGCCTTCTGCAAGATCGGCCTGATTCCGGATTCCGGCGGCACCTGGACCCTGCCGCGCCTGGTGGGCATGGCCCGCGCCAAGGGGCTGGCCATGCTGGGCGACAAGCTCAGCGCCGAGCAGGCCGAGCAGTGGGGCATGATCTGGAAAGTGGTGGATGACGAGGCACTGCAGGACGAGGCGCTGACCCTGGCGCGGCATCTGGCCACCCAGCCGACCCGCGGCCTGGCACTGATCAAGCGTGCCCTGCATGCCAGCGCAGACAACGACTTCGACGCCCAACTGGACCTGGAGCGTGATCTTCAGCGTCTCGCCGGTCGCACCGACGATTATCGCGAGGGCGTCAGCGCCTTCATGGAAAAGCGCAAACCCAGCTTCAAGGGGAAGTGAGGTGACTGTCCTCGGAGACCATCCATGTCAGATACAGAGCTGAACCCGCAGCAGTTGGCCGAGGCCTGCGCCGAAACCATGTTTTCCCGCGACAACGCCAGTCAGGGGCTGGGCATGCGCATCGAGAGCGTGGCCCCGGGGCGAGCCGTACTCACCATGACGGTGCGCGAGGATATGGTGCAGGGGCACGGCAACTGCCACGGCGGCTTCATCTTTGCCCTGGCCGACTCCGCCTTCGCCTTCGCCTGCAACACCTACGACGAGGCCACCGTGGCCGCCGGCTGCAGCATCGATTACCTGGGGCCGGGCCAGCTTGGCGACGTGCTCACCGCCACCGCCGAGGAGCGCAGCCGTCGCGGCCGTACCGGCATCTACGACATCACCGTGCGCAACCAGCACGGTCACGAAGTCGCCCTGTTCCGCGGCCGCTCCTACAAGATCCGCGGCAGCGTACGTCGCCTGGAAGAGACTGCAACAGAGAGCCAAGCATGAAAGACGCCCTGATCATCGCCAAGCAGGCCTTTGCATCGGCGTGCCTCTGATACAGCGCAACGACTATAACAATCCTCCGACCGGAGAAGCCTGATGACACAGACCGTCGAACGCCTCAACAACTCGGCTCTCGATCAGATGGAACTCGCCAGCATCGATGAGCTGCGCGCCACCCAGCTCAAGCGGCTCAGGTGGAGCCTTCGGCACGCCTACGACAACGTGCCCTTTTATCGTCGCTCCTTCGACAGCGCCGGCCTGCACCCCGAAGACGTCAAGAGCCTCGAGGACCTCGGTAAGCTCCCCTTCACCACCAAGGCCGACTTGCGCGACAACTACCCCTTCGGCATGTTCGCCACGCCGATGAGCGACATCGTGCGCGTGCATGCGTCCAGCGGCACCACCGGTCAGCCCACCGTGGTGGGCTATACCCAGCGGGATATCGACACCTGGGCCGACGTGGTGGCACGCTCCATCCGAGCCGCCGGCGGCACCCGCAACGACAAGGTGCACGTGGCCTACGGCTACGGCCTGTTCACCGGCGGCCTGGGCGCGCATTACGGCGCCGAGCGCCTGGGCTGCACCGTGATTCCGATGTCCGGGGGCCAGACCGAGAAACAGGTCCAACTGATCCGTGACTTCCAGCCGGACATCATCATGGTCACCCCCTCCTACATGCTCAACATCGCCGATGAGATGGAGCGCCAAGGCATCGACCCCCACCAGCTACCGTTGCGCGCCGGCATCTTCGGTGCCGAGCCCTGGACCAACGACATGCGAACCGCGCTGGAGAAGCGCCTGGGCATCGATGCGCTGGACATCTACGGCCTCTCCGAGGTGATGGGGCCCGGCGTCGGCATGGAGTGCCTGGAAACCAAGGATGGCCCCACCATCTGGGAGGATCACTTCTACCCCGAGATCATCGACCCGGTGACCGGCGAGGTGCTGCCGGACGGCGAGTACGGCGAGCTGGTGTTCACCACCCTGACCAAGGAAGCGCTGCCGGTGATCCGCTACCGCACCCGCGACCTGACCCGCCTGCTGCCCGGCACCGCCCGCCCCATGCGGCGTATCGACAAGATCACCGGCCGCAGCGACGACATGCTGATCATCCGCGGGGTCAACGTCTTCCCGACCCAGATCGAGGAGCAGATCCTCAAGATCGAGCGGCTCTCGCCCCATTACGAAATCGAAGTGAGCCGTCAAGGCAACCTGGACATGGTGTGCGTGCGCGTCGAGGCATGCAGCAACGATGTCGCCCGCGACCCCATCGATTGCGAGGAGCTAGCCGAGCAACTGCAGCACGCCATCAAGACCTATGTGGGAATCAGCACCCAGGTCGACGTGTGCGGTATCGAAGAAGTCATGCGTTCCGTGGGCAAGGCCAAGCGCGTCAAGGATCTGCGCTGAGCCGAGCACGCTGCTTTCGCGACCCCGCTTGTCGTTCATGTATTTCTTTCTAGCCCCTCCACGGGGCTTTTTTATATCAATTCTAGGACAGCGCTACGCCGTGCGACTCCCGCCTGCTCATTCAATCATTTTATTTGGCATGTCATGACGACACCTTGTCATGCCAAGGTATAAAGCGACACGCAAGGAACATAATTGATAAAAAATTCTGTGTCACTATACTCCAAGGTAAGACGACAAGCGTTCCCCTGCTTGAGACGACGCGGAGGTCACCATGTATGCGCAGCTAGTCGAGACCGATACCAAGAAGCTCAAGACCCTCGAGGAGATGAGCCCCGAGGAGCGCGCCTTTCAGACTCGCATCGACGACGAGATCAAGATCGAGCCCAAGAACTGGATGCCGGAGGCGTACCGCAAGACGCTGATCCGGCAGATCTCCCAGCACGCGCATTCAGAAGTGGTCGGCATGCTGCCGGAGGGCAACTGGGTCACTCGCGCACCGACCCTCAAACGCAAGCTGCAGCTGATGGCCAAGATCCAGGACGAGGCCGGCCATGGCCTCTACCTCTACAGCGCCATGGAGACCCTGGGCGCCGACCGCGACGAAGAGATCGACAAGCTTCACCAGGGCAAGGCCAAGTACTCCTCCATCTTCAACTACCCGACACTGAACTGGGCGGACATGGGCACGATTGGCTGGCTGGTGGATGGCGCGGCCATCGTCAACCAGGTGGTCCTGCAGCGCACCTCCTACGGGCCCTATTCACGGGCCATGATCCGGATCTGCAAGGAGGAGAGCTTTCACCAGCGCCAGGGTTACCAGATCCTGCTGGATCTGATGCGTGAGGGCACCGAGGAGCAGAGGCAGATGGTGCAGGACTCCATCAATCGCTTCTGGTGGCCGGCGCTGATGATGTTCGGCCCCTCCGACGAACAGTCACCGAACTCCCAGCAGTCCATGGCCTGGAAGATCAAGCGCAAGAGCAACGACGAGCTGCGCCAGATGTTCATCGACCAGACCGTGCCCCAGTTGGAGTTCCTGGGCTGTACCGCGCCGGACCCGGAGCTCAAGTGGAACGAGGAGCGGGGCCATTACGACTTCGGCGAAATCGACTGGCAGGAGTTCTTCGACGTCCTCAAGGGCAACGGTCCCTGCAACAGGGAACGTATCGAAACCCGCAGGAACGCCATCGAAGGCGGCCGCTGGGTACGCGAGGCCGCCAAGGCCTATGCCGAGAAACAGCAGCACAAGAATCAGAAAGTTGCCTGAGAGGAGAAGCGTCATGGCTGACTGGCCCCTTTACGAAGTCTTTGTTCGCAGCAAGCATGGCCTCAACCACAAGCACGTCGGCAGCGTTCACGCCACCGATGCCGAAATGGCCATGGAAAATGCCCGCGACCTCTACACTCGCCGCAGCGAAGGCGTCTCCATCTGGGTCGTTCCGTCGTCTGCCATCACCGCCTCCTCGCCGGACGAGAAGGAAGTCCTGTTCGACCCGGCCGACGACAAGATCTACCGCCACGCCTCCTTCTACGAGCTGCCCGACGAAGTCGGGCACATGTAAGGGTGACTTCCATGAGCAAGGCAATGACACGGCAAGAGGCACTGCAGGAGATTCTGCTACGCCTGGCGGATTCCGACATGATCCTGGGCCAGCGCCTGTGCGAGCTGTGCGGCAAGGCACCGGCGCTGGAAGAGGAAATGGCGCTGATGAACGTGGCCCTGGATCTCGTTGGCCAGGCTCGTAATTGGTACGAGTACGCCGCCGAGCTGATCGACGACGGCCGCAGCGCCGACGACCTGGCATTCCGGCGTGACGCCCGCGACTACCGCAACGCGCTGTTGGTAGAACAGCCCAACGGCGATTATGCCGTCACCATGGGCCGGCAGTTCTTCTTCGACGCCTGGCACTACTTCACCATCACCGCCCTGACCGAGGCACCGGATGAGCGCATCGCCGGTATTGCCGCCAAGGCCGCCAAGGAGGTCCGGTACCACCTGCGCCGCTCCTCGGAATGGGTCAAGCGGTTTGGCGATGGCTCCGAGGAGAGCCATCGGCGCATGCAGACCGCGGTGGATGACCTGTGGCGCTTCACCGGAGAGATGATCGAAGCCGACGAAGTCGAGCAGGCCCTGTTCGAGATCGGTATCGGCCCCGACCCGCAGCAGTTGGCAGCGGACTGGAAAGGCCTGGTGAACGAGGTTCTGACCGAAGCCACCCTGACTCCGCCGCCGGAAGACGCCTGGATGTACCGGGGCGCCAAGGCCGGCCACCACACTGAACACCTGGGCTATATCCTGGCCGAGATGCAGTTTCTGCAGAGGGCTTATCCGGATGCAAAGACCTGGTAGACCCGAACCCCGGTCGCTGCTGGACGACCAGCCGGTCATCGCCAGCGATCGCATTCCTGCCCGTGACCGCCGCCAACCGGTTACCGAGGCAGAGCTCTGGGCTCTTCTGGACGAAGTGAAGGATCCCGAGGTACCTGCGGTCAGCGTGGTGGAACTCGGCATGGTCCGGCGCATTGCCGAAGAGGGCGGCGAGTGGGTGGTGGATGTGACTCCCACCTATTCCGGATGCCCGGCAACCGAGATGATCGAAGCGTCCATCGAAGAGGCCCTGCGCCTGGTGGGCCTGCGCAATGGCCGAGTCCACCGAGTGCTGTCCCCGGCCTGGACCACCGACTGGATCACCGAGGCCGGACACCGGAAATTGCAGGCCTTCGGCATTGCGCCCCCGGTGGGCAGCGCCAGCAAGCTGACCCTCAAGGGCGTGGTGGAGACCATCCCATGCCCGCATTGCGCCAGTGATCACACCGAGAGAGTCAGCGAGTTCGGTTCCACCGCCTGCAAGGCACTGTACCGCTGCCTCGATTGCCGTGAGCCCTTCGACTACTTCAAATGCCTCTAGAGCAGAACAATCATGAACAAGTTCTACCCTCTCACCATTCGTGAAATCCGGCCTGAAACCCGGGACGCCGTGTCCCTGTGCTTCGACCTGTCGGAAGAGCTGCAGGGCACTTTCAGCTACCGCCAGGGCCAGCACCTGGTCTTGCGTACCCACCTCGATGGCGAGGAAGTACGTCGCTCCTACTCCATCTGCACCGGTGTCGGCGACCGGGAGCTGCGCATCGCCGTCAAGAAGGTTCCCGGCGGCCGCTTCTCGACCCTTGCCAACGAACAGCTCAGGCCAGGCCAGACACTGGAAGTGATGCCGCCCCAAGGTCAGTTCCACGTGGAGCTGGATCCGGAGCGGGAAGGCGACTACCTGGCGGTAGCGGCGGGCAGTGGCATCACGCCGATTCTGTCCATCGTCAAGACCACCCTGGAGACCGAGCCGAAAAGCAAGGTCACCCTGTTCTACGGCAACCGCTCCACCGCCAGCACCATGTTCAGGGAGAGCCTGGAAGACCTGAAGAACCGCTTCATGGGTCGCTTCAACCTGGTCTTCGTGTTCAGCCGTGAAGAGCAGGACATCGACCTGTACAACGGCCGCATCGATTCGAACAAGTGCGACGCCCTGTTTGATCGCTGGCTGAACGCCGGGGCACTCACCGCCGCGTTCATCTGCGGCCCCCAGAGCATGACCGAAACCGTCCGTGATTCGCTTCAGCGCCATGGCCTCGACAAGGCCAAGATCCACTACGAACTGTTCACGCCGGTCGACGGCGGCAAGCCTCCCCGCAAGGACCGGGCGGAAATCACCGTGGATCCGCAGGCCGTAAGCAAAGTGACCGTTCGTGCCGATGGCCGGGCCCTTACCTTCGACCTGACGCGCAACACCCAGAGCATCCTCGATGCCGGCAACGAAATGGGCGCCGACCTGCCCTTCTCCTGCAAGGCAGGGGTCTGCTCCACGTGCAAGGCCAAGGTGGTCGAAGGGCAAGTAGAGATGGATGCCAATTACGCCCTGGAAGACTACGAGGTCGAGGCGAGTTACGTGCTGTCCTGTCAGTGCTACCCGATCAGCGACAGGGTGGTGCTGGATTACGACGAAGTCTGAGACCTGCTCACCCTCTTCCCAGAGCCGGCCTCAGCGCCGGCTTCGCTCACCGTGATAACGACAGATTCCCGGGAGAACGCCCAATGTCGTCAGTTCTACAGAGTTACGTTGCAGGCCACTGGTTCGGTGAGACCGAAGCCCGGGCGCTGCGCAGCGCCATCAACGACGAGACCGTGGCCTATACCCACGAAGAAGCCATCGATTTCGGTGAAGCCGTCGACTATGCCCGTCATACCGGCGTAAAAAATCTGCTGGCTCTCGATTTTCAACAGCGCGCCGCCCTGCTCAAGGAGCTGGCCATTTACATCCAAGGCCGCAAGGAGGAGCTGTACGCCATCTCCCACCATACCGGCTGCACCCGGGCGGACTCCTGGATCGATATCGAGGGCGGCTTCGGCACCCTGTTTACCTATGCCTCCATCGGCCGCAAGGAACTGCCTTCCGGCAACGTGGCTCATGAAGGCCCGGTCGCCCAACTAGGCAAGAACAACCACTTCAACGGCACCCATATCCTGGTGCCCCGTCGTGGCGTGTGCGTTCACATCAATGCCTTCAACTTTCCCATTTGGGGCATGCTGGAGAAGTTCGCGCCGGCCTTCCTGGCAGGCATGCCCTGCATCGTGAAGCCGGCCACCGCGACCAGCTACCTGGCGGAGGCCGCCTTACGAGTGATCAACGACTCCGGCCTGCTGCCGGAAGGTGCGCTGCAACTGATCATCGGTGGCACGGGAGATCTGCTCGACCGGCTGGAAGAGCAGGACTTCGTCACCTTTACCGGCTCCGCCGATACCGCCCTGAGACTGAGGAACCATCCCAACATCATGGCGCGGAGCATTCCGTTCAATGCCGAAGCGGATTCCCTCAATAGCGCCATCCTGGCGCCGGACGTGTCGCCTGAAGACGAGGAATTCGAGATCTTCGCCAAGGAAGTGGTGAAGGAGATGACCGCCAAGGCAGGCCAGAAGTGTACGGCCATTCGCCGGGTGCTGGTACCCGCCGAACATCTGGATGCATTGGCGGACAAGATCAAGGAGCGGCTGTCCAGGATCGTTGCAGGCGACCCCAAGGAGGAGGGCGTTCGCATGGGTGCCCTGTCATCCTGCGACCAGCGGCGTGACGTCCAGGACGCCATCAACCGACTGCTGGAAACCTGCGAATGTGTCTACGGCAAGGACGATAGCTTCAAGCCTGTGGGCACGGGTGTGGAGCACGGCGCCTTCATCGCACCGCACTTGTTGATCGCCTATAACCCGCTGCAAGACGGTGGTGCCCACGATATCGAAGCCTTCGGCCCCGTCGCCACCCTGATGCCCTACCACGGCATCGAGGAGGCTCTGGCCATTGCCGCCAAGGGCAAGGGCAGCCTCGTGACCACCCTCACCACCAAAGACCCCGCCATTGCCGCGGAAATGATCCCGGTTTTGGCAGCCCAGCACGGCCGCCTGCAGATCCTGGACGCAGAAGCTTCCAGGGAGTCCACCGGCCACGGCTCCCCGCTTCCCATCCTCAAGCACGGCGGCCCGGGTCGTGCCGGCGGCGGCGAAGAGCTGGGGGGCATCCGAGCGGTACACCATTACCTGCAGCGGACGGCCATTCAGGGGTCTCCGACCATGCTGGCGGCAGTTACCCGGGAATACGTCCGAGGCGCCAGAGTGATCGAGAACGATATACACCCGTTCCGTCGCCATTTCGATGACCTGCAGGTGGGCGAATCCCTGTTGACCCACCGCCGCACCGTCACCGAAGCCGACATCGTCAACTTCGGCTGCCTCTCCGGCGATCACTTCTACATGCACTTCGACGACATCGCCGCTCGCAAGACCCAGTTCGGCAAGCGAATCGCCCACGGCTACTTCGTGCTGTCGGCTGTGGCCGGCCTGTTCGTCTACCCGGGCGAGGGACCCGTACTGGCCAACTACGGCCTGGACACCCTGCGCTTCATCGCCCCGGTCGCCCCCGGCGACACCATCCGCGCCCGCCTGACATGCAAGCGCAAGATCGACCAGGGCCGAACCTCACCGGATGGGCATCCCCAGGGCGTCGTGATGTGGGACGTTGCCGTGACCAATCAGGATGACGAGCTGGTGGCCAGCTATGACATTCTGACTTTGGTGGCGAAGCGGCAGTAACCCCCGCATCAGTAAGATGAGGGGGCGCATTCCGCCCCTTGCCGATGCTACTTACCGCCAAGCCCCATGAAGGCTTCAGCGTTGGGGCAAAACGCCTGGCAGGCCTCGGCTTCTGCGTCATTGCGCATGGCCTGCCAGCAGCGGCCGACCTCCTCGCAGCGGTTGCAGCTCGCCTTCAGCTCCGACAGGACCTCCTCCGCGATGGCGGCCGGGCACACCGCGAAGGTCGTCATCATCGCCGGCATCAGCACCTCGGCGGCCCGAAAGGCTGGCACACGGCCGTCATCGAGGCTGCGCGCCACGGCCCGCTCCAGCGGCGGGCTCAGCGGCTGCTCCAGGTTACAGGTCAACTCCTCAAGCGCCTCGGGGGCGTGGCGGCGAAGTTCACGCACCACGCGCTCGCCCTGAATATAATCAGACAGTCTTTCCATTTCACCACCCCCTTTCGGTATCGCCTGTTCCGTATTTCATCATAGAGAAAAAATAAAAAGCCCCGTTTGACGTTGGTCAAAACAGGGCTTAATTAGATACTATTACCTATATTACCAAGAAATTAACGTGTCGCATTCAGGCAAAAAAACGACATGCCGCCCCGACACTGACTCACAGGAACTCTTGCGGCACCAGCGAGGCCACGCCCTCCTCCTCGGCGGCAGCAGCCAGCTGCTCATGGAAGTACTGCATGGCCGCCATTCCATCGACGCCACGGCTCTGGCTGACCGTTTCCGCCCACTCCTGGACCAACGCATCGCTGATGCCGCGCAGAGTATCGAGATCGCTGCCGTTGAGTTCGGTAAAGGTATGGCCGCGCTCTTCGGCGAAGGCCACGCCACGCACGTCCACGGTATCCATCATGTAGCCGAACAGGCGCGACAGGCGCTCGCCGGAGACCGCCTCGATCGCCTCACGATCCTCGGGCGAGATCCGGTCCCATATCGTCGGATTGACCACGATGGTGAAGCTGCCGCGATAGAAGCCGCCATCCACCTTGAGGGTATGGGGGAAGATCTCCGCCACACGGAAGCTGCGCAGCCCCTCCGGCACCAGCATCGCGCCGTCGATAACGCCTTGCGAGCCCGCCTCGTAGACGCTGGTGGGCGGCAGTGCCACACCGGTCAGCTCCAGGGCATTGGAGAGATCCCCCATCACCCCGCCACCGACCCGGATTCGCTTGCTCATCAGGTCATCTAGGGTGGAGTACTGCTCACGACTGAAGATCCAGCCTGGGCCATGTACACCGGCCGCTACCACATCGACGCCGCGATGCTCACCGGCCTGGGCCAGGTGCCCCTGATGCGTCCGCCAGTAGGCGGCAGAGGCGTGCTCGGAGGAGAAATCCTCAAAGGTGGGGAATTCCGGCAGCTTGGTCAGCTCGAAACGGCCGGTGTTATAGCCATGAAAAACCCAGGTGGCATCGGCGATCCCATCGGCCACGATCTCCATCTGCGAGGCCGGCGGCCCCATATCGTGCACCACATCCAGGGTGACACGCCCCTCGGTAGCTTCCTCGATCCAGGCCTTCCAGGTAGGCCAGACGATGGTATTGATGCCGTGGTTGGGCCCCGCCCAGGTACTGACGGTAATGGTGGTCTGGGCTTGGGCAGCAACACTCAGAGACGCGGCGGCCAAGGCGCCGATCAACAGGTTAGCGGTCTTGCGCATGGTCATTCCCTCCTTTCGCCATGGGGCGGCGGTATTGGCATTGTTAGCGGTGGTAGAACCCAGTCATGACACAAAAACTATATCCAATTTTCAACTTAATGAAACACGATAATGCACGATGCCGGCTCACGCTGTCGAGCGCAACGACGTTTCCCATCAACGCCATCAGCCATAGGCTGGACAAGTAGAGCTACCCACAGGTGGACGATCATAGGCAAGCACCAGGACCGACCCAAATGCTGGCGACACGAGAAATCATGAGATAAAAGACACGTATTCAATCATTGCTTCTGATATCCAGGTATCAGATTACAAGACCAGCCGAGGGCAGTACGGACTCAAGCACTGCTGGCGGAGGGAGGATCTACCAACGCAGACTATGGGGAGTCGAGGAACCGAGTGTCTCAAGTCAAGACGCCACTGTCGCAGCTTGAAGCATCCATCACCCTCGCTAACCGGGAAGGCGGCAAAAGCAAGCCTCAATCACCTATTAATAGATTGAAAATTAAAGAATTATTTCTGCCCGGCGCAGTGTGTGCAGGTCAAGGGGAAAGGCCCGACACCTCGACCCCGGTGCCGCCCGCGTCGACCGCAGGCATGCATCAAGACAATAACAACGCGAGGAGAACTCCCCGTGATGAGACCAGCACTACCCGTTAGCCTGTGCGGCCTGGCCCTGCTGTTGCCGGCCTTGGCCCAAGCCTCCCCCGGTGGCGAGGCCATCGAACGTTACTGCACCGCCTGCCACCAGTCCCAGGATGGCTCCCAGAACTGGAGCCGTATCAGCCAGCAGCGCAAGACCCCGGAGGGCTGGGACATGACGCTGGCGCGCATGCAGATCATGCATGGTCTTGAGCTACCCGCCGAGGCGCGGCGCGACATCGTCAAGTACCTGGCAGACACCCAAGGGCTCGCCCCTGAAGAGAGCGCCTCTCAGCGCGAGCTGATCGAGCGTCGGCTCAACCGCATCGAGTCCTTCGATCACCCCAGCTACCAGGAGATGTGTGCTCGCTGCCACACCGGCGGCCGCGCCCAGCTGCAGCAGCGCCCGCTGGAGGAGTGGGAGCATCTGGTGCACTTCCACGTAGGCCAGTTCCAGACCATCGAATACCAGGCCATGGCCCGGGACCGGGACTGGTTGGACATTGCCCTGCACGAGATCGCCCCCTGGCTGGCCGAAACCCAGGGTCTTGAAAGCGAGGCCTGGGACACCTGGCAGGCGGCCGAGGCGGTTTCCCCCGAAGGCGACTGGCAGCTGTGGGGCCACTGGCCCGGCGAGGGCGACTTCTACGCCGATGTGAGCATCACCGCCACCGCGGGCGAGGATGCCTACGCCATGCACCTCGACGGCGCCTTCGCCAATGGCCGCCCCCTGACCGGAGAGGGCCGGGCCATCGTCTACACCGGCTACGAGTGGCGCGCCAATCTCGAGCTTAACGGCCGCGACCTCAAGCAGGTGCTGGACCTCTCCGGCGAGCGGCCCAGCGGACGCATCTTCGACGACCGCGACGAGGCCTTCGGCATGATGGTGGAAATGGTGCCCCGTGACGGGAACGAGTCCAGCCTGGTGGCCAGCCTTCCCGCCTCGCTGAAGGCCGGTGAACGCAGCCGCCTGGTACTGCTGGGCCAGGGCCTTGACGAAGGTGAGATCAACCTCGGCGCGGACGTGACCGTGCGTGAGGTGGTGGAACGCAGCGACCACCGCCTGGTGCTGAACGTCGAGGCGAGCGCCGACCTGACCCCCGGTTGGCTGCCACTGCGTGTCGGCGGACAGACACACGAGCAGCTGCTCGCTGGCTACCGCCAGGTGGATCGCCTCGAGGTAAGCCCTCCTCTCGGCGTGGCACGTATCGGCAATGACAAGACCCCGCCGGTCAGCGGCGTCTTCACTGCCCTAGGCTACCTGGGAGAGGGCGAGGCGAGCATTCCCCTGGGCCAGGTGCCGGTGCGCTGGAGCGTCGCGCCCTGGGACGAGATCGCCGAGCGCGACGAGGACGCCAAGTATGCCGGCGTGCTGGATGCCGCCAGCGGGATCTTCTCGCCGGCCGGTGCCGGACCCAATCCGCTGCGCAAGTACAACGCCAACAATGTAGGCAACCTGCGCGTCACCGCCAGCGTGGCGGGCCAGGAGGAGGTGCAGGACGAGGCCCAGCTGATCGTTACCGTGCAGCGCTGGAACAACCCACCGCTTCGCTAACACCAGAACCAGGAGATCATCATGGGAATCTTGCAAGCGATCCCCCAGAACCTGCATCGGGTGGAAGTGGAAGGCCAGCCGCTGTGGTTTCACATCCCCACCACCAGCCTGTTCGCCCCGGATGCCCTGAGCGAGGAGCTGCTGGCCCTGGCCGGGCGCGGCGAGGGGCTCGACAGCCGGGCGCTGCCGGAGAACCTGACCCGCCGCGCCAGCGGCGACGATATCCAGGCGCGACTGGAGCAGCTCAAGGCGCTGAAGCTGATCACCGACGGCGCCGTCCAGGCCTACAACCCCAGCGTCAAGGTGGAGCAGTTCCCGCTCTCCACCGTGGTGCTCAACGTCAATACCGGCTGCAACCTGAGCTGCAGCTACTGCTACAAGGAAGACCTGGACAATCCCCGGGACGGCAAGAAGATGGCCCTGGCCACCGCTCAGGCCTCTGTCGAGATGATGCTGCGCGAGGCTCCGCAGCGGGACCGCTACAACATCGTCTTCTTCGGTGGCGAACCGCTCAGCAACATGCCGCTGATCCGCCAGGTGGTCGACTGGGCCGAGGCGCGCATCCACGGGCTCGGCAAAGCGGTGGACTTCACCCTGACCACCAACGCCACCCTGCTGAGCGAGGAGAAGATCGCCTTCTTCGACGCCCACCGCTTCGGCCTGACGGTGAGCATGGACGGCCCCAAGGCGATCCACGACAAGAACCGCATCGCCGTCAACGGCCAGGGCACCTACGACCTGGTGGCCAAGCGTATCGCGCCGCTGCTGGCCAGCTACCGCTCGCGGCCAGTGGGCGCCCGGGTCACCCTGACCCGTGGCATCACCGACGTGGTCGGTATCCACGACCACCTGGTCAACGAGCTGGGCTTCGCCGAGGCGGGCTTCGCCCCGGTCACCTCCGGCGACATGGCCGCCTACAACCTGACCAGTGAAGAGCTCAAGCAGGTCTTCGACGGCATGGTCGAGCTCGGCGAGCGTGCAGTCGAGGCTGCCATCCAGGGCCGCGACATCGGCTTCGGCAACTTCAACCAGCTGCTCACCGATCTTTGGGAGGGGCGCAGCAAGGCGGTGCCCTGCGGCGCCGGGCTGGGGCTGGTGTCGGTCGACCATGCCGGCGACGTGCATCTCTGTCATCGCTTTACCGGCTCCGAGATGCCCACCTTTGGCAGCGTTAGCGAGGGACTCGACCATGTGGGCCTCAAGCAGTTCATCGAGGCCAGGAGCGATCGTAGCGAGCGCGGCTGCAGCAACTGTCGCATCCGCAACCTCTGCTCCGGCGGCTGCTACCACGAGAGCTACGCCCGCTACGGCGACGTCATGACCCCGACCTACCACTACTGCGATCTGATGCGCGACTGGGTCGACTTCGGCATCCAGGCCTATGCCCGCATCCTGCGTCACAACCCCGATTTTCTCGACGGCCCCCTGGCCGGGAGGCAGAGCGCATGACTCATAACAAGAAGAGCTTGACCGAGCTGGGGCTGGCGCCCCTCAATCGCAAGGCCCGCGAGATGGAGCGAGCCGCGACCCCGGAGGCCCTGGAAGAGGTCCAGGCCATGCAGACCATTGCCGGCTGTACCTCGAGCTTCGACCCGGGCTGGGAGGTGGACCCCTTCGGCGGCGTGGCCTCGCTGTGCCAGCCCATGGAGGCGGACCTCTACGGCTGCGCCGACCCTTGCTGGTGGCCCGCCCAAGTGCCGGACACCATGAACACCTATCCCCGCTGGGGGGACGGGGCCGACCGCGCCGAGGATGACTGGCGCAAGCTCGACAGCGTCTACCCGGGAGGCGATAAGTGATGAAAAGCTCCGTGACGAAACGACTCAACCTGGCCCTGGCGGGCCTGCTGGCTCTCTCGGCCCAACCGCTTCTTGCCACTGAGACTGGTACCGGCGAGGCGCGCGAGTACCTGGTGACCATGGCCCACCCCAACCAGCTCTACGTGATCGACCCCGAGGCCCGGGAGGTGGTGCGCAGCTGCGATGTAGAGGGCGACTTCGGCTCCGGTACCCTGCAGCTCTCGCCGGACGAACGCATCGCCTACGTCCTGCACAACCGCTGGGAGGACGTGGTGGGCATCGATCTCACCAGCTGCGAGGAGGTGTTCCGCGCCCGGCAGTCCGAGGGCGACGTGCGCGCCAAGGTGCTCGCCTCACTGGCAGTGAGCCCAGACGGTAGCCGCCTCTACACGGTGCAGGATCGGGTACGTCTCCACCGCGATCGCTACGAGGTACTCGAACCGCTGCTGGCGGTCTATGACACCTCGGCGGGCCTCGACGCCAAGCCCCTGGCCACCTTCCCCGCTCCGCGCCAGGTCACCACCATGGGCGCCGCCGCAGATGGCTACCTCTACCTTGCTGGAGCCGACATCTACCGGGTCGATCCGCAGAGCGGCGAGACCGAGATCGCCATTGCCAACCGCAACTGGGATCGACCCGACTTCAGCCCACCCGACTCCCTGGCGATGTGGACCATCGGCGAGGTCACGGACGAGTTCGTGCGTCCCTACACGGTGGCGGAACATCCCGGCGAGGAGAACGAGGCCTGGCACTGGGGCATCAGCCGGATCGACCTGACCACCGGCGAGACCGAGAACAAGGAGATCGCTCCCTTCGAGTTCATCATCTTCTCCATGGTCTCGGATCCCCGGGAGCGCGACGTCTTCTACGGCGTCTATACCCAACTCAGCAAGCTGGACGCCAGAACACGGGAGATCGTCCGGGTGATCGACCTCGACCACACCTACTATGTCATCAATACCTCCTACGACGGCTCGCGCATCTATGTGGGCGGTGCCTCCAGCGATATCGCCATCTACGATGACGACTTCAACGACCTGGGACGCATCCGCCTGCCCGGTGACATGAGCACGGCCACGCTGAAGGTGGCGCGCTTCTAGATTGCCGCTGCGTAGTGCTCTTTGGCCGGGGCTCCCTGAGAGTCGCCGGCCACTTTCGCTGAGGAGATGCCGATGAGCGAGCCTGAGACGTCCCGGTCGCTGCCTTGGAGCTGGCTCTACCACCCGCTCAGGGTGCGGCGTCCGGCGCTCGTGCGGCTGCTGGCGCTGAGCCTGGTGGCTACCCTGCTTGCGCTATTGCCCCCGCTGCTCACCCAGCGACTGATCGATCACGGCCTGATGCAGGGCGACTTCACCACGGTGACTGCCTATGTCGGCGCCCTGGTAGCGGTAGGGCTCGCTGCGTTGGGCCTGCAGGGACTGACGCGCCTTCAGCATGTGGCGCTCTCCGCCCGGCTCCTGCTCGCGCTGCGCCGCTCCCTGCTGCGCCATCTGCTGCGCCTGGCCCCCGCCCGTTGGCAGGCCCGGGGGCGGGGCGACCTGATGAGCCGTCTCGACGGCGACCTGTCGATCCTCCAGGGCTTCGCCCTGGACGGCCTGCTCAGCGGGCTCTCCAACCTGCTCGGGCTGCTGGGCGCACTGGCCATGATCGGCTTCTTCAGCCCCATGCTGATGGTTCTGGTGGCACTGCTGGTGCCGATCCAGTGGCTGTGGCTGCGTGCCTGGCGCCCGGCGCTGACCCGCCGCCAGCAGGCGCTGCGGGAACAGAGCGGCGATATCTCCGGCTTCTGGCAGGACACCCTCGCGCATGGCCCCTGGTTCCAGGGCCAGGCCCTGGAGGCCTCGCGGCTCAACCGCCTCCAGGGGCTCGGCCACGAGCAGCTACGCCGCCTGCTGGCAGTCCGCTGGGTGGGTTTCCTCAGCGACATGGGCCCTCAGCTGATCCTCTCCCTGGCCCGGGCCGGCCTGCTGCTGCTGGGCGGCTACCTGGTAATCCAGGGGCGCTTGCAGCTGGGCGAGTTGGTGGCACTGCTGGCCTATCTCGGCATGGTGATGGCACCCATCGGCGGCCTGCTCGGGCTCTACGGGGGCTGGCAGCGAGCCCGGGTCAGTGCGACTCGTCTCGCCGAGCTGTTCGCCGAGCCCACCATGAGCGATCCCTACCAAGGCGCATGTCCGTCAGGGCCCGGGGCGCTTCGTCTGGAAGGGGTACGTTTCCGCCACTCGGGACAGGCCGACTGGCTGCTGGACGGTGTCGACCTCACGCTTCCGCCGGGCCGCAAGGTGCTCATCGACGGCCCCTCGGGAGCCGGCAAGAGCAGCCTGATCCGTCTGCTGTTGGGCTTGGAAACACCCGAGGCGGGCGAGATCCACGTGGATGGCGTACCGCTCCCCGCGCTCTCCCGCCGCCACTGGTTGAAGCAGGTTGCCTGGGTGGAACAGCACCCCAGCCTGCTGCGTGGCAGCCTGGCGGAAACCCTGCGCGCACTGGCCCCCGAGGCCAGCGACGGCGAGCTGATCGAGGTACTGGCGCGGGTAGGCCTGGCCGACTGGCTGGCCACCCTGCCGGAGGAGCTGGACAGCGAGCTGGGCGACCTGGGCGGCAAGGTTTCCGGTGGCCAACGGGCGAGACTGGCCCTGGCCCGGGCGCTGCTCAAGCGGCCGCGCCTGGTGCTGCTGGACGAGCCCACCGCGGCCCTGGATCCCGAGGCCGCGCGGGCCTTCGATGTCCTGCTCGACGAAGTGCTGGGCTATACCACCCGGCTGATCATCAGCCACCAGGGGGGGCACTTCAGTAACCTCGATGCCCGTTATCGTCTCCGAGGAGGACGGCTGATCGTCATGGAGGCGGCAGCATGCTCCTGACGCCGGCCTTGGGCGTAATCGATAGCGGCGTGCCGACAGGCACCGCCCTGACACGCTTCCACTCTCTCCGCGGCGGCGGTCCCGAGGATAGCCTGGGTCATGGTCGCACCATCTTCGCCACCCTGGGCCATTACCTGCCCCTCACACGGCTGGAGATAGCCCTCTACAAGCTCTTCGAAGAGCGCCTCACCGCCGACGCGAGAGCCCTGGCAGCAGCCTTCGAGTGGCAGGCCGAGGCACCCCCGGCCTGGCTGCTGTGCAGCCTGGGCCTGCCGCGTGCCGACGAGCGGCTGCAGGCGGCAGTGGAACGCCTGCAGGCTGCCGGCACCCGTATCGTTGCCGCCAGCCCACGTTTCGGGGAGCCGGTCTATCCGGCAGCCTGGCCCGGGGTGTTGGCAGTCAGCGGTGCCGCGGGCCTGCCCCCGGGACCACCCCGACCAGGCCCTGACGAGCGCTGGTACGCCTGCGTCTGGGGAGCTCGGGAAGCGGCCTGGCAGCCCTGGATGATGGGTCCATCACCACCGGGAACACCGCCGCCCCTGGGCGGCGCCAGCTTCGCCGCAGCCCACGCCTTGGGCTATTGGCTAGCGGAGTCGGCCGGCGAAACGGCAGTGACTGGGGTTATCGCCGGCAACGCTGGCCAATCAAGGTGATCCGACCACCAACGGCCCACCGCAGGGGCCGCAGAACCCGCCTCGGCCAGTAGCGCAGCCACCCGGGCGCTATCCTCGGCCTGCATGGCCTCGACCAGAGGCGCCAGGGGGATCCCCGCCACCGCCTGGATGCCTAGGGGCTGGTCCGGGGTAAAGACGAGTTCACGTTCGGCCAGGCGGGTGCCGACGACAGCCAGTCCGCGGCCGACCCGGACGTCTGCCCAAGGCTCCGGCTGATGCAGCGGCTGGTGATCGGGCCAGTGGCAGCGCGCCGCCCAGTAAGGGCCGGGGCCGGCAGCCATGGCCTGGCGATAGAAGTCCCGCCCGGCCCGCGCGAAGCGCCAGTACTGGGCGTCCTGACGCCGCTGGTGGAAACGCTCCAGAGGGGCGAGGCTGGCGCCTTCAACCAGGCTATTGAGAACCGGTGCCAGGCCATGGGCAGAGGAGAGCGCATTGAAGATGCCCTGGCCGGAGAGGGGATCGATGGACATGGCGGCGTCCCCTAGCCGCCACACTCGTCCCTCCCGCACGCGGGTGCGCCCCAGCATGCTGGGGCGCTGATAGTGATGCTGGATGGAGCTCTCGCCCCAGAGCTCAGCCAAGGCCGGCTGGGCCGCCAGCCAGACGGCCGGATCGCGGCGAGCCTGTGCCAGGGTCGGTTCCGGTAACGCCAGCTGCAGGTACTGCTGGCCGGAAAGGCGCGACCACCAGGCCCAACCGCCATCGGGCAGCGACAAGGCGGCGCTGGCCGGCGCGTCGTCCGCGGCCTCGCCGCGCAGGATCCAGGCAGGAACCGACCAGGGGGCAGTGTCGTGGAATTGGCGCCTCGCCACCGCCCGGCCCCGGGCCTCCACGCCCCAGCCGGCCCTCAGCGTCCGGCCGTCCGCCAGGGTGAGCCGCACTTCCTCGCCACCACTGACGAGCCCGCTTATACGCGCCTCGATCACGGTGATGCCGGCTGCGTCCAGGTCCTCCAGCAGGGCTGCGTCGAAAGCGGGCCGGGGCAGCAACCACTCGGCATTGGGCGCCCGCGCTTCGCCCGCCCAGGTAACCCGGCGTGGCAAGGGCCCTACCGCACAGGCAGCGGCCCGAGCCAACCCAAGGCCCAGCAGGGCCTGAAGGCTTCGGCGTGAGATACCTTCGATGGCACGATAATCGCGACAGCGGCTCACCAGGGTGACCCGCCGGCCGGCGCGATGCAGCAACATCGCCAGGGCAGCCCCAGCAGGGCCGCCTCCAGCAATCAGCACCGGCTCATCGCTCATCAGAAGAACACGCCCACCAGCAGTTGGGCATAGAAGGACGTATCGTCATCGCCAAGCTGGGTGCCGCCCTGCTCCGCGCTCCTGTCGGGGGAGTACCAGCCCAGCAGCGGCGAGACGTAGAGCCATTCGGTGGGCAGCCACTCGAGATAGAGGTTGTACTCCCGGCCGCCCATATCGGGCTGGTCGACGGTATCGCGGCTGGAGAAGTCGTAGGCCAGCAGCCCCAGGTTCAGGCTCTCATTGACCGAGCCCTCCAGGCCCAGCCGCCAGACCTCGGCATTGCTGTTGAAGGGGCCGGCGTAGTTGGCCGCCACCTCGCCCTGGAACCAGGTGCCATAGCCACGAGTGGCGCCGAAGAAAAGCGGATCCCAGCCCTCGGAGAAGCGGCTGTAGCGCAGCGACAGGGTAGGCTGGCCAGGCAGTTCGCTGAAGGTCCATGCCGGCTCAACGGCCCAGGCATTCTCACGGGTGTCCTTGCGCTGGTGGGCGAGCTCACCGCGCAGGCTCAACGCCTCGTCCAGCAGGCGCTGCTCGACGCGCAGCCCATAGACATCCATGCCATCGCGCTGGGCGAGGAACTCGTCGGCCTGGGCCTCGTCGACGCCCAGGCCACGCAGGTAGGTGGCCTCCATCAGGCCGCTGCCGTGATCGTGAGACAGGGTCAGCGCGGCCATCTCGGTGCTGGCCTGGGCCGGGTTGTCCGATTCGAACCAGGCCAGTTGGCCCTGCCAGCCCTCGCGGCCCAACGTCACCATGGCGGTGCGGTCGAAGGCCTGTCGACCAGCCAGATAGTAGCCACCGCCGCGGTCCAGCTCATCGCCCAGGGCGTCCCCCAGGCTGGTGGCATCGCCGGCCACCAGAAAACCGTCACCGAGGGTGATCGGCTGGCGCCCGGCGGAGACATCCAGGCGCCAGGGCGAGCCCGGATCGCCCAGCGACTCGCTGCGGTAGCCGAGGAAGGCGTCCTCCAGCTCCAGCTCGCGCTCGTTGCCGGAAGTGAAGCCGGCAGCGTCGCCATCCCCCCAGGTGGCGGTGCCCACGGTGCTGACCCGGCCATAGAGGCCACTCTCCTTGGGGTTGAGTTCGGCCCCAAGGGTCAGCACGCCCTCCTGCCAGCGGTAGCGGCGCGCCTCGGCCGCCCCGTTGGCATAGCCCCGATCGCTATGGAAAGCGCCCAGCAGCGCCTGGATGTCGATGTCCACCGTGGAGTGGCCGAGATCGGCCATCTCGTAGCCATTGGCGGGCAGGGTGGCGGCCAGCAGCATACCGCCCAGCATCGTCGGCAAACGTCGGAAGCTCTTGTTGTTATGCATGGTGATTTCCTTTGGGTCAGCGTTTCAAAAGCAAAAATTTAAGAGCAGAGGGAGCGCTGATTTACGTCGCGAGCGATGAGAGGCTGGCCGCCGCCGGAGCGGAGCAACCGGAGTTGACTGGGTGCTCAATGAGGATTGCGAGCACCGCCGGCGGCCAGGATATCGAGCGCAGCAGTAAATCAGTGTTTCCCTAGACGATCATCACGACCGATTTCTGCTCGGTGTAATGCTCGATCAAGGAGTCGCTGAGCTCGCGACCGATACCCGACTGCTTGAAGCCACCGAAGGGCATGCAGGCGTCCAGCAGGTTATGGCCATTGACCCAGACGCTACCGGCCTCGATCTCCGGCACCAGGCGATTGACCGCCGAGAGATCGTTGGACCAGATGCTGGCGGCCAGCCCATAGGGCGAGTCGTTGGCCAGGGTCACCAGCTCGTCCAGCTCGCTGAAGGTCTGCACTACTACCACCGGCCCGAAGATCTCCTCCTGCACGCAGCGGCTACCCTGCGCCAGGCCGGTGATCACCGTGGGCTCGACGAAGTAGCCGGTGTCGCGCCCCGTACCGCCGCCAGTCACGATAATACCGCCATCGCTGCGTGCCTGATCGATATAATCGAGCACACGCTTCTGTTGCTTGGCGGAGACCAGCGGGCCAAGGGTGGAGGCTGGTTCCCAGCCCGGTGCCAGGGTCAGGCCCTGGGCCTGCTCGGCGAGCTTGGCGACAAAGGTGTCGTGGATCGACTCATGAACATAGATCCGCGAGCCGGCGGTGCACACCTGCCCCTGGTTGAAGAAAATCGCCTGGGCGGCACCAGCGGCGGCGGATTCGATATCCGCGTCGGCGAGCACCATCACGGGCGACTTGCCGCCCAGCTCCAGGGTCGTGCGGGTCAGATTCTCCATGGCAGCATGGCCGATTTGCTTGCCTACCGGTGTGGAGCCGGTGAAGGCCACCTTGTTGATGCCTGGGTGACCGGCCAGGGCCGCACCCGCTTCGTGACCTAGCCCGGTGACGACATTGAGCGTGCCGGCAGGAAAACCCACCTGCTCGACCAGCTCGGCCAGCAGCAGGGCGGTGAGCGGTGTGTCCTCGGCGGGCTTGAGTACGATGCTGCAGCCGGCGGCCAGCGCCGGAGCCACCTTCCAGGCCGCCATCAGCAGCGGGAAGTTCCACGGAATGATCGCCCCCACCACGCCGATGGGCTCGCGGCGGGTATAGGCGACGATCTGCTTGTCGTCGGGCACGAAGGGCATCGAAGGCGTCATGCTGCGCCCCTCGATCTTGGTGGCCCAGCCGGCGGTGTAGCGGATGAAATCGATGGCCAGGTTCACATCCATATGCCGCGAAAAGGTCACCGGCTTGCCGTTGTCCAGCGTCTCGAGCAGGGCGAAGTCGTCGGCGCGCGCCTCCAGGGCATCGGCGAGATCGAGCAGCAGCTTCTCGCGCCTCGCCGGTCGCGACTTGCGCCAGTCGCGAAAGGCCGCCCGGGCCGCACCAACCGCGGCGTCGATATCCGCAGCATCGCCCGCGGGAACCCGGCTGATCACCTCGGCGGTAGCGGGGTTGTAGACGTCCAGGGTTCGCCCGCTGGCAGCGGGAAGCCACTCTCCACCGATGAAATGGGCGTGGCTCTTGTCCAGCCAGGATTGGATAGTGCTGGAGAGCTGCGTCATGGTTGTGCTCCTATGGGGCTGAATTATGATTGTCGGAAGACCATGCCAGGCACCGCGGGGTCTTATGACGTCTCCAGCAAAGTGTTAGCAAGCCCCGTGCCAGCTGAAGAAAGTACAACAAACATAATATTATCAGTGAGTTGACGATTCCCTTGACAAGCGCAGCAGCACCGTCGCGTCGCCGGACACGACGGCTGTCGCATCTTGGGACAGTTCGCCGGCTCGCTGGGAGAGGCCCATGAACACCCGAGCCGCCCTGAGAACCCCCGACGTGATTCGCCAAGCCCGTGAGCACCTGAGCCGTGGCCAGCTGCCAATGGATCTGCTCGATGCCAGCATCGGCCGTTCCTGGCAGCGCTGCCTGGAACATGGCCTTAGCCCAGGCATTCGGCTCGACCTGCCGCGACTCGATAGTCGCGAGCTGCGCCTGCAGCGCGAGACGCATCGTCGCCTGATCGAGCTGGCCGACCCCCTGGTCAGCCAGATGACCGAGGACTTGCGCGGCTGCCAGCTGCTGCTCGCCACCCCGGATGCCACCATACTGAAAAGCTACGGTCGCAATTTCGTCATCGACGAACGTCTACGCATTGGGGCTGGCATCAACCTGGACGAACGGTGGTTCGGCACCAACGCACCGGCCCTCGCACTCATCGAACGGGCCCCGGTGCTGGTCAAGTCCTGCGAACACCTGCTGTTCCCCGACAACCCGGTCTCCTGCGTGGCTGCCCCACTGTTCGACCTCAACGGCGACTGCCTGGGCCTGATCGACCTCACCTTCGAGGCCAACCATCCGCGCCCCGAGATTTTCCTGCGCCGGGTGCAGCAGCTCACCGGGGCACTGGAGCAGCGGCTCTTCCTCCACCATTACCAGCAGCGCTGGGTACTTCAGGTGCACGCCTCGCTGGCCGAACTGGACAGCGTGAGCTGCGGCCTGGTGGCAATCAACGATGCCGGCTTGATCCTGGCGGTGGATACCCAGGCCACTCAGTGGCTGGGGCAACTTCCCGCCTCACTGGTCGGACGCTCGATCGAGGAGCTACTGGGCAGCCCCTGGCCGACTTTTCAGCAGCAGTGCGAAGGGCAGTCGGAACTCCTGGGCCTGGAGCTGACCGGTGGCCGGTTATTCGGTCGCCTCAATTCTCCCGAGCAGTGGCAGCCGGCCGAGGTCATCCAGGCACCGTCTCCGCCGCCCGTCACGACACCGATTGGCCGGCAGTTGGACGA
This sequence comes from Halomonas sp. A29, assembly GCF_046723295.1. Lineage (NCBI taxonomy): Bacteria > Pseudomonadati > Pseudomonadota > Gammaproteobacteria > Oceanospirillales > Halomonadaceae > Halomonas > Halomonas sp. A29. The sequence goes on from NZ_JAXQPR010000006.1 coordinate 78,510, forward strand.
GCTGGTAGCGGGTTGGCGTCCCCCCTTGGCCCGCGAGGCACGTCGCGCCGCGCGAGCCCTGGCCTCGGGATTGCCGGTGCTGCTGCAAGGCGAGACCGGTACCGGCAAGGAGCAGTTGGCCCGGGCACTGCACGCCAGCCTGGGTGGGCAAGGCCCCTTCGTGGCGCTCAACTGTGCAGCCCTGCCCGAGAGTTTGGTCGAAGCGGAGCTGTTCGGTTATGGCGAAGGTGCCTTCACCGGGGCCCGCAAGGGAGGCTATGGCGGCCGCCTGGTGCAGGCCAACGGTGGCACCCTGCTGCTCGATGAGATCGGCGACATGCCCCTGGCACTGCAGGCCCGGTTGCTGCGAGTGCTGCAGGAGCGTGTGGTGACACCGCTCGGCGATCATCGCGAGATACCCATCGACTGCAACGTAATCGCCGCCAGCCATCGCGATCTGGAGACGCTGGTGGCCAACGGCGACTTCCGTGAAGACCTCTTCTACCGCCTGGCGGCGGTGGTGGTCGAGCTTCCCGCCCTGAACGAGCAGGCCGATCTCGCGACCCGTATCGAGGAGTGCTGGGGAGCGTTGTGTCGCGCTCATGGACGCGACCTGGCCTTGGACGAGGCGCTGCTCGAGCGCCTCGCCGCCTATCCCTGGCCCGGTAACTGGCGTGAACTGGAACACTGCCTGGAAGCGGCGTTGGTGGGAGCAGAGCCGGAGTGCCGAGGACTGACCCTGGAAGGTCTCTCGCTGCGCTGGCAGCGAAAGCTGGCCGACCCCGACACTCGCGGCACCACCTGCGAAGCTCCCATGCCAGGTAGCCTCGCGGATAACCCTCAAGCCCTGCGCGAACTGGAGCTAACCCATATGGAGCGTACCCTCGAGGCACACGGCGGTAACATGACTGCCGCCGCTCGTGCTCTCGGCATCAGCCGCTCGACGCTCTATCGGCGGCTGGGATAATTCCCTGCTTCCCAGCGAGACGGGGCGACAGGGGGTTCTCCTATCAGAACGCCTCCCACTCGGCCTCGCCTTCACGCCGCTTTGATGTTTCCAGGCGTAGCGAAGCGGTCACCGGCACAGCATGAGCCAAAGCAACGGCTCTCACCGGCTGTCGCTCCGCCCCTCGCCCGCCGGAGAGTCGGAATACCGCCACAGCCCGCTCCAGCCGGTTGGCCTGATCCTCGAGGGAGGCCGCCGCCGCAGACGCCTCCTGCACCAGCGCGGCATTCTGCTGGGTGACCTGATCCATCTGACCGACCGCCGTGGTGACCTGCTCGATGCCGTCACTCTGCTCCTGCGAGGCCGCCGAGATCTCGTCCATGATGTCGGTGACGCGACGTACGGCGGCCACCACCTCCTGCATGGTCGCGCCCGCCTGCTCCACGAGTGTGGAGCCGTCTCGCACCTGAACCACCGAGCCTTCGATCAGGGCCTTGATCTCCCGGGCCGCGTCGGCACTGCGACTGGCCAAATTGCGCACTTCCCCGGCCACCACGGCGAACCCCCGACCCTGCTCGCCTGCCCGGGCCGCCTCGACGGAGGCATTGAGCGCCAGGATATTGGTCTGGAAGGCGATCGAGTCGATGACGCCGATGATGTCCGCTATCTTGCTGGAACTGCCCGCAATGCCACGCATGGTGTCGACCACGCGGCTCACCACTTCGCCGCCACGCTCGGCGGTCGACGAAGCATCCTGTGCCAGGCTACTTGCCTGTCGCGCGTTGTCGGCGTTCTGCTTCACGGTCGCGGTCAATTCTTCCATGCTCGAGGCGGTCTGTTCCAATGCGGCCGCCTGCTGCTCGGTACGGGTGGAGAGGTCGGCGTTGCCGTTGGCGATCTCGCGCGTGCCGATGTGTATGGATGCGCTACTCTCGCGTACACCCGCAATCACACCGGAGAGCTGATCCACCATTCTCCTCATGGCGAACAGCACGCTGCTGGTGTCATTGGGTCGCGTCCTGATCTCCAGATCCAGGTTCTGGTTCGCAACCTGGCTGGCGATCTCGGCAACGTAAGCCGGCTCGGCACCGAGGCTTCGGCTGATGCCGGAAATGATATACCAGGCCACGAGGATACCCAGAAAAAGGGCAGCTGCCATGGTCGCGAGGAAGACTACCTGTACCGTGGCATAGAGCTCGGTACCGCCAAGGTACTCCGCCTCCGCCACATCGAGTTGTACGAGTACCAGGTTGCCGAACTCCTCCGAGATCGGGTCGATCTTCTGGTAGAGTTCGTCGACGATGAAGGCCCTCAGAGCATTGGCATCCTCTTGCCGCAGGATTTCCTGCAAGCGGGCCACGGCTTCATCCGCCACCTGAAGCAAAGGTCTCATCGCCGAGATGATCCTTCGCTCCTCCTCGACCAGAAAGGTCGTCAGGTAGGCGTTCCAGACTTCTTGTATGGCCAGTCGGGCTTCCGCCACGTTGCGCTGGCCTTCAGTCCAACTGATGTTTCCGTTTGCCACCTTGTGCGAGGCATCGACGATATTTACTGCATACTCATTGGCAATATCTGAGAGCTGGCGTAACGGAATCACACGATCCTCGTAAACCGACTTCAGGCTCTGCAGTGTCGCACTCTTGGCATACAGACCGAAAACGCCGATACCAATCGTGGCGGCGGAACAGATGGCAACGAGCAGCGTTAGCTGGAGGGATATCTTGAGCTTTCTGAACATGACGCCCCACCTTGTTCGAGTGCTATTAGCCCCTACGGGCGGTCGCGTGCTTCCCTCACAGTAGAGCGTCCATAACTCTGAAGCCGTTATGCTTTATGAATGTACTCTTCGTTTCCGCGCTCAGCGGACTTCATATCAACGCTATTCTCGAAGCTGCTCAACGCAGGCTTGAGAACTGGGCGGCGCAGTTAGAGCGTTTAGCATCCTGCTCAGAGAAATGGCCCCGAAGCACGAAGCTGACGCAGACGAGGGGTGTAGGATAGGCTTGTCTTCGACTCGAGCCCTGCCCTGACTGGAGATAACATGCCACCGCCCCTGCCCCACGACGTTCCCTTTCGCGAGGCCGTTCACGTCTGGCTGCGCATTGCACTACTCAGCTTCGGCGGCCCCGCCGGGCAGATCGCGGTGATGCATCGCATCCTGGTGGAGGAGAAGCGCTGGATCGGCGAGAACCGTTTTCTGCATGCGCTCAATTACTGCATGCTGCTGCCGGGGCCGGAGGCGCAACAGCTGGCGATCTATATCGGCTGGCTGATGCATCGCACCAAGGGCGGCCTGCTGGCCGGAACGCTGTTCGTGCTGCCCGGTTTCATCGCCATTCTCGCGCTCAGCTACCTGTATGCCGCGCTGGGCAACGTGGGAATGGTGGAAGGGCTGTTCTTCGGGCTGAAGGCGGCGGTGCTCGCCATCGTGATCAACGCGGTGGTACGCATCGGCAAACGCGCCCTGCGCAACAACGTGATGCTGGGCATCGCCGCGGCGGCCTTCGTGGCAATCTTCTTTCTCGATATCGCCTTCCCGCTGATCATTCTCGGGGCGGCGCTGATCGGCTTTCTCGGCGGCAAGGCCGGCTCGCCCCTGTTTCGCGTCGGCGGCGGGCATGGCGGGAGTGAGTCCGGTGGCCTGGCCGATAGCGATTCACTGCTGGGCGCCGAGCTGCCCGACCACGCGCGGCCCAACCGCGCCTGGTCGCTGAAAGTATCGGGTATCTTCCTGACGCTGTGGCTGACGCCGGTGGCTCTGCTGCTGCTGACGCTGGGGCCGGACAACGTGTTCAGCCAGATCGCCACTTTCTTCAGCCAGATGGCGGTGGTGACCTTCGGCGGCGCCTACGCGGTGCTGAGCTACGTGGCCCAGGCAGCGGTACAGAGCTACGGCTGGCTGGCACCGGGCGAGATGCTCGACGGCCTGGGCATGGCGGAGACCACCCCCGGCCCGCTGATCCAGGTGGTGCAGTTCGTCGGCTTCATGGGTGCCTTCCGCGAGGCCGCCCCCCTCGACCCCTGGCTGGCCGCCACCCTGGCGGCGGTACTCACCACCTGGGTCACCTTCGTGCCCTGCTTCCTGTGGATCTTCCTCGGCGCCCCCTACGTGGAGCGCCTGCGCGACAATGCCGCGCTGAGTGGCGCCATGACCGCCATCACCGCTGCGGTGGTGGGCGTGGTGCTCAACCTGGCGGTGTGGTTCGGCCTGCATGTGGTATTCGCCGAAGTGGGCGAATGGCGCGGCGCGGGGCTGCGCCTGCTGATACCGGATATTGCCAGCCTGGACGTGGCCGCCCTGATACTCTCGGTGGCGGCCCTACTGGCGATCTTCCGCTTCGGCGTCAGCATGCTCAAGGTGCTGGGTGCCTGCGCCTTGGCGGGCGTGCTGTTGGCCCTGGTGTAAACCGCCGACCGGTGCGTCAGGCGGTCTCGGCCAGCCGCTCGAAGGCGGCGGCGTTGGGGCAGAAGGCGCGGCACTCGTCGACACCGACATCGCGGCGCATGGCGCTCCAGCAGTGGCCGGCCACCGGGCAGGCGTTGCAGTTGCCGCGCAGGCTCGGATAGCTGGCATGCCTGGCGACGCTGACCTGATCGAGACCGAAGCGCTGCAACATGACCGGCATCAGAGTCTCGGCCGGGACGAAGGCGCGAAAGCCGCCGCGGTCGAGATGGCGCGCCATCTCACTCTCGAAAGCGGGCTCCAGCGGCGTCTCAAGATCCCGGAGCATCTCGCTATAGACCTGCGGCGATTCCGCCTCGATCTCGCGTACCAGCCGCCGCGTGGAGGCGCGGTAGCTGCCCTCGCAGAGACGGTGCCACCATGAGTTCCTGGATGCCTGGTTCATGCTGCCTCTCCTTCCCGGTGTGTTTTCCCCAGTATCGTTCTCCCACCGCGGGACAGCATTGACGGAGGTCAAAATAGTTTCATTTGAAACTTAAAATGTGCCTACCCATAACGCAGCGAGCGCGGCTGGGCCGCGCTCGCTGAATAGAGGTACGTCACAATTCAGGATTCGGGGTCGATTACCTCGTCGGCCGACAGGACTTCTTCGCCCTCGGCGGCGTCGAGCTGCTCGAAGAAGTAGGCATGAGCGGCCTCGCCGTCGACACCCTTCTGCTCAGCCGCGGCTTTCCAAGCATCGGGCAGGTCGGCGGCCATCTGCTGGAAGCGCTCGATCTCCTCGGCCGGAAGCTCGATGAAGGTGTTGCCCTGCTGCTCGGCGAACTCGACGCCGCGCACATCGACCACGTCCATCATGTAGCCGAACAGGCGTGAGAGCCGCTCACCGGAGACCTCCTCAATCGCCTCACGGTCCTCGTCGGAGAGCGATGCCCAGGTGTCCGGGTTGATCACCAGCGAGAAACTGCCGCGATAGAAGCCGCCCGGCATCTGCACGGTATAGGGCAACACCTCGGCCAGGCGGAAGCTCTTGAGGCCTTCCAGGGTCAGCATGGCGCCATCGACCACGCCCTGAGTCGCCGCCTCGTAGGTACTGGCCGGCGGCAGCGCCACACCGGTGAGCGCCAGCGCATTGGAGATATCGCCCATCACGCCGCCACCGATGCGCACGCGCTTGCCACGAAGGTCATCCAGGCTGTCGATCGATTGGTTGAGGAACAGCGAGCCCGGGCCGTGCACGCCCACGCCGATCACTTCGACGCCACGATGCTCACCGGCCTCGGCGAAGTACTCGTTATGCGTGCGCCAGTAGGCCACCGAAGCGGCCTCCGAGGAGAAGTCCTCGAAGGTGGGAAGTTCGGGAAGCTTGGTCAACTCGAAGCGTCCCGGCATCAGGCCGTGGAACAGCCAGGTGACATCGGCCACGCCGTCAGCGATCAACTCCATCTGGGCGTTGGGCGGCCCCATGTCGTGAACCACGTTGACGGTGACGCGCCCTTCGGTGGCCTCTTCCACCCACTTGCCCCAAGTCGGCCAGACGATGGTGTTGACGCCGTGGTTGGGGCCCGCCCAGGTGCTCACCGTCAGCTCGGTGGCGGCGGCACCCTGGAAAGCACCCAGGGAGAGCGCAGTGAATGCAGTCAGTGTCGCGAGTTTTTTCATTGTCGTTCCTCGTGAGTCCCGTTTGTCAGGGTCGGCGTACTTTCGTTATTGCCATGGTAAAAGTGAGCGATGGCCAGCGTCAGAGAGCAAGCTTGAGCTTTTTCCCCTGTGCCCTCGAACAACAGCTCATCAGGCGATCTTGGCCGGCGCGCTCGGCGGCGGTGAGTACCTTGTCGCGGTGGTCGATCTCGCCCTCGAGTACCGCCACCTGACAGGAGCCGCACAGTCCTTCCTCACAGTCGCTAGGCACGTCGACGCCGGCGGCTCGCAGTGCCTGCAGCAGGGTGCGGTCCGGGCCCACCTCGACGATCAGCTCGGAGTCGGCAAGCTCGACCTCGAAGGCGTGCTCCTTCGCCGGGTCCAGCAGCGCCCCCTCTGCCGTGAAGTGCTCCACGTGCAGGCTGCCCTCCGGCCAGTGGGCGCTGCCGGCTTCCAGCGCCGCAAGCAGCCGCTCGGGGCCGCAGGCGTAGAGCAGCGTGTCCTCGCGGGGCTCGGCAAGTAGATCGATCAGGTCGAGACGCGCCCCCTCTGCCTTGGGGTAGCACCGGAGCGCCTTGCCGTGGTCGCGCTCGATGCGCGCGAGAAAGGCCATGCTGGCCCGCGAGCGACCGGCATAATGCAGCTCATACGACTTGCCCATTTGCTTCAGCCGGTCGGCCATGGCGATGATCGGTGTAATGCCGATACCACCGGCAATCAGCACGTAGTGCTGCGCCGATTCGTCGAGACGGAAGTGGTTCTTGGGCCCGCGCAGCCGCAGGGTCATGCCCGGTTCCAGATGCTCGTGGACCCAGGCCGAGCCGCCTCGCCCCTCGGGCTCTCGCAGCACGGCGATCTGCAGCCAGTAGGGATCGTCTACCTCGCCGCACAGCGAGTACTTGCGCACGTAGTCGCCCACGATCAGGTCGACATGGGAGCCTGGGCTCCACTCCGGCACGCGGCGCCCACGGGGATCCTCCAGGGCGATCTGCAACACGCCCTCGGAAGCCGCCTGTACCTTGGCGACGACCATTTGCCGGGCGATGTCCTGACGCGATGGCGCCCCGACGGGGAAGTCGCGCTGGGCGCTGCGCACCGCCGGGTCACGGCGCTCCGGATTCTGCGCCGGATCCCAGCGCACCCACAGCGCCTCGGGACCGCGGAAGGAGGTGTTGGGCAGGAAGGTGAACTCCTGTTCCTCGAGCTCGAGATGCGGCAGGCGCCGGGTGAACTCCTCGAGGAAGATGCGCATCTCCATGCGCCCGAGGTTCTTGCCCATGCACTGGTGGCTGCCGTAGCCGAAGGTGAGGTGGTCGACGGCGTTGTCGCGGTAGATGTCGAGCTCGTCGGGATTCTCGAAGTGGGCCGGGTCATGGTTGGCCGAGGCCGTGACCATGAGGATCCTGCCGCCCTCGGGAATGGTCACGCCACCCACTTCCACCTCGCGGGTGGCGATGCGTCGCCAGGCCACCACCGAACCGGAGTGGCGCAGGCACTCCTCGGCTGCCGCCGGGATCAGTTCGGGGTTGGCACACAGCTCGGCCCACACTGCGGGGCGCGAGAGCAGCTGACGAAAGGCGTTGGCGGTGGCCAACGCGGTGGTCTCGTGGGCGGCGACGATGATCGCCATCATCATCGAGTGCAGGTAGTTGTCGGTGACCACGTCCGGCTTCTGCCGGTTCTTCTCGATCATGTCGTACATCCAGCCATGGCCACGCGACTGGGCTTGCATCTTCGCCAGCACCTGGCCGGAGTACTGCCAGAACCTGCCGACACCCTCGGCCACCTCGACCTGCTGCTCGGGCGACGGGCGCCCCCAGGTATTGAGGGTGTGCGCCACCGAGAAGCGGCGCAGCTGCTCCATGTCCTCCTCGGGCACGCCGAGGAAGTGCAGCGCCACGGTGAGCGGCACTTCCCAGAACATCTCGGCGATCAGGTCGGCGCGGCCGCGGTCGACGATGGCGTCGAGCTTCTCGCGCACCAGCCTGCGCACCATCGGTGCGTGGGCCTCCAGCGCCTCGGGCGTGAAGGCTTCGAGCAGCTCGCGCCGACGTGCCATGTGGGCCGGTTCGTCCTCGTTCACCAGGGTGCGGTTCATGCCGTAGTCGTAGCGCTCGAGCACCGCCAGGGCCTCTCGGCTTGCCGGGGTGATCTTCTCCAGCGCGATCGACGGGGAAAAGGTGAGGTTGTCGCGGAAGATCGCCTTGATGTCGTCGTAGCGGCTCACGACCCAATAACCGAGTTTGGGGCTGTAGAACACCGGCTCCTGTTCGCGGGACCAGCGCAGCGCCTCGGCGGGGTCGAGCTGGTAGGGGCGGTCGAAGGGGTCGAAGGCCGCCGCCCGGGACGATACGGGGCAGCCGTTGGGCGCCGTGGGCGGCTCTTGAGCGGCGTGGAAGGGGCAGCCGCCCGCACCGGCCTGGGTCCGATGAATGGCGTTTGTCATGGGGCCTCCCGCGGGGCTGTCATCCGGAATCGTGTCTGTCATGCGTGGCGTCGCCTTGTTTTACTTTTATCGCACACATAGTATCGTTAATCGAACACATGGCAGAACATAGGCAGTTTCCACGGGGACGTCAATCCCGGGCGACTGCGCTACCATGCCCAGGCACCCACTGACTCGAGGGCTCACGTTCGAATGGCCACCACCCTGCAAACCTTGGATCGCGGCCTGCGCGCGCTGGAACTCATCGCCGAACACGCCGATGGCATCAGCGTCGCCGAGCTCGCCGAGCAGCTTGAGGTGCATCGCGCCATTGCCTACCGCCTCGTTACCACTCTCGAGCAACACGGGCTGGTGACACGCTCCGCCGAGGGCGCGCTGCGCCTGGGTGCGGGTATCTCGCTGTTGGCCTCGCGCTTCGAGCCGCAACTACGCGCCGTGGCCCAGCCGCTGCTGCAAGCACTGGCCAAGGCGACCCGGGCCACCGCCTTCGTTTCGGTGGCCCAGGGCGAGGAGTGCGTGGTGCTTCTCGTGGCAGAACCGGAGGAGGGGCTGCTGCGCGTGAGCTACCGGGTCGGCAGCCGCCATCCACTGACCCTCGGGGCCGCGGGCATCGCCATACTGGCCGGGCGCGCCCCGCACGACGACGACAGCGAGGAGGTGCGCCAGGCGCGTGCCGACGGCTACAGCCTGACTCGCGGCCAGCTGCAGCGTGGCGCCGTGGGCGTAGCGAGCCCCGTGGCCACGCCGCAGTTCCGCCCCGGCGTCGAGGCCTGCGTGGGCGTGGTGGCGATGGACGATCTCGATACCGAGCGGGCAATCCAAGAAGTGAAGGCTCACGCACACAGGCTGGCCGAGCTGGTCGGCCGTTGAGTGCAGCATCGCGCCTCGTGAAGCAAAGGGCCGGTAGCGTTACACTACGAGCCACCCTTCGCTGCCACTTCGAGGCCTTCGATGAGTCCCCACCTGCTCTCCGTTGATTCCCTGTCCCGCGATCGCGTCGACCACCTGATGCGCGTCGCCGCCCGCATGGAGCCCATCGCCCAACGCCGCCAGGTGACACGGGTGCTGGAGGGGGCCGTACTCGGCAACCTGTTCTTCGAGGCCAGCACCCGCACCCGGGTAAGCTTCCATGCGGCCTTCTGCCGCCTGGGCGGCAGCGTATGCGACACCACCGGCTTCACCTTCTCCTCGATGGCCAAGGGCGAGTCGCTCTACGACACCAGTCGGGTGATGAGCGGCTACTGCGACGCCATCGTCATGCGCCACCCCGATCAGGGCTCGGTGGCGGAGTTCGCCGCCGCCACCCATGTACCGGTGATCAACGGCGGCGACGGCCCCGGCGAGCACCCCAGCCAGGCGCTGCTCGACTTCTATACCATCGACAAGGAGTTCACCCGGCTGGGCAAGCAGCTCGCCGGCGCCCACGTGCTGCTGACCGGCGACCTCAAGTACGGCCGCACCGTGCACTCTCTGATCAAGCTGCTGTCGCTCTACGATCCCATGCGCATCACCCTGGTCGCGCCACCCGGGCTCGAGATGCCGAGCTACCTGGTCGACCTGGTCGCCTCCCGGGGGCATCGGGTCGAGGAGCGCAGCAGCCTGGCCGACGACTATTCGGACGTCGACGTGGTCTACACCACTCGCATCCAGAAGGAGCGTTTCACCGCCGAAATGAGCGAGGGCTTCAGCCTGTCGCGGGACTTCACCGTCGACCGCGCCTTCATGGACAAGCGCTGTGGCCGCGACACCATCGTCATGCACCCGCTGCCCCGCGACAGCCGCCCCGATGCCAATGACCTCGACGTGGACCTCAACGGCGACCCGCGCCTGGCGATCTTCCGCCAGACCGACAACGGCATTCCGGTACGCATGGCGATCTTCGCCACCCTGCTGCAGGTGGATGAGCTGATCGAGAAGGACCTGCGTCCGGTGCGCTGGTTCGTGCCCGAGCGAGTCGGCGTGGACGACGCGCGTTTCTGACGATGCAACCAACGTTGGGCATCGCTATGCTGATGACGATCGTGGAATATGCGAAGCTGTCACGGCAGCCATTGGCTGCCGCCCATGACGACAAGGCTCGATAGAGCCGGCGACTCGAATAACAACGGCGTTGCCGTCCAAGGCAACCGGTAGAAAGGAGATGTCACGCATGACCCTGGAACGAGCGTACATACTGCTGGCGGTGTTCTACAGCGTCCTGGTGGCGATCGGCGCCATTGCCCTGCTGGTGGGCGGCGGCCCGCTGTGGGGGGTGGCATCGGTCGGGCTGGGGGCGCTGGTAGCGGCCGGCCTGTGGGGCCATACCCTGGGCAAGCCGGTGATGAACCCGCGTATGTGGCGCCCGCTGGCAGGCATCCTGGCAGCCAGCTTCGTAGTGCAGATGTTCGCCGTATTCGCACTGCACCCTCCTGGCGCCGAACTCACCTGGCTGCTGACCGGCGCCATCTTCTCGGTGCTGCCGGCGATCATGCTGTTCCAGTACGGCGAGCGCGACCAGGAGGTGTGGGCCACAACCGAGGAGCGTGAGGGCGGCAAGATGCTCGACGAGCTGCTGACCCGACAGCGCGAGCTGGTGCTCGAGAAGCAGGAAGCCGGCAGCCAGGCCACGGTCAAGCTGACCAAGGCGGGCAACACCTATCGCGCCAGCGTCACCCGCGGACGCGGCACCCAGGTGGAGCGCTTCGAGGAGAGTTTCACCTGCCCCGCCACCCTGGCCTTCTTCGTCATCAAGTACACCTGCATCTCGGTGAACGACATTGCCGCGCAGTATGCCGAGGATCGGGTGCTGACGACCTGATCGACTTGTAGCGTTCTGCACTCCTCCCTGCCTACCCAGCCGGGCCGATCGAGGCCCGGCTCGCATGTGCATTTCGGATAGCCATACGTGCCCTGCGGCCATGGCGCTGCCCAGCGCACGAGTCAACACTGAAGCCGACGGATACCGTTGGCCCGTGTCGGCACGCTCCGTCGCCCGAGACAGGACCAGACAATAATAACGACGGAGTAGACGATGACAGAGGCAATCATCGAGACCCGAGGCCTCACCAAGAGCTTCCGGGGCTTCACGGCGGTCAGCGACATCTCCATACGCATCGAACCCGGCACCATCCACGCCCTGATCGGCGCCAACGGCGCAGGCAAGACCACCTGCTTCAATCTGCTGACGAAATTTCTCGAGCCCAGTGCCGGCAGCATCTTCTTCAAGGGACACGACATCACCCGACTCAAGCCGGACCAGGTGGCAAGGCTGGGCATGGTTCGCTCGTTTCAGATATCCGCCGTGTTCGGTCATCTCAGTACACTGGAGAACGTCAAGCTCTCATTGCAGCGCCAGCGCGGCGAGTCCTACGACTTCTGGGCCTCCCATCACCGCCTCGACCACCATCGCGAGCGCGCCATGGCACTGCTGGTCGACGTCGGCCTGGAACAGTGGGCCGATACTCCCGCCGCCGAGCTGCCCTATGGCCGCAAGCGCGCCCTGGAACTCGCCACCACCCTGGCGCTCGACCCCGAGGTGATGCTGCTCGATGAGCCGCTGGCCGGCATGGGCACGGAGGACGTGGGCCGCACCGCAGCGCTGATTCGTCGCGTGGCCGAGGGACGTTCCGTGCTGATGGTGGAGCATAACCTGGGCGTGGTGGCCGAGCTCTGCGACCGCATCACCGTACTGGCACGCGGCGAGGTGCTGGTGGAGGGCGACTACGCCACTGTGTCGCGCGACCCGCGCGTGATCGAATCCTATATCGGAGGGGCTCGCCATGACTGAAGTCGTCGTGGAACAGATCGTCGAGCCCATGCTTGCCATCCGCGACCTCCACGCCTGGTATGGCGAAAGCCACGTGCTGCACGGCATCGACCTGGAGGTACCGCCGGGGCAGGTGGTCACCCTGCTGGGCCGCAACGGTGCGGGAAAATCCACCACCCTGAAGTCGATCATGGGCATCGTGCCACGGCGCCGTGGCAGCATCCGGCTTGCGGGCACCGAAACTATCGGACTGCGCCCTTTTCATATCGCCCGGCACGGCGTGGCCTTTTGCCCCGAGGATCGCGGCATTTACGCCACGCTCGACGTCAGGGAGCACCTCGAGCTGCCGAAAAGAGTCAATGACGACGGCCTGAGCACCGAGCAGGTGCTCGACCTGTTTCCCCACCTGCGCGAGCGGTTGCGCAGCCCTGGCACCAAGCTCTCCGGCGGCGAACAGCAGATGCTGGCCATTGGGCGCACCCTGCGCACCGGGGCCAAGCTGCTGTTGCTCGACGAGCCTACCGAAGGGCTGGCGCCCAGCATCGTCGAGCACATCGGCGACACCATCCGTCACCTCAAGGAGCAGGGCTATACCATCCTGCTGGTGGAGCAGAACCTGCATTTTGCCATGAGCGTGGCCGACCACTTCTACCTGATCGACCATGGGCAGGTGGCGGCGCGCTATGACCGCAAGGGCATCGAGCAGGACATTGACCCACTGCTGGCCCGCCTGGGCGTCTAGCGGCACGCTCGGTCGCTAAGATCAGTCACGAGAGTGCAGGCGAAAGTGCGAAGGCGAGACGCCGTTCATGCGCTTGAAGGTCTTGGAAAAGGCAAAGGGGCTGCCATAACCCACCCGCTCGGCGATGGCCTCGATCGGCAAGTCGCTGGTCGCCAGCAGGTGGGTGGCGTGTTGCATGCGCAACTGGGTGAGCTGCTGCATCGGGCTGCGCCCGAAGACCTTGCGGCTGATGCGCCGCAGGTGTTCGGTGCTGACATGGGCGATGTCGGCCATCTCCTCGATGGTCCAGTGCCGCTCCAGCGTCGGTATCACCGCATCGAAGACCGCCACGATGCGCGCATCGCGCCGCCATGGGTCGGCGAAGCGCGAGATGTAGCGTTCGATGGTATCGATCCACATCACGCAGCTGGCCGGGTCGCCCTGGCCGTGGAACACCTCGCTGTAGAGTCCCAGGATGGCGTACTTCATCGGCTCGGGATCGAAGTGCTGCATGATCGGCGCAATCGTTCCCACTACCGAGCGCGGCGCGCTGGGCAGGTAGCGCAGCCAGCAGTACTGCCAGCGTTTCTCGGGCACGGCATGGAAGGCATGCAGCCCGTGGGCCGGGGCGAAGGACATCATGTTGCGGCGCATGGTGCACCAACGGCCGTCGAGCAGCATACGGCCTTCACCGCCCAGCGAACCGTGAATATAGGCACCGCTCAGGCGGGTGCGCACGATTCGGTAAGGCACCGCGGCATCGCCGACTCCCACGTGGGAGATATGTCGCTGCTCAAGTGCCGCACAGTCTCCGGCGCGTACGATCCACTGCTGGGTGTCATCGCCAACGATGTGGGTTTCGGATAGCTGTTCGTGCTCTGCAGCCATGGCGCATTCGCCCGTATTGGCCCTAACTGTTAAAGGCAGCAAATCAATAAACCGTTCGAATCAGAGCAAATTACAACAATAGCTCCCCATGAGAACAGGAGAAAAAACAATGCCAGCCACGAACTCCTTCAAAACACTGGCGGTGTCTTCCGTCGTACTGAGCCTGGGGGGCCTCTCCAGCGCCATGGCCAGCGCAGGCTACACCGATGATGTGGTGCGTATCGGCGTGCTCACCGACATGTCGGGTATCTACACCGACCTCTCCGGCGAAGCGGCCGTGACCGCCGTACAGATGGCCGTCGAGGATTTCGGCGGCGAAGTCAACGGCGTCCCCATCGAGGTCATCCACGGCGACCATCGCAACCGTGCCGACACCGGCGCCAGCCGTGCCCGCGAGTGGTACGGCAGCGAAGGGGTGGACATGATCAACGACCTGTCCAACTCCGGGGTCGCCCTTGCCGTGGCGGCCGTGGCCGACGAACAGCAGCGCCATGCCATCGTCAACTCGTCATCCAACATCGGGCTCACCAACGACTACTGTTCGCCCTTCGTCACCCACTACACCTATGATGCGCATTCGCTGGCCCACGGCACCGGCAAGTCGATCGTCGAAGATGGCGGGGACACCTGGTTCTTCCTTACCGTGGATTTCGCCTTCGGCATCGGGCTCGAGGAGCAGGTGTCGGAAGTGGTTCGCGAAGCCGGCGGCCAGGTAGTCGGTGCCGCTCGCCACCCGCTGAACACCACCGACTTCTCCTCCTATGCCCTGCAGGCCCAAGCCTCCGGCGCCGAGATCATCGGTATCGCTTCCACCGGCGCCGATGCCATCAATGCGATCAACGCCTTGGCCGAATTCGGCGTTACCCCAGGACAGCGCCCGGCCGCCCTGCTGCTGTGGTACGACGACATTGTCAGCCTGGGGCTCGATACCGCCCAGGGACTGATGCTGACCAATGCCTTCTACTGGGATGCCAACGACGAGACCCGCGAGTTCTCCCAGCGCTTCTACGAGCGCACCGGGCGCATGCCCAACATGGCGCATGCCGGCAACTACTCCTCCACCATGCATTACCTGAACGCCGTCGAGGCCGCCGGTACCGACGATGCCACGGCGGTCTCGGAGAAGATGCGGGAGCTGGAGATCAACGACTTCTTCGCCTCAGGCGGCTACATCCGGCCCAACGGCCGCATGGTGCATGACCAGTACCTATGGGAAGTGAAGGCCCCCGACGAGTCGGAGTACGACTACGACTTCCTGCGCCTGGTCACCACCATTCCCGGCGAGGAGGCCTTCCAGCCTTTGGAGAAAAGCACCTGCCACTTGCTCGGCAACGACTGATGCCCTCTCCCGTGCCCGGCACTCGCCGGGCATCCGGCTCTCACTCTTCGCCAGCTTCGTGAGCAAGTGATCATGGATATATTCGGCATTCCCATTCAGGCCCTGCTGGGACAACTCATGCTGGGCATCGTCAACGGCTCCTTCTACGCGGTGCTCAGCCTGGGCCTGGCAATCATCTTCGGCGTTCTCAAGATCGTCAATTTCGCCCATGGCGCCTTCTTCATGCTGGGCGCCTTTACGGCCTTCCTGCTGGCCCAGTACCTGGGAGCCAACTATTGGGTGACGCTGTTCGTCGCACCGCTGGCCGTGGCGCTGTTCGGCATGCTGTTCGAGTTCCTGTTCCTGCGCCGGCTTTATGGGCTCGATCCGATTTATGGACTGCTGCTGACCTTCAGTCTGGTACTGGTGCTGGAGGGCGGGTTCCGGGTCGCCTTCGGCTCTTCCGGCCAGCCTTTCGCCACCCCCGAACTCCTGCGCGGCACCCTCAACCTGGGCTTCATGATCCTGCCCCTCTATCGCGGCTTCGTCATCGTCTCGGCACTACTGCTGTGCTTCGTTACCTGGTTCATCATCGAGCGCACGTCGCTGGGCGCCAGCCTGCGCGCCGCCACCGAGCGCTCGGAGCTGACCCAGGCCTTCGGCATCAACGTGCCGCGTCTGATCACGCTGACCTATGGCGTGGGCGTGGGCCTGGCGGCCTTCGCCGGAGTGCTCGCCGCCCCCATCTTCCACGTCAATCCTTCCATGGGTTCCAGCCTGGTCATCATCATCTTCGCCGTGGTGGTGATCGGTGGATTGGGCTCGATCATGGGCGCCATCGTCACCGGCCTGGGGCTTGGCGTGGTGGAAGGCTTCACGCGGGTGTTCTACTCCGAGTTCTCGTCGACCATCGTCTTCCTGGTCATGGTACTGGTGCTGCTGCTGCGCCCGGCCGGGCTGTTCGGCCGCGAGGAGGGCTGATCATGCGACCCTTGCCCTCCACCTTGATCGCCCTGGGGCTGCTGGTACTGCTGGCGGTTCCCTTCTTCCCGCAGTGGATCTATCCCATCTTCGTGATGAAGACCCTGTGCTTCGTGCTTTTCGCCTGTGCCTTCAACCTGCTGCTGGGCCATACCGGCATCCTCTCCTTCGGCCATGCTGCCTTCTTCGGCACCGGTGCCTATGTGACAGGCCTGCTGGCCAAGACCTACGGGGTGCCCACCGAGCTGGCGATCCTTGCGGGCGGCGTGGTGGCGGCAGCACTCGGCGCGATCGTGGGAGCCCTGGCGATTCGACGCAGCGGCATCTACCTGGCCATGATCACCCTGGCCTTGTCGCAGCTGGTGTTCTTCTTCTTCCTCCAGGCTCCCTTCACCGGCGCCGAGGACGGCCTGCAGCGAATCCCGCGTGGCACCTTCCTGGGCGTAATCGACCTGCGTAGCGACACGGCACTCTACTACGTGGTGGTGGGCATCGTCGGCGCCGGCCTGTGGCTGGTATGGAGGACCGTCAACTCCCCTTTCGGCCACGTGCTGCGCGCCATCCGCGAGCACGAGCCGCGTGCCGTCTCATTGGGCTATCCCGTGGCCCGCTACAAGGTGCTGGTATTTACCATCTCGGCCGGCCTGTCGGGAGTCGCCGGCTCGCTCAAGGCGATCATCTTCCAGCTGGCGGCCCTCTACGACGTGCACTGGCACACCTCCGGGGACGTCATCCTGATGACCCTGTTGGGCGGTATGAGCACGGTGTTCGGGCCGGCCGTGGGTGCTGCACTCGTCTCTACGCTGAATCACTACCTGGATCCCTTCGGCGCCTGGGTCACGGTGATCATCGGCCTGGTGTTCATGACCTGCGTTCTCACCTTCCGCCAGGGTGTGGTGGGCCAGCTCAACCAGGCGCTTCGTTCACGACGCTCCACCACTTCCGCGGCCAAGGTGGACTCCCGCCCCCGCACTCATCAGCAATGACCATCCATCACTCATAAGGAGAACCTGCATGCCTTCCTTCAACCGCAAGGATTTGGTGGCCCGTTTCCAGGACATGGTGGCCCGTGGCCAACCGATCATCGGTGGCGGCGCCGGCACCGGCATCTCGGCCAAGTGCGAGGAAGCCGGCGGCATCGATTTGATCGTGATCTACAACTCGGGGCGTTACCGCATGGCAGGGCGGGCTTCTTCCGCCGGCCTGCTGGCCTACGGCAACGCCAACCAGATCGTGCAGGAGATGGCGCTGGAGGTGCTGCCGGTGGTCAAGCGCACGCCTGTGCTGGCCGGCGTCAACGGCACCGATCCCTTCGTGATCATGCCCAAGCTACTGCGCGAGCTGAAGGAGCTGGGCTTCTCGGGAGTTCAGAACTTTCCCACCGTGGGCCTGATCGACGGCACCTTCCGCGTCAGCCTGGAGGAGACCGGCATCACCTACGGTAGCGAAGTCGACATGATTCGCCAGGCTCATGAGATGGACATGCTGACCACGCCCTACGTGTTCTCGGCCGACGAGGCCGTGGCCATGGCAGAGGCGGGTGCCGACATCATCGTGGCACACATGGGCGTCACCGTGGGTGGCACCATCGGCGCCGAGTCGGCCAAGAGCCTCGACGAGTCGGTGCGCCTGATCGACGAATGGGCCGAAGCGGCACGGCGCGTGCGACGGGACATCATCATCCTCTGTCACGGCGGCCCCATCGCCACCCCTGAAGACGCCACTTATGTCATGAAACAAAGCGAGCACTGCAATGGCTTCTATGGCGCCAGCAGTATGGAGCGCCTGCCCACGGAAATCGCGCTCACCGAGCAAATTCGCCGCTTCAAGGCCATTGCCTGACCGTCATTACAAGGAGACGCCACCATGACCCGGGTATACGTCAGTGCGGTAATGCCCATCTCCCTCGAGCAGGCCTGGAGCGTGCTACGCGATTTCAACGGCCTGCCGAACTATCACCCCTTCTTCGCCTGGAGTTACATCGAGGACGGCAAGCCCGCCGACCAGATCGGCTGCGTGCGACACTTTCACGATCACGATGGCAATCACATCCGCGAGGAGCTGCTCACACTCTCGGATCGAGAACACCGCTGCTGCTACCGTATTCTCGACGCCCCGGCGCTGCCGGTGCAGGGCTACGTGGCAGAAATGCGCCTCAAGCCGATCACCACCAGCGGCCAGTGTTTCGGTGAATGGTGGGCGGAGTTCGAGGTGGCCGAGGCCGATCGCGAGGATGTCGTGCAGCGGGTGTCGGACACCTTTCGGCTGGCCTTCGAAGGGGCTGTCGAGCGCTACCAAGGCTGACGCTACCATTCCGATAACAATCAGGCCGGCGCGACGCATGCCGGCCAGGAGGCACCATGGGACAGAAAGCCTTCATCATCGGCACCTGTGACACCAAGGCCGTGGAGCTGCGCTACCTTCGCGATCTGCTGCAGGCCTCGGGCGTCGAGGCGTTGATCGTCGATGTCGGTACCAGCGGCGGCGCTGCACCCGACGCCGACATTCCCGCCAGCCAGGTGGCCGCCTGCCACCCCCAGGGCATTGAAGCGGTTTTCGTCAACGACAGGGGGCGCGCCGTGGCGCATATGGCCGAGGCGTTGCGCCGGCTGCTGGCACAGCGCGACGATGTGGGCGGCATCATCGGCATCGGCGGCTCCGGCGGCACCGCGCTGATTACACCGGCCATGCGCGACCTGGACATCGGCGTACCCAAGGTGATGGTCTCGACGATCGCCTCGGGCAACGTGGCGCCCTATGTCGGACCCAGCGATATCGCCATGATCTACTCGGTCACCGACGTCGCCGGACTCAACCGCATTTCACGTCGGGTACTGGGCAATGCGGCCCATGCCCTGCTCGGCATGCTGCAGGGGCAGATACCCGAAGTCGCCGAGGACAAACCGGCCATTGGCCTGAGCATGTTCGGCGTCACCACGCAGTGCGTTAACAGGATTACCGAGGCACTCTCGCCGGAGTACGACTGCCTGGTCTTCCATGCCACCGGTACCGGTGGTCGCTCGATGGAGAAGCTGGCAGCCAGCGGCATGTTGAGGGGGCTTGTGGACATCACCACCACCGAAATCTGTGACCTGCTGATGGGCGGCATCTTCAGCGCCGGTGAAACGCGGCTGGACGTACTGGCGCAGGCCGGCCTGCCTTATGTGGGTTCCTGCGGCGCGCTCGACATGGTCAACTTTGCCGGCCCGGAAACGCTTCCCGAGCCTTATCGGCAACGGCGTCTCTACGAACATAATCCGCAGATCACTCTGATGCGCACGACTGTCGACGAGAACGCGAGAATGGGTCGCTGGATCGGGGAGAAGCTCAACCGCTGCCGGGGGCCGGTGCGCTTCCTGCTGCCCGAAGGCGGTGTCTCGGCACTGGATGCCCCGGGACAGCCTTTCCACGACCCGGAAGCAGACGCCGCTCTGTTCGCGGCCCTGGAAGCCACGGTACGACAGACGCCAGAGCGTCGCCTGATCCGCTGCCCCTGGCATATCAACGACCCGGCGTTTGCCGCCGCTGCCGTCGCCGAGTTCCATGAGCTGATGCGTGGCGAGTCGATGCCTGCTGAATGAGACGATGAGACCAGGCGTCGTCACTCTCGCGACGGCAGACCCTCCCGGCGGGCGAACCAGCTCTCCAGGATCAGCACCGCCGCGATGCCGTCGACGCCATCGTCGCGGTAGCTCTTGCGCGGGTTGCGCAGCAGCCCTGATTCGCGGGCAATGGCCTTGGCCTCGCGGGTGGAGCCACGCTCGTCGACCAACTCGCAGGGCTTGCCGTAGCGACCATAGAGGCGCTTGCCGAACTTGCGCGCACGCAAGCTCATCTCGGACTCGCTGCCGTCCATGTTGAGCGGCAGCCCCACCACGAACAGGTCCGGCTGCCACTCCTCGACCAGCCGCGTGACGATGTCCCAGTCGGGAATGCCGTCGCGGGCCGGCAGCGGCTCGAGCTGACGGGCGCTGGCGAGCAGTTCGTTGCCCACCGCCACGCCGATTCGGCGGGTGCCGAAGTCGAAGGCCAGGATCAGGCGCGCTCCCGCATCGGCCATTACGAGTGCCCGGCCTCCCGCGACATCAGGTTGAGATCCACGCCCAAAATACCGGCAGCGGCGCTGAGGCGCTGCTCCGGCGGCACCTTGAACAGGATGTCGGCCTCCGCCTCGACGGTTAGCCAGGCGTTGTCCTTGAGCTCCTGTTCGAGCTGGCCCGCCTCCCAGCCGGCACAGCCCAGGCACACCAGAAACTCCTGCGGCCCCTTACCGGCAGCCAGCGCCAGCAGGATATCCATGGAGGTGGTCAGCGCGACGTCGTCATCGACCTGGATGCTGGAATCCCACGGGTCGCTGGAGCCGCGATGCAGGATGAAGCCGCGGTCCTTGTGGGTCGGGCCACCGTAATAGACCGGCGCGGCGCGATGCGGGCTCTCGTCGCCGTCGAGTTCGAGCTGCTCGAACAGCGCCTCCAGGGTGATCTCCAGCGGCCGGTTGACGATCACGCCCATGGTGCCGTTCTCATCGTGATCGCAGAGGTAGCTGAGGGTGCCGGCAAAATTGGGATCTTCCAGATGCGGCATCGCCAGCAGAAAATGATGTCTCAAGCCTAGGTTTTGCACGGATTGCATGGGACTCCCGGGCGGCGATGGATCGAAGAAACGCTGTACGGACCGTTTCTAGCGCACGCCAAAATGATTGCCTTGCCCGAACCGCCAGACGCGGGAGATGGAGAGACTGTCCAGCTCCCCCATGGTGCTGTCGAAGGGCCGATAGGGCCCGGCACCGTGCACGGTATCCAGCGCCGCCTGATCGAGTTCGGTATGTCCTGAGGATTGTACCACCTCCGCCTGACGAAGCTGACCATCGCGTCCGATCACCACACGGATGCGCAACTGGCCGTGCAGGTGGCTCGGGGCAGGATGGACACGGTTGCCGTAGTCCTCGACGCGCCGTGTCCAGTCGTCGATGTAGCGCGCCTCGGCAGCGCGCTGAGCGGCCGATCGTGGCGAGTCGTCGGCCGAACCGGCGAGGCCGGCATCGAGCCCTTGTTGGCGAATGCTGCTGGTGGCCTGGGCCAGCAGGTCGCGCCCTGAGGCCGAAGGCGCTGCGGCGGTCGGCGCCGGAGGCGACTCCGACGCCTGGGGCTCGCTCGCGCGCGGCTCCGCCGGCGCTGCTTCTCTGGCTTGCTCGGATTCGGCAGTCGCTTCCACGGCGGGCTCGGCGGTAGGACGCTCGGCTGTCTCGACATCTGCCGGCGTGGCCGGCTCCACGATGCTTTCCGGCGACTCGAGTACGGGTAGCTCGTCCAGCGGTGCCGCCCGGCGCTCAGCGGGAGTTTCCTCGGCCTGCTCGCCGGCCGCCTGCTGGTCCGCCTCGGCGATGGCCTCGGCCTCCACCGGCGCCTCCGCCGGGCGCGTCACCAGCACCACGTCCAGGCTCGTGCGCTCGGCCGGAGCCGGGGCAAACTGCCAGCTCGCCACCACGCCGATCAGTGCCAGATGCAGCAACAGCGCGGCCGACAGCGCCAGCCAGCGCCGGTAGGTCCGCGTAACCGGAGCGTAATGAATGGAGTCGCTGATCGAGGCCGCCATGAATGGAGCCCAACCTCCTTTCCTAACAGAACGCTGGTTTTAACTGGCGCTAGGAGCGCTGCGCCAGGCGCCGCTCGATGGCATCCATCAGCAGACCGGCGATGTCGGTGCCGCGCTGGTCGTCGATCTCGCGCACGCAGGTGGGGCTGGTCACGTTGATCTCGGTGATGTAGTCGCCGATCACGTCGAGCCCCACGAACATCAGCCCCTTCTCGCGAATCATCGGCTGGACCTGCTCGATCAGCCAGTGGTCGCGCGCGGTCAGTTCACGGCTGACGCCGGTGCCGCCGGCGGCCAGGTTACCGCGGGTCTCGCCGGCCATGGGCACCCGGGCCAGGCCGAAGGGCACCGGCTCGCCGTCCACCAGCAGGATACGGGTATCGCCATCCTTGATCTCGGGGATATAGCGCTGGGCCATGATCTGGCGTTGGCCACGCTCGGTCAGCGTCTCGATGATGGCGCCCAGGTTCCGGCCCTCGGGCTGCACGTGAAAGATCCCGCTGCCGCCCATGCCATCCAGCGGCTTGAAGATCACGTCCCGGTGCTCGGCGTGGAAGGCGCGCAACACCGCCTCGCTGCAGGAGACCACCGTCGGCGTGCAGCACTGCGGAAACTGCTGGGCAAACAGTTTCTCGTTGCACTCCAGCAGCGCCCGCGTGGGATTGACCACCAGCACGCCCTCGCGTTCCGCAAAGCCCAGCAGATGCACGGCATTGAGGAAATGCGCATCGACCGGCGGATCCTTGCGCATCAGGATCGCGTCGAGCTCGGCCAGCGGGCGCTCTTCGGGCGCCCCCAGCGCGTACCAGTCGTCGGGGTTGCGGAAGGCAGTGAGATCGCGCATGCGGGCATGGGCGCGGCCATCGCGCAGGTAGAGATCCTCCTGCTCCATGTAGTGCAGCGACCAGCCACGCTCCTGAGCCGCCCACAGCATGGCAAGAGTGGTGTCCTTCTTGTAGGTGAGGTGGGCGATGGCGTCCATCACCACGCCCACGCGCAAGGGTCGTTCGCTCGTCTGTCGGCTCATCGGCAGTGTTCCATCGTGATACGGGAAATGAGCGCAGTATGACGCAGGGCTTCGGGCAACACCAAGATGGCTTGACAGGGCACGACGAATGACCCTATTTTAGTTTCAAATGAAACTAAATACCGCCACCGCCATCCTCCCATCACCGTGAGACCCGTCATGATCGATATCCAGCAGATCCACCACGTGGCCTATCGCTGTCGCGATGCCAAAGAGACCGTCGAGTGGTACCAGGACAAGCTCAACATGGAGTTTCTGGTCGCTATCGCCGAGGACCGCGTGCCCTCGACCAAGGCGCCCGACCCTTACATGCACCTGTTCCTGGACGCCGGCAACGGCAATATCCTGGCCTTCTTCGAACTGCCCAACTCACCGGAAATGGGACGCGACCCCAATACCCCCGAATGGGTGCAACACATTGCCTTCCGCGTGGCCGACGAGGCCGCCCTGCTGGAAGCGAAGGAGGAACTGGAGCGCAAGGGTGTGGCGGTGATCGGGCCCACCGAGCACGGCATCATCCGCTCGATCTACTTCTTCGACCCCAACGGTCACCGCCTGGAGTTGACCTACGTGAAGGGCACGCAGGAGCAGATGAGCAAGCTCAAGGAAGTGGCGCCGGCCATGGTCGAGGAGTGGTCGAAGACCAAGCGCGCACCCAAGCATGCCGCCTGGCTGCACGAGGAGGAGTTCAGGGCGCTTAACTGAGTGTCCTGTCGATGAGCGACATTTCAGACGCCTCGAGCTACGTCGATTCGCTCGTCGCGCCGGGTGCCAGGCGTATGCCGGCCTCTTCGATGACGATCAAGCGGCGCTTGTAGAGCCGGCCGATGGCCTGCTTGAAGGCATTCTTGCTCACGCCCAGGCGCGCCTTGATCTCGCCGGCCTCGCTCTTGTCGCCCAACGGTAGGTAACCACCGCTGGCGCGCAAGACCTTGAGCACCTGGTCGCCCACCACATCGAGGCGTGCCGACCCCGGCGGGAGCAGCGAGAGATCCAGCCGGCCGTCGTCGCGCACCCGCTTCACATAGCCCTTGACCCGCTGGCCACGCCGTAGCGGCCGGGTGACGTCGTCACGATAGAGCAGCCCCCAGAAGCGATGATCGACCACCGCCTTGTAGCCGAGGTCGGTGGCGTCGGCGACGACCAGCTCGACCTCGTCGCCCGGCGCCAGCCCCGTCGCCTCGTCCTGGACGAAGCGGTCGAGCTTCTGCGAGGCGACCGGCCGCCCCTGCTGGTCCTCGTAGATTCGCACCAGCACCCGCTTGCCCGGCGTGGGGCGAAAGCGCTGCTCGCCGAAGGGCAGCAGCACGTCCCGCGCATGCCCCCAGTCGAGGAAGGCGCCGGTCTCGTTGACCGTGACCACCTCCAGGTAGGCGACCTCGCCGACCTGGGCCTTGGGCGCACTCGGCCGACGCTCGCGCTGACCGCCAGATGGATGCCGGGAGGGGTTCGGGCGACCCTGGCGACGGTCGTGAGGAGAAGAGGCCATGAACAGCTCCGCAGATGTGTGGGGCCATTATGGCAAAAAGGCGGCCCGAAGGCCGCCAATGGTTTCAGGGCCCGCCTAGCCGCGCACCAGCGCCGGGCGCTTGGGATCGAACTCCCAGCCAGGGATCAAGTACTGCATGGCCAGGGCATCGTTGCGCTGCGTCACATCGAGGCTGCGGTAGAGCCGGTGGGCTTCCATCAGTTTCTCCTCGTCCAGCTCGACTCCCAGGCCCGGCGTCGTCGGCACCGCCAGCTTGCCGTCGCGGATCTGGAATGGCTCTCGGGTGATCCGCTGGCCATCCTGCCAGATCCAGTGGGTGTCGATAGTGGTGATCTGGCCGGGACAGGCCGCCGCCACATGGGTCATCATCGCCAGCGAGACCAAGGAGCATGGCCGCCGCTTAGATTGAGCAGAAAGCCGTCGTAGCCGGCAATCGGCACGATGCGCATCGTCTTGATCATGGGCAGCGTCATGCATTCACTCCCTGTTTGTCCTTCACGTTTTGCCAAAGGGCATAGCCAAGAAAAAGCAGCGCACCGATCAGGAAGGCGGCACTGATGGGGCGCATGACGAAGGGCGTCCAGTCCCCTCCGAAGACCTGCAGGCCACGGCGCAGGTTGGACTCCGCGATGCCACCCAGAATCAGGCCCAGGATGACTGGAGCGGTGCCGAAGTCGTACTTCGACAGGAAATAGCCCAGCACGCCGAAACCGAGCATCAGGTAAATGTCGAAGATATTGCCGTCGACGCCATAGACGCCGATGAAGCAGAACACCAGGATCAGCGACATCAGCAGCTTGCGCGGCACCTGCAACACCTTGATGAAGAGGCGGATCCCGAACCACTGGATGAGCAGCATGAAGATGTTGGCGATGAAAAAGGCGATGAAGATGCCGTAGATGATCGCCCCCTGCTCGGCGAAGAGCGTCGGCCCCGGGCGGATACCCTGGATCATGAGCCCGCCCATCAGCACTGCCGTCGCCGCCTCACCGGGCACGCCCAGCGTCAGCATCGGAATCAGCGCCCCGCCGACCAGCGCATTGTTGGAACTCTCGGAGGCCACGATGCCCTCCGGGTGCCCGGTGCCGAACTTCTTCGGCGTCTTCGACATGCGCTTGGCCTGGTCATAGGAGAGGAACGAGGCGATGCTGCCCCCTGCGCCCGGGATGGCCCCGACGATGGTGCCGATCACCGAGCTCGAGGCAACCACTTTCCAACTGCGCAGCACCTCCAGCCAACGCGGCCTCGCCTCCCCAGGGTTCTGGACCATGCTTCCCTTGTTGCTCGACGAGACGTAATCAACGATGTCCTTGAGGATCTGGGCAACGGCGAACAGGCCGATCAGGGCGGGCAGCAGGCTGACTCCCGTCAGCAGGGACATCTCGCCGAACGTGAACCGGTTCACCCCGGTAATCGGGTCGCTACCGACGGTGGCGATGAACAGGCCGATCAGGCCTGCAATCAACCCCTTGAGCAGGGACTTGCTCGACACCGAGGCGATGATGACAAGCCCGAACACACTCAGGGCGAAATACTCCGCCGGCCCGAACCGGAGTGCGAACTCGGCGATGGGAGGCGCTAGCAGACTGAGCAATACCGCGCTGATGATGCCGCCGGCAAAGGAGGAAACGATGGCGATACCCAGCGCCCTTCCCGCCTGTCCATTGCGCGCCATGGGAAACGCATCGAGCGTGGTGGCAACGGAAGAAGGCGTACCGGGGATGTTGAGCAGCGTCGCCGATACCGAGCCACCGGCGATGGCACCGCAGAGCGTACCCAGCAACATGCCAACCCCCATCACGGCCGGCATGCCGAAGGTCAGCGGCAACAACAGCGCTATCGCCATGGCAGCCGTCAGGCCCGGTAGCGCGCCCATGATCAGGCCGAGCAGCGTACCTGCGGCAATTGCCAGCAGCACACCGAACTGGAAGACAAGCCCAAGCGCATCGACATAATGCGTCATAAGATCCTCCTACTCCCAAGCCAGAGTGGGAAGAATGATGTTGAAGCCCTTGGTAAAGACCAGGTAGATGAGCGTTGCCGCCAGGGCGGAAAAGACCGCCAGGAAGACGACCCGCCTGATACCGATCCTGTCCCTTCCTTCATCGTCCGGATTGCTCATCAGCGTTACCACCAGCACGGAAAGAAACAGAAAGACACCCGTCGTGATGATGTAGCCAGCCCGCTCAAGACTCAGGGCATAAGCCACCATCAAACCCAACAGCAACAGCCAGCAAGTTGTGCTGCGCCAATGCTGCGCCAGGTTCAAATTCGCGACGTCTCTGACGGCCGCAATGGCACTCCTCGAACTTTTCAATAAGGAGAAGACAAGCAGACAGATGATGAGAATACAGATCGATTTTGGGAAAAAGGCCGGCGACAGATTGCCGCCGGCAGCGCTCGTCGGGAGCTGACTCGCTTGGATAAGAAAGAAGCTCGCCATCCCGATCAGGACGAGATGAAAGAGGACGTCACCCAGCGATTTCACCATGGTGCGGCCTCCTCACCTCAGCTTTTCCGCTTCCGAGATCATCAGCTCTGCCGTGCTTTCGACGAAGGCATCAAGCTCATCGCCATAGAGCGGCATGATGTCGGACCCCATGTTGCGCGCGGCTTCCTGAAACTGAGGATTGTCGACCGCCTGCTTGACCGCCTCGACCCATTGATCCTCGACTTCCTGGCTGATGCCCTTGGGTGCGGCAATCCCCCGCCACTGGGCGACGGAAAAGTCGTAGCCACTCTCAAGCATGGTGGGCGCATCCTCCAGCACACCGCTACGCTCATCGCCGGTGGTGACGATAGCGATCAGACGGCCCGAGTCGATGGCGGATATCACCTCCGATGGGTTGAGTACCACGGCATCGATATGATCACCCATCGCTGCCGATACGGCGTTGGCACCGCTGTCGTAGGGCACCACCTCGAACTCGACGCCCAGCTCTTCGGCCAGCGCCACGGCCATGACATGCGTGGATGAGCCGACACCGGATGCCCCCACCTTGAGTACCTGCCCCTCCTCCTGGAGCGCCTCGACCAAGGCGTCGAGATTTTCCCAGCCGCCGCTGCTGCGAACCGCCAGCACATACGGCTCAACCAGCACACGGGCGATGTATTCAAAGTCGGTATAGCTGAAACCAACGTTGCCGAGCCCTTCCAGGGTAAAGACGGCATTGGTCGGAATGGTGACGGTGTAGCCATCCGGCTTGGCGCTGACTGCCCTCGAATAACCCACCGCCCCGCCACCGCCGGAAAGGTTGCGCACGACGATGGTGCCGCCTAGCGCCTCCTCGAGGGAGGGCTGTAGCGCTCGCACGACATTGTCGGCACCGCCTCCAGCGTTCCATGGCACGACGTATTCGATATTGCGGGTTGGATAGTCGTTGGCGCTAACGCTGACAGCGAAGCCGATACCAACGGCAGCGGTGGTCAAGAGGGATATTGTCCTTTTCATGACATCTCCTGTGAGCTTGCGTTTGTTTTATGTGGCTTGCCGCATCGAAGACGGCGGTAGTGGTCTCATGATCCCATTAATAATACATCATACAAGCTAGCCATTATCGAGGCCCTCTGCAAGACTCTCTCCCAGGAAAAGCCGACTAAAGTTTTATCTTTCAAGTCAGCCGGGAGACCCGCAGGGAGGCCCCATCGCTCAGGGGGCAGAAGAAAGTGACAGAGCCGATCACTGCCGGCAATTAGGGAAAAGCCAGGGCACTCATGCCTCGATCATCGCCGCGATATCGCGCAAAGAAGCGAGCATAAGCGCCCTGATGAAACGTAGTGTCAGCCCTCTCGCTTGCCATCGACCAAGCGCGACACCTGCCAGGGGTTGCCGTCACGCAGCGGCTCGGGCAGAAGCCCTTGCGGCAGCGCCTGGTAGCACACCGGGCGCAGGAAGCGGAAGATCGCTGCGCTGCCCACCGAGGTGGTACGGCTGTCGGAGGTAGCCGGGTAGGGCCCGCCGTGAACCATGGCGTGACACACCTCGACGCCCGTGGGCCAGCCGTTGGCCAGAATCCGGCCCGCCTTGCGCTCGAGGATCGGCAGCAGGGCTTTCGCTGCGTCCAGGTCGCCGTCGTCCATCTGCAGGGTGGCGGTGAGCTGGCCTTCGAGCTGGCCGGCTACGCGCTTCACGTCCTCCAGGTCGGCGCACTCGATCACCAGCGAGGTGGCGCCGAACACCTCCTCCTGCAGCTCGGGCTCGTTTAGGAAGTCGGCCGCCGTGGTGACGAACAGCCCCGCCTGGCACGGGTGGGCCGATTCGCCCACCTGGCCACGCGCCGCTTCGCGGACCTTGCTGCTGTTGGACAGCCGAGCCACGCCCTGCTCATAGGCAGCGTGGATGCCGGGCGTCAGCATGGTCTGGGCGCCACTCTGCTTCACCGCCTCGCCCGCTGCCTCGACGAAGGCCTCGAGCTCGGGACCCTTCACCGCGATCACCAGGCCGGGGTTGGTGCAGAACTGCCCGGCGCCCATGTTGAGCGAGGCGACGAAGCCCTCGGCGAGCTTGTCGCCGCGCGCCTTGAGGGCCTCGGGCAGCAGGAACACCGGGTTGATCGAACTCATCTCGGCGTAGACCGGGATCGGCTGGGGGCGTGACTGCGCGGTCTTCATCAGTGCGGTACCGCCGCCGCGCGAGCCGGTGAAGCCCACCGCCTGGATGCGCGGGTCGCTGACCAGGGCCTGGCCGATCTCGCTGCCCGAGCCGAACAGCAGCGAGAACACCCCTTCGGGCAGGCTGCGCTTCTCCACGGCCTGCTGTACCGCACGGCCGACCAGCTCCGAGGTACCGGGGTGGGCGGAGTGGCCCTTGACGATCACCGGGCAGCCGGCGGCCAGCGCCGAGGCGGTATCGCCACCGGCCACCGAGAAGGCCAGCGGGAAGTTCGAAGCGCCGAACACCGCCACCGGGCCGAGCGGAATGTGGCGCTGGCGCAGGTCAGCGCGGGGCAGCGGCTGACGCTCGGGCAGGGCCGGGTCGATACGCAGATCGAGAAATTCGCCGGCACGCACCACGGAAGCGAACAGACGCAACTGGCCGCAGGTACGGCCGCGCTCGCCCTCCAGGCGCGCCCGGGGCAGGCCGGTCTCGGCCATGGCGCGCTCGATCAATGCGTCGCCGATGGCTTCGATCTCGGAGGCGACCGTCTCGAGAAACGTCGCGCGCTGCTCCAGCGTGGTCTCGCGGTAGGTGCCGAAGGCTGCCTCGGCCAGTTCACAGGCGCGTTCGACCTCGGCCTTGCTGCCGCCCGCGTAGGTGGGTTCCAACGTCTCGCCGGTGGCGGGATTGACGGCGTGGATGGGCTGGGAACTGCCGCTGACGGCCTCGCGGCCGATCAGCATCTTTCCATTTACAGTCATGCTTGCCTCCTGTGGGTATCCATTTCCGCCAGGCCTAGGGTGGCCCGGCTCATTGGTCGCGGTATTTGGCGTACATGTTCCGGGCACGATCGAGATGCTGGTACATCGTCTCGCGCGCCGCTTCGCTATCCCGCGACAAAATCGCTTCAAGGATGTAGGTGTGCTCCTGCTGGACATGCTCGATATAGCGCTCAGCAGCCACCGGATTGATGTCGATGCTGAGCAGCTTGGCCCGAGGAATCACGCTCTGGCTCAATTGCTCATAGAACTGGGTGAAAAAGGGATTCTGAGTCGCCTTAGCGATGGCGTGGTGGAATTCGTAATCTTCCTCCCTCGCCTGCGACTTCTGTGCATGCGCCTGAAGAAAGGCCTCATGGTGCGACTGTAAAGCCAGGCGATCCTCATCCGTATGCCGAAGTGCCGCCAGCTCTGCCGCCGCCGGCTCGAGCGTCAGGCGCAGCTCGAGCACGTGCAGGATGTCCTCCACCGTGGTCGGATTGATTCGCTCGGCCGGCCTTGCCTCTATCATCGTTGAGCGCAACACCGTCGTGCCGACACCCCGGCGCGTCTCGACCAGTCCCAGCGACTTGAGGTGAGTCATCGCCTCGCGAATCACCGTGCGACTGACGCCGAAGGAGCTGCAAAGGCTGCTCTCGGTCGGCAACTTATCACCAACCTTGATTTCGCCTTGCGTGATAAACGCTTCCAACTGATCCGCCACATGTACGGAGAGGCTTTCGTACCTGGCCACCCTGCGCACATCGAGCAGCCCTAAGTCAGCAGGCATGACAACTTCCCCGGCATGGTGAACTCCCCTTTACCAATACACTTGTTCTTCTCAACGGTCGTTGCGGCCGTTAACGCGCTAGGGCCGGGCGCTTGGGATCGAACTCCCAGCCAGGGATCAGGTACTGCATGGCCATGGCATCATTGCGCTGGGTCACGTCGAGGCTCTGGTACAGACGGTGGGCTTCCACCAGCTTGTCTTCATCGATCTGGACACCCAAGCCGGACGTTTTCGGCACCGTCAGCTTGCCGTCGCGGATCTGGAAAGGCTCCTTGGTGATGCGCTGGCCGTCCTGCCAGATCCAGTGGGTGTCGATGGCGGTGATCTCACCCGGGCAGGCCGCAGCCACATGGGTCATCATGGCCAGCGAGATATCGAAGTGGTTGTTGCTGTGCGAGCCCCAGGTCATGCCCCACTCGTTGCACAGCTCGCCTACCGCTACGGCACCCTGCATGGTCCAGAAGTGGCAGTCCGCCAGCGGAATGTCCACGGCGTTGAGCTGCACGGCATACTGCAGCTGCTTGAAGTCCGTCGCGATCATGTTGGTCGCGGTGGGCAGGCCGGTGCGCTTCTTGAATTCAGCCATGGTTTCGCGGCCCGAATAGCTCTCCTCCTGGCCGCAGGGATCCTCGGCATAGCTCAGCAAATGCTTGATCGGATCCAGCACCCGTACCGCCTCATCGAGCTTCCAGGCGCCGTTGGGATCGAGGGTCAGCCGCGCCTCGGGGAAGGCGTCGTGAAGGGCACGAATGCAGTCGGCCTCCTCCTCGCCACGCAATACTCCGCCCTTGAGTTTGAAATCCTTGAAGCCGTAGCGCTCATAGGCCGCCTTGGCCAGATTGGCCACCGCCTCCGGCGTCAGTGCCTCCCGGTAGCGCAGCTCATCCCAGGCATCCTTGGGGTTGTCCGCCTTGGGGTACGGAAGGTCCGTCTTGGCGGGGTCGCCCAGCAGGAAGAGGTAACCCAAGGCCTCGACTTCATCGCGCTGGCGGCCGTATTGACCCAACAGATCGGCTACCGGCATCTGCAACACCTGGCCATAGAGGTCGTAAAGGGCCGACTCGAGGCCGGTGATCACGTGAACCGCCACGCGCAGGTCGAAGGTCTGGCGGCCGCGCTCTTCGCGACCGTTCTTGGCCAGCAATAGGCGCGCCTGGTTCAGGGTCTGCTTGATGTCGTTGACGCGCGATCCTTCGACCAGCTCACGGCACTGCTCGAGCCCCTTCAGAATACCGGCGCTGGAGGGAATTTCCCCGACGCCCTGGTTACCGGCATCGTCCTCCAGGATCACCACGCAGCGAATGAACCAGGGGGCGTGCCCGCCACTGAGGTTCAACAGGAAGCCATCGTAGCCGGCCACCGGCACTACACGCATTGTCTTGATCTTGGGAAACATAAGTCTCTTATACCTCTTGAATGAACGGTCCAGCCGGGGTGCGCCCCTGCTGGATCAGGTCACGGGTGCCGGGTTGAACAGCACCAGGTCGTTGTGGAGGCCCAACCGGTCAGCCGCGGCTTGTTTGCGGCCGCTCGCCACATCGAGAATCAGATGAAAGAGTTCCCAACCTACCTCCTCAATGCTGGCGTCACCGGTGGCGATGCGCCCCGCATCCAGGTCGATGATGTCGTGCCAGCGCTGGCCAAGCGTCGAATTGGTGGAGACCTTGAGTACCGGCACCATGGAAAGGCCATAGGGGGTTCCCCGGCCGGTAGTGAACACCTGCAGGTTCATGCCGGCTGCCAGCTGCAGCGTGCCGCAGATAAAATCACTAGCCGGCGTGGCGGCAAAGGTCAGTCCCTTGCGACGCAGCCGTTCGCCGGGGCCGATGACGTCGACGATGGGGGAAGTACCGGATTTGATGACCGAGCCCAGCGCCTTCTCGACGACGTTGGAGAGCCCGCCTTTCTTGTTCCCTGGGGAAGGGTTGGCGCTACGATCGGCCTGCCCCTGGGAGAGATAGTCGTCGTACCATGCCATCTGCTCGATAAGCGCCTGGCCCACGTCTTTGTCGATGGCCCGGGGAGTGAGCAGGTGGATGGCATCGCGCACCTCGGTGACCTCGGAGAACATTACGCTCCCCCCGGCACGCACGATGAGGTCGGTGGCGAAACCCACGGCGGGGTTCGCCGTGACTCCCGAGAAGGCGTCGCTGCCACCGCACTGCATGCCCACCCTCAGTTCTGACGCCGGACAGGTCTCGCGGCGGCGGCGATTCAAGCGCTCGAGGTGACGCTCGGCCATGGTCATGATGCCCTCGACCATCTCGCCGAAGCCCCGGAAGGACTCATCCTGCAGGCTCAGCACGTTGGCATCGGGATCCGCCGCCTCGGTGTTCTCGTAGACCTTGACGGGCCGGTCGTCGACCAGTGTGGAGGGCTGGAGCTTCTCGCAGCCCAGGCCGATGACCATTACCTCGTTGCCGAAGTTGGGATTCAACGCGATGTTCTTGAGGGTGCGGATCGGTACGATGGCGGCCGGCGCGTTGATCGCTACCCCGCAACCGTAGGTGTGATTGAGTCCCACCACGTCATCGACATTGGGATAGCGCGGCAGTAGCTCGCGCTTGATACGCGCCACCACGTAATCCACCGTGCCGGCCACGCACTGCACGCTGGTGGTGATTCCCAGTACGTTCTTGGTGCCTACGCTGCCGTCCGGGTTGCGGAAACCCTCGAAGGTATAGCCCTCGAGCGGCTCGACGTGCGGCACCGGCCGCGTAGCCAGCGGCAGGTCGCCCAGCACTGGCGCCTGAGGCAGCCGTACTCGAGCTTCGTCGACATGCTCGCCCCGGGCAATCGCCACCACGGCATGGCCGATAACTTCGCCGTAGCGAACGATGGGCTCATCGACGCCGATGTCCGCAAGAGCCACCTTGTGGCCTTGAGGCACCCGCTTGGTCGCGACCAGTCGGTCACCCAGTGCCTGGCCCTCTTCCAGCCCCCCGGCTTCGACCACGATGGCGACATTGTCATCGGGATGAATCTGGATGATCTTGCCTTCCGTAAATGTCATGACGGCTCCTTTGTATGGCACCAGCAGGCGATGTTCAGCTCAGCACTTCCTGACGACGCTGGGCACGGCTCTTCAGGCTCATGACAATCGAGAACACTACCGAGGCCAGGATCAACAGCCACAGCACCACGGCAATGGGGCTCTTGGTGAAAAAGATCGATAGCGTCCCGAAAGACTCGAGGCTCTTGACGAAATAGATCTCCGCCTGGCTGCCCAGAATGAAGCCGATGATCAGTGGCGCCACCTCGAGCCCGATCTTCTGAATCAGATAGCCGAGAATGCCGAAGATCAGTAGGGTCCAGACATCGAACATGATCCCGTAGTTGATGGCGTAGGCCCCTACCACGCACATCATCACGATGACCGGATAGAGAATATGCTTCGGCACCATGACCACCTTGGCGATGTACTTAATGGCATAGAACATCAGGAAGAACATCACGACATTCGCAAATACCAGTGCCGTCATCATGACGTACCAGGTATTGACGTTTTCCGGAATGAACAGGGGTCCGACCTGGATGCCCTGAAGGGTGAAAGCCCCGATTAGTACGGCGGTGGTGGAGTCGCCGGGTATGCCCAGGGAAAGCAGTGGAATCAGGGCCCCACCCGTCAGGGCGTTGTTAGCCGATTCCGAAGCGATGAGCCCCTGGGGCGCGCCCTTGCCCATCTGCGACGAATCCCTCGCTAGGTTCTTCTCCTGGGTATAGGCCAGTACCGAGGCCGCACTCCCCCCGACACCGGGCAGCATACCAACGAAGGTCCCAATGAAAGAGGACCGCACCAGGTTGGTCAGCCGACCCTTGAAGAGCGACAGCGCGAAGCCACCTCCCTTGCCGAGCTTGATACGCTCGTGAGCCAGCTCGCTCTTAGCGCCCTTCTCGGCCTCGAGCAGAATGGTTGAGATACCGAAAATACCGATCAGCACGGGCAGCAGGGAAAAACCCTCGAAGAGGTAGGGCTCCATGAAATCGAACATCAGCCGGGTCTTACCGTTGCCGCCATCGGAGATGCTGTAGTCACCGATCAGGCTCAGCCAGATGCCGATCACCCCACTGAAGATGCCAATCAGCATATTGCTGGACAGAGAGGCAATAACGGTCAATGCCAGAAAGATGATCAGGAACTTTTCCACATAGGAAAACTTGATCGAGAAGTCCGCCAGAATCGGCGCGAACAGAAATAGCACGGCGGCACTGATCAATCCGCCGACGAGGGAAGCGATGACGCAGACCCGCAGGGCTTTCTCTCCCTCGCCCCTGCGGGCCATGGGATAACCATCGAAGGTGGTAGTGATCGATGAAGGTGTACCGGGAATGTTGAGCAGAACCGCCGGTACCATGCCGCCGGAGATACCGCCCACGTAGAGACCCAGCAACAGCGCCAGACCGTGGTTGAGTCCCAGCGCGTAAGTCAATGGTAGACAGACAGCCACTGCCATGGTCGCTGTCATGCCAGGAATCGCGCCGAAGATGATGCCCATAAGGGCACCAAAAGCGGCAAGAAGGAAGAAGGTGATGTCGAGTAGTGTCAGGAATTCCATGGTGGCACTCGCCTCGGTCACGGCAGGGTGATATTGAACAGCTTGGCCAGAACAAACCAAACCAGGCTGGGTGCAATAATGGCATTGATCAACACGATGGCTATGGTCTTCTTTGTCCACTCATGCAGGTACATTAGTGACATCAGGATAACAAAGGGTATCGAAGTGAACAGAAAGCCATAGCCCGTATACGGGAACATATCGCCCACCACGTCCATCAGGTAGAAATACGCTACGATCAGGGTGAGGGTACCGAAGAAGCGCAGGCCATCCATGGACTCACCCACTATGGGAAGGGTACGCTCTCCTCGTTTTACCGCGGCAAGAAAAGGGGCTACTTTCGTAGCCAGGATGATGGCGAACAGCACCGCCATGATCCAGTGGATGATCATCGGAAAGAACAGGTGAGAGGTCTCGAAATCAATTGAGACGCTGAGCAGATTTGACAGACCTGATTCCATAACAGCTCCGGGATGGGCTGAATTCTACCGCCCAATATTGTACTGAAGCGTTTCACACCATCGCCGGGACACCGACGGTAAAGAACCGTCGGTGTCCGATCGCTTACCTGATGTTGTCGATGATCTCTTCATAGCGAGACATCTTTTCGTACAGGTACTCAGAGGCCTCATCGGAAGGCTTGAAATTGGGGATGAAGAAGGACCTTTTCTGAATCTCCTGGATCTCGCCCTCGGCATAGATTTCTGCCAGCGCCTCGTCGATCTGCGCGACAATGCCGGCGTCCATATCCTTGTTGTAGAGGAAAAAGAACTCCTTATCGAAGGTAAAGGTCTCGTCGTCGCCCATGGTGACATGAACATTGGGCTCGACGTACTCGAGCAGTTGCTCGCGGCTGGTCTGCCCCATCCCCTCTTCCGGGGCCTGCTCGATGGTGCCCTGGCGGGCCGTCAGCCAGACGAAGCGCATAGCCTTCTGGTCGTCCTCGGGCAGGCGGGTGAACTGCTCGTTGGCCTGGACGGTGCCATTGATCACGTCGGCCTGGCCATCGAAGAGCTGCTGGTTCTTGTCTGCTTGAGAACCGGTATTGACGGCAACCAGATTGTCTTCCATCCCCGGGTGCTCGATAGAAATGGCGTTCTTAAGGGCACTGAAGCCGATCTCGGAGACGCCGCCGGGCTGGATCGCCACCCGCACGGTCTCACCATTGCCTACCGCCGCGATGATGTCGTCGAGAGTCTCGTAGGGGGAGTCCTTGGGCACCAGGTAGGCGTTACCCGGATTGATGGCCAGCGTCGGCCCAACGGTGTACTGCTCGAAAATATCGCTATAGCCCTGAACACCATAGAGGTGGCCCAGATAGGACTGATCATGGAAGATCATCAGGGTGTTGCCACGGGAGTCTCGATCCAGGGTGCGGAAGGCGGAACTCGCACCCACGGCGTCGACCTTCATGTTGAGGCCGAGATGCTCGGCCAGCTTGTCCACCACGATGCTGGCGTTCTGGTAGGTGTCGCCGCCGGTGGACGTGGAGCCGATGACGACCCGGACGTTGCCACGCAGCTGACCCTCCTGGGCCTGGGCCATCCCGATCCCATAGGCCAGCGACGTCATCAGGACGGCCGACCCCAAGCCTACGATAATCTTCTTGGATACTGGCATGCTTTCACCTCATCAGCTTCGTTGTCGATTTATAGTTGCTTGGCGATACCCACCAGCTTCTCGAGCTGCTGGCGCTCCTCGGAAGACGGCATGACCAGGGGGGCGCGAACGCTACCCGCCGGGCGACCGATGATTTCGGCCCCCGCCTTGATCAGGCTGACGGCATAACCCGCCTTCCGGTCCCGGAGGTCCACGAAGGGAATGAAGAAGTCGTTGGTGATCTGCTTGACGGATTCTGCGTTGCCCTTGCGGAGCTCCTGGTAGAACTTGACGGCCATGTCCGGCACGAAATTGAACACGGCCGAGGAATAAGTATTCACCCCAATGGAGAGGTAGGCCTCGGCAAAGATCTCTGCGGTGGGCACACCACCCACGTAGACGAGGCGATCACCCACGGTCTTGACGATCTTGTTCAGCGCCTGGATGTCGCCCTTGCCATCCTTCAGTCCGATCAGGTTGGGGCAGGCATCGGCCAGCGCCTGGACCGACCCGGCATCGAGGATGCCGTTACCCCGGTTGTAATAGATGACATTCACTGCGGTCGAGTCGCAGATCTGCCGCGCATACTCGACCAGGCCATCCTGCGGGCACTCGGTGAGGTAGGGCGGCATCAGTAGAATGCCATCGGCCCCCACCTCTTCGGCCGCCTTGGCAAAAGCCTTTCCGCTTTCGACGCTCAGCCCGGCGCTGGCGATTACCGGCAGCTTGCCATCCACGGTCTCGACGGCGACGCGCACAATCTCTCGATACTCGTCGAGCGTCAGGTTGAAGAACTCGCCAGTACCGCCCGCAACGAAGACAGCCGAGATGTCGTGGCTGATGAACCACTCCAGGCGTTGGCGGTAACTCTCGGCATCGAAGCGGCCATCGCGATCGAAGTCGGTAATGGGAAAGGACAACAGGCCATCGCCTACGGCTTCTACCACAGCTGCTCTGGAAAACTTCACGAATCGTTCCTCTTGGTCAACGCCTCACCGGGATATCCGAGTTGGCCAGCCTGGCTCGTAGGAGTGGCTGCCGGTAACGCTTGTTGTCATACATCATACAAATGACAACCTAGCGGTCGATTCCTGGCCATGCAAGGCCAATGGGTGCGAAGTAGACCAAAGTTCAATCGATAAGCAGTAGGCGAATCTCGCCGTCTAAATGCTCATCTCAAGAGAGGTACATCAGGGGGAAAACCCGTAAGCAGCCCAGGCCTCGGAACCCATACTTCCGCAGCCCCAGCACCACCACAGGGCCGATCAGCATGGCTAAGGCGTGCATGCGAGTGCCGCCTGGGGAGGGTGAGAGCAGCATCAGGCGCAGTGACCCGCACCGTGCTGGCAATCATGCGAGCAAGGCTACTCTGGACAAATGACAAGCTCCAGCGCGCTGTTCTCAGGCGCTGGCGGCCACCGCCGATGTGAGAACGGTGGATTCAGGCTTCCTGATACTTGGCGTACATGGTCCGCGCCCGGTTGAGATGCTGGAACATCATTTCGCGCGCCGCTTCAGGGTCGCGGGCCAGGATGGCCTCGAGAATGTAGGTGTGTTCCTCCTCCACCCTAGCAAGATACTTGTCCGTGGCCGCGGTGTTGATCTCGATGCTCATCAGCTTGGCTCGCGGAATCACGCTCTGGCTCAGCTGCTCGTAGAAGACCTTAAAGAAGGGATTCTTGGTGGCGGTCGCGACAGCGTAGTGGAACTCGTAGTCCTCCTCGCGAGCCTGGGACTTCACCGCTCTCGCCTCGATAAAGGCCGCGTGCTTCTGCTGGAGAATGCGACGATCCTCGTCGTCGTGCCGTTCGGCGGCCAGCGCCGCCGCCGCCGGTTCGAGATTGAGCCGCAGCTCGAGCACATGCAGGATGTCCTCGACAGTGGTGGGGCTGATGCGCTCCGCCGGCATCGCCTCGACGGTGGTCGCTCGCAGCACGGTGGTACCCACGCCCCGACGCGTCTCGACCAGTCCCAGCGACTTGAGGTGGGTAATGGCCTCGCGAATCACCGTACGGCTGACGCCGAAGGCCTCGCACAGGCCATTCTCGGTCGGCAGCTTATCGCCAACGGCGATGCCGCCGTTGACGATCAGCGCCTCGAGCTGGTCGGCGACATGCACAGACAGGCTGCCTTCGCGTGAAAGCTTCTGGACCTTCAGTTGCTTGAAGTCAGCCGTCATATTGGATTTGCCTGCCATATCGCCATCCATCGGTCATGTTTCGTGATAAGGGCTCAGCGCTTGCCGCCGCCGCTGGTGTTCAATCGTCGGGGTGGCCTGAGGTGGCAAACGGCCCGCCCTGGTAGATGACCGCCGGATCCCTGGGGTCGAGGTTGGCATCGAGCGCTTCCATCTCCTCGCGCCACGGCTCCGAGCTGTCCTTCGGTACCCAGCCGAGAAAGGCGGCCTTGCTGTTGTCCCACCAGCGTTCGGCGTTGTTCGAGAAACCGTAGACCACGGTATAGGCCAGGCGTGGCGTGACGATGGCACGCTGCACCAGGCTGATGAAGTCCTCGGCGCTCAGCCAGATCGCCAGCTTGCGCGTATCGGTCGGCTTGGGGTGACACCAGCCGATGCGCACACTGAGTGTCTCGACGCCAAACTTGTCATGATACAGGCTGGCCAGGTCTTCGCCGAAACACTTGGTCACACCGTAGAGCGAGTCGGGCCGATGCGGCACCTCGGTATCGATCCTCTGCGAGCGCTCGTAGTAGCCCGTGGTGTGGTTGGAGCTGGCAAAGATCACCCGCGGCTTGCCGTGGCGGCGCACCGCCTCGTACAGATTGTAAGTGCCGACGATGTTGGCCTGCAGCAGGCTCGCCCAGGGCTTCTCTACCGAGACACCGCCCAGGTGCACGATGGCGTCGCACCCCTGGACCAGCTCGTTGACCGCTTCGGCATCGGCGAGATCGCAAGGTACGAGCTCTTCATGACTGGCCGCTTCGCCGAGATCGGCAATGTCCGAAAGCCGCACCCTGCGGGCAAGCTGCGCCAGATGGGGCCGAATGATGCGGCCCATGCCGCCAGCAGCCCCCGTTACCAACAGACGATCGATCATGCGTTTTCTCTCCTCAAGCAGGCGGAATCAGAAGCCGTACAGGGCGGCAGGGTTGTCGACCAGAATCCGGCGACGGGCCTCGGGGCCGGCCCATTCGAGCAGCACGTCGAGCTGTTCGGCATCGTCCGGATACTGCTCGCGCGGCACGCCGACATGGGGCCAGTTCGAGCCCCAGATCACCCGCTCCGGAGCATGGGCGATGACGCGACGAGCGATGGCCCCGACGTCTTCGTAGCTTGGCCCTCCGGTTTCACTGGTCTCATAGCCGCCACACAGCTTGAACCAGGCATTGCCGCGATCGAGCAGCCGCAGGATGGTGTCTACGCGGCGATCGTCCGCCGGCACCGGCGGCATGAACTTGCCGATGTGATCGATGATGTACTCGCCCTCGATGCGCTGGAGGCCGTCGAGGTAGTCGTCCAGGTGCTGGCCGTTGAACTGCACCATCAGGTGCCAGCCCAGCGGGCGGGTCAGGCGCTCGACCTCGAGCATGCTGGCATGGGTCACGGCGCCGCCGGGCAGGTTCATGATGCGCGCCCCACGCACGCCCTGGGTATGCCAGTCGCGCAGCGTTGCCTCTGCGGTACCGGGGGCCACTGCCGCCACACCGCGCGCC
Organism: Halomonas sp. A29; assembly: GCF_046723295.1. NCBI lineage: Bacteria > Pseudomonadati > Pseudomonadota > Gammaproteobacteria > Oceanospirillales > Halomonadaceae > Halomonas > Halomonas sp. A29. The sequence continues at coordinate 118,661 of NZ_JAXQPR010000006.1, forward strand.
GTTTCACTGCCCAATTGGCCGAGGGCTTCGAGCAACGCGCCATTGTCGAGCTGATAAGCGTTGGATTGGGTGACCACCACCCGCTCCAGTCCCAGGCGCGCCTGCACCCGGCGATAATCCTCGACCGTCGCCAGCTCGGCGATGCCTGGCCCGCCGGGCTGGGCTGCAAAACCCGGCAGGTAGAGGTGCATGTGGCAGTCGGTGGCGCCGGGCGGTGCGGCCAGTCGCGGTGCCGAGCCATCCAGCGGCCGGGTATTGGCGGGTATCACTGTCACGTTCGTCATGCCTCCTCGAGGGCGAAGCGGGCGAGCGCCTCGCGGTCGATCTCGATACCGAGCCCGGGCCCGTCCGGTATCGCCACCACGCCCCGGTTGTGTTCGATGGGTGTGGTCACCACCGCCTGGCGGAAGGGATTCTCGGTGCGGTCGAACTCGAGGATCGGTTCGATCGGGTCACGCCGCGGCGGATTGGGCAGCAGTGCGGCCATGAACTGCAGGCTGGCGGCCAGGCACACTGCCGTGCCCCACACGTGCGGCACCAGGCGTACGCCATGCAGCGCTGCCATGTCGGCTACCCGACGAATTTCGGTGAAGCCGCCCACGCCGCAGATGTCGGGCTGGATGATATCCACGGCTCGGGTCGCCAGCGGCTCGTGCATGGCGTAGCGGCCATGCCAGGTCTCTCCGCCAGCCACCGGGATCGGCTGGTCGGCGCGCACCGCCCGGTAGGCGGAAACATGCTCGGGCAGCACAGGTTCCTCGAACCAGTCGATGCCGAACTTCGCTGCCCGGCGGCCCACTTCGACGGCTTCCAGGTAGTCGTAGCCGTGATTGGCGTCGATCATCAGGCGCATGTCAGGACCGATCGCCTCGCGTACCGCCTCGATGACGCGCAAATCCTCCTCCACGTCGAAGCCGATCTTGATCTTCACCGCATGGAAACCCTCGCGGCGATACCCCGCGACCTCATGGGCGATGTCCTCGACGCGATCCACGCCCTCGCGGCGGAACGAGCCGGTGGCATAGGCCCGCACGCTGTCGCGGAAACGGCCGCCCAGCAGGGTCGAGATCGGTACGCCGAAGTGCTTGCCCTTGATGTCCCACAGGGCGATGTCGATGCCGCTCAGGGCGGTCACGGTCAGGCCACGCTGGCCCTGGTCGCGCAAGCGATTGTAGAGCTCGAGCCAGAGCTTCTCGGTCTGCAGCGGGTTCTGGCCGACCAGGGCGGCGGCGTAGGCCTTGACCACGGCCGCGTTGGGCTGGGCCGGCCCCAGGCACTCGCCCCAGCCGATGGTGCCGTCGTCGCAGACGACCTCGACCAGGCAGTGCTGGCGCCGGGCGAAGTGCATCGAGGCGCTCTCGAAGGTCGTATCCAGCACATGGTCGAGAATATGGGTATGTACGGCTTCTATCTTCATCATCGAGTCCGTTGCGGTTCGGTCCAATGGGTACTCAGCGGAAGAGTACGGGAAGCGTCAGCGACACCGCCGGCACATAGGTCACCAGCATCAGGGCAACGAACAGCGCCAGGTAGAAGGGCCAGATGGTACGCACGGCCTCTTCGATCTTGATCTTGCCGATCACGCAGCCGACGAACAGACAGGCCCCCACGGGAGGCGTACACAGCCCCAACCCCAGGTTCATCATCATGATGATGCCGAACTGGATCGGATCCATGCCGAACTGCATCGCCACCGGCAGGAAGATCGGCGTACAGATCAGGATCAGGGCCGCCATGTCCATGATCATGCCCAGCACCAGCAGCAGCAGGTTGAGCAGCAGGAAGATGACGATGGGCTTGTCGGAGAGTGCCATCAGCATGTCGGTCAGCAGCAGCGGCACGTTGTAGAGCGCCAGCAGATAGGAGAACGCCGAGGCACAGCCGACTAGGATCATCACCAGCGAGGTGGTCTTCACCGACTGCAGCACCGCTGCCTTGAAGGACGCCCAGCGCAGCTCACGATAGACCAACGCCGTGACGACGATGGCGTAGATGGCGCCGAAGGCCCCGGACTCCGTCACCGTGAGAATGCCCGACAGTACCCCGCCGACGATGATCACCGCCGTCATCAGACCCGGCAGGGCCGCGGCCAGGCTGAGAATCAGCACGTCCCACCCGGGGAAGGTCTCGCCCTTGTAGCCGCGCTTCACCGCCACCAGGTAGGCTGCCACGGCCAGCGCCAGGCACATGAGGATGCCCGGCACGATGCCGGCGATGAACAGCTGGGTAACGGAAATGCCGCCGCCGGCCGCCACGGCGTAGAGAATCATGTTGTGGCTCGGCGGGATCACCACGCCGGCGACCGAAGAGGTGACCGTGACGTTGACGGCGTAGTCGGCGTCATAGCCCTTCTCCTTCATTACCGGTACCAGGATCGAGCCAAGCGCCGAGGTATCGGCCACGGCGGAACCCGAGATACCGCCGAACAGCATCGAGGAGCTGACGTTGACGATCCCCAGGCCGCCGCGCATCCTGCCCACGGCGGCCGATGCCAGGCGCACCAGGCGTGTGGAAATGCCCCCGTGCAGCATCAGCTCGCCGGCGAAGATGAAGAACGGAATGGCCAGCAGCGAGAAGACCGAAATGCCTGACAGGATGCGCTGGAACGCCACGAACAGCGGCAAGCCCTCGTAGAGGAAGGTCGCCACGGCGGCCAGCCCCACGGCGAAGGCGACGGGCGCCCCAGCCACCAGGCCGAGGAAGAAGATTCCGAACAGAATGGCAAGGCCCATGTCAGTTGCCCTCGTCAGAGTCGTTGCCAAGGATTCGCGACACGATATTGGCCGCGGAAAACAGTACGATCAGCCCGCCGCAGATCACCAGGGGCGCGGCCCGCCAGCTCTCTGAGAGTCGAATCATGGGTATTGCCCGCTCGAGGTTGGTCATGACCAGGCCCCAGCCCTGGTACGCCATGAAGGCGCCGAAGGCGATGACGAACAGATCGGCGACATAGCGGAAGATCGTTCTGAGGGGCTCGGGCATGCCTTCGCGCACGAAGTCGATGCTCAAGTGGGTATTGCCCCGGACGCCGGCCGCCGCGCCCAGGCAGGTGATGTAGACCACCAGCAGTAGCGACGCCTGCTCCACCCATGTCGGCGTGTTGTTCAACACGTAGCGACCGAAGACCAGCCAGCCAAAGATGGCGATCAGGAATACAAGCATGATGCCCGCTGCCGCCAGGCAGAGATTGGCAATGCCATCCAGCGCTCTGCCGACAGTTTTCTTCAAGCGGGGAAACGTCACGGCGGCCTCTGAATCGACAAGAGTTCTCATGGAACATGTTCTCCTTCCCCCTTGACGCACCTGGCGCCAAGGGGGCATTGCAGCGGAGCTCAGTTCGAGTTCCGGATGGCGTCGATCAGGCTCTCGAGGTCGGGGTTCTTTTCGATGAAGCTCGCATAGACAGGCTCCATCCGCTGCTGGAAGGCCGCCTTGTCTTCCACTTCATTGATCTGGATGCCGGCATCGAGCACGACCTGGCGGCTCTCCTCGGAGCCTTCCACCCACAGCTGGCGCTGCATTTCGGAGGCCTTGATCGCCTCCTCACGCACGATTTCCTGGTCGTCGGCAGAGAGCGCCTCCCAACTCGCCCTGGCGATGCACAGGCACTCGGGAATGATCAGGTGCTCCGTGAGGGAGTAGAACTCGGCGGCCTCGTAGTGGTTGCTTGACTGGAAGGAGGGATAGTTGTTCTCCGCGCCGTCGAGCACGCCCGTCGTCAGCGACTGATACACTTCACCATAGGCCATCGGCGTCGCGTTACCGCCCAGCGCCTCGATCATGTCGACGTAGAGGTCGTTGTTCATGACCCGGATCTTCAGTCCCTGCACGTCCTCGGGCGTGCGGATGGGACGCTTGGTGTTGTAGAGGCTACGCTCACCGGAGTCGAACCAGGAGAGGGCCACCAGGTTCTTCTCGGCCAGGGCGTCGGCAAACTGCTGGCCGATCTCGCCGTCCATCACCTCGTGCATGTGCTCGACGCTGCTGAAGATGAAGGGCAGCGAGAGTACGTTGGTCTCCGGCACGATGGGCCCCATCGGCCCCATGTTGAAGTTGGCGAAGTTCAACACCCCGTTGCGGGTCTGCTCGATGGCATCGGGCTGATCGCCGAGTACCCCGTTGTTGTAGACCTGCGCCGTAATGCGCCCTTCGGTGCGCTCGGTCACGTTCTTGGCGAAGGTTTCCAGCGCTACGGTATTGGGGTAGCCCGGCGGATGAATGTTCCAGCCGCGCCAGGTATCGGCCTGCACCGGCAGCGACATGGCCAGCATGCCGGCGGAAACGGCAATGGCACAGAACGTCTTGTTTGTTGAGATTGTTTTCATGACGTGCTCCTGGTTTGTTTTTTCTGTTGAGCGAGCTTGGGTGAGTTGCGTTACAACTGCCGGGCGATACCTACCAGTCGTTCCAGTTGGTTTCGCTCCTCCAGGGTGGGCATGACCAGGGGAGCCCGGACATTCCCGGCCGGCCGGCCGATGATCTCTGCGCCCGCCTTGATAAGGCTGACGGCATAGCCTGCTTTTCGATCCCTGAGATCCACGAAGGGAATGAAGAAGTCGTTGGTGATCCGCTTCACGACCTCGGCATTGCCCGCACGGAGTTCCTGATAGAACTTCACCGCCATGTCCGGCACGAAGTTGAACACGGCTGAGGAATAGGTGTTCACGCCAATGGCGAGGTAGGCTTCGGCGAAGATCTCGGCGGTGGGCACGCCGCCCACGTAGACCAGGCGGTCGCCGATGGTCTTGATGATCTTGTTAAGCGCCTGGATGTCGCCCTTGCCATCCTTGAGGCCGATCAGGTTGGGGCAAGCGTCGGCAAGCTGGCGGACCGCGTCGACGTCAAGCACGCCGTTGCCGCGGTTGTAGTAGATGACGTTGAGCGCGGTCCAGTCGCAGATCTCCCGGGCGTATTCCACCAGGCCATCCTGCGGGCATTCGGTCAGGTAGGGCGGCATCAGCAGGATGCCGTCGGCGCCCGCCTCTTCGGCCGCCTTGGCAAAGGCCTTGCCGCTGACAACGCTCATGCCCGAGCTGGCGATGACCGGGAGCCTGCCGGCGACGGTTTCCACGGCCACACGAACCACATCGCGGTACTCGTCGAGCGAGAGGTTGAAGAACTCGCCCGTGCCGCCGGCAACGAAAACGGCCGAGATTTCATGGCTGATGAACCACTCCAGACGACGACGGTAACTGTCCGCATCGAACCGCCCCTCTTTATCGAAATCGGTAATGGGGAAAGACAGCAATCCATCGCCCAAGGCTTCCATCACGGCTGCTCTGGAAAACTTCACGGAGACATCCTCTTGTTCAAGCGCCGGCCTGTCGGTGGGCAATCCACCGCTGGCCCAAGGAAGACAAATACCCACTTGGCTGTAATACATCATACAAACTAAGCAGGGAAGTGAGCCCGTGCAAGCCAGCCATTGGTCATAGCGACTAAAGTGTAGTGTTTTGTTTCGAATGCACTGGAATCAACCCAGATCCCCGAAACGGTACTGCAGCAGCGACAGCGCCACCACGGGGGCCGTCTCGGTGCGCAGGATGCGCGGGCCAAGAGAAAGGGGGGAGAAACTTGCGGCCATGGCGGCCTCGACTTCGCTGGCGGAAAGGCCCCCTTCGGGGCCGATCAGCAGGGCCACGGAGGCAGGTGCATCGCTACGCTCGAGAGCTCCCGCAGTACCAGGATGCAGCACCAGGCGCAGCGTCTCGCCGCGCTCGCCCAACCACTCGTGCAATGCGCTGGGTGGATGAACGACAGGTACCACGGCGCGCCCACACTGCTCGCAGGCGCTGGCGGCCACCGCCTGCCAGTGAGCGAGCTTCTTCGCTTCGCGCTCGCCCTTGAGACGTACGTCACCGTGCTCGGTGTAGAGCGGTGTGATGGCGGCGACGCCGAGCTCGACGGCCTTCTGGATGGCGTAGTCCATACGGTCGCCCTTGGAGATCGCCTGGCCCAGGTGCACCACCAGCGGCGATTCGCCGCGGCCCGCCTCGACGGCCTCGATGCGGGCCGCCACCCGCTTGCGGCTCGCCTCGACGAGCACCGCCCGGGCCTCGAGGCCGGCACCGTCGAAGAGCCTCAGCGATGCGCCTTCGCCCAGGCGTAGCACTCGCGCCACGTGGCGCGCCGGCCCTTCGGGCAGAACGACGTCGCCGCCGAAGATGAAGTCGGCGGCGACGTGGATACGCGGGCCCGATGACACGGCGCAGCAGCCCTTACTGGGTGGTCTGCTCGCCCTGCTGCTGGGCCTGCTCGGCCTCGCGCTTCTTCTTCTGAGCGAAGATCGCCTCGAAGTTGACCGGCGCCAGCATCAGGGGCGGGAAGCCACCGCGGTTGACCAGATTGTCGACGCACTCACGGGCGTAGGGGAACAGCACGTTGGGGCAAAAGGCTCCCAGGGTGTGCTCGAGCTGCGCGCCCTCGATGCCACTGATGCGGAACAGGCCGGCCTGCTCGATTTCGGCCAGGAAGGAAGTGGTGCCCTCCTCGCTGTGACGAACCTGGGCGGTCACCTTGATCGTCACCTCAAAGAGGTCTTCGCCGACCTGGCTGCTGCTGGTATTCAGGTCCAGGCTGACCTTGGGCTTGAACGGCTGCTGGAACACTGCCGGCGAGTTCGGCGCCTCGAAGGAGATGTCCTTGACGTAGATGCGCTGAACGGCGAACTGGAGCTGCTGCCTGTTCTGCTGGTCCGCCGCGGCCTGGTTGCCGCCGGCGGCGTTCTGGCTGTTCTCTTCGGCCATGGGAAAGATTCCTTTTGCGTCGTGCGTCTTGTGTATTGGCTATTTCTTGACTACCGGCAGGCCGTCGGCCTGCCACTGCATCATGCCGCCCCTGAGCTTGTAGACCCGGGTGAAGCCGGCCTTGGTCAGCTTGGCCACGGTGATGCCGGACGCCTGGCCGCTCTTGCAGACCACGACGATCGGTTTGTCCTTGACCTTCTCGAGTTCGCTGATGCGTTCCTCGACGCGACTCTGGGGGATATTGCGTGCGCCGGCGATGTGGCCGGCCTTGAAGTCGCCCGCCTCGCGGGTGTCCACGACCACGGCATCCTCGCGATTGACCAGCTGGGTCGCCTGGCTGGACGTGACACCGCTGGAGGCGCTGTTGCGGACCTCATAGATGATCCAGGCAGTCAGCACCATGAGGAAGGCGCCTACCAGAAGCGGGTGATTCTGCACGAATTCGAACAGCTGATCGATCATGGGTCCGGCACACTCTTCTCGGGAATATCGAAATCTTCGGTAGGGTAGGGTACCCGGGGGCGTGAGTATACACCAAGCAGGACCTCCCGCGGCATGCCCCGCAGGCGATGAGCCGGGACCATGACGCTTGCCTGGCCGTGCGTTATGATGCCGCAAGCCGAATCAAGTCGCGACCCCCGTCGTCCAGGAGCCTGTCTCGAACGGCCTGAAATCGACGCAGGAGCCCGCCGCCGCGCCATCGCCAGGAAGCCAAGCAGGCGCGGACAGCCTCCCGGACGGCCCTACGTCGCGCCCACCACGCTCAAGAGGCCCACGATCCCCATGACGACCCCGACCGCCCAGCGCCCCGTTGCCCTGATCATTCTCGACGGCTACGGCCACAATCCCGACCCCACCGACAATGCGGTAGCGGCGGCGCATACGCCGAACATGGATCGGCTGTGGCAGGAGCGACCCCATGCCCTGCTGCATACCGACGGCAAGTACGTGGGCCTGCCCGAGGGGCAGATGGGCAACTCCGAGGTCGGCCACATGAACCTGGGCGCCGGTCGAGTCGTGTACCAGGAACTTACTCGCATCTCCAAGGCGATCGAGGACGGCGATCTCGATGTCATCGCCGCGCTAACCGATGCCATCGACGCTGCGGTGAGCGCAGGCCGCGCCGTGCACCTGCTGGGCCTGCTCTCGCCCGGTGGCGTGCACAGCCACGAGGACCATATCCTGGCCATGGCCGAACTGGCCGCCCGCCGCGGTGCCCAGCGCATCTACGTGCACGGCTTCCTCGATGGCCGCGACACCGCGCCGCGTAGCGCCCTGGCCTCCATCGAGCGCACCAATGCCCGGCTCTCCGAGCTGGTCGGCGCCGACAACGGCTTCGTCGCCTCGATCATTGGCCGCTACTTCGCCATGGATCGCGACAACCGCTGGGACCGCGTCGAGAAGGCCTACCGGCTGCTCACCGAGGGGGTCGGCGAATACGAGGCCTCAAGCGCCGAAGAGGGCCTGCGCGCCGCCTACGACCGCGGCGAGAACGACGAATTCGTCTCCGCCACCGTCATCCGCGACGGCGAAGGCCCCGCAAGCATCGCCGACGGCGATGCCGCCATCTTCATGAACTTCCGCGCCGACCGTGCCCGCGAACTCACCCGCGCCTTCGTCGAGGACGGCTTCAGCGGTTTCTCGCGCCGCGTCCGTCCGGTGCTTGCCGGCGAGAGCCTGGTCACCCTGACCCAGTACGCCGCCGACATTCCCGCCCCGGCCGCCTTCCCGCCGTCGGACCTGCACAACACCCTGGGCGAGGTGATGGAAAAGCGCGGCCTGACCCAGCTGCGCATCGCCGAGACCGAGAAGTACGCCCACGTCACCTTTTTCTTCTCAGGCGGTCGCGAGGCCGAGTTCGACGGCGAGACCCGCGTGCTGGTGCCGTCGCCGCAGGACGTCAAGACCTACGACGAGAAGCCAGAGATGAGCGCCGAGGAGGTGACCGACCGCCTGGTGGAGGCGATCGACTCGGGCCATTACGACCTGATCGTGTGCAACTACGCCAACGGCGACATGGTCGGCCACACCGGCGACTTCGATGCCGCGGTCAAGGCCATCGAGGCGGTCGATACCTGCGTAGGCCGCGTGGTGGAGGCGATCGAGCGTGCCGGTGGCGCCTGCCTGGTCACCGCCGACCATGGCAACGCCGAGCAGATGGTCAACCCCACTACCGGCGTGGCCCAGACCGCCCACACCACCTTCGAGGTGCCGTTGATCTACGTGGGGCCGCGGTCGGTCAAGCTGCTCGAGGATGGTCGCCTGTGCGACATCGCGCCTACGCTGCTGACCATGATGGACCAACCGATTCCCGAGGAGATGACCGGCCGGGTGCTGATCGAGCCGGCATGACGGACCGCGAGCCCAACCTGCCATGAACCGAGCCCGACAGCGTCACGCCCTGGGCGCCGTGTTGGTGGCCCTGCTCCTGTTGTCGGGCCTGCCTGTGGCCGGACTGGGCCCGCCCAGCGCGCAAGCCCAGCCCAGCGAACGGGAAGCCCGCGAGCGCCTCGACGCCATCGGCAGCGAGATCCAGGCGGTCAACCGCCGTCTCGGCCAGACCCGCCAAGCCCAGGACGAGGCCACCCGCGAGCTGCGCCAGGTGGAAACTGCCCTGGGCGAGACCCACCAACGGCTGGATACGATCCAGGCCGATCGCCGTCGTCTTGGCGACGAGATTGCCGCGCTCGAGTCGGCCCGCGACGAGTTGCAAGCCGAACGGGCCGAGCAGGTCGAGATGCTCAACGTACAGCTGGATGCTCTCTACCGCCTGGGACTGACCCCACAGCTCAAGCTGCTGCTCAATCAGGACGACCCGGCCCGGCTCGACCGGCTGCAGACCTATCTCAACCATCTGGCCCGGGCGCGCAACGAGCGGCTCGACGAGATCGCCCGGCTTGATGCCGAACTGGCCGAGAACCGCCGCGAGCAGCAGACCCGCGGCGAGCGGCTGGACGGCCTGGCCGAGGAACTGGGCGAACGCAGCAGCGAGCTGGCCGCACGCATGGCCGAACGCGAACGCCTGGTGGCGGAGCTGGACACCCGCTACAGCGACGAGCAATCGCGCTTGGCACGTCTCGACCGCGACCGCAGCGAGGCTGAGCAGATGCTCGAGCGGGTACGCGAGGAGCTTGCTCGGCTGCAGCAGCCACCGCCTTCCACCGCGATCGAGCGTACCCGTGGTGACCTGCCCTGGCCGGTGCAAGGCAACGTCAGCTCGAACTATCGGCGTGGCGATGGCGTGCACTACAACGGCATACTGATCGAGGCCCGGGAAGGCACTCCGGTTGCCGCGGTGCACGCCGGGCGGGTGGTCTTCGCCGACTGGATGCGCGGCTTCGGCAACCTGCTGATCATCGACCACGGCGACAACGTCATGACCCTTTACGCTCACCTGCAGCGGTTCAGCGCCGAGGCCGGCCAGGCCATCTCGCGCGGCGACGTACTCGGCACGGTGGGCACGAGCGGCGGCCACTCCACGCCGGCCCTCTACTTCGAGGTGCGCCGCAACGGCGACCCCATCGACCCCCAGGCATGGATCGCACGAAGATGATGAGAGAGATTTCACAAGCCCCGGCCCTCGGGCTATGCTGGACAGCCTCGCCTCGCAACAGCGGAGTTCGCATGCCTTCACGTCCCGCCCGCCTACTTTCCGCTCACCGACGACTGATGAACGTTCTGCTGGCGGCATTGCTGGCGCTCCTCCTCGCACCGCCAGCCGTCGCTCAGGCGACGCCGGCCGCCGACGAGCTGCCGCTGGAGGATATCCAGACCTTTGCCGAAGTCTTCGAGCGCATCAAGCGGGCCTATGTCGAGGAGGTCGATGACAGCACACTGCTGCGCAACGCCATGCGCGGCATGCTCAGCGAGCTCGACCCCCACTCCGCCTACCTCGACCGCAACGAGTTTCAGAGCCTGCGGGAGTCCACCGAAGGCGAGTTCGGCGGCATCGGTATCGAGGTGGGGCTCGAGGAGGGTCGCCTGACCGTCATTACACCGATCGATGACACTCCTGCCTCCCGGGCCGGCCTGCGCGCACGCGACGTCATCATCAGCATCGACGGCAACTCCACCGAACGACTTTCGCTGCAGGAATCGGTGACCCTGATGCGCGGCGAGCCCGGCAGCCAGATCCGCCTGAGCATACTGCGCAGCGGCGAGGAGGCTCCCCTCGACGTGACCTTGACCCGCGAGGTCATTCGTACCGAGAGCGTGCGCAGCGAGATGCTGGAAGCTGGCTACGGCTATCTGCGGGTCAGCCAGTTCCAGAGCCGCACCGGCGAACAGGTCGCCAATGCCATTCGCCGCATGGAGCGCGACGGCGCGCTGCAGGGGCTGGTGCTCGACCTGCGCAACAACCCCGGGGGCGTGCTGCAAGCTGCCGTCGCCGTGGCCGATGCCTTCCTCGAAAGCGGCCTGGTGGTCTATACCGAGGGGCGCCTGCCGGACACCCAGATGCGCTTCTCCGCCAGCCGAGAGACGGCAGCCCCCGACGTGCCGCTGGTGGTCTTGATCAACGGCGGCAGCGCCTCCGCGGCAGAAATCGTCGCCGGTGCGCTGCAGGACCAGCGTCGCGGCGTGATCATGGGCACCGAGAGCTTCGGCAAGGGCTCGGTACAGCAGGTCATGCCGCTGGGCAACGGCGAAGGGCTGAAGCTGACCACGGCGCTCTACTACACGCCCAACGGACGCTCGATCCAGGCGCTGGGCATCGAGCCCGACGTTACCGTGGTAGGCGGCAGGGTCGAGGTGACCGAGAGCAGCCGCCAGCTGCGCGAGGCCGACCTGGAAGGTCACCTGCGTTCACGCAGCGAGCCGCGGGCAGCCTCCGCCGAAATGGCCGAACGGCTGCGCGAGGATTACCAGCTCGGTGAGGCGCTGAACCTGCTGAAGGCACTTAACGTGCTGGAGCGGCGATAGCTTCGGTCTGCCCATGTTTACGCCCTGGCTGGTGCCAGGGCTAAGCCTCAACGGCAGGAAGCCGGCAGTCGGCCGCGCTCACCGATCGCCTGACGCATCAGCAGCCGCTTGATCGGTGTGAGCCGGTCGACGCCGGAGAGCCCCAGGTTGCGCGTCAGCGTGACCAGCGGGTGACGGGTACCGAACAGCAAGCGAAAACCGTCCATCAGCGCCAGCATGGCGGCGTTGTCGCCGCGGCGACAACGCGAATAGCGCTCCAGCATTCGTGGCGCGCCCAGTGCGATGCCGCGTCGCCGCGCGGCGAGCAGTTCCTCGGCCAGCACCGCGGCATCCATCAACCCGAGGTTGACGCCCTGTCCCGCAAGCGGGTGGATGCTGTGGGCCGCATCTCCCACCAGGGCGAAGCCTGACTGCACGTAGTGCTCGGCATGGCGCTGGGACAGCGGCACCGCCAGCGCCCTGTCGACGACCTCCACCGCACCCAGGCGCGCCTCGAAAGCTGCCTGCAGCTCGTGACCCAGCGCCTCGCGGGAAAGCGTCGTCAGTCGCTCGGCCTCCTCGGGCGAGGTCGACCAGACGATCGAACAGTAACGCTCGTCGCCACCCACCGTCAGCGGCAGGAACGCCAGCGGGCCAGTCTCGAGGAAGACCTGGCGAGCCACGTCGCCATGCCCACGCTCGGTGCGCACCGTGGTCACCACCGCGACATGACCGGTATCGTGAGCCTTGACCGCAATTTCTGCCATCTCGCGCAGCGGCGAATGTGCGCCATCGCACGCCACCACCAGCGGCGCCGAAAGGCGACGGCCATCCTCGAGCACCACCTCGCGTCCCACAGGGCTCTCGTGCAGCCCGGTCACCCGCATGCCGAGTTGCATACTGACCGTGGGAAGTTCGGCCAGGCGCCTCTCGAGAGCCGCCAGGATCACGTCGTTCTCGACGATATGCCCGAGCCGCGGCACGCCGGCCTGCTCCGCAGAGAAGTTCACCTCGCCGCTGCCTTCGCTGTCCCATACCTGCATGAAGCGGTAGGGCGTCACCCGGCGTGCCGCCATCCAGGGCCAGGCCCCGAGGCCTTCGAGCAATCGCTGGGATACCGGCGTCAGGGCGCTGACGCGCATTGCCGGCAGGCCTTTGCCAACTTCGTCGGCTGCCAGCGGCTCGGGGCGAGCGTCGAGCAGAGCCACGGCGACACCCGCCTGGCCCAGCAGCGCCGCCAGCGCAGCCCCGACCATGCCGCCACCCACCACGACGACCTCGAAATGCGTCGCCGGCTGCTCCGCCGCTTGCGTCATTGTTCACTCTCACGTTCATGGCTACCCACGGCCGATATCGGCGGCGCGCAGCCTGTCATTTCGATATCGCTCAACGCTCCAGGCCCATGGCTCGGCGAGCCAGCCCGCGGCGCAGCGGACCGAGCAGGTTGAGCCCCACCAGCCCCGCCGCACGGGCATGCGCCAACAGGCCGCTATCGACGCCGAACAGACGCACCAGACCATCGCTGAAACGGATCACCTGATGGCGGTCGACGATACGCCGGGCCTCGAAGTCGCGCAGAGTCAGCATGCCGCCCAGCGGCTCGCCCCCCACCAGCGCCTGCTCCAGCGCAGCCACCAGGTCCGTCACGCCACGCAGCGCCAGGTTGAAGCCCTGGCCGGCCACCGGGTGCAGCGAATGAGCTGCGTTGCCCAGTACCGCCAGTCCGGGGCGGATGGTTTCCCGAGCGGTGACCAGCGTCAACGGATAGGCATGGCGGCTGCCGACGCGCCGGAAGCGCCCGGCCCGGTCGCCGAAGGCGCGCTGCAGTTCGGCAAGAAAATCGCCATCACCCAGCGCCATGCGGGCTTGCTCGCGCCCCAGCGCATGGGTCCAGATCAGCGCCATCTGCTGTCCGCGCAGCGGCAGCAGGGCAATGGGCCCCTCCCGGGTGAAGCGCTCGTAGGCTACGCCTTCGTGAGGCTGGCTCATCTCGACATTGGCGATCAGCGCCACCTGGTCATAGGGCACCGAGTCGCTGCCGATACCCAACTGCTCCTTGAGCCCCGAGCGGCCGCCGTCGGCCAATACCGTCAGGCCGGCTCGCAGCGTACCGCCATTGGAAAGGGCGAGTCGATAGCCTTCCGCCGCCGGGACGATCGTTTCGACGTGGGACGGACAGTGCCAATCGATGGGCAGCTCGGCCAGGCGCCGATGCAACACACGCCCCATCCAGGCGTTGGGAATGACATAGCCCAGCGCCGGCTGGTCGAGTTCGGCAGCGGTGAGCCGGGTCACGCCCAGGCGCCCCCTTTCGCTGACATGGATGCGCAGGATGGCCGCGGCCTGTTCGGCCATCGCCGACCATAGTCCCATGGTGCGAAATCGTTCTGCAGAGCCCTGGGCGATGGCGCTGGAGCGGGCATCGAAGCTGGGCTGCCAGGGAGCTGTGGTTCTATCGAGGATGGGTGCGGCCTCGATCACCGCAACCGTAAGCCCATGGCGCTCGATAAGCGGTGCCAGGGCACTGGCCAGGCTGGCGCCCACCAAGCCGCCGCCGACGATGGCGATGTCGACCTCCCGGTCGGCCTCCACGCTCATGTTGTAAAGCCGTTGCTACGGACCTGCATAGCGTAACGTAAATTACGTAATTTCATGAAAAGTGCTTTCCTCTCTGGTTACTCTTTAGCCATCAAGGCCTCGATTTCAGCCACTTGCTTGGGCACCTCGACGGTCAGCACCTCATGCCCGTCGGCCGTCACGGCGACATCGTCCTCGATGCGAATACCGATACCGCGAAAGCGCTGTGGAATATCCTCCTCGGCGGGGATGTACAGCCCCGGCTCCACTGTCAGCACCATGCCGGGCTCCAGCGGCCGCGGCTTGCCATCGAGGCGATAGTCGCCCACGTCGTGGACGTCGAGCCCCAGCCAATGCGAGGTCGAGTGCAGATAGAAGCGCTTGTAGCTCTCGTCCTCGATACGCGCCTCAACGTCGCCGTCGAGCAGACCTAGCTGGATCAACCCGGCGGTGAGGTCGCGCACCACGCCTTCGTGCAGCTCGGTCAGGGTGGCGCCTGGGCGCACCGCAGCCACGGCGCGCTCCTGGGCCGCCAGCACCAGCTCGTACAGTTCGCGCTGGGCATCGTCGAAGCGGCCGCCGACCGGGAAGGTGCGGGTGATATCGCCGGCATAGAGGTCGAATTCCACGCCAGCGTCGATCAGCACCAGCTCGCCGTCACGTAACGGCGCGTTATTCTCGATGTAGTGCAGCACACAGGCGTTGCTACCGCCACCTACGATAGTGGCGTAGGCCGGTCCGCTGCCGCCGTGCCAACGGAACTCGTGCTCCAGTTCAGCCTGGAGATGGTATTCGGCAAGGCCGGGGCGGGCGGCACGCATGGCGCGCACGTGCGCCTGGGCCGAAATCCTGGCGGCATGGCGCAGCAGCGCGAGTTCACGCTCGCTCTTGATCAGGCGCATCTCATGCAGTAGCGGCGCCAGGTCGGAATAGCTTCGTGGAGGCTGGGCACCGCGTCGAGCGCGGGCGGTGAGGCGCCCCCGCACGTCATCGGCCAGCGCCAAGACATCGGCATCGCCAAGCAGCAGATAGAGGCTAGTGCGCCCATCGAGCAAGGCTTCCAGCTGCTCATCGCGCTCGGCGTTCTCGAAAGCCTGGTCGACGCCGTGCTCACGCACGGCACCCTCGGCCCCCAGCCGGATACCGTTCCAGGCCTCCAGGCTGGGGTCGCGATCCTGGCAGAACAGCACGCTTTCGCCTTCACTGCGCCCCGGCAGCAGCAGCAGCAGGGCATCGGGTTCGGCGAAGCCGGTAAGGTAGTGAAAGTCGCTGTCCTGGCGGAAGGGGTAGTCGCTGTCACGCGAGCGGGTGACCAGCATGGCTCCGAGCAGCAGCACGGCACCATCTGCCGGCAGGCGCTCCATCAGCGCGGCGCGGCGGGCACGGTATTCATCGTTGCCGATCGACTCGGGGCGGGGCAGGGGATCTGGCAGCATGTCGGCTCCTGGCATCGGTAGGAGGTTCCTGGGGCTCGGGTAGTCAGTGCTGGGTCGGTTCACCTGCTTCTACCTGTGGCTGCCCCGGCCGCTGTTCGGTATATAGCAGCATCGCCGCCATACGGGCGTGCTCGGTCAGCGCGAAGAGGTCGTTCTCGTTCTCGGCGCCATCTTCGATATCGGTCTCGATGTCGGCGATGCCGGCAAGGTCGTCCACGGCCTCGCGCAGCGCCGCGGACCAGTTTTCGCGCGGGGTGTCGCCGGCATCGGCAATGACCTCGAGGAAGCCGAGGGTCCATTCCTGCAGGCCCCGGGCACGCTCGGCCAGGGAGAAGAGATCGTCGGGCAGTAGCGGCTCGTAGTTGAGGGCGCTATCGGCAAGGGCTTCCAGGGTCTGGCGCCGCCAGGCCAGCAGCGCCTCGGCACTCTCCCGGTCGCGGGGCTGCTCGACGCCAAGCCCCAGGCAAACCTCTTCCAGCCAGGCTTCGGAGGTGAGGTCATGGAGCGCCAGCTCGGCACACAGGCGTCCGTCGAGAAAGGCGGGCGACTGCATGCTGCCATGCGAGAGGAAAAGGTCGGCCAGGGTGGAAAAATCCGGGCGTTCGTCGTTCGGTGACATGCAAAATCCCTTGTCGAATGGCGGAGAGTTGCCTCCTG
Organism: Halomonas sp. A29; assembly: GCF_046723295.1. NCBI lineage: Bacteria > Pseudomonadati > Pseudomonadota > Gammaproteobacteria > Oceanospirillales > Halomonadaceae > Halomonas > Halomonas sp. A29. The sequence goes on from NZ_JAXQPR010000006.1 coordinate 134,976, forward strand.
TCGACGGCGCTGCGTTGACCGCCTGCGAAGGGCTCTCTTATAGTGGCTGATCGAATTGATGTGTCTTGTTCCACCGGATGTTAACGCATCGGGCCGACAAGCCGACACCGGAGCCCGCCATGAGCGATGACGCCAATCGCACTACCGCCCAGGTTACCCTGCTGGGTGCGCAGTATGTGTTCGCTTGCAAACCTGGTGAAGAGCGCAAGCTGGAGCGGGCCGCGCGCTATCTCGATCGCGCCATGCAAGGCATCCATTCCCAGAACAATCTGCTCGGCGGCGAGCGCGTGGCACTCATGGCGGCATTGAACATTGCCCATGAGCTGCTCGAGGTGATGGATGCCCGGCGCGCCGAAGAGCAGCAGTTGGACCAGCTCAGCGCTCGACTGGAGCAGGCCATGGCAGGCGCTGCACTGGGTAACAGAACTCCCGCCGAATGACATTGGACCCGCCCGTGAGCTCTGTTAGGATGAAGGTGTTCCCTGGGGTGTTGGCCAGTCGTTGAAGTCCCTCGAGCCTATGAGCAATACCCAGGGCGGCCATTTGCTAGCCGGACCCGTGTGCATGTCCGTGCGTCGGAAAGCCTGACGGTTCGGCTGCGGCCACCCACCTTGAACCAAGGGTTCAAGGGCCAGAACGACAGCGGCACTCTGGGGAACTCTGCGTATCATGCACCTCCTGCACGACCCGATCTCTTCCGCAACCTTCGCTTCCAGGCGCCAGCTGCGCCAGGAACTGCGTCGTCGACGGCGAGCGCTCAGCCCGCAGCAGCGGCGCCAGGCCGATGCGACCCTGTGCCAACGCCTGCGTCAGCTGCCCGAGGTGAAACGAGCCCGGCGCGTGGCGCTCTACCTGCCCAACGATGGCGAGATCGACCCCCGTCCGCTGATTCCCTGGCTGACCCACCGAGGGGTGCGCGTCTACCTACCCGTGCTGAAGCCGCTGTCGGAAAACAGCCTGTGGTTCGTGCACTATCATCCTGGCACACCCATGCGGCGTAACCGCTTCGGCATACCGGAACCACAAACGCGCCATGGCGCCCATCGCGCCCGACGCCTGGCAACCTGGGCACTCGACCTGATTCTGCTGCCTCTGGTGGGTTTCGACGAACGCGGCCAACGCATGGGGATGGGGGGCGGTTTCTACGATCGCAGCCTGGCCTTCACCCAACGCCCAGGCCCACGGCCCACCTTGATCGGCCTGGCCCACGACTGCCAGCGGGTGGACCGCCTGCCGACGGAACCCTGGGATGTGCCGCTGGATGCCATCGTCAGTGATGCGCGGGTGGTACGCCCTTGACGTCACCGCCGCCCAGGCCAGCACTGCAAAAAATCGGAGCGAAAAAAAACCGACCGAAGCCAGGCTTCGACCGGTCTGGAATGCTATCTGTTCATGGCACTGTCTGCCGACTCAGCCGCCTGCCAGCGCCTGGGCATAGCCAGTGACCACCACACCAATGCCAAAGGCCAGCACCAGTGCCATGATCAGATCGGGCTTACGCTTCATTGTTACCTGCTCCTGACGTTCCCGTGATTGCGTGTCGCGAGGGCTCGCGAATGCGCCGATCATAGGGCCTGTGACGCGTTGATGACAACTGGTTAAAGCGACGATTACATAAAGAAACCCAAGCCAGTTCCCGCCATTGGCGTAAGTCACCGCTTACCAACCTTGTCATTCTTTTATCTTAGGCCATGAACAGGCGGTAGGCGTCGTTGTCCGTCTCCTTCCAGTAGCGATAGCCGATCTCGTCGAAGTACTCCTCGACGTGAGAGCGATTGCCGTTGGGTATCTGCATGCCGACCAGTACGCGACCGAAGGCCGCGCCATGGTTGCGATAGTGGAACAGCGAGATATTCCAGTCCTGGGGCAGGTGGGTGAGGAAATTCATCAAGGCCCCGGGGCGCTCGGGGAACTCGAAGCGATAGACTTCCTCGTCGAAGTGCTCCTTGGGTCGGCCACCGCCGAGATGGCGGATGTGCAGCTTGGCCAGCTCGTTGTCGGTGAGATCGACTACTGGATAGCCAGCTTCGCGCAGCTTGTCGATTACCGATTGGCGATCCTCCCCGCCCGGCTTGACCTGCACACCAACGAAGATATGCGCCTCCTCGGGGTCGGCGTAGCGGTAGTTGAACTCGGTCACCATGCGCTTGCCAACGGTACGGCAGAACTTCTTGAAGCTGCCGGGTCGCTCGGGAATGGTGACGGCCAGGATCGCCTCGCGCTGCTCGCCGAGCTCGGTACGCTCGGCAATGTGCTGCAGGCGGTCGAAGTTGGTGTTGGCCCCGGAGTTGATGCACATCAGGGTCTGGCCCTCGACACCGGTCTGCTGGATGTATTTCTTGAGCCCGGCCAGCGACAGCGCGCCCGAGGTTTCCGATACCGCCCGGGTGTCGTCGAAGATGTCCTTGACCGCGGCACACATCTCGTCGGCGTTGACGGTGATGACACCGTCGATCAGGTCACGCACGATCTTGAACGGCACCTTGCCGATCTGCGCCACCGCGACCCCTTCGGCAAATACACCGACCTGGTCGAGCGTCACGCGTCTGCCGGCGTCCAGCGCCGCCTTGAGGCAGGCACTGTCCTCGGCCTCGACGCCGATCACCTTGATGTCGGGCCGCAGATACTTGACGTAGGCCGCCACGCCGGCAATCAGACCACCGCCGCCTACCGGCACGAAGATGGCATCCAGCGGCCCGCTGTGCTGGCGCAGGATCTCCATGGCCACGGTACCCTGGCCGGCGATGACGTCGATGTCGTCGAAAGGAGGGATATAGGTATAGCCGTACTCAGCGATCAATTCCTGGGCATGCTCGGCAGCGGCGGCAAAGGCATCGCCCTTGAGCACGACCTTGGCACCGCGGGCGCGTACCGCCTGGACCTTGATCTCCGGGGTGATGCGCGGCATCACGATCACCGCCTTGACGCCCATCAACTTGGCCGCCATGGCCAACCCCTGTGCATGGTTGCCGGCCGAGGCGGCGATGACCCCCTTGGCTTTCTGTTCCTCGGAGAGCTGCGCCATCTTGTTGTAGGCGCCGCGAATCTTGAACGAGTAAACGGGCTGCAGATCCTCGCGCTTGATCAGAATATGGTTGTTGAAGCGCCGTGACAGGAAGGGGGCAGGCGAGATGGGCGTTTCGCGAGCGGCTTCGTAGACATGAGCCTGGAGGATCTTCTTGACGGTAGCTTCGAGCATCCTGATGTCCCGGAGGAAAGTGGCGCAGAGGGGCGGCAGCTGTGCTGCACTGCAGAGAACCCCTATAGGTAGCATTTCCGTAACCTCGTCGTCCAGCGAACGCGTCGGCACGAGGCCTCGTCTGGCCTATAATGGCGCGGCACCCGCCACCATAGATGCGAGCAAGACATGACCCAGGACGAACTGAAGGACGCCGTGGCCGCCGCCGCCATCGCCGAGATCGAACCGTGGCTCGAGCGCGATACCATCCTCGGTATCGGCACCGGCTCCACCGCCAACCTGTTCATCGACCGCCTGGCACGGCTACGCGACGACTTCAAGGGCGCCGTGGCCAGCTCCGAGGCCAGCGCCGAGCGCCTGCGTAGCCACGGCATCGAGGTATTCGAGCTCAACCACGTCGGCACGGTGCCTTACTATATCGATGGTGCAGACGAAGTGAACGCTCACTTGCACATGATCAAGGGCGGCGGTGCTGCGCTCACCCGCGAGAAGATCGTGGCAGCCTGTGCCGAACGCTTCATCTGCATCGCCGATGGTTCGAAGCGGGTCGAACGTCTCGGCGCCTTCCCGCTACCGGTGGAGGTCATTCCCATGGCGCGCTCCTACGTGGCGCGGGAACTGGTCAAGCTGGGCGCCGACCCGGTCTATCGCGAAGGGGTCGTCACCGACAACGGCAACCAGATCATCGACTGCTTCGAGTTCATGATCGACGACCCGGTCGCCATGGAGGCCCGTCTCAACGCCATCGTCGGCGTGGTCACCAATGGCCTGTTCGCCGCGCGTGGTGCCGATGTGCTGCTGCTGGGTACCGAGCAGGGTGTAGAACGCCTGACGCCAGCCTGACACTCACTTACGAGGAAGCAGGCGTTCCAGCCCGGCCAGGGTGCGAGCCAGGGCGCCGCGGTTGGCCGCGACTACCGCCAGACCGGCCTCGGCCAGGCGATGCCGCTCGGCTTCGTCGAGGAACAGGGTGACCAAGGTGTCGGCCAGCGCCACGCTGCTGGTCACTTCGACCAGCGCACCGCCCTGGCGTAACGTCTCGGCGACATCGGCGAAGTTGGCCAGCTCGGGCCCGGTCAGCACCGGCACGCCCATGGCGGCCGGTTCGAGCAGGTTGTGCCCCCCCACCGGCACCAGGCTGCCGCCGACGAAGGCGAGGTCGGCGGCACCGTACAACATCAGCAGCTCGCCCATGGTGTCGCCCAGGTAGACCGCGGTGCGTGCGTCAGGCCATTCGCCGAGCGAGCGACGCGCCAGTGACATGCCGCGCTCGCAGCAGAGCTCGGCCACTGCATCGAAACGCTGCGGATGACGCGGCACCAGGATAAGCAGGGCGTTGGCATAGTGCTGGCGCAGCCGGGCATGGGCCTCCAGCAGTTGCTGATCCTCACCGGGATGAGTGGAACCGGCCACCCATATGGGGCGCGAGCCGAGGCGCGTGCACAGCCGCTTGCTCGCCTCCCATGAGGCATCGTCTGGAGACAGGTCGTACTTGAGCGATCCCACCACGTCGATGCGAGTGGCCGGCATGCCCAGTTCGCGGAAGCGCTCGGCGTCGCCGCGCGACTTCGCGGCCAGCCAGTCGAGCTGGGCCAGCGCCGCCGCCATCAGCGGACGCAGGCGACGATAGCCGCGGAAGGCGCGCGGCGAGAGCCTCCCGTTGACCACCGCCGTGGGCACCCCGTGGCGGCGACACGCCGTCAGCAGATTGGGCCAGATCTCGGTTTCGAAGAAGAGGGCAAGCGAGGGCGAGAGCCGAGCGACGAAACGACGCGCGGCGCCGGGATAGTCGAGCGGCACGAAGTAGTGCTGCAGACGCTCAGGCTCGCCGGCCTGCCGTCTCGCCTCGATCAAGGCGTGCACCCGCTCGGCGCCGGTGGCGGTCATGGTGGTCACCACCAAGCGATGCTCCGGGTAGCGCTCCAGCAACGCCTCGATCAGCGGGCGAGCGGCCTGCACCTCACCCACCGAGGCACAGTGCAACCACAGCCGAGGCACGCCAAGGGGGGAGCGCGGCAGCAGCCCGAGCCGCTCCCACCGCAGGTTAGTGAGCGCATGCTCACGCCACACCCGCCGCCAGACAAGAGGCGCAAGCAGATAGAGCGCCGCTGAATAGAGCCAGCGAGGCCAGCGTGGAGACGGTGTCGCCATCAGCCCTCGCGATCGAGAATGGTAGCGATCATGGCCGTGGTGGACACCCCATCCTCGAAGCCCAGCACCTTGACCTCACCACCGGCGGCCCGAACCGCATCGCCGCCAGCGATTTCTTCCACGCGGTAGTCGCCGCCCTTGACCAGTACGTCGGGCAGCACCGCCTCGATCAGGCGCTGCGGGGTGTCCTCGCCGAAGGGTACCACCCAATCCACCGCTCCCAGCCCCGCCAGCACCTGCATGCGTCGGACCAGGGGGTTGATAGGACGCCTGGGGCCCTTGAGCCGGACAATGGAGGCGTCGTCGTTGACCGCCACCACCAGCCGATCGCCGAGTTGGCGGGCGTGTTCCAGGTAGGCCACGTGACCGGCGTGGAGGATGTCGAAGCAGCCATTGGTCATTACCACGCGCTCACCGCGCAGTTGCGCGGCGCGCACCGCTTCGATCAGCGGCGCCTCCTCGATGACGCCGAATTCGGCCAACTTGTCGCCGTGCACGGCGGTGTAGAGTTCGGCGATCGAGAGCGTGGCGGTACCGGGCTTGGCCACCACCAGGCCAGCCGCCAGGTTGGCCAGGGTCATCGCCTCGGGGAAGCCATGGCCGGCCGCCAGCGCCAGCCCCAGCACGCCGATCACGGTGTCGCCGGCACCGGTGACATCGAAGACCTCGCGCGCCCGGGTCGGCAAGTGCAGCGGCTCATGGTCGCCACGGATCAAGGTCATGCCTTTCTCGCTGCGGGTGATCAGCAGCGCTTCCAGCTCGAGTTCGGAGCACAGTGCCGCCCCCTTGGCGGCCAGTTCCTCGTCGTCGCGACAGTGGCCAACCACCGCCTCGAACTCGGTCAGGTTGGGGGTGATGACGCTGGCACCGCGGTACTTGCTGAAGTCGCTGCCCTTGGGGTCGACCAGCACCCGCTTGCCGGCACTGCGCACCAACGCTATCAGTTCCTCCACCCGATTGAGGGTGCCCTTGCCGTAATCGGAAAGAATCACCAGGTCGCAGTCGGGAAGACCCTGCTCGACTCGCGCCAGGAGCCCGCGGGTGTCGAGCTCACCCAGGCCGTCCTCGAAATCGAGCCGGATCAGCTGCTGGTTGCGGCTCATCACCCGCAGCTTGGTGATGGTGGGTATCCCCGGACTGCTCTGGAAATAGGTGTCGATGCCGGCAGCGTCCATGCGCTCGACCAGCCGGCGGGCATTGTCGTCGTCACCGACCATGCCGCTGAGCGCGGCATAAGCACCCAGCGAGGCGATGTTGAGCGCCACGTTGGCCGCCCCGCCGGGACGGTCCTCGCACTCCTCCACACGGACCACCGGCACCGGGGCCTCCGGCGAGATGCGCGAGGTAGCGCCATGCCAATAGCGGTCGAGCATCACGTCGCCCACCACCAGCACATGCGCCTGCTCCAGTGCGGTCAGGTCAAGCTTCATCGGGTCGTTCCTCTTCCTTGCGTTCGTTCGGGCGCGCCAGCAACGCATCGAGCTTGCCGATCACATCCTCGATGCGGATCAGCGTCATGGCATCGGCATGACGGACGCGCTGGCCCCAGTTGATCTCGTCGGGCTCGCGGTGCAGGTAGGTACGCACCGCATCCGGGTAGCGGTTGACCACGTAGTCACGCCAGCGGTAGGGCGACGCGCGATCGGGATTGGTGGTGGCGAACAGCCCCACCACCGGCGTGCCCATGGCATTGCCCATGTGCACCGGCCCGGAGTCCGGGGCGATCACCGCGCGAGCACCGGCGATCAGCGCCAGCAAGCCCTTGAGCGAGGTGCCGCCGATGGCGTCGATCACCGCTTCGGGGCGGCTGAGCGCAACGATGCGCTCGCCCATCTCCCGCTCCTGGGTGCTGCCGCCGCCGGTGAGTACCGTCTTCAACCCATACTGGGCTCGGGCGTGCTCGATGACGGCGGCATAGCCCTCCGCCGACCAGTTGCGGAAATTACGCAGCCTCGGGTTTGCGCAGGGGCTCATCAGCAGATAGGGAACGCCTCCGGTCACGCTGGCAGCTTCCTCGAAGGCCCCGGCCGGCACCGGCAGGTCCCACTCCAGCGACAGATCCTCGACACCCAACAGGCGGGCGAAATCGAGGAACGACTCCAGCACGTGGGCGCGAGGATGCGGCGCCAGCTGGCGGTGGGTGAACCAGTGCTGGGCATCCTTGGACCGCGCCTTGTCGTAGCCCACCCGCACCTTGGCCTTGAGCCCCAGCGAGAGCACGCTGGCACGCAGGGCCTGCTGCATATGCAGCAGCACGTCGAAGCGGGTGTCGGAGAGCTCGCGCCACAGCCGGCGCATGCCGGCCAAACCCGTGGCCTTGTCGTAGACGACGAATTCGACCCCCGACAGACCAGCCAGTAGACTGTGTTCCGCCTTGCCGATGATCCAGGTGATGCGCACATCGGGCCACTGGCGCTGCAGAGCACGCACGGTGGGCACCAGATTGCACACGTCGCCGAGGGCGGAGAGTCGCAGCACGGCGATATGGCGAGGTTGGGCAGGCAGAGGATGCTTCATGCACTTGGCAACATGTCGGACGGGAAAGGTTTTCATTCTATATGATGCGGACAGTGTATGTGACGCCGAGTCGGTGCCACAAATCGGCCCGTCGCTGTTCGACCCTCACAAATGGCACCACACCGATCGTGTGGTGGGCCAGGCCCCCGGGCGCGGCAGCAGCCTGTTTCTCGACGCTGGGGGCGAACAGTGGGTGCTGCGCGCCTATCGCCGCGGCGGTCTGGCCGCGCGGGTCAGTACGACACGCTACCTGTGGACGGGGCTCGAGCGCACCCGTGCATTCCGTGAACTGCGCCTGACCGCCCACCTCCACGAACAAGGCCTGCCGGTGCCCCGGCCGGTGGCCGCCTGTGTCACACGCCACGGCCCAACCTACTCGGCGGCCCTGATCACCGTACGCATTCCCACCGCACATGCGCTGGTCGAACGTTTGAATGCCGCCGCGCCGGCACTGCTCGAAGAGGTCGGCACGACCGTGCGCCGCTTCCACGAGGCCGGTCTCGATCATGTCGACCTCAATGCCCGCAACCTGCTGGTCGACGACGACGACAAGGTGTGGCTGATCGATCTCGACCGCTGCCGGTTGCGCCCTCCCGGAGCGTGGCGCGAGGCCAACCTCGAGCGCCTCGGCCGTTCGCTGGCCAAGTTCGACAGAGCCGAGGCGATGGCGGCAATTCGGCGCGGCTACGTCAAGGTTTCCTGACGCGCCTTGCCACGTTCGGGATAAAGGCGCTCGAGCAATTCCTCCAGCCCCTGCAGGATATCCATCTTGCCCGGCACCTGGCCATCGCGATGAAATACCGCCTCGTGACAATCCTCGTAGCGCGGCCAGTAGCGAAACGGCACGGTCATGAAGAAGATGCCCAGTGTCGGCGTATGGGTAGCCAGCGCCAGGTTGCGTACTCCCGTATCGCCCGAGATCAGTACGCTCGAGGCTGCCATCCATTGCGCCAGCTGCTCCAGGTCCATGCGGGATTCGATGCTCACATTGTCGTACCGGGCCGCCACCTCGGCGAGGAACTCACCCGACTCTTCGGGTTTGTGCCCTTCGAGCAGGACATGGCGATAGCCGGGGAACTCACACGCCGCCTGCTCGATCAACTGACTCCACGACTCCTGCGACAAGGATTTCTCCGCCACCGCGGCATAGGGAAAATAGACGATGCGGGGCTGCGCCAAGGCACGCTGGTGGCGGGGCATGGCGAACTCCAGCGGATACCGCGGCTTGTGCCCCATGATCTTGAGGAAGTCGAGCAGCACCTCGGCCTCGTAGTGGAAATCGGAGCGCAGGATGCCGACATCGAACAGCAGCCGGTTCAACTGGCGCTTGTAGGGGAAGCCGAGCTTGACCCGCGCCGAGGTCAACAGGGTCTGCACACGCGAACGCGCGGTGTCGGCCAGATCGAAGAGCACGTCCACCTCGCGATGCTGCCGCAAGGAGTGCCACTGTTCGCGCAGCGAGCCTCGCGAGTCCAGCACATGGACTTCATCGACCAGGTCATCGGGCACCGCGTACTGGTACTTGCTGACCGTGCTCAAGGTGATGTGCGCCTTGGGAAACAGGCGCCTGAGTTCCACCAGAAACGGCCGGGTCGCCATCATGTCGCCGAAGGCGCACTGGCGAATCACCAGGATGCGGCGCACCCGGTCGACGTGTAGCCGCGACAACCACTTGCGGCCACGGTTATTGAGGTAGCCGCCCTTTTCGATCCAGGCTTTCATGGCTTCGGCTCCTTCCCGGCATACTCACAGATCAAGGCACGTACATGTGCCGTCACATCGAAGTGGCGCTCGGCCCGCGCCCTTGCGGCCAGGCCGAGCCGGCTTCGTAGCGCCGCGTCCTGGCCGAGCTCCGCCATGGCTGCAGCCCAGGCCAGCGGGTCCTGCGGTGCGGCAAGGCGACCGCAGCCCGCCTCGAGCAGCTCGGGAATCGCTCCGCTGTCGGCGCCAACGATCGCCTTCCCGGCCGCCATGGCCTCGACCACGGTAAGGCCGAAGGCCTCGTTGCGCGAGGGCACGCAGACGATATCCAGCACCTCGAAGAGGCGCGGCAGGTCGGGGCGGAACCCGGCGAACGTCACGCGCTCTTCCAGCTTCAATTCCGATACCCGTGAGCGCAAGTGCGAGACGTAACTCTCGTCGCTGCCCTCCCTGGCCGTGATGCCGCCGATCAGCACGCCATGCCAGGCCAGGCCGGGGGCGCGCTCATGCAGTCGGGCCAGGCCTTCCAGCCACACTCCGTGGCCCTTGCCGTCGGTCAGGCGTCCCGGCAAGCCGATCGCTATCTGATCCGGGGCGATGCCCATCTCGCGGCGCAGCGCTTCACGCGCCGCTGCGTCCAGTTGCGGGGCGTAGAGTGCCAGGTCGATCCCCAGGTAGAGGCGCCGGATGCGCTCGGGTGGCAACGGGAAGGCCGCCAGGTTGCGCTGACGGGTGGCTTCGCTGATGGCGAAGAGCCGTGTGACGCGACCGTAGGCCCAACGATGGTAAGGATCCTTCTTCGGCCGGGTGACGCCCATGTGGTCGGTGAAGAACAGCTTGAGCCCCGGCCGCAGGGTGGCCAGCAGCGCTCCCAGGCGCAGGTCGCTGGACTTGTGGCAGTGCAGCACGTCGATCGCGTGCCGCTTCAGGTAAGCCAGTACCCGCCCCGCCTGCAGCAGCGCCCGCCCTTGCGAGGCTACCGTCAGCGGTGCGATGCCAGCGGCTGCCATACTGTCGGCCACCCGCGAGCCGGCCAGCGCCAGACCATGAGGCTCCCACCCCTGGCGTTGCAGCTCGGGTATAATCCGCGCAGGATACATTTCGAGTCCGCCCCAACCATTCGAGAGGCAGATGTGCATGACCTTGTGTGACAAGGCTGTCTCCTTCGTCGGTCAACCGGGGCTCGGGAGCCCAGATGACATCTTCTTCCAGCGTGGCCGGTCGCCACGCAACGGATCAGCCGCCACACATCCTGGTGGTGCGTAACGACAAGCTCGGCGACTTCATGCTCGCCTGGCCGGCGCTCGCCTGTCTCAAGGCCGGCATCCCCGAAGCGCGGATCAGCGTGCTGGTGCCGACCTATACGGCACCGCTCGCCCGGCTGTGCCCATGGATCGACGAGGTGATCCTCGACCCCGGCGATGGCGCCGAAAAGCAGGCGCAGCGCAAGCTGCTCGCGCAGCTGCGCAACGCACGCTTCACGACCATGTTGACGCTGTACTCCACGCCGCGCATCGGCTGGCTGGGCTGGCGTGCCGGTATTCCGCGCCGCCTGGCACCCGCTACCAAATGGGCGCAGCTATTCTACAACCATCGCATCGTCCAGCGCAGATCACGCTCGGCCAAGCCGGAATACCAGTACAACATAGAGCTCGCCGAGGCCCTGCTCGCAACCGCGGGTCGCTCCCTCAGTGCTCGTCCTACGCCGCCATATTGGCCGCTGCCGCCCGGGGCCGCGGAAGCCCAGCGTGAAACCATCGCCGCGGAGCTGGCCCTCGACACGCGCACGCCCTGGCTCTTCCTGCATGCCGGCAGCGGCGGTTCGGCGGTCAATCTCTCACCCACCCAATATGCCGAACTGGCGACGGCCGTCGACTCGCGCCTTGCCACTTCGGCCAGCCGTCCACAATGGCTGCTGACCGCCGGCCCAGGCGAGGAGCCTGTCGCTCATGAGCTGCAGCGCGCGCTGGCCGCCCAGGGCCTGTCGGTGGCAGTACTGCCGCCACGCGGGAGCCTGGGCGATTTCGCCCTGGCGATCTCCGCCGCCGACCTGTTCGTCGCCGGCTCAACCGGGCCGCTGCATATCGCCGGCTGCCTGAACCGTCCCACGGCGGGCTTCTACCCGGCACGCCGTTCTGCCACTTCACTACGCTGGCAAACCTGCAACGACGAGGCGCACCGCCTCGCCTTCAGCCCGCCCCCCGATGCCGGCGAAAGCGACATGGCGGCCCTCGACCTCGAGGCCGCGGCCGATGCGATCAGCGCCCTGGTGCGTCGTCAGGTGGCGGCGACGTACGCGTCCTGATCCACAGGTCGGCGTACTTGGCGAAGGTGGAGTGCGCCGAGAGCAGCGCCAACAGCAACCCCTGTCGTCCATCGAGAAACCCGGCGCGCAGCAGGTACATGCGCAGGAAACAGCCCAGCCCGTGCACCAGGCCGGTGGCAAGACTGCCCTGCTTGCCGCGTGCGGCACGCTGCTCGGCCCAGGCCTGGGCGTAGTGAGCCGACTTCTCAAGGTAGTGGCGCAAGTCGCGATAGGTATAGTGCAACAAGTCACCCTTCAGTGCCTTGACCGGCAGCCCATTCGGGTTTTGCAGTTTCTCGTGCACCAGGGCCGCATCGTAGCCCGCTTTCCCTCTAGGGTAGAGACGTGCTACCCGGTCGGGATACCAGCCCGAGTGACGGATGAAATCGCCGAAGCACCAGGAGAGGCGCGGCAGGGTGTGAATCGCCGGTTCAGCGGCGGTCACGGCAGCCTGGATGCTGTCGCGCAGCTCGGCCGTCACCCGCTCGTCGGCATCGATCATCAATATCCAGTCGCTCTCGACCAGCGCCTCGGCACGCTGCCGCTGCACGCCGAACCCCTGCCAGTCGGCATTCACGACCACCTTGTCGGTGAACTCCCGGGCGATGGCGCAGGTCGTATCCTGGCTACCGGAGTCCAGTACCACGATCTCGTCGGCCCAGCGCAGTGTCTCCAGGCAGGCGCGCAGGTGGGCGGCCTCGTTCTTGACGATCAGTACGGCAGCCAGGGTCATCGACCTCTCCTCATCGGTTCGGCGGCTGGCCAGTTTACTGCCGTAGTCGTGAGGCCAGCAAACCCGGCCGCCGCCCCCTACGACACCATACGTAGTGCAAGTCTCGATAGGCTTGATAAGCTATCAGTCGAATTCAACGGATGAATCCACACATGCCTATCCCTTCCAAGCTGCTCGCGCTGGCTCGTCCCCGCTGGCTGTCGCTTCTGGTTATCGGGCTCTGCGTGGGTTATGCCATCATCGTGCTGACCCGCGTTCCCTCCTGGGGCCTGCCCTTCCTGGCGCTTGCCTGGGTAGGGCTGGGCGCCGTCTTCCATTGGGGGGCCCCCGCCTCGCCCCTCTACGCGCCACGCAGGTGGTCTTGGGCCCTGCTCCCCATCGCGCTATGGGGGCTTTATCTCTATCTTGCCGAGAGCTTCGGTATCGTCGACCTGAGCGCGGTATTCTTTCATCTACAGGCCGGCATGGCCGACCATGGCGGGGTAAGCCGCATCGGAGCGGCATTCCTTTACACCCTCACGATGATCGCCCTGCTGGCTTCATTCACCTGGCTGATACGCCACGACCATCGCTGGCGCCGCGGCGAACCGTTGCTGGCTATTGTGCTGCTGGTGAGCAATCCCCTGTTGTATGGCATGGGCCAACGCGGTGCCGCCATCGTCACCAAGCCCGGAGCCTGGCTCGAACGCCAGTATGTCGAGCCAATCCTCCTCGAGTCCCCCCGCAACCCGCCCAACCTGCTGCTGATGTACCTGGAGAGCATCGAGCGTACCTACGCCGACCGCGAGCGCTTCGGCGATGCCTATGCCGATCTGGATGCCATCGGCGAACATGGCCTGGTTTACGAGGGTATCCAGCAGATCGACAACACCGGCTGGACCATGGCCGGCATGATAGCCAGCCAGTGCGGCACGCCTCTCATGCCCGCCGGCCTGCTGCACGACCGGCAGTTCTCACCGCTGGAAAAGGTAGTGCCCGGCGTCGACTGCCTCGGCGATCTGCTGTCTGAACAGGGTTACCAGCTCACCTACATGGGCGGCGCCAGCATCAACTTCGCCGGCAAAGGGCTGTTCTACGAGGGGCACGGCTTCGATACGGTACTCGGTCGCGAGGAGCTGCAGCCCCTGCTCGATGATCCCGAGTACGTTAACAACTGGGGGCTGTACGATGACTCGCTCTACGACTTCAGCCTGGAGGAGCTACGCCGCCTCAACGCTGAGGGTGGCCCATGGGGCCTGGTCAACCTGACCCTTGCCGGCCACGCTCCCTACGGCTATCCCGCCCAGGCCTGTATCGACCGCCAGGGGGAGTTCGACGGCGCCGACATCCTGTACTCGGTGGAGTGCTCGGCCTGGCTGGCTCGGGATTTCCTCGCGCAGGCCGATGCCGAGGGCCTGCTCGACAATACCATTGTGGTCGTCGCCAGCGATCACTTGACCATGCGCGTATCGGCCTGGGAGCAACTGATCCAGGGCGAGCGCGACAACACCTTCATCCTGCTGGGGCCAGGTATTCCCCAAGGCAGGGAGAGCCGAGAGGCTTCCATGGTGGATGTCTTCCCTACCATCCTCGAGGCAATGGGCTTCACCATCGACTGGCATCGGGCCGGTCTCGGGGTCTCGCTGCTCTCGGACGAGCCAACCCTGCTCGAGGAATATGGCAAGGATTTCTTCAACGCCCGTATGCGCGAGGAGATCGTGCTGCAGGAGCGCCTCTGGGAGGGGCTGGCACCACCGCGCCAAGTACCGGAGTCCGAGCCGCAGGAGCAGGTAGTAGAAACGCCTGAGGATGCCACCGGTGAAGAGCCGGCCACGGTGCAGTGAGAGCATAACGGAGGAGACGTTCAGCCGCGGGCTATGACCGCCGTGCTTGCACCCAGCACCGCCGCGAGTACGCGCTGGGGCGAGAGCTGCACCAGGCAATTGGTGTGCCCCAACGGGCAGGTGCGTTCGAAGCAAGGCGAGCAGGAAAGCCCCAAGTAGTGAATCTCGGCGTTGTCGGTCAACGGCGGCGTATAGGCCGGTGACGACGAGCCGTAGAGAGCCTGGATCCGAGTGCCGACCGCGGCGGCCACGTGCATCAGCCCGGAGTCGTTGGTGACCACCTGCTGGCAGTCGGCGAGCAGGTCCACCGCATCGGCCAGGCGGGTCTTGCCGCACAGGTTATGCACCTGGGCCAGGCCCTCGGCGATCGTGTCTCCCGCGGCAACGTCCTTGGGGCCGCCCAGCACGCGCACTTCGAATCCTTCGGCGACCAGTCTCCCGGCAAGCTCACGAAAGTGGCCCAGCGGCCACTGCTTGGCCGGGCCATACTCTGCGCCGGGCATCATGCCGATGGCCGGCCGCCGCGACAAACCGAGGCGCTCGTGCAGTGCGCTCAGATTGGCGGAATCGACACGCAGCCGCGGCCGAGGGATGGCAAAACTTCCGCGCCTGGCCTCTCCTGCCGAGAGTCCCAGCGCCACGAAGCGTTTCACGGTCTGGTCGAGCCGTGCCTTATCCAGCTCGCGTCGCTCGTTGAGCAGCCCATAGCGCTGCTCGCCGGTAAAGCCCACCCGGCGGGGAATGCGCGCCAGGAACGGCACCAGGGCCGACTTCCACGAGCGCGGCAGCACGATGGCCCTATCGAAGCGTCCACGCAGTCGCCGCGCCAGGGCACGCCGGGTCGACCAGCCAAACTCGCCGTGGCCCACATCCAGCGTGGCCACCTCGTCGACCTCCTCCATGCGTTCGAGGATAGGCTGCGACCAGCCTGGCGCCACCACGCCGATACGACTCCCTGGCTGGCGCTGCTTCAGGCTCTTGAACAAGCTCTGGGCCATGACCATGTCGCCGACCCAGGAAGGGCCGACCACGAGGATACGGGACTCCGGCGCAGGCGCCTGACTCATCCCTTGGCCTCGTCCAGCCATTCCAGATAGGCCTTCACGCCCTCGGCTACGGTGCGGAACTCACGATCGTAGCCGGCCTCGCGCAGGCGTGTGATATCGGCCCGGGTATAGCTCTGGTAGCGCCCCTTGAGCTCGTCGGGGAAGTCGATGTACTCGATGCGGCCGCGGCCGTGGTGGGCGATCACCGCCTCGCCGATGGCCTTGAACGGCTCGGCCCGGCCGGAGCCGAGGTTGAAAATGCCCGACTTGCCGGGGTTGTCGAGGAACCACAAGTTGACGTCCACCACGTCGCCGACGTAGACGAAGTCGCGGCTCTGCATGCCTGCCTCATAGCCGTCCCAGGCGCCGAACAGCCGGAGATCCTGGCCAGCGTTGACCTGGGTATGGTTGTGGTAAGCCACGCTCGCCATCTTGCCCTTGTGCTGCTCGCGCGGGCCGTAGACATTGAAGTAGCGGAACCCCACCACCTGGCTGGTGAGTTCGTTCCAGTGCTGGCGCACATACTGGTCGAACAGCAGCTTGGAGTAGCCATAGACGTTGAGAGGCTTCTCGTACTCGGGCTCCTCGCGGAACACCTGGCTGCCGCCGTAGGTGGCCGCCGAGGAAGCGTAGAGGAAGGGAATGCCCTGCTGCTGGCAATAATGCAGCAGCACCTTGGAGTACTCGAAATTGTTGTCGAGCATGAAGCGGCCATCCCACTCGGTGGTGTCCGAACAGGCGCCCTCATGGAAGATCGCCTCGATCGGCGGCAGGCGAGAAGGCTCGCCACGCAACACCGCTTCGATACGCGCACGGAAGTCGTCCTTGTCGAGGTAATCGCCCAGGGTGCAGTCCGCCAGGTTGACGAACTTGGTACCGTCGCGCAGGTCATCGACGACCAGTACGTCATTGCGCCCGCGAGCATTGAGGGCCTTGACCAGATTCGAGCCGATGAAACCGGCGCCACCTGTCACTACGATCATTTTGAACCTCACTGGGGCGCAACCGCTGCGCCTATAACCGATGTGCCTGTGATTGTATACTTGACGCCCTGTGAATTCATGGCCAACGGTGCTTCCGCAATGACTCTCTCGCCAAACCCGTCGCAGACGCTCTCGACATCCCCGTCGACCTCGGCTCCAGGGTCGACGCCAGACGCGACCACTTTTCAGGGCCTGATACTCTCCCTGCAGCAGTACTGGGCCGAACAAGGCTGCGTGGTGCTCCAGCCGCTGGACATGGAGGTCGGGGCCGGCACTTTCCACCCCGCCACCTTCCTGCGCTCCATCGGCCCGGAGACCTGGAATGCCGCCTACGTGCAGCCTTCCCGGCGCCCTACCGACGGCCGCTACGGCGAGAACCCCAACCGTCTGCAGCACTACTACCAGTTCCAGGTGGTGATGAAGCCCTCCCCTGCCGACCTGCAGGAACGCTTCCTGGGCTCGCTCGTGCGCCTCGGTATCGACCCGCTGGTGCATGACATTCGCTTCGTCGAGGACAACTGGGAATCGCCGACCCTGGGTGCCTGGGGGCTCGGCTGGGAAGTCTGGCTCAATGGCATGGAGGTGACCCAGTTCACCTACTTCCAGCAGGCGGGTGGGCTGGAGTGCTACCCCGTCACCGGCGAGCTCACCTACGGGCTCGAGCGCATCGCCATGTATCTGCAGAACGTCGACAGCGTTTACGACCTGATCTGGACCATCGCACCGGACGGCTCCAAGGTCACCTATGGCGACGTCTACCTGCAGAACGAACGTGAGCAGTCGGCTTACAACTTCGAGCATGCCGACGTACCGGCCTTGTTCAAGGCCTTCGACCATCTGGAGCGCGAGTGCTCCAAGCTGCTCGACGCCGGCCTGCCGCTGCCGGCTTACGAGCAGGTGCTCAAGGCCTCGCATACCTTCAACCTGCTCGATGCTCGCCACGCCATCTCGGTGACCGAACGCCAGCGCTTCATTCTGCGCGTACGCACCATGGCCCGCGATGTCGCCCACGCCTACTACGCCTCGCGCAAGGCTGCCGGCTTTCCGCTGGCCCCCGAGGCACTGCGCCAGGAGCTGCTGGCCCAGGAATCGACCGCTGAACAGGGAGACGCGTGATGGCTGCCAATACCTTTCTGATCGAGCTGGGCGTCGAGGAGCTGCCGCCGAGCGCCATTGACTCGCTATCGGATGCCCTGGCTGAAGGCATCCGCCGCGGCTTGACCGAGGCCGAGATCGACTTCGGCGAAGTTCGCGCCTATGCCACGCCACGTCGCTTGGCGGTGCAGGTGGCCGAACTGGCCGACAAGCAGCCCGACCGTGAGGTCGAACGCCGCGGCCCGGCCCTCGCTGCCGCCTTCAAGGATGGTCAGCCGACCAAAGCCGCCGAAGGCTTCGCCCGCTCCTGCGGCGTCAGCGTGACTGACCTGATCCATCTGGAAACCGACAAGGGTACCTGGCTCGGCTATCGTGAGCGCCAGCAGGGCGAGGCGACGACCCAGCTGCTGCCTGGTATCGTCGACAAGACCATTGCCGCCCTGCCGGTACCCAAGAACATGCGCTGGGGGGCCTCCCGGGTCGAGTTCTCTCGCCCCGTCCACTGGCTGGTGATGCTCTACGGCAGCGACGTGGTCAAGGCCGAGTCACTGGGCTTGGCGGCCGGCCGCACCACCCGCGGCCACCGTTTTCATGCTCCCGACCCCATCGATCTCACACACGCGGACGATTATCTGGCCGTTCTCGAGCAGGCCTGGGTACTGGCCGATCGTGAACTCCGCCGCGAGCGTATACGTGAGCAAGTGCTGGCCGAGGCCGAGGTTCAGGACGCCCAGGCGGTCATCGAAGAGGCGCTGCTCATCGAGGTGAGCGGCCTGGTGGAGTGGCCGGTCGCGCTGGCCGGCAGCTTCGACGAGCGCTTCCTCGAAGTGCCGGCGGAGTGCCTGATCTCCTCGATGAAGGCCAACCAGAAGTATTTTCACCTGCTCGACGAGCAGGGCCGGCTCAAGCCGCAGTTCATCACCATCTCGAACATCGACAGTCAGGATCCACAGCTGGTAATCGAGGGTAACGAGAAGGTCATCCGCCCACGCCTGGCCGATGCTGCCTTCTTCTACGACACCGATCGCAAGCAGCCACTGGCGACGCGCATTCCCGGACTCGCCAACGTAGTGTTCCAGCAGCAACTCGGCACCCTGGCCGACAAGGCGCACCGGAGTGCCGCCGTGGCCGCCTTCATTGCCGGGCGCATCGGTGGCGACGTGGCCCAGGCACGCCGCGCGGCCGAACTCGCCAAATGCGATCTGGTTACCGAGATGGTGCTCGAATTCCCCGAGCTGCAGGGCATCATGGGGCGCTACTACGCTACTCATGACGGCGAGCCAGCCGAGGTGGCGCAGGCGCTGGAAGAGCAGTATCTGCCGCGCTTCGCCGGTGACGAGATCCCTGCCTGTCGTACCGGCCAGGCTCTGGCGCTGGCAGACCGGCTCGACACCCTCATCGGTATCTTCGGCATTGGCCAGCGTCCCAGCGGCACCAAGGACCCTTTCGCCTTGCGCCGTGCTGCCATCGGCGTGCTCAACATCATGATCAAGGGCGAGCTGGACCTCGACCTGCGCGAACTGCTCGAACTGGCCGCCGCCCAGCATCAGGAGCTGCCCTACGCCGAGAACCTGGTCGAGGAAGTGCTCGGCTACATGCTCGACCGCTTCCGCGCCTGGGGCCAGGATGAGGGCATTCCTGCCGAGGTGTACCTAGCCGTTCGCGCCCGCCCGGTAAGCAAGCCTCTCGATTTCGCTCGACGCCTGCGTGCGGTACACGCCTTCACTCAGCGCGAGGAAGCCGCGGCACTGGCGGCAGCCAACAAGCGGGTTTCCAACATCCTGGCCAAGCAGGCCGATGATGTCGGCATTCAGGTCGATCACGCCCGGCTGAAGGAGCCCGCCGAGCAGGCGCTGAGCGAAGCCGTTTCGTCTAGCCGCGAGCGCGTCATGCCGCTGTTTGCCGAGGGGCGCTATCGCGAAGCGCTGGATATCCTGGCAGGTCTGCGCGCACCAGTAGACGCCTTCTTCGATGACGTCATGGTCATGGCTGACGACGACGCCATCCGGCGCAATCGACTGGCGTTGCTCGCCGGGCTCCAGGCTCTGTTCCTCCAGGTTGCCGATATCGCCCTGCTTCAGCAGTAGGGGGAGTGCTGTATGGGCCGGCCGGGAATATGCTCTCCCGGCCGGCTTTTTTACGCCTGGAGTTTCACGTGAAACATGAAAGAGCACTGACCTTGGCAGGCGATGTTTCACGTGGAACACTTACTTTATTCCCACTACGCATGGTGTGCCGATGCCCGATGCATCTCGACTCGTCATCCTCGACAGGGATGGGGTCATCAATCACGACTCCGATGACTACATCAAATCCCTGGCCGAGTGGATCCCCTACCCGTCCTCCATCGAGGCCATTGCACGTCTCTCGCGCGCTGGCTGGACCGTTGCCATCGCGACCAACCAGTCAGGGATCGCCCGAGGCTACTATGATGAGGTCACTCTGGCTGCAATGCATACAGAACTCGAAAGGCAGGTTGGCGAGGCAGGGGGCAAGATCGCCCATATTGCCTACTGCCCGCATGGGCCCGATGATGGCTGTGCATGTCGCAAGCCATTGCCCGGTTTGCTGATTCAGATCCGTGACGCTCTCGAGCTGAACAGCCTGGAAGGTAGCTGGATGGTGGGTGACAGCCTGCGCGACCTGCAAGCGGGAGAACCAATGGGTTGTCGCCCAGTGCTCGTTCGTACCGGCAAGGGGCGCAGGACCGAAGCAAAGGGCACGGGCCTCGATGGAGCGATTCTCTTCGACGACCTGGCTGCCTTCGTCGACCGGTTGCTCAGTCACGAACTGTGACATAACTCACCGCTGCTCCAGGCCCAGAGCATTCGAGAAATAAAAAAGCCGACCCTTCGGGTCGGCTTTTCCTTGCAGAACATGGGGCTACCATTTTGATTGCGATGTTTCACGTGAAACACCGAGCCCTCCCCTCTGCATCAGACGTCCAGATTGGCTACCAGAGCATTGCTCTCGATGAAGGCTCGGCGCGGCTCTACCTCGTCACCCATCAAGGTGTTGAACATCATGTCGGCAGCCACCGCATCCTCGATCGTAACGCGCAGCAGGCGCCGCGTCTCAGGATCCATGGTCGTTTCCCACAGCTGGTCCGGGTTCATCTCACCCAGCCCCTTGTAGCGCTGTATCGAGAGCCCGCGCTGAGCTTCGGCCATCAGCCACTCAAGTGCCTGGTAGAAAGTGAATACCGTCTTCTTTCGCTCGCCACGCGCAATATAGGCGCCCTCTTCTAGCAAGCCTTCCAGCGTTTCACCCAGAGCAGCCATGGCGCGATAGTCGGCGCTGGTGAAGAAGTCGATGCCCCAGACGTAATCGGAGCTGACACCATGGGCCGTCAGCGTCACTGCAGGCAGGAAGAGCTCACGCTCTGTGTCTTCCTCGATTCGGAAGGTGTAGCGCGGACCGCCTTCGTAGGCTACCAGCGCATCCATCTCCTCCTGCAAATAGGCGATCCAGTTCTGCATGGTGACACGATCCTTCAGGCTTGCCTCACCTTCAAGGCGCGCCGCATGCACGACCTTGCGCAGCACTTCGTTCGGATAGACGCGCGACAAACGATCGATACGCTTCATTACATCGCGGTACTGAGCAACCAGCGATTCGAGCTGGGCACCGGTGACCGGCGGCGCATCCGGATTCACATAGAGCCTGGCTCCGTCCATGGCGGTCGTCGTCAGGTAATCGGTGAGGGCCTGCTCGTCCTTGAGATAGGTTTCCTGCTTGCCGCGCTTGATCTTGTAGAGCGGCGGCTGGGCAATGAAGACATGGCCGCGCTCGATCAGCAGTGACATCTGACGGAAGAAGAAGGTCAGCAGCAAGGTTCGGATATGCGAGCCGTCAACGTCGGCATCGGTCATGATGATGATCGAGTGATAACGCAACTTGTCGGGGTTGAACTCCTCGCGACCAATGCCGCAGCCGAGCGCCGTGATCAACGTGCCGACTTCGGCAGAAGAAAGCATCTTGTCGAAGCGGGCCTTCTCGACGTTGAGGATCTTGCCCTTGAGCGGCAGAATCGCCTGGGTCCGTCGATCCCGGCCCTGCTTGGCACTGCCACCGGCCGAATCACCCTCGACCAGGAACAGTTCGGAGAGGCTGGGATCCTTCTCCTGGCAGTCAGCCAGCTTGCCCGGCAGGCCGGCAATGTCCAACGCCCCCTTGCGACGGGTCATGTCGCGGGCCTTGCGCGCAGCCTCGCGAGCGCGGGCGGCGTCGAGCATCTTGTTGACGATCGATTTGGCGTCGTTGGGGTTCTCGATCAGGTAGTCCGAGAGCAACCGCCCCATCTCCTGCTCAACCGCCGTCTTCACTTCGGAGGAGACCAGCTTGTCCTTGGTCTGCGAAGAGAACTTGGGGTCCGGAACCTTGACCGAGATGATCGCCGTCAGTCCTTCACGTGCATCGTCACCCGTCGTCGCGACCTTGGACTTCTTGAGCAGCCCCTCGGATTCGATATACGTGTTCAGGGTGCGGGTCAGGGCAGCACGGAAACCAGCCAGGTGTGTCCCCCCGTCACGCTGCGGGATGTTATTGGTGTAACAGTAGATGCTTTCCGTGAAAGAATCGCTCCACTGCATCGCCACTTCCACAACGACCCCATCTTCGCGCTCGGCCTCGAAGTGAAATACCGGGTTGAGCACGGTCTTGTTGCTGTTCAGGTGGTTGACGAAGGCCTTCAGGCCTCCTTCGTAGTGGAAGAGCTCCTCCTTGCCGCTGCGCTCGTCGAGTAGACGGATCGCAACACCAGAATTGAGGAAGGAGAGCTCTCGCAGGCGCTTGGCCAGTATGTCGTAGTGGAACTCGATGTTGGCAAAGGTATCGGACGAGGGTTTGAAATGCACCCGTGTACCGGTCTTCTCCGTTTTCCCTACAACGCCCAGCGGCGCCTGGGGCACGCCATGGCGATAGATCTGCTCATGTACCTGCCCGGCCCGCCATATCGTCAGCTTGAGCTCTTCGGAAAGGGCATTGACCACTGATACCCCGACGCCGTGCAGCCCGCCGGACACCTTATAGGAGTTGTCGTCGAACTTGCCTCCGGCGTGGAGGACCGTCATGATCACTTCCGCTGCCGACACACCCTCTTCTTCATGTATGTCGGTGGGTACGCCTCGGCCGTTGTCACTCACGGTGACCGACTCATCCGGATGGATGACGACACGTACCTCGCTGCAGTATCCGGCCAGGGCTTCATCGATGGAGTTGTCCACCAGCTCGAACACCATATGGTGCAGGCCTGTCCCGTCATCGGTGTCGCCGATGTACATGCCGGGACGCTTGCGCACGGCATCCAGGCCCTTGAGGACCTTGATGCTCGTTGAGTCGTAAGCTTGTTCGCTCATTGACTACTCCGTCATGAAGTCTGTCTGTGCCTGAGGCACTAGCTGCCCTGTTCCAGAAGATGCTTGTTTCACGTGAAACATCGCGATTGGTGTGTGAGACTCCCATTGTCCCACCAGGGCATCGTGTTCGACACTTGTGATGAAAGCTTGGCAGCGCATCGATTCCAGCAGCCGGCAAAAGACACGCCGGTGCTCGGCATCCAGCTCGGCTGGCAGGTCGTCGACGAGATAAAGACAGCTGCGTCCGGTCGACTGCTCCAATAACCTGCCCTGCGCCAGCTTGAGTGCGCTTACCACGAGTTTCTGTTGGCCCCGTGAAAGGACCTCGACGGCAGGGCGTCGCCCCAGCCGGATGCGCAGATCGGCGCGCTGTGGCCCATTCTGGGTAAAACCCATCTGCTGGTCTGTCGCCCGGCCTTGCTCGAGCACTTCCCGCAGGCTGCGCTGCTTATCCCAGCCACGGGAGTAGCGAAGGCTCAGCTCGGGCAGGTCGATCAGCCTGCTCAAGGTTTCCTCGAATACGGGTAGGAAGCTGGTAATCCAGTCACGGCGCAGGTCATCGACCCGTTCGCCCCACGAGGCCAGTTCCTGCTCCCATACGGCCAGATTATTGACATCCATTCTACCATGTCTGAGCAGCGCGTTCCGATGCTTCAGCGCTCTCTTGGCGCGGCGCCAGGCCTCGTAGAAGTCATGTTTCACGTGAAACACTCCCCAGTCGAGGAACTCGCGCCGACCTGCTGGAGCCCCCTCCAGCAAGCGGAAGGCATCGGGGTTCACCAATTGCAACGGCAGCGCTTCGATCAATTGGGCCAGACGCGACACGCGCTCTCCCCCCATGCGCATCTCAAGTTCGGCCGCATCACGCGAACGACGGACACCGATAGGCAAGGGAGGCGCACCGCAAAGGCGAGCAAACAGCGTCATCTCGCCGGCCTCATGGGTAATGACATGCTTCAACTGCCGTGTTCGAAAGGAACGCCCCATACCGAGAATGTGCAGCCCCTCCAGCAGGCTGCTCTTGCCGCTGCCATTGGGCCCCACGATCAGGTTGATGCCGGGGCTCGGCGCCAGATCGAGCGGCCCCAGATTCCGCAAGCCAGTAAAAGCCAGACGATCGATCAACATGAAGCGTAGGGCACAGCATCGAGCCGCCGCCCGGCCACTGAGGAGCATGGCCAGGGACGGCGTGACACGGGCAGGACTACCGCCTCAAAGGCGCATTGGCATGACGACATACAGGGCATCACCCCCGCCGGGCTCTTCCATCAAGGCACTACTATTGGAGTCAGCGAGTGTCATCTGCACCCGATCTTCGCCAATAACACCAAGAACATCAATGAGATAGCCAACATTGAATCCTATTTCGAGGGAGTCGCCACCGTATTCGACCGCCACATTCTCCTCGGCTTCCTCCTGCTCCGGATTATTCGCCATCACCTGCAGGTTACCCTCCTGCAGGTGCAAGCGAACGCCACGATACTTCTCGTTGGAGAGGATGGAAGTACGCGAGAGAACCTGACGCAGTTCGGCACGCTCGGCAATGAAGACCTTGTCGCCGCCGCGCGGCACCACACGCTCGTAGTCGGGGAACTTGCCATCGACCAGCTTCGAAGTGAAGGTGAAGTCGCCGGTATGGGCACGAACGTGGCTTGCGCTGAGGGTCAGCGTCACTGGCTCGTCGCTGTCATCGAGCAGGCGCACCAGTTCGAGCACCCCCTTGCGCGGTACGATCAGTTTGCGCGCCGGCTCTACCTCGATTTCCGCGGGGCGTGAACACACGGCTAGCCGATGGCCGTCTGTAGCCACGGTGCGCACCAGGTTGGAACGCAGCTCGAGCAGCATGCCATTCAGATAGTAGCGTACGTCCTGCTGAGCCATGGCGAAGGAGGTGGCGTCGATGAGGTGCTTGAGCGTCCCACGCGGCAGACTGAGCTCCACATCGCCAGCGCTGTCCTCGATATTGGGAAATTCCGCCACCGGCAGCGTCGACAAGGTAAAGCGGGAGCGACCGCTGCGCAGCACGGCGCGGCCATCCTCCAGGCTGAACTGGAGCTCGGCCTGGTCGGGCAGCGACTTGCAGATATCCATGAGCTTGCGGGCAGGCACGGTAACGGCACCCGGCACATCGACCTGCGATGCCGCCGTGCGACCGATCAGCTCGACCTCGAGATCGGTACCGGTAAGGGCCACCTCGTTCTGGTCGACCTGGATCAGCACATTGGACAGTACCGGCAGGGTCTGGCGACGCTCCACAACGCCAGCCACCAGTGCCAGCGGCCGTAGCAGCGCTTCGCGGGTAATGGAAAATTTCATGTCGGCTCCACGTCTAGTCCTGTAGATGAGTGTCGGGCAGCGGTGTCAGACACCCGTGCGAACGTGCCATCAGCTGGTCAGCAGCCGCAGCAAGTTCTTGTAATCCTCGCGGATGTCCGCACTCTCCTCCTGCAGTGCCTGCACCTTTCGACAAGCATGCAGTACCGTGGTGTGGTCACGCCCACCGAAGGCATCGCCGATCTCCGGCAGGCTATGGTTGGTCAACTCCTTGGCCAGTGCCATGGCTACCTGGCGCGGCCTCGCCACCGAGCGTGAACGCCGCTTGGAGAGCAGGTCGGCCAGCTTGATCTTGTAGTACTCGGCAACGGTACGCTGGATGTTGTCCACGCCTACCTGCTTGTCCTGCAACGCCAGCAGATCCTTCAGCGACTCGCGAATGAAGTCCTGCGTAATCGGCTTACCCATGAAGTGGGAATCGGCAATGACCTTTTTCAGCGCCCCCTCCAGCTCACGCACGTTGGAGCGAATCTTCTGGGCAATGAAGAAGGCAGCATCGTGGGGCAGGTCTACCTTGGCCTGGTCCGCCTTCTTCATCAGAATGGCGACCCGGGTTTCCAGCTCCGGGGGTTCGATAGCCACGGTCAAACCCCAACCGAAGCGCGACTTGAGGCGCTCCTCGACGCCGCTGATCTCCTTGGGATAGCGATCCGAAGTGAGAATCATCTGCTGGCCACCCTCTAGCAGGGCGTTGAAGGTATGGAAGAACTCTTCCTGAGAACGTTCCTTGCCGGCAAAAAACTGGATGTCGTCGATCAGCAGCGCATCGACACTGCGGTAGAAGCGCTTGAAATCATTGATGGCATTGAGCTGCAGCGCCTTGACCATGTCCGCCACGAAGCGCTCGGAGTGCAGGTAGACGACGCGGGCGTTCTCGCGCCGGGTCGCCAGTGCGTTGCCCACCGCATGCATCAGGTGGGTCTTGCCCAGACCGACGCCGCCATACAGGAACAGCGGGTTGTAGGCGCCCCCCGGGTTCTCGGAAACCTGCCGCGAGGCAGCCCGGGCCAGCTGGTTCGACTTGCCTTCGACGAAGGTTTCGAAAGTGAAGCTGGGGTTGAGGCCGCTATTGTGTTTCAAGCTGCCTTCGACCTGCACCTCGCGCTCGCCACCGGAACGACGTGCCGAGGCTCCCTCTTCACGCATCTGGTCGATTTCGCGTTCGTCGCCGATGTCACCTCGCGGCGGCACTTGCACGGCTGGCGCCAAAGGAGAGTGGGGGTTGGCTGAAACCGGGGCGCCCAGGTCGCGTGGCTGCGGCTTGACCGTTGCCGCACTTCGGCTACCGACCGTCAGCACCACTCGTGGCGGCTTGGCAGGTGCCAGGTCCCTGAGCAGCTCATTGATGCGCTTGGCATACTTGTCGCCGACCCAGTCGCGCACGAAGCGATTGGGCGCCAGCAGACGCAGCTCGTTGGCCTCCCCTTCTTCGGCTTGAAGCGGGCGAATCCAGGTGTTGAACTGCTGGGCGTTCAGCTCGTCCTGCAGGTAATCCAGACACTGTTGCCAGAGAGCAAGAGACACTCGACCTCACCATACCCGTTGATGCATGACCGGTCATTGTATCCTTCGCCTGCTGGGTTATCCACATGCGACTCAATGCCGAACCACCCTGTGGAAAAGCAGGCGCACCAAAGCCCCTCGCCGCATAGAGGTGAGTTACGAAACGCTTTTCCACATATCCCAACACACATCAAGTAATTGTTTCATTTACCTAACCTCCACTTATCAACAGAAGCCGTCCCCAACATTAGCCACAGCCTTGATCAGAAAACAACGAGTTAGGTCAACGGCTCGGATCGCTGGGTAGCCGAGCCACGGCGCGATCCATGGAGCGGAACAATTGCGTCGGGCAGCCGAAGTCTCTACAATTTCCGGTCTTGAACCGAATCTGCCCCTGGTTCCTGTCGGGAGCCAGGGCATTCCTGTAAGACGTTCCGTCAACAAACCACGTGGGAATCAAGTGTTATGAAACGTACCTTTCAACCCAGCGTTCTGAAGCGCAAGCGTGTCCACGGCTTCCGTGCTCGCATGGCTACCAAGAATGGTCGTGCCGTTCTGGCTCGCCGCCGCGCCAAGGGTCGCAAGCGTCTGAGCGCCTGATAGCGGATTGCGCGTGTCCGGTCATGGTTTCCCCAAGCAGCTGCGTCTGTTGAGTGCCGGGGATTATCGATTCGTTTTCGATCACGCTTCATTCAAGGTACATGGCAAGGGGCTTATGGCCCTGGCGTGCCCCAATGGACTGGACCACCCCCGCCTTGGCCTGGTCATCAGCAAGAAGAACGTCCGCAAGGCCGTGGATCGTAACCGCCTCAAGCGGTTGGCTCGCGAATCCATTCGTCTCCAGCAGTGCGCGCTACCCTCCGTCGACATCGTCTTGCTGGCGCGACGCGGCGCGAATGAGCTGGACAAGGCCACGCTGCATCGCCAGTTTTACGGCATGTGGCGGCGCCTGGAGCGTGACGCGCGGAAGTCGATGACCTCCTGACCGGATGCGGAGTCTTTCTCCGCTTCGATGGCCTGCTCCGGCAGGCTATCGACCTTTTCTACATGGCAGCGGATCTCGTTCCAGCGGCATGTTCACTACCCATCGGGCAGAACCCTCATGGACGTAAAACGACTCCTATTGCTGATTCCACTGGCCGTGCTCGCCTATCTGCTGGTCGTACAGTGGAATCAGGACTATGGCCAGGTTGCTCCTGAGCCTGAAGCTCCCACCATCACCGCACCGGCACCCGGTGAAGCGCAAGCGCCCGACGATGACGACGGCCTGGCGGTTCCCGCAGCACCTCGCGCGGAGCAGGAGATGGCTGGCGAGATGCCGGCCGAGACGGAGCAGCCGAGCGGGACCCGTGACCTGATCGCCGTCGTTACCGACGTACTCGACGTGCGCATCGACCCCCAAGGGGGTGACATCGTCTATGCCGCCCTGCCCCAGCACCGCATGGCGCTGGGCTCCGACCGTCCCTACGTGCTGCTCTCGGATAACGAGACGCGCAGCTACGTGGCCCGCTCTGGGCTGCAGGTAGATGGCCACGGGGGGCGCATCGGTTTCACGCCGGAGAGCACCAGCTACCGCCTGACCGACGGCGAGAGCCGCCTCGACGTCGATCTGCACGGCGAGGTAAACGGGGTCGACGTCGTCAAGCGCTTCTCCTTCGAGCGCGGCAGCTATGCGGTAGAAGTCAACTACTACCTGGCCAACAACACCGAGGAGCCGGTTACTGCGCGCTTCATCGGCCAGTTGGCACGGGACAACAGTTCCGACCCCTCCAGCGGCGTCGCCATGGGCATGAGCTCCTATCTGGGCGCTGCCTATTCGTCGCCGGACGAGCGCTACCAGAAAGTCGGCTTCGACGACATCCAGCGTGGGCGCTTCAACAACCGTGACGTCCAGGGTGGCTGGGTCGCCATCATCCAGCACTACTTCGTCTCGGCCTGGGCACCGCCCCAGAACCAGCAGAACCTGCAGTACGCTACTACCGACTCGCGCAACCGCAACGTGGCCGCATTCGCCGGTCCGGTGACCACGGTGGCTGCGGAAGGTGAAGCGCGCCTGGGTGCCACGCTCTATGTCGGCCCCAAGGTTCAAGACTATCTCGAGCAAGTGGCCCCGCACCTGCGCCTGACCGTCGACTTCGGCTGGCTGTGGTTCATCGCCAATCCGCTGTTCTGGTTGCTCGACCAGATCCACAGCCTGATCGGCAACTGGGGCTGGTCTATCGTCCTGCTGACCGTTCTGGTCAAGCTGGCCATGTGGCCGCTCTCCGCCAAGGCCTACAAGTCCATGGCCCGCATGCGCAAGCTGGGCCCGGAAATGCAGCGCCTCAAGGAGCAGTACGGCGACGATCGCCAGAAGATGTCCCAGGAGATGATGAAGTTCTACCAGAAGGAGAAGATCAATCCTCTGGGCGGCTGCCTGCCGATCCTGGTACAGATGCCGGTGTTCATCGCCCTGTACTGGATGCTGCTGGAGTCGGTGGAACTGCGTCATGCGCCCTTCATGTTCTGGATCCAGGACCTGTCGATGAAGGATCCGTACTTCATCCTGCCGATCCTGATGGGCGCCTCGATGTTCGTGCAGCAGTTGCTCAACCCCACGCCTCCGGACCCCATGCAGGCGAAGATCATGAAGATGCTGCCGATTGTCTTCACCTTCTTCTTCCTGTGGTTCCCGGCCGGCCTGGTCATCTACTGGGTGGTCAACAACATCATCTCGATCGCGCAGCAGTACGTGATCACGCGCAGGATCGAGAACGACCCCAGCGTCGGCAAAGGGGTGAAGGCGAAGTAACTCGCCCCCGAACGACAACCGGACCCCTGCCACGGCAGGGGTCTGGCGTTTGGGGCGCATGAAAAGGACAATCTCGCCATACCGGGCTCAACGTCGAGAGGATGCCGCATGCCGGAAAGGCTCTATCAGCAGGACACCATCGCTGCGCTGGCCACCCCGCCGGGACGCGGCGGCGTCGGTATCATCCGCGTTTCGGGGCCGCTGAGCGCCACGATCGCCGCAGCCATGGTGGGGCACTGCCCCACGCCCCGGCGCGCCCACTACGGAGCCTTCCAGGGCGAGGGCGGGGCCATCGACGAGGGCATCGCGCTCTACTTCGCCGGGCCGCACTCGTTCACCGGTGAAGACGTACTGGAACTACAGGGGCACGGCGGCCCGGTGATCATGGATCTGCTGCTGGAGCGCTGCGTTCAGCTGGGCGCCCGCCTGGCCAGGCCGGGCGAATTCTCCGAGCGTGCCTTTCTCAACGACAAGCTCGACCTGGCCCAGGCCGAGGCCATCGCCGACCTCATCGAGGCCAGCTCACGCACGGCGGCCGAGAACGCCCTGCGTTCGCTGCAGGGGGAGTTCTCCCGCCGTGTGGCGACGCTCGTGCAGCGGCTGATCGAGCTGCGCATGTACGTGGAGGCGGCCATCGATTTTCCCGAGGAGGAGATCGATTTCCTCGCCGACGGTAGGGTAGCCGAGATGCTCGCCGCGGTACGGACGGAGCTCGCCGAGGTGCGCGCCGCCGCCGGCCAGGGCGCGCTGATGCGCGAGGGCATGAGCGTGGTGATCGCCGGGCGCCCCAATGCCGGCAAGTCGAGCCTGCTCAACGCCTTGACCGAACAGGAAACCGCCATCGTCACCGACATCGCCGGCACCACCCGCGACGTGCTGCGCGAGCATATCCATCTGGATGGCATGCCGCTGCACGTGATCGATACCGCCGGGCTGCGCGACACGCCGGACGCCGTCGAACAGATCGGCGTGGCCCGGGCCTGGGCCGAGATCGAGAAGGCCGACCGCGTGCTGCTGCTGGTGGATGCCGCCACCACCGCGGCCACCGATCCCATGGCGATCTGGCCCGAGTTCGTCGCACGGCTGCCCGATCCGAGCCGCCTGACCCTGGTGCGCAACAAGATCGATACCAGCCACGAGGCGCCCGGATTAGATGACGCTGCCATCACACCGGTGATACGCCTCTCCGCCCACACCGGTGAAGGCCTGGAGAGCCTCAAGGCCCACCTCAAGGCAGTCATGGGCTTCTCCACCACCACGGAGGGGCGCTTCTCGGCCCGGCGCCGCCACCTGGATGCCCTCGATCGCGCCAAGCAAGCACTCACTCACGGCGAAGCCCAGCTGTCAGGCTACGGTGCCGGCGAGCTGCTGGCAGAGGACCTGCGTGACGCCCAACAGGCGCTGGGCGAGATCACCGGTGAGTTCAGCGCCGACGACCTGCTGGGCGAGATCTTCGGCAGCTTCTGTATCGGCAAATGATGGACTGCCAGACGGCCTATTCCCCCACCCACCAGTCGGCACGATAGCGGCTCGCCTCGCCGAGCAGCGGCGTGACCCTCGCCATGGCCGCGGCAATCTTCTCATCGAGGCCCCACGGCGGGTTTATCACCAGCATGCCGCTGCCGTACATGCCGCGCTCCTCGCCTGGCGAACGCAGGGTCAACTCACTGCGCCAGATCTTGCGCAGCCCGTCGTCGCGCAGGCGCTCCAGCAGCTCTTCATGGCGCGCGGCGGGCAGCAGCGGATACCACACCAGCACCACCGCATGGCGCGCCTTGCGCATGGCGGCCAGCACCGTCTCGGCGACCTCGGCGTATTCGCTCTTGCGCTCGTAGCTGGGATCGATCAGCACGCACAGCCTCGGCGTGGCGGGCGGCAGGCCGGAGCGCAGCCCCGCCAGGCCATCGGCATGGATGCGTCGAACATTGGCTGGTAGCTGCTGTCGCGCCAGATGTTCATGCTCCCCCGGGTGCAGCTCGAACAGCTGTAGCCGGTCGTGTTGGCGCAGCCGCTGGCCGAGCCACCAGGGTGAGCCGGGATATTGCTCGAGGCGTTGGTTGCCGGGCTGAACGCTGGCGATGCCCTCCAGCCAGGCCGCCAGCAGCGGCTCGTCGACCAACCCAGCCCGGGCCTGCCACAGCGGCAGCACGCCGCTGCGATACTCGCCCAGGCGCTGGGTCTCAGCAGCATCCAGCGGATAGAGGCCGCGGCCGGAGTGGGTGTCGACGAAGGTAATCGGCGAAGCCTTGCGCAGCAGGTGGTCGACCACGGCATGCAGCACGAGATGCTTGTGTACGTCGGCGAAATTGCCAGCGTGGTAGGCATGCTGGTAGGAAAGCATGGGCAGGAACCTCACGCGGAATGGTCGAGATACGAACAGGCCCGCCACTATGCGAGTGGCGGGCCTGCAAGGCAACTCGTCGCGATCCGCGCTTACTGTTGCTGGAACTGTGACTCGATGGGCGTGAGGGTGATCTCGACGCGACGGTTCTGGGCACGTCCCTCTTCGGTATTGTTGCTCGCGATGGGCTGGCTCGGCCCGTAGCCGACCATGTTGAGACGACCGCGTGACACACCGGACTGGGCCAGGTAGTTGCCGACCGATTCGGCACGCCGCTCGGAGAGACGCTGGTTGTAGCTGACGCTGCCGGTGCTGTCGGTATGCCCGGCGATGTTGACCCGGGTATCGGTGTACTGAGTCAGTACGTTGGCCACGTCGTTGAGGGCGTTGCGCGCCTGCACGGTGAGCTCGCTGGAGTCGAAGCCGAAGGTCACGCTGCTGGGCATGTTGAGCACGATGTCGTCGCCGCGTCGCTCCACCTCGACGCCTGTACCACGCATGCTCTCGCGCAACTGCTGCTCCTGGCGGTCCATGTAGGCGCCAATGCCGGCACCCGCAGCCGCGCCCACCGCCGCACCGATCAGCGCGCGATCGCGACGGCTGGTGCTACCACTGCCGGAAAGTGCCCCTGCAGCAGCACCCACGGCTGCGCCGACCCCAGCGCCGGTTACGGTGCTGGATCGCTGGGTCTGCCCCGAGTAAGGATCGGTCGTTGCGCAACCAACGAGCAGGATGGCGGCCGCCAGGGGAGCAACGAATCGAGACGCTTTGAACATGTACGATCTCCAGATCAGGGTGACGAGATTATTCTGTACCGGTGTCATTCACGAGCGCCAGTAGCTCGTTCAAGAATAATAGACCTTGGGGCGAAGCCTGAAGCCTTTGCCCATCTTCCACAAGAAGTCCTTTATTGCGCGCCGCTTCAAGGCGCTCGCCAAGCAGCGAAAGCGGGCGGCCGGTATGGGCCTGCCAGTCGGTCATGGCCGCCCCTTCGACAAGGCGCAGGGCGTTCATGGCGAACTCCAATGGCAGCTCCTCGTCGCAGACCCAGTGACTGCCGGCGACGAAGCCACGCGGATCGCGGCGACGTCGCAGGTAGGCTTCGGGCTGGCGTGTCTTCCAGCGTCGTTCGATGCGCAGCCACCCTGAATCGTCGAATGCACTCAGCTTGCCATGACTGCCGGCGCCGATGCCCAGATAGTCACCGAAGCGCCAGTAGTTGAGATTGTGCCGCGAGCGTCGCCCAGCCTGCGCATAGGCGGAAATCTCATAGCGTGAAAGCCCTGCCGCCTCGAGCCGCTCGTGGCCCAGATCCTGGATGTCCCACAGGGTTTCCTCTTCGGGCAGCGCGGGCGGCCGGGTATGGAACTCGGTATTGGGCTCGAGCGTCAGCTGATACCAGGAGAGGTGCTCGGGCTCAAGCGCCAGGGCTCGCTCCAGATCGGCCAGCGCCAGCTCGGGCGTCTGGTCCGGCAGGCCATGCATCAGGTCGAGGTTGAGATTGTCGAAGCCGGCAGCTCGCGCTTCCTCTACCGCAGCCACGGCATCGTCGCCGCTGTGAATACGCCCTAGAGCCGCGAGCTGCGTCGCTTGGAAGCTCTGCACGCCGAGCGACAGCCGATTGATCCCGGCCTGGCGATAGCCGTGAAAGCGACCTCGCTCCAGCGTGCCGGGATTGGCTTCCAGGGTGATCTCGATATTCTCGGCAAACGACAGACGTTGCGACAGCGCATCGAGGAAGCGTGAATAGAACCGAGCCGACATCAGGCTCGGTGTCCCGCCGCCGATGAAGATACTGCCAAGGGGCCGGCCGGCTGCCAGCGGCAAGTCGGCATCGAGGTCGTCGAGCAGGGCAGCCAGGTACTCCTCCTCGGGCAGCTCTGCGTCCCGACCTACACCATGGGAGTTGAAATCGCAGTAGGGGCATTTGCGCACGCACCAAGGTACGTGCACGTAGAGCGCCAGGGGAGGAAGCGCCGGCAGGGCTCGAGGCAAACCGGCCATCAGCGCTGGGTCGTCTCGCGCAGAGCCGCCAGCATGCCCTCGAGGGCTCGACCGCGATGACTGAGACGGTTCTTCTCCTCGGCACCCAGCTCAGCGACGCTCTTGCCCAGTGGGGGGATCCAGAACAGCGGGTCGTAGCCAAAGCCGCCGTCACCCCGAGGCTGCTCGAGGATCTCCCCTTCCCAACTGCACTGGACGATCAGCGGCACGGGGTCGTCGGCATGACGCAAGTAGACCAGGGCACACCAGTAGCGCGCGCTACGGGTACGACCGGATACCTCGGCCAGAGCCTCCAACAGCTTGGCATTGTTACGCGCATCGCTCTTGGGCTCACCCGCGTAGCGGGCCGAGTAGATCCCCGGCTGCCCGGAGAGTGCATCGACCTCGAGCCCGGAGTCGTCGGCCAAGGCCGGCAAACCGCTGACCCGACTGGCTGCGCGAGCCTTGAGCAGGGCATTCTCGACGAAGGTGAGCCCGGTTTCCTCGACGTCTGCCACGCCGAATTCTGACTGGGGCCGGATCCGCAGTCCAAGAGACGCGAAAAGCTGGCTGAACTCCCGGATCTTGCCGGAATTACTGCTGGCCAGGACCAACTCATCTGTGGGGGACACAACGGCTCCTCATGCTTGGTTTTTCACTACTCCATGTTACACGAGGCGAGCGGCTGGCTGAACTGCTAGCCCACGCAATTCAAGCGTTACAGCACTATAGAAACCGAGTAACAAAACGCCACGGAGCCAAGCGGGCGGGCTTGTCTATATCGCTCCTGTAACCTATCTTTACAACTTGTCTCGCGCAGGGAAGCGGCTCAACGTCGCGCTACCAAGCGGAAGGCTTTATGGCCTCTGCAACCATCTGAACGTTTGCCATTTTTAAATTAGAAAAATAGCGAAAATTGCATCGATTGGATTGCTCTCTTGGGGAAGAACAAGAGAAACAAGCTCTTGTCCGTGGAAGACAAGGGATTGAATTCGGCCCCAAGTGTAAAGAAAAGGAAACAAAATCGACTTTACTCTCGAAGGATTCGAAAGGGACGAACGACACATGGAAAACAAGGCAACACTCTTGATGATCGGCCCCATGGAAATTGGCCAGCAAGAATTCGTTGCACGCATGGAAGAAAAGGGGTGGTGTATCAGTACAGCCTGTAGCCTGGCACAGGCACAGATTCTGTTGGAAGCAGCCGATCATGATGCAGGCATCTTCTATTTGCCTCAGGCTAGTACCAAGGAACTGAAAGAAATGGAGAAGTTGGTCATTCGCTCACAGATGGAGTGGATGGCGCTGGTTCACGGACCCGAGCTAGACGACCCTTTATTGTGCAAGGCCTTGGGCAATCTCTTCATGGCCTACCAAGCGGAGCCGATCGATATCGACCAGATCGACTGCCTCATGCAGCATGCAGTCGCCATGAAGCGGCTCAGAAGGGAGGAGGCCACTGCGCAGCTACCCAAGGAAGCCGAATTCGAGATGGTCGGCACCGTACCGGCCATGCGCAAGGTTTTCGACACCATCCATAGGGTAGCCTCCGTCGAGGCACCGGTATTCATCCGCGGTGAGTCGGGCACGGGAAAGGAGCTGGCCGCTCGTGCCATTCACGAGCGCTCCCAGCGCGTCTCGGCACCGTTCGTCGCGGTGAACTGCGGCGCCCTGCCCAGTAACCTGATCCAGTCAGAGCTGTTCGGCCACGAGAAGGGAGCCTTCACCGGGGCCAGCCAACAGAAGATCGGACAGATAGAAGCCGCCGCAGGGGGCACTCTGTTCCTCGATGAGATCGGCGACTTGCCTCTGGATCTCCAGGTAAACCTGCTGCGGTTCCTGGAGGAGAAGGCGATTCAGCGTATCGGCGCGCTAGATGAGATATACGTCGACGTACGCGTACTCACTGCTACCCACGTGGATCTCGAAAAGGCGGTCGAAGAAGGGCGCTTCCGGGAAGACCTCTATCATCGGCTCAATGTCCTGCAGATCAATATCCCACCATTAAGGGAGCGCCAGGAGGATATCGAGACCCTGGCCAAGTTCTTCTTCGACAAGTTCATCGAAGAAAAATCCATGAAGGTGCGTGGCTTCAGCCAGGAGGCCTTGGTGCTGATGCGGCAGTACCACTGGCCGGGCAACATCAGGGAGCTGATCAACCGGGTACGCCGTGCCATGGTCATGTGCGAACAGCGCTTGATCAAGCCGGCGGACCTTGGGCTCGAACGGCGCACGTCCAGCCGCAACGTCGTCACCCTCGAGGAAGCACGCAACTGCGCCGAACGAGAAGCCTTGCTTCGAGCCTTGGGCCGCAACAAGCAGAAGGTCAAGAAAGCCGCCGAGGAGTTGGGGGTTTCGCGGGTAACGCTCTACCGCCTGATAGAGAAACATGGCCTGGACAGGAAGGCAGAAGAAGCCTCCTGTCCGTAGATCCCGGCAGGACCCGGCGTCCTTGCTGGCCATCCCCCTGGAGAGAGAAGCCCTTCGCAGGAAGGGCTTCTTTCATATCCGTCGCGGCAAACACAAGGGCCACCGAGCCTTTTCTGCAGCAGGCGATGGCTGCGCACTGCCGCCTTCTTCCGCCTGGATTAGCCGACACGCCCTTCCAGATAGTCCGCGATGGACATCCGACAATCCGCCTCGGCGGCTATATGCAGCCTTAGAATATTAAACAACTTCTTAATGAAAATTATCTATTAACACATCTCTGGATTATGTCTGAGACTCCAGAATACACCCTATCGTTTACGTTTCTTTACATTCAGTAATACGAATAAACAGGGAGGGAATAAAATGACAAGCATGGATTTTCGGATTTTCCTGGTGACCGCTGTCAATCCCCAGTCAAAGCTGTTCATCGAGCATTTGCAACAGCAACTTGACCATGAGGTCACCGCCGTCGAGACCGAGGCCATGCCAGCCTTGGACGAGGGTGAAGTCGTGCTGGTGATTCTCGATCTGGATCACTTGAGCGAAGCGAACATGCAGCAATGGCAGACCGCTGCAGATGGCAAGGAGCACATTAGCCTCGCTGCATTCAACGTGCGTGATGAAGGCCATGCGGTCGAGCTGCTTTCATCGCTCAACCTGCAAGGAATC
Source organism: Halomonas sp. A29 (assembly GCF_046723295.1). Lineage (NCBI taxonomy): Bacteria > Pseudomonadati > Pseudomonadota > Gammaproteobacteria > Oceanospirillales > Halomonadaceae > Halomonas > Halomonas sp. A29. The sequence goes on from NZ_JAXQPR010000006.1 coordinate 171,937, forward strand.
TTCTACCGCAATGACAGCGTGGACTTGATCTGCAAAGGGATCGAGGCTCTCCGTAGTGGCAACCTATGGATGTCGCGTACCTTGATGTCGCGCATGATTCAGCTCCTGCGTCGCCAACAAATGAATTCGTACCGCCCAGCCTGCGGCCTGACACAGCGTGAGCTGGAAATCATCGGGCTTCTCGGCACGGGGGCAACCAATTCGGAGATCGCTGAAAAGCTGTTCGTCAGCGAACACACCGTCAAATCTCACCTCTACAACATCTTCAGGAAAATCAAGGTACACAACCGGCTCCAGGCGATGAATTGGGCCAGACGAAACCTGTTCAGCGTTCCTCCCAGCTACAAGAGGGAAGCGAGGCACTGAAGCACAAGGAAAAGGATAACTCTGGAGTGCACCCATAGGGACATCCGTCATGGAAACGCCCCCCAACGTCATGCTGCTGGATCCAATTTCTGGCCGCTCGAGCAAGATGCTGGCGGCACTGAACCAGCAGGGTTGTATTGCGACGCTTGTCACGGATTATCAAACAGCATGGCGCACCATGGCGCAAAAGAACTTCGATGTAGGTCTCATTCCACTTGAGGATATTGATCCCGCTTTCCTGCCGGAACTGGAAAAGCTCATTCTCGACAGCGGCTTCGAGTGGGTGGCCTTGGCCGATCCGCAACAGGTCAGGAATCCCTGCGTTAGGCTTGCCCTGACCCGGTTGTTTCATAGCATCCACGCCCAAGGGGACTTATCCGGCCTGGTCTGCCTGCTGCTACATATCGCCAGGCAACATGCCATTGCCGCTGTAGCCGGCAGGAAAGCGATCCTGCACGTGGCCAACAAGAGCATGATCAGCAGCACGCCCAGCATGCGTCGAGTCATCGAGCAGATCCATGTTCTGGCTGACGTCGATGCCCCCGTATTCATCACCGGCGAATCGGGCACCGGCAAGGAATTGGCCGCCAGAGCCATCCATGAACTCTCTTCTCGCGCCCATGCTCCCTTCGTCGCGGTCAACTGTGGAGCCATCCCTCCCAATCTCATCCAGTCCGAACTGTTCGGCTTCGAGAAGGGTGCTTTCACGGATGCGCATTGTCGACGCATTGGAAAGATCGAGGCCGCTGCCGGAGGCACCCTGTTCCTGGATGAAATCAGTGAACTGCCCTACGACCTGCAGGCAACCTTTCTACGCTTCATCGAGAGTCGCAGCATCTCCCGCTTGGGGAGCCACAAGGAAACCAAGGTAGATGCACGCATCGTTGCCGCCACGAACCGGCATGTCCCGACGCTGGTGGAAGAGGGACGCTTCAGGCTGGACCTTTTCTATCGCTTGAACGTACTCGAGGTCTGGATACCGCCTCTGCGGGAGAGAAAGCAGGATATCAAACCTCTCGTCGAGCTCTTCTTCGAACAGTTCAAGCAGTACAAACCCCCAGGGCTGATTGGCTTCAGCACTCAAGCCATGGCGCTGCTGCAGGATCACGACTGGCCGGGCAACATTCGCGAGCTGATGAACACGGTTTGCCGCGCCATGCTCATGTCGAATCCGCCCTATATCGAGGTCGAGGACATTTCCATCGATAAGTCGGCCAAACCACATCAACCACCGTCATTGGAACAGATACGTGAGCAGGCTGAGCGTAACACCCTCCTCAATGCACTGAAGCGAAACCACCACAACATCGCACGTACCTCGCGAGAGATGGGGGTCTCTCGCGTCACGCTGTATCGCCTGATGGACAAGTACGACATCCAGCGCGTTGGCGATCGGCTCTAATCACAACGGTTCCCAGGAACCAGGACATCAAGGGAAGAGAGTCATGACCAGAATGCATGCCCTGCTGTTACCCACCGCGGTTGGCCTGGGCTTGGCCCTGTTCCAGGTCGCGGTCGCTCAGGACACCACCGCCCCGGCAGGTATCACCTCACCCGTGGGGCAGGCGCCGGCCGAGGCTCCTCCTCAGCAACCCGAAGTGCAGGCCATCGCCGACATCGGCGGGGTGTTGACGCCTCGTGGCCGCCTGGTGATCGAACCTTCTCTGCAATACTCCCATTCGGGGGTCAATCGCCTCACCTTCCGCGGTGTCGAGATACTCAGCACCCTGCTGATCGGGGTCTTCAGCGCCGAGGAGGCCGAGCGGGATATCTGGACGGCATCGCTCACCGGCCGCCTGGGCGTCACCGACCGGCTGGAGATGGAACTCAAGCTGCCCTATGTCTATCGCGACGATACTCTGCGAGCCACTGTACCTACGGTAGGAGATGACAGTTTCGATATTGATCGTGATCTATCGGGCAATGGCCTCGGGGATATCGAACTCACCGCACGCTACCAGCTCAACCGCGGCCACAATGGCTGGCCTTTCTTCGTCGGCAACCTGCGCTACAAGAGTATTACCGGAGACGGTCCCTTCGATATCGCCCGCGACTCCGACGGCATCGAGCAGGAGCTGGCCACCGGATCCGGTTTCCATGCCATCGAGCCCAGTATCACTGCCCTCTTGCCCTCCGACCCCGCGGTCTTTTTCGCCAACCTCGGCTACCTCTACAACATGAGCGACGACGTCAACACACAAATTTCTGATGAACTCTGGATCGGCAAGGTCGACCCCGGCGATGCGGTGCGCCTCAGCTTCGGCATGGCCTACGCCATCAACCCGCGGGCCTCCTTTACGCTGGGCTTCAAGAACGACTTTATCGGCAAGACCAAGACTACCTATTTCCAAGATGAACGTTCCGCCACACAGAGTTCACGCACGCTCAACGTCGGTTCGCTGCTGCTGGGCTGGTCCTACCAGCTCAATCCGGATGTCTCGGTCAATCTCGGCCTCGAACTCGGCGTCACCGACGATGCCCCCAACACCGTGCTGACCCTGCGGGTCCCGTTCGGTACCAATGCGTTCTGAGGCAGGAACGAGGATCGGTGAACCTCACCGATCCTCTGCTGGGGCCTTTCCGCTTAACGCGCCAAGGACTCAAGGACGGTGTGGCGCTGCTGGGCAGCACGCAGCGCTGGCAGGTTGTTCACCTGTACGCCGATATTGAGTTGTTGCTGAATGTCCCGCTCCGAGGCATCGCTGACCACGCTGCCCAGGATCGCGTTCTTCGTCACCGTATGGAACACCGAGGTGAAACCCTTGCTATCGTTGACCACCAGGCCGGCGAAGTCCTTCATCCCGGCCAGGTTGATGCCATCCGGCGTCAGTTCCACGATGGTGTTGCCGCTCCCCTGCCCTACTCGACTGACGACCTGCCCATCGATGAGGTCGTACTGAGTGATCGTCTGTGAAACGACCTCCGTACCCGACGGATGGATGACGAAAACGGTGTCCATGCGCACATTGTCGATCAGCGTCTGCAGGGTGGCCCCGAAGCTCATGTCGATCCCTGCGATTTCAAAGCCCCCCCTCAACGCTTGCAGCTCCGCTTCCTCCAGTGGCTCCAGGAGGGCGAAGTTGGAGGCTTGCACCGTGGCACTGGCCATCCATAGCGACACCATGCACATGCGGCAGAGTGTCGATCCGGCGAAGCGCCGCTTGGCAGTGTCTCGCTGGCGACTGGCGACCAGTCGCTCATTGGTCCGGCATGCGCTCATCGCTCATCGTCCCAGTTCGTTGATCGCCGGCAGTTGCAGTAACATCGAAGCCACGTCGGCGCGGTCGATCCCGCTACCGACGGGAGCCGATGGCCGAATCTGCCAGTCGCGCTCATGGTTGAAGTTGGCCTTGGCGATTTCCGTCTCGGCCCGCGCGCCCAGTACCAAGCCGCTCCAGATCGATTCGAAATACGCCTTGGGCACCGCCACGGTACCTACGGCCGGATCGCCTACCAGCACATGGTCCGCATCCATTCCCTTGATGACCACGAAGTGCCGGTACCCCCCCGTGTTGATCAAGGTGATGGCGGGAACACCAATGCGCTCGAGATCATCGAGTCCTACCCGGAAACCGTCTGAATTCAGCCCTTGGGCATCGAGGTAGCGCTTCATGTCGAGCATGGAGAAGCCTTGCTCCTTGATCTGCTCCACCTCACCGGTATGGATCATCGCCTCGAAGACCTCGGCTTCCGTGGTGGGCCGGCCGTAATGATGGGTGAGTAGGGTCGCCACCGCCGCCGCCCCACAGCTGTAGTCGTACTGCTGTGCGACGACCCCATCCCAACGCATCTCGTGATGGCTCCTGGCCGGTACCGTCAAGGAGCCAAATCCACCGTTCAGCGCGATCGTCAGCGATCCCGCCTGCAGCGGGAATACCAGCACACTGACGGCGCAGGCCAACCCTACGTCAAGCCACCGCCTGGTTCTCATCCTCCCCCCCCCACCGTCTCGCGCCTCTACTGAGGTGCATAGATGCTGATGCTGACCCCCGTCGAGACGGCATTGGCATGGCCTGTCATGAGATTCATCAGCGTTATGCCAGAGACCCTGTCCATGGCATTGGCTTCAATCGTGATATTGCCCGAGACGATTGTGCCGGCAGTAAACGAAGCCCCTTTCGCTGCGGCTTCCATGTTCTGGATACTCTGCACGTTGACCAGATCGCGGAACCCTTCCCTACCAGTAACACCCTCCAGCTCACTCACCTCCATGTGATGTAACGCCTCGAAACCTGTCGTAATTTCGTCTCCTGCCATCAGCAGAGGGCTGGCAAGGCTCAAGCCGACCGCCAGCACAGCACATACCGCTCGACCGATACGCTTCATGGCATCGCTCCCTCTTCCACCTGCTTGTCATGGGACCAAGAAAGGGCCGGCAGCTTCACCACCGGCCCTTCACGCTCAGCGCAAGCCGAACATCAGTTGCCGATGTGGACGTTGCTATGCGCTGCCACGTTGGTACCTGCCACCTGCGAGTTGTAGATGCCAGTGGAGAGGTTCATGTTGGCAATACCGCCGAAGGTACCGGCGCCTGCTGCCATGGAAGCCCCGCCGGTGACGAGCGAGGCGTTGCCGCCGTTGCCACCATTGCCGCCGTTGCCGCCGTTGCCGGCATAGGCATTGGCATCGCCACCAGTGCCGGTGCCGCCGCCGCCGCCGCCGCCGTTGCCGGTAGAGCTACCGCCGGCTCCTGCCATGGCGTCGCCACCCGTACCACCTGCACCACCAGTACCAGTACCAGTACCGGTGCCAGTGCCGGTGCCGCTTCCTGCCCCAGCGGTACCACCAGCGACAGAAGGTGAGGCAGTGGCATCGCCGCTGCTGCTGCCGCCTGCAGTGGCGGAATTGTTGTTCTCGATATCGTCACCAGCGAAGTTGCCTGCCAGCCCGCCTGAAGCGTTGCTGTCAGCCCCACCGCTGCCGTTGCTGGTGTCAGCGCTACCACCCAGGCCGGCCCCAAGGCCAAGACCCAGGCCGAGACCCGCACCATCGCCGCCATCGGCACCATCGCCAGCAACAGCCACGGAATGGCCACCGTCACCGCCAGTGCCATTGCCGCCGGCACCGCCGACACCCACACCCGCGCTCACGCCCAGGGCATTGCCACCGCTGCTGCCGGAGCCGCCAGTCGCTCCATCACCGGCGGTGATGTTGATGCGAGAACCGGTCACCGTGGAGCGCAGATCCTGGATAGCCACTACACTGGTGCTGGTATTGTAGGATTCGCTCATGGCCCAGGCATCGCCGCCGGCCCCACCAGCGCCACCCGCACCGCCCATGCCGCCGGCTCCGCCGGTGCCACTGCCTGACGTGGCGTTACTGGTGGCCTGGTTGTTGTTATCGTCATCCATTTCGTTGATGAAGTTGCCGGACAGGGCATTGGCGTCGCTGCTGCCCGAACCACCGTTCCCGCCATTACCACCGTAGCTGCTACCCCCGCTACCGCCAACGGCTGTGGCGTCGGCATGCGCAGCCGAAATGGCCAGCACAAGCGCCAGCAGCGATGACCCTGCAATCGCATAATATTTTTTCATGATTATTCTCCCTATCATGCATGATGAGTGCTTCCAGAACATGACCAAGTTGGCTCATGCATTTCGCCCGGACTCGTCTCAGGAAGATCCTTTTCTTTTCCCTTTCCTTTCCCGACGAGAATTCATGGCTAACGGTCGGGTAACGTACCGCATACTTTATGCCATGGTTTATAAATTACCTTTAAAAACAATAACTTTTATATTTACAAATCGTGAAAATTGCTGCGTCACAAGGAGATTGACCTCGGAAAAAGACGCAAAGAAGGGTAGCCGGTATCGCCAGCTTGACAGTAGTAGTGGACCAATGGTTTTCATTTCACAGAAGTTCTGCCTTATCATTAGCTTACGAAAGATACCTTTAATACCATTAAAGTTACACTTCGAAAAACTCAGTCTCCATGAGGTTACAAAATTCTCAATCTGGCCAGGCCTTTCAGCCTCTTTATCAATGACATGACCGCATTTTCAGGCCACAAACACTTTGCCCCTGGAACCCGTATCTCGATAGCAGCCTGAAGATGACGAAGCATACGCAGTGGCGCTGACAAGATTGCCGGCTGCAGATGGCTCAACCGGATCGAGACGCTGTGAATGAAGGGAGTATCGATGAGAATTGAGCGAAACCTTTCCAAGAAGCCAGTCAGACGGGGCGTGGCACGGGATTATTAACGTACTGACACGAGAGGCATGAAGCATCTGGCAAGTGTCAAGATAATGGGACAATAGAAATAAAAACCACGGATCCACTACAAGAATCAATAATGTTACAATAACATTACACAAAGCCCAAGATTGAATTTTCCTCATGCCTTCAATGTTCCAGAAGAGAAAATCTAATTCTATGCAACAAACATAACAACATAAGATATTGTTTTTTAATAGTTTTTAAAAAAGCATGAGAAAACTCATGTCTTGAGGTTAGCCATCTCAGCAATAACATAACTTTACAAAACCTGTTTTCATGAACCAAGATTCCTCCCATGCTTTTCATCAGGGACCTGAAGAAGAACCTACCAAGAAAAGCATACTCATAGGAGAAATCGAGCATGGAACTTGGAAAAGGGGCTGTCCTATTAGCTACCGAGATCAACCCACAGACCCAACTCTTCGTCGATTACATTTACCAGAAATTGCAACGTGACTTGTGCATCGTTTCACCTGCCTCGTCTCGTGAAGCCGCTGGGTTCGTGGAGGAGAAGCAGGATTCTCGCACCGTCGTCCTGCTGGACATGGATCATGTCGACGAGAAGATCATGCAGGCATGGCAGGCGCAATATCACAACCGGCCGCAGTGGGTTCTGACAGCATTCAATCTCAAGGATGAAGAGCATGCTGCACAGTTGCTGGGTTTCATACAGCTGCAAGGTGTGTTCTACCGCAGCGACAGCCTTGAGCTGATCTGCAAGGGCATCCAGCGTCTACTTGCTGGCGATTACTGGATGTCGCGTACGCTGATGAATCGCCTCATCGACTTTTACCGTCGTCAACAGATCAACTGTTACCGCCCAGTCTGTGGTATCACACAGCGCGAGCTGGAAATCATCGGGTTGCTGGGTTCAGGTGCTTCCAATACCGAAATTGCCGAACTGCTTTTCGTCAGTGAGCATACCGTCAAGTCACACCTTTATAACATCTTCCGAAAAATCAACGTCAACAATCGCATGCAGGCCGTCAACTGGGCCAGGCAGAACCTGGGGCCCCCCCCTCCCTTGTCGTTTCAACGGCACGACAGAACCTCATCCAGTCACTGACATGAGCGCAGACAAGAGCCATGGCCTTCCTCCACAAGAAACCGCCATTAGCCATCCTGTTGCTGGCACTAGGCTCCCTTGCCTTGGCGGAAACGCAGGCCCCGGGCCCAAACCTACCGACGGTTCAAGAAGAGCCCACGACTCCCCAAAGTTCGATCGAAGAAGAAAGACTGGAAGAGGGGCAAGCGGGTGAAGAGCTGTCCCGGCAGTTTCGCCTCGGAGAACCCGGTCTGTCAGGGGTGATCGTCGACCGCACCATTACCATGATGGGGAAGACATTTTACCGGCGTTTCAGCCAGTTAAGTGTAGAGAGCCATATCCTGTCCAGCACCACGTTGTCCGTACACGAGCGTCCCGATGCGCGCTGGGGAAGCCAAGTCTGGGTATCAGAGAACAATCGCATTCTCTTCCAGGCCACTCTTCCCCCACGGCTGAGCGATATCGACCGTTATGCCGAGGCGGCCTCCGAGCAAGTCGAGCAGCTCCTGGTGCAGCGCAGCATCATGCAGGCATTGGAGAGTGACCCGGATCTGGCAGATGACGAAATCTAGCGGAAAGAGTGAACGCCACAAAAAGGAGAATGCCATGAAGATCCCACGCTTACTGAGGCTTTGCCTCTTCGGAAGCCTGCTCCATACAGCAGGAGTACAGGCGGGAGAACTCATCTACCGCCCGATCAACCCTTCTTTCGGCGGTGATCCCCTGCTGGGCAACCACCTGCTCAACAAGGCTCAGGCACAAGATACCCACAAGGACCCCAACGCTCCAGATTTCGGGCGGTTCTCCGAAGTGGATTTTTTTCTCCAGGATCTTCGCGCCGATCTCATCAATCGTGCCATAGACGGCGCGCTCGACCCGAACAATCCCGGCGGAAGCGAGAGTGTCATAGACAATTCCTCGCTCAACGTCAGATTCGTCAATGTCGGAGGGGGTGCTTTCCAGATGGTCATCACCGACAAGAGAACGAACGAAGTGACACGTATCGACTTCGGATCACCATATTAAGAGGCCTGAACATGAAAGCATTGAGAATCAGCCTCCTGACAGGACTGATCTTCCTCGGTGGATGTGTCGGTATGATCACTTCACCTGAGGGTCTGGAAGGGGCCCCGGCAACCCTGGTCCCTCGATCCGGTACCTATATGGACCTGACCAGTCTCCCCAGGCCTGCGGCCCCTATCTATACGGCCGTATACGACTTCAGGGACCAAACGGGGCAATACCGCCCCCAACCCGCCAGCACTTTTTCTACGGCAGTAACCCAAGGTGGAGCGGCTATGCTGAGTTCCGCGCTGGCGGATTCAGGCTGGTTCATTCCCCTTGAACGCGTGGGGTTGCAGAATCTACTGACGGAACGCCGCATCATTCGCGCGAACCTCGAACGAAACGGACGCGAACATGAACTAGGTTCTCTCAACGCTGCACGCATTCTTATGGAAGGTGGGATTATTGCGTACGATTCCAATATGAAGACGGGAGGCGTTGGAGCCGAATATTTCGGTATCGGATCTTCCGGTCAGTACCAGGTCGATCAAGTCACCGTCAATCTTCGTGCCGTGGATATTGCAACTGGGGAAGTGCTCGCCAACGTGACCACCAGCAAGACGGTTTACTCTTACGAGGTGCGTGCTGGGGTCTATCGTTTCGTCAGTTTCCGCAGGCTCCTGGAGGCGGAGGCTGGATATACCCACAACGAACCGGTGCAAATGGCGGTGATGTCAGCGGTCGAATCCGCAGTCATACATCTTGTTACCCAAGGGGTCGACCGGGGTTTATGGAATTTAGCTGACCCGGCGGAGCGCAACAATGACGTCCTCGTAGCCTACCGCGAATCCTCCCCGCCCATGCTTTGAAAGCCGAACGATTTTCCTGGCGCCATATTTTGGCGCCTTCATTTTTTCAATAATGAGTCCATACGGCTAATTTTTCATGACACAAGCTTAATTCTTTCAAAATGCGGCCAAGTGCTAGGAAATTAATCCTCAAATTAAACCTTATTAATTATGGAAGCGATGCGATAGCAAGCCGACACTGTAACAGTTAGTAAAGCTGCGGAGGAATGTTGCCATGAAGGCTTACGCGATCGTTACATTTGCCATAGGTATGGCTTTGCTGGCTCAAAACGCCTTGGCTGTTGATCTCACGCCAGGCTCTGAACTCGACCCCGCAGCGACAAGAAGCCTGCCGCAACAAAGCGCTGTCATTCAACAGTCTGGATACGGTAACGAATCCGCAATCCTCCAGAGAGGTAGCTATAACAGCGCTCAAATCATTCAGCAGGGCGTGGCCAATAGCGCCAGCGCACGGCAAGTGGGAATGGCCCATCAAGCCAGGGTGATACAGAGCGGCGTTCAACTGGATGCCTCTATCCTGCAGCAGGGGCAAGGGCACGATGCCGGTATCGTACAGGCAGGATACGGCAAGGAAGCCATCATCAACCAACATGGTGCATATGGCAGCGCCGAGATTCACCAGCTGGGAACACACCGTACGAGCCCCATCACGATCACCCAGTTCTCACGTGGTCAGGCAGCCATTCAGGTCTATCGATACTAGGACTTGAGGCTCCGGGAGCATGGAGAAAACGCAGGAAGCATGACCAACGAAAAGGGAATGCAAACGCTTGAAACCGGAAGTGGCAAACAGAAGCGGTAGCCAAGCTATCGTTTCTCGAACTCCGCCCTGGCGGCAAAAGCTCAACCAGGGATTTCAACGAGAGGGAATTAAAAATGAAGTTCAAGATGACTGTAATGGCTGCGGCTATCGCTTTCTCAGCTACGGCTCTGGCTAATGGTAACGTTTCGAATGTCGACCAAGTAGGCTACGGCAATGACGTGGGTGTATCCCAGTATACCCAGGGCTGGGGTGGGAATAATACCTCCGGTGTATCGCAGAATGGTGTAAGCAATGGCGCGACCGTTCATCAGCAGGGCTGGTGGGGCTATAACGTCTCGGATATAGATCAGCAAGGTATGGGCAACGATGCTGACGTCTTCCAGAATGGGACGAACAACAGTGCTGCCATTACCCAATCCGGTCAGTTCAACTCATCCGACAGCCAGCAGGTCGGTGTACAGAACGTCCTTCAGGTGAATCAGGAAGGTACCAAGAATAGTGCCTCTAGCTATCAGAACGGCTGGAATAACTTTGCCGATATCAGTCAGAGCGGCTTTGCCAACAGCTCCGACACGGTCCAGGATGGCAAGTACAACGTCGCTCAAGTGAATCAGGATGGAGTCAAGAACGCTTCCGACGTCACACAGTCCGGAATCAATAACTTTGCCGACGTCGACCAAAGCGGTACCTTCAACGACTCCACCATCGTCCAGGCTGGAACTGGAAACGTCGCCGAGGTGCTTCAGCGTGACCTGAAGAATACCGCCGACATTACCCAGGACGGCAAGTACAACACTGCCACTGTCGATCAGAGCAACTTCAACAACGATGCCATCGTCGTTCAGAACGGTCGCAACCATTACTCTGAAGTGACCCAGAGCGGCTACAACGACCTGGCCGACTCCTACCAGTCCGGCAACGGTCACTACTCCTCCATCACGCAAGCAGCGTCTTCCGGTGCACTGGGAGGCCTGATGAGCCTTGCCACCAATACGGCGACCCATGTGCAGGTGGGCCATAACAACGCCGCGACCACCTCGCAAGTGGGAGGCGGCAACACGGCTCACGTCTATCAGAACTGAGCACGCCCGGGAAAAGGTCCTGCCGAGGCGGGACCTTTTTTGCGCACTACGACAAAGGAAACTCGAGTAAGCATGACGAACCGAGCGCTGGTCGCATCGACCGAGGCACGATGCTGCACTCAACGTCCCAGTTACGGCCATTCACTGCGAACGCAGATCTCATGAGACAAAGGCTGATGAAACGCTTGCTTACCGCTGTGCCTCTCTGCGTGATTGCGCTCCTTCCTCTGGAGGCCCTGGCAGACGCCTCGGCCGACGCCCAGCGACAGGCTCTGGTGCAACATGCTATCGCGAGTGGGCAATGGGACACGCCGATTTCACATTTGCGTTCACTGTACGCACGCACGGGCAATGTTGCAGTACGCAGCGACCTGATTGCCTTGCTGATCAGGGCCGAGCGCCTCGAAGAGGCCCTGTCGACTTGCGCGGGCTGCTCCATGGAAGACTTGACCGCCCATGAGCTGCTCGACCTGGGGGGCGCCGCTCGCAGGCAAGGAGAACCCGACCTTGCACTAGCGTACTTCACGAGCCTGGCCCACCGTGAGCCTGAGGAGCCAGCCGCCTGGCTGGGCCAAGCCTTGGTATACATCGACCAGGGCCGATACGTACTCGCCGAGACCGCGCTGAAGCGCTACGAGATCCTCGCCGGCCCCACCCTGGAGGCGCTCGAGGCGAGGGGATACCTGGCCGCCGAAACGGATAATGCCCTGGCAGAACTGCAGGCACGTCAGGCATTGGTCGAACGACAGCCCGACAGCCCCAACGAAATTCGCGCGCTCTACCGCCTTGCGGTGAGTCTCGGTGCCAGTGAGCCTGCGCGCGAGCTGTTCGAACGCTACCCCGACCTGTTCAGTGCCAGCGATGCGCTCTGGCTGCGCTATTACGAGGGCGTAAACGACATTCGCCTCGGGATTCATCTTGAGGATCACCGCAGCATCGAAAGGGGCCTTGGCAAGTTGGACCTCGTGCTGGGGTCGGAGGAATTGGATCCCGGACTGCGTCTGCAGGCCGAGCGCGACAAGGTCGTGGCGCTAGCGCAGCTGCGTCGATTCGACGAAGCCGAGATCCTGAGCCAGCAGTTACTGCAGCAGTTTGGCTCCCTGCCCAGCTATGTGCTACGGGCCAGGGCTCATGCGCTCAATGGCCTGGGCCACCCTGAACAGGCCATTCCGATCTACCAGGCCATGCTGCGGGACGAACCGGAACGGGGCGCAGACCTGAGCGATCCGCTCTACGAGAGCCTGTTCTTCAGCTATACGGATGCACGACGCCACCGTGAGGCACAGCACCTGCTGGAGGAATGGCGACGTGCCGAGCCTGCCTATCGTCGGGATTTTACCGGTACGACCCATATCGAGAACCCCAATCTGCAGAAAGTCCTTCTGCTCGACACCATGCTCATGGCTTGGCGCGGCAACGAGCGGCAGGCCCAGGTGCAGGTCGACGCTTACCTTACCGAAGCCCCCGCCAACCCTTACCTGTGGCTGCTGAGAGGCGACATCAGCCGCTGGCGAGGCTGGTTCGAACAGGCCCAGGCCGACTACCGACACGCCGCTTCATTGCTGGGGCCGGAACACCGCGACACACCACACCATGGCGAACTGATCGCCAGGCTCCAGCAAGGCCTCTGGAGGGGCACGGTGGCGCAGATACGCCATGAGCTGGATACCGCCAAACCCAGCGTATCGAGGGACAACCTCGAGCGGGAGTGGCAGGAACAGCGCGCAGCGGAGCTGGCTCTTTCCGTGAGACGCAGTGATGGGCAAGGCGGGGGCAGCACCCAGGCATCGAGGGAGTGGCTCAGTGATGTCGTCTTTCGCTCCCCACGCGACGATCGCGGCTCGCGGTACTACCTGCAGCACCGCCATCAATACGGGACCTTCGATGAGGGATCGCTACGGGCGGGATACGCTATCGCGGGTTATGAATGGAACCTCTTTCCGAACCACGTCACGTTGGCAGCCGGTCATGGCCTGCAGCTCAATGACGAGCCGCACTTCAGCGCCACGCTGCGCCACGACTTTACCGAACACGTCGCCGTCACGCTTGGCACCGAATATAACAGCCTCACCACTCCCCTGCGCGCCCTGAACGATGACGTCCACGCCAATCGCTACCACGTTGCCCTGACCTATCGTCACGACGAGAGACGTACGCTGGGTGCGGAAGTGAGCCTGACCGACTTCGATGACGGCAACCTGCGCCGCAGCGTCCTTGGCTACTGGGAAGAGCGGCTATACCAGCGCGATCGCTGGCTGCTCGCCGCGACGGGCTGGCTCGGCGGCTCGCGCAATGACGAGGTGAGCGCCAGCTACTACAACCCTGAACGCGACACTCACCTCAGCGGGGAACTGGTGCTCGAGTACGCCCATCCCCTGGGCTACCGCCAAACCTTCACCCAGGGCATCTCGGTTGGTACCGGCCAGTACTGGCAGCACGGCGAAACCAGGGAGGAAACCTGGAGTCTCGGCTATCACCAGCGGTGGGAGTTCCAGCCTGGTATCTCCCTGGAGTACGGCATCGCCCGGGAGCGGGCCGTTTACGACGGTCAAGCGGAGCACGACACGGTACTGACAGGAGCCTTGGTGTGGAGATTTCCATGAGTACCCGATTGTTCCTTCTCTTCGGCCTGCTTCTCATCGCAAGCCTCGTGCAACAGGCCCAGGCTGCACGGGTGAGCGGCGACTTCGTGGTGATCAGCTATCACGATGTGGTCGATCTCGATGTTACGCCGGAGGGTGCCCTCCTGCCGCAGACGATCACACGTACTCGCCTCATCGAGCACTTCAACCTGATTCGCTCCCGCGGTTATCAGCCCGTTTCGTTCCAGCAGGTACTCGACGCCGAGGCCGGCATTGCGCCGCTGCCCGACAGAGCGGTCATGTTGGTCTTCGATGATGGCTATCGAAGCTTCCATGACATCGTCTATCCGCTGCTCAAGCTGTATGGCTACCCTGCCATCACGGCCGTGGTGGGCAGTTGGATCGACGTGCCCGCGGCAGGTCATGTTCCCTACGGCGACACTTACCTCGACCGTGATCGCTTCATGACCCGCGAGCAGTTGAAGGCGCTGCACGACGATCCGCTGATCGAGATCGCCTCTCACACCTATGACCTTCACTACGGCCTGGACGGCAACCCCCAAGGCAATCAGCAGGCCGCCGCCGTAACCAGCCGTTGGCAACCGTCTGGCTACGAGAGCGAAGAGGATTATCTGCAGCGCATACGTACCGACATGCACAGGGCAAGTCGACAGCTGGAAGAGATCACCGGAACGCCGCCGCGTATCATGGTGTGGCCCTATGGTGCATACAGCCGAGCCACGCTGGACATCGCCGCTGAATACGGCATGCCCTACAGCTTCAGCCTGCTCAGCGAACCCAACCGGATCGGACATGGCATGGAAGTCATGGGCCGCTACCTCATCGATCAGGAAACCAGTCTCCAGACCTTCGAGGAAATACTCGGCAATCGCGTGTGGGAGCGGGACAACCTGCGGATCGTCCATGTCGATCTCGACTACGTCTACGACCCCGACCCCATCCAGCAGGAAGCCAACCTGGACCTGCTGGTCGACCGTATCTACCGTTTCGGTGTCACCACGGTCTATCTGCAGGCCTTCGCCGACCCCAACGGCAACGGGGTGGCCGAAGCCCTCTACTTTCCCAACCGCCACCTGCCAATGCGTGCGGACCTGTTCAACCGGGTCGCCTGGCAGTTGAAGAAGCGCGCCAACGTCAAGGTCTATGCCTGGATGCCGGTTCTCGCATTCGACCTGGGTCCGGGGCATGAGTACGTGACGGATGCGCGCACGGGGGTGGTTGCCAGCGAGCATTACCTGCGCCTGTCGCCTTACTCGGCGACCAACAGGCGCATCATCAGCGAGATCTATCGGGATCTCGGCAGGTTAGCGAAGTTCGATGGTCTGCTATTCCATGACGATGCGTTCCTCACCGACTTCGAAGATGCCGGTGACGACGCCTTGAGCCTGCATGAAACGACATGGAACCTGCCTCGCGACATCGAAGCGATTCGCCGGGAAGAAGCCCTGATGGACAATTGGACACGCAGAAAGACCGCTTTCCTGACGGATTTCACTCTCGAACTGGCGGATTCGGCCAACTACTATCGCCAGTCGGACAATAAAAGGTTTACGACATCACGCAACATCTACGCTCTTCCGATCATCGAGCCGGAAAGCCAGGCATGGTTCGCACAAGCCGCTGAGAATTTTGCTTCCGCCTACGATTACGTGGCCGTCATGGCCATGCCGTACATGGAAGAGGCGGACGATCCCCAGCGATGGCTCGAGGAGCTGGCGCGGAAATCACTGGCAGAGATACCAGCCGAAAAACTTGTTTTTGAGTTGCAAACCCGAGACTGGCGAGACGAGAGCCTCGTGCGTAACGAAGTATTGACGAGCTGGATCGATACCATCAAGCACGCAGGAATAAGACACATCGGCTATTACCCAGACGATTTTCACAATAATCACCCCGACATGAGCGACTTACGACCGTACTTCTCCATAGGACAAAGATTTGGGGTGAACAAATGAACGTTATCGATGCGCTCTCCATTTTCACCTTCACTTATCCTAGCGTGATGGCCACGATATGGATTTGTGGCGGCATATACTTTTATTTGCATTGGGAAAGAAAGCAGGCGTGGCCGCACACCTATCATTGGGATTCCGAATCGCCTAGAGTCACCGTACTGCTTCCCTGCTATAACGAAGGCGCCAACATAAACGAGACCGTAGGACATCTATTCCAACAAAATTACCCCAATGTCGAAATCATTGCGATAAACGATGGAAGCACCGATGACACGGCGGAAAAGCTCGAAGAGCTGAAAGCACTGTCCAAAAACCTGACCGTCATCCACCAGCCAAATCGAGGCAAAGCGAGCGCGCTGAATCATGGATTGACAGAAGCGAAGGGGGAAATCATCGTAGGAATCGATGGCGATGCAATTCTCGATTACGATGCCATAGGCTATATGGTTAGCCATTTCATTCAGAGCCCACATGTCAGCGGAGTTACAGGTAATCCAAGGGTGCGGACGCGCTCGACTGCGATTGGCAAGATACAAACGGGAGAGTTCTCCTCCATTATCGGCTTGATCAAGCGGGCCCAGCGCATCTATGGCATGGTATTTACCATTTCCGGAGTCGTTTGCGCTTTCCGTCGCAGTGCTCTCGAGGCCATCGAAGGCTGGAATACCGACATGGTAACGGAAGATATTGACATCAGCTGGCGGCTTCAGCTTGCAGGCGGCCAAGTCAGGTATGAGCCTAGGGCCATCTGCTGGGTGCTGATGCCTGAAACGCTCCAAGGGTTGTTTCGCCAGCGGCTACGCTGGGCCCAAGGCGGCGCGGAAGTCTTTCTGAGGTATCTTTCACAAACGGTGAAATGGAAGAATCGTCGGTTCTGGCCGCTACTGCTGGAATATGTCGTGAGCGTGGCGTGGTGCTATTCGGCTCTTTTCATGCTTTGCCTATGGCTGCTTAGCTTGCCTTACGCCTCGCAATTGACAAGCTATCCAAGCATTATTTATTCATATTTCGGCGGAACACTCATATTCATTAGCCTTATTCAGTTTATCGTCAGCTTTACTATAGACAGCCGATACGAGAGGGAAATGCTACGTTGCGCCTACTGGTGCGTATGGTACCCGCTTGCCTATTGGATGCTGAATATGACTACCGTGGTCGTCGCCTTGCCCAAGGCGCTCCGCAGACAGAAGGGAAGGTTCGCCACCTGGACGAGTCCGGATAGAGGAGAAATATTTCATGAATAAGCTTCTTCCCGTGGTTATCAGTAACCCTGGGAAAAAGAGCCTTGTTTACAAGGCCAGAGATTGGCTCATGGCTGCGCTGACTTTCTCCCTCTGGATGGGATTATTTTTCAAATTCTACCTATTTATATTCGAAGAAAATGCCTTGGCCGTGAGCATGATCACTGCGACACTGGCCAAGCTCGTAGTCTTGGGATTTCTCGTGACGTTCCTAGTCTTCCACTGCTGGGCCATCTACAACCGCTACCTCTACAACCAGAGAAAATAACGTATCAGCCTCAGGAGAGCGATCATCAGGCTACATTCGAAGCCGCGTGTTTGCCTATCTTACACGTAGTCTCACCACGCTGTTCAAGCCGCTGGTGCTGGAGCGACTCACACTCCCTCCTTTGCGAACCTCCACCACCAGCGCTCCCTCGGCGCTCATCTGTCGTACGGTGGCTTCCAGCGCCTCGCCCTCATAAATACGCTCACTTGGTACGGTTTCTTCCAGCTCATATGTCGTCGACTTACCCGAACCCTCTATCATCAACGAGGCTTGGAATTGCGTGCCGGGTTCACCATCGAATATCACTTGGATCGTATTTGCCGAATTAACCTGAGGCTGATGCGATCCTGTCGACATCTGATTCCCTCCTGCCGCGGCTAGGCCAGCGTTTAGCCCGACCAGACCCGTCACTAAAAGTAAAAAGGGTCTTCCCATGACACCCTCAGCTATAACTCAGGTTAAAACGCTTCTCGACAAGTAATGCCAATGTATCACCGACATGTTCCGCCGTGGTATCGATGCGTAATAAATTCGGTCGCTCTTCGGTAGTGAAATTCTCGAAGCTCGCCATCTGGCGGTTCAGCACATCAAGGCTTCGGGATGGGTCCACGCCCTGTCGCCTCGCCCGCTTGACGATGCGAGCCCTGAGAGTTTCGTCATCCGCCTCGAAGCTGACGATGAGTACGGGCAGGCCACGCGCCTCTCCCTGTTGGCACAGCAAACGACGCTGGGCGTGCGTCAGACAGGTCGCGTCGATACAGGTGGGAATACCACCATTGAGAAGCACACCCGCCAGGCTGGCCAGATGATGGTAGGTGCGTTCGGTGGCTTGGGGGGAGAAGATATCCACAGGCGCATCCTGACCAACCGTCTGTGGATGAATGCCATGCAGGCGGCGCCGTTCCGCATCCGAACAGAGCCTCACGGCGCCCAATCGCTCGACGATCTCGGCCATGAAGCGGCTCTTGCCACTGCCTGAGACGCCGACACCGATGATCAATGGGGGGAAGCGGAAGTTGGAGACCCGCTCGGCCAGATCGAGATAGCGGCGGCACTCCGTCATGATCTCCGCCAGTTGAAACGCCGTGTCTCGGCCCGCCTCCCAGCGCAGTAGCGCGCGACGGGCACCGGCGAGCGAGCGGCATACCGCAAACACCGAGATGAGACGCGTCAGGGAGTAATCACCCGAGAGGCGCAGGTAGCGATCCAACGCGTAATGGGCCAAGCGCGTCTCGTCGCGCACGTACAGACCCACCAGCAGTGACACCAGGTCGAAGCCTGGGTCCAGACGACGCTTGGCCAGCGGATCCGAAGCTTCGAGATCAAGCGCATTGGACATGATGAGACGCTGTCGATCACATAACGGCATGACCTGACGTTCGACGACCCAGCTCGGACGCGGCTCGCCACGCTCGGAAAACCACGGTTCGAGCCGTACCAGTTCTTGATCCAGCCACTCTCTCAGACCTTGCAGGCGACGCCGATCCTCCTCACCCGTCAGGCGGGCATCGAGTACGCTCACTTCATCCTCTACCAGCGAACGGGTTGCCGCCAGGCAGCAGGACGAAGCCACGTAAGGCAGGTCATCGACAAAGCCGCGATGCGACGCCACCAGCGAATCGATCAGTTCATCCAGGCTGAGGGCTGTGGATGGAGACGTCTTGCAAGTCGCTGAAGTGGCGTCCATGTTCACTCCTCGTGGCAGTTGAGCCTGATCAAGGCTGGCGCACCAGGGCGAAAGCCTTCTCGGCGGCATCCAGCGTCAATTGAATGTCTTCCGGCGTATGAGCGCTGGACATGAATCCCGCCTCGTATGCCGAAGGCGCCAGGTAGACACCTTCGTCCAGCATGGCCGCAAAGAAGCGACGGAAGGCATCGGCATCGCAGGCCGTGGCCTGGGCGAAGTTGTCGACCCGCGACTGCCCGGTAAAGAACAGCCCGAACATGCCACCGGCACGCTGGGTCATCATATCGATGCCGGCGGCATCGGCGCGTTCCTGCAGTCCGTGGCATAGCGTCTCCACGCGCTGCGCCAGGGCGTCGTGGAAGCCAGGCTCGCGCAGCTTGGTGAGCAGGGCAATGCCGGCTGCCATGGCCAGCGGATTGCCCGAGAGCGTACCCGCCTGATAGACCGGTCCCAACGGAGAGATCTGCTCCATGATCGCGCGCTTGCCGCCGAAGGCCCCCACCGGCATACCGCCGCCAACGATCTTGCCCAGGCAGGTCAGGTCGGGCTCGATGCCGTAGTGAGCCTGAGCCCCCCCCATGGCAACACGAAAACCGGTCATCACTTCATCAAAGATCAGCACACTAGCGTATTCAGTGCAAACCCGGCGCAGAGTCTCGAGGAAGCCGGGCTGCGGTGGAATGCAGTTCATGTTGCCGGCGACTGGCTCGACGATGATGCAGGCGATCTCGCTGCCGATCTCCTCGAAGCAGGCCTCCACCGCATCGATGTCGTTATAGGACAGGGTAATGGTGTGCTCGGCCAGGGAGGCCGGAACGCCAGGTGAGCTGGGCTCCCCATGAGTCAATGCGCCGGAACCGGCCTTTACCAGCAGCGAGTCGGAGTGGCCATGATAGTTGCCCTCGAACTTGACGATCTTGTCGCGCCCGGTAAAGCCACGCGCCAGGCGGATCGCCGACATGGTGGCCTCGGTGCCCGAATTGACCATACGCACCAGCTCGATCGACGGGATCATTTCGCAGATCAGATCGGCCATGGTGGTCTCGATCACCGTCGGCGTACCAAATGAAAGGCCGTGGTCGAGTCGGCTGCGCACCGCCGCCAGCACATCGGGGTCGGCGTGGCCGGTGATCATCGGCCCCCAGGAGCCGACATAGTCGACGTAGCGCTTGCCTTCCACGTCGAACAGATAGGCGCCCTGGGCCCGCTCCATGAATACCGGAGGCCGGTGAAGCCCCTTGAAGGCACGCACGGGGGAATTGACGCCGCCGGGAATATGGCGACAAGCCTGCTCGAAGAGCATTGCGGAAGTGGTCATGTAAGCCTCATTACGGTCATGAGAAGGATTTGGCCCCGTCATGGGAGGTGCCAGGCTCACGCTGCCCGGTCTGTGGATAACTTCTTGGATAACCTTGGGGTCGGCAGTGGAGATACGGTGATCTTCGCTCATGCTACAGGCCTGGGCCACTCCCTGCGTCGAATCATCCCGACTCTTTGAAAATCCCGTTCGCCGTGGCAGCGCCTGCCCGGTTCCAGGCTGCCAGGCATCGGCCAGGGCCTGCCAGGTGAAACGCTGGGCCTGTTCACAGGCAGAGCGCAGCGACTCGCCAGCGGCGAGACGCGCTGCCAGTGCAGCGGCCAGGGTGCAGCCCGAACCGTGGTAGCTGCCCGCCAGCCGCGGCCAGCGCCAGGCGAAACGACCTCCGTCGGCATACAGCACCAGCTCGACCTCCTCGTCCGGCACGCCGACCTCGGGATCGTCGCTGGCGGTCACCAGCACGGCTCGACAACCGAGCTCCAGCAACCGCTGCACGCGCGCCTGGTCATCCTGAGCCTCCGACCCGGCAAGACGCGCAAGCTCGAGACGATTGGGCGTAAGAATATCCACAAGGGGAAGCAGCCGGGAACGAAAGGCATCGACCAAAGTATCTGTGGATAACTCTTTCCCGCCTCCGGCCTTGAGTACCGGATCGACCACCACCGGCAACTGCGGGTGTGCCTTGACGATTTCCACCACGGCATCGAGCGTTTCGGAGCTGGCCAGTAGTCCGACCTTGATCGCCGCTGGGCGAAACTCCTCGAGTCGCCCCGCTATCTCGCGGATCAGGTTCGCAGGTACCGGCACTACCCGCTGCACGTCGTGGCAGTCCTGCACCGTCAGCGCCGTCGGCACCGTCATGGCCCAACCACCACAGGCGGCGATCGCCTCGCCGTCGGCGGTGAAACCCGCCCCTCCCGTGGGGTCGTGACCGGCCAGTACCAACACCACCGGCGGATTCTGCTGCATTCCTGGCGACATGGTCAGAACGGCTTGAGCACGGCCAGGATCACGATGGCGAGCAACGCAATCACTGGCAGTTCATTGAACCAGCGGAAGAAAACGTGGGGACGCTGGCAGCGGCCTGCGGCAAACTGCTTGAGATAGATCAGGCAGACGTGGTGATAGGCCACCAGCAGCAACACCAGCAGCAGCTTGGCATGCATCCAGCCCATGCCGAGCCAATGGGGCATGAGGTAGAGCAGCCATCCCCCGAACACGACCACTGCGATCATCGACGGCGTCATGATGCCGCGGTAGAGCTTGCGCTCCATCACGATGAAGTAATCGATGGCCTGCTGCTCGCCCTTGTCACGCGCCATGGCGTGGTAGACGAACAGGCGCGGCAGGTAAAACAGCGCGGCAAACCAAGTCACGACGGCCACGATGTGCAGGGCCTTGATCCAGAAGTACATGCTTTCTCCCGAGAGACTGGTGACGACACGATCGCAGCAGCGACCGAGCTTACTTCAGCGAATAGTAACGTTCGATCGCACCGCGCGTGATGATACCGGAAATCCGTTTGTGCTTCGGGCGTCGTCCATGCTCTACATAAAGTGCGTCGACAGCCTGGTCGTTGAGCCGCTCGAACGCCTCCGACAATGTTGCCTGTAAATGGATCGGCGCCATTTCCAACCTCAGCCCCGGCACCTCGAGCAGGTCGATCAGTGCCTCCTCGGTGGTGATCTCCTCCAGCTCCTGTTCATCGATCAAGGCGCGGGCCAGGTCAGCCGCCTTCAGCGCCAGGGTAGGCTTGTCGCCGCTGGAGCGAAGGATCAGGATCCAGGCCGGCTTGGCATCGAGCAGCGCACGGGCTTGATCGCGGGTCACCATGCGCGGCGTGGTCACGAAGCTGCGCTCCATCACCGCCGGCACCGATATCCGCGAAAGCGCCTGCATCAACGGCTGCTGCAGCGGATGCAGGCCATGGCGGGTCATGCTGATGAAGAAGCCATCGCAGCGGCACAGCTGGCGAGCCGTCAGCCCCGAGACCACCACCGCGAGCATGCCCGGGAGAATGATATTGGGGTTATGGGTCAGCTCCAGCAGTGCCATCAGCGCGGCCAGCGGCGCCTGCAGAACGGCTCCCATCATCGCCGCCATGCCGAGCATGGCGTAGAAGCCGGGCTCCGAGCCCATCTGGGGAAACAGCCAGACCCCTACCAGGTCAGCCAAGGCACCGGCAGCGGCTCCGACCACCAGCACCGGGCCGATGATGCCGATGGGAATACCGCTGGCCACGGTGATGGCCGTCAGCAGCAGCTTGGCCACCACCAGCGCCAGCAGCACATCGACGGTCAGGTTACCGGCCAGCGAAGCATCCAGGCTGTCGTAGCCAATGCCCTGAACGTCGGGGTACCACCATGCCACCGCCGCCGTGGCCAAGGCCACCAGCGCCAGGCGTAGCACGACCGGCAGGCCACTGATCCTCTCGCTACGTGCCACATGGATGAAGAGCCCGGCCAGCAGGCCGATGAACAGTGCGGTGATCACGATCCAGGGCAGGTCCATCAACGAACCGAGGCTGACGCTGGGCACCTGGAAGGCGGGCTCGGAACCGTAGACCAGCATGGCCACCAGTGCCCCCATGGTGGAAGCCAGGATCACCGGCATGAAGCCGGCAATGGTGTACTCCATCATCACCACCTCCATGGCGAAGATGACTCCGGCGATCGGCGTATTGAACGAGGCCGAGATGCCTGCCGCCGTACCGCAGGCCACCAGCACTCGCAGGCTGTTGTGCGGCAGTCGCAGCCGTTGACCCAAGCCGCTGGCCGCAGCCGCACCGAGATGGATTGCCGGACCCTCGCGGCCGGCGGACAGACCGCCAAGCACCGTCGCGACACCTACCCACCACTGGTTGATCCAGTTGCGCAGGGGGAAGCGGCCCTGGTGGTAAGTGAGGCGTTCGATGACGTGTCCGACACCCAGCTTGCGCGCGGCAGCGGGCTGGCGCCACAGGAATATGCCGATCAGCGCCACAGCGACGAGCGGCAGGCTCGAGCGCACCACAGGCGGCAGCCCCTCGAAGGCTTCGTGGTTGCCGCCGGGCATGAACAGCACACCCCCCAGCTCCAGTAACAGCCGAAAGGCGACCATCACCGCACCGGTCACGAGCCCGGAGATGACTCCCAGCACGCACAGCTGGGGCAAGGCATCGACATTGGCCAGCTTGCGGCGGAATCCTTCCAGGCTGAAGGTGGGAAACGAGAGGCGCGGCACGGCTTGATTCCTGTGCAAACGGTTCCGGAAATGCAATGTCATGGCGGTTGAGTCGCCGCCCCCTCTCTTGTGTATCATATCCAGAGAGGACGGTCCCGTTGGCGGACGCTCCAAGAGTCAGGTCAACTTCGAAGGAGTCGCATTGTGATCAAGGTCGGAATCGTCGGCGGTACCGGTTACACCGGCGTCGAGCTGCTCAGGTTGCTGTCCCAGCACCCGGAGGTCGAGGTCGATGCGATCACCTCGCGCTCCGAAGCCGGCATGCGTGTGTGTGACATGTATCCCAACCTGCGCGGCCACTACGACGACCTGGCTTTCAGCGAACCCGACCCACGCCGTCTGGGCGCCTGCGACGCGGTGTTCTTCGCCACTCCGCACGGTGTCGCCCACTCCCTGGCCGGCGAGCTGCTCGCCCAGGGCACCCGGGTGATCGATCTCTCCGCCGACTTCCGCCTACGCAACGCCGAGGTGTGGTCAGAGTGGTACGGCCAGCCGCATGGCGCACCGCAGCTGCTCGAAGAAGCCGTCTACGGCCTGCCCGAAATGCACCGCGAGCGCATCCGCCAGGCACGCCTGATCGCCGTCCCCGGCTGCTACCCCACGGCAGTACAACTGGGGCTGCTGCCGCTGCTCGAAGCCGGGTTGATCGACCCCGGGCATATCATCGCCGACTGCAAGTCCGGCGTGACCGGCGCCGGCCGCGGTGCCAAGGTGCCGTCGCTGCTGGCCGAGGCCAGCGAATCGATGAAGGCCTATGGCGCCTCCGGGCATCGCCACCTGCCCGAAATCAGCCAAGGCCTGTGCGATGCCTCGGGAGGGGCGGTCGGCCTGACCTTCGTCCCGCACCTGACACCGATGATCCGCGGCATCCACGCCACTCTCTACGGTCGCCTGACCACCGAGCCGGGCGATCTGCAGGCGCTTTTCGAACAGCGCTTCGCCGACGAGCCCTTCGTCGACGTGATGCCCGCCGGCAGCCATCCCGAGACGCGCAGCGTCAAGGGCGCCAACGTCTGTCGGCTGGCCGTGCATCGTCCAGGCAACGGCGATACCGTGGTGGTGCTGTCGGTGATCGACAACCTGGTCAAGGGCGCCTCGGGCCAGGCAGTGCAGAACCTCAACCTGATGTTCGGCTTCGCCGAGAACGCCGGGCTAGCCGCTCCCGCCCTGATGCCTTGAGGCCCGAGCCCAGAGGCAAAGGATCCCCATCCCCGGTAATAGTTGACCCTTTTACTGGGGATTAGGGATAATCCCCCGTTACCCATTCATTAGGGAGGAACTCTATGAGCGGCGCAGAATCCTTCGTGCCCACTCCCATGATGCTTTCCGAGGCTGCCAGGAAACGGCTGCAGGCACTCATCAAGGAAGAGGGAAAACCCCAACTCAAGCTTCGCGTCTACGTGACGGGGGGCGGCTGTTCGGGTTTCCAGTACGGCTTCGACTTTGCCGACTCGGTGGCCGAGGACGACACCCTCATCGAGTTCGGCGAGGTGGCCCTGGTCGTCGACGAACTCTCCTACCAATACCTCGTCGGTTCCACCATCGACTACGAGGAGGGGCTGGCCGGTGCGCGGTTCCTGGTGCAGAACCCCAACGCCACCACTACCTGTGGCTGCGGTGCCTCCTTCATGGTGTGATTTTCCTGCCAAGACGCCATCAGAACAGCACAGAATTCGCTCTACTTGACGCTTCCCCGTGGACTCGCCATGTTTTAAAGGCGAAACGCCACAACAATTCACCATGGGGAAACGTATGAAACGACAAGTGAAGACGGCCACCCTGGTTTCGGGCATTGCCTTCGCGTTCGGCCTTGCCGGCTCGGCCGCCGCCGACGAGACGCTCAAGGTGGTCACCGACCCGAGCTTCGTACCCTTCGAGATGATGGATCAAGAAACCGGCGAAATGGTCGGCTTCGACATGGACATCATTGCCGAAGTCGCCGAGCGGGCCGGGTTCGATTACGAACTCAATACCATGGACTTCAACGGCATCATTCCCGCCGTTCAGACCGGCAGCGTGGATATCGCCATTGCCGGCATCACCATCACCGAGGAGCGCGCCCAGATCGTCGACTTCTCCGATCCCTACTACGACAGCGGCCTGAAGATCCTGGTACGGGCCGACGAGGATGGCGTCGAGGAGATCGAGGATCTGGAAGGCAAGCGCATCGCCACCAAGGTCGGCTCCACCAGCTACGACTTCCTGCAGGAAAAGCTTGGCGACAGTGCCGATATCACCCCCTACCCCGGCAGCAGCGACATGTACATGGCGCTACTTGGCGGCAGTGCCGACGCGGTATTCTACGACGCCCCCAATGTCAGTTACTTCGCCCAGACCCGTGGCGAAGGTCGGGTTCAGGTCGTCGGCCCGCTCTACGAAGGCCAGCAGTACGGCATCGTCTTCGTCAAGGGCAGTGAATGGGTCGAGCCCGCCAACGAAGCCCTGGCCGAGATGCGCGAGGACGGCACCTACGACGAAATCCACGAGAAGTGGTTCGGCGACACCAGCGACGAGTGATTGTCCCAATCCCTGACGCGGGGCCAGGCGCAAGACTCGGCCCCGCGGCGTCGCTACTTGCCCGCGGCTCATTGTTCCTGAGACGCGCCTTGACCGGAGAACCTACGTGGACGTCACCTTCCAATTCGACTGGGAGGCGGCCTTCGCCTCCATTCCCTTTCTGCTGAAGGGGATCCCTTATACCTTGTTGATCTCCTTCGGCGGCCTGGCCATCGGCTTTTTCATCGGCATTCTCTTCGGCCTGCTGCGTATCAGCCCTATCGTCTGGCTGCGCGTACCGGCGATCGCCTACATCGAGATCTTCCGCGGCACCCCGGTACTGGTTCAGGTGCTGTTCATCTTCTACGGCCTGCCTCAGCTGCTTGGGGGGCCGATCAATGCCCTGGTCGCCGGCATCGCCGCCATCGCCGTGAACTCGGGTGCCTATATCTCGGAGATCGTGCGCGGCGGCGTACAGTCCATCGAACGCGGCCAGCGCGAGGCCAGCTTGTCGCTGGGCCTAACGCGGGTGCAGTCGTTCCGCTACATCATCTGGCCTCAGGCCTTCCGCCGCATGATTCCACCGCTCGGCAACCAGGGCATCATCAGTATCAAGGACACCTCGCTGTTCTCGGTGATCGGCGTGGGCGAGCTGGTGCGCCAGGGCCAGGTCTATATCGCCACGACCTTCAACGCCCTGGAGGTCTATCTCATGGTCGCCCTCCTCTATCTGGCGATAACGCTGAGCCTCTCTTTCGCGCTGCGCCTGCTCGAGCGCAAGGGCCTGGTCGGACAATAAGGAGCGCGACATGAACCGAGACAATATTCATCTCGACGCCATACCCATCGTGCACATGAAGAAGGTCAACAAGCACTTCGGCGAGCTGCACGTGCTCAAGGACATCGATCTTGCGATCCAGCCCGGTGAAGTGGTGGTGGTGATCGGCGCCAGCGGCTCCGGTAAATCGACGCTGATTCGCTGCATCAACGGCCTCGAGGAATTCCAGGCCGGCCTTATCGAGGTCGATGGCAACGAACTGCTGCCCAACGGCAAGAGCAGCCGCGCGCTGCAGAGGATTCGCACCGAAGTCGGCATGGTGTTCCAGCAGTTCAACCTATTCCCCCATCTCAAGGTACGCGACAACGTCACGCTGGCCCCGATGAAAGTCCGCGGCTGGAGCCGTGCCGATGCCACCGAGAGCGCCCAACGGCTGCTCGAGCGCGTAGGTATCGCCGATCAGGCGGACAAGTACCCTTCCCAACTCTCCGGGGGGCAGCAGCAGCGTGTGGCCCTGGCCCGTGCGCTGGCCATGGAACCGCGACTGATGTTGTTCGACGAACCGACGTCGGCGCTCGATCCGGAAATGATCGGCGAAGTGCTTGACGCCATGCGTGAACTCGCCCGCGAGGGCATGACCATGGTCATCGTCACCCACGAGATGGGTTTCGCCCGCGAAGTCGCCGATCGCGTCGTCTTCATTCATCAAGGCAAGATCGTCGAGCAAGCGGCACCCGACGTACTGTTCGACTCCCCGCGCCACGAGCGCACCCAAAGCTTCCTGGCAAGGGTACTCAAGCACTGAAAATTCCTCTGTAGTCTCCCTTCGAGAGACCCTGTAGCTGTCTACAGGGTCTTTTTTGGCCTGTGGATAAAATTTCTGCGGAAGCAGCCTTAATGCTGATGCAACCCGCATGGTTGTCGCATGCGTCCTCATCGCGTGCGGTTGTTCACAGTCACGGTGACAAGCACGGTAGGCGACGGTGGAAAAAGGGTGTAGCGTTCGCACTGTGGAAAAGCGCCGTTTTCATCCACAGGCTCAGCACCGCTCACCCTCAGCTCGTCACCCTCTTACAAGCGCAGAAGTCAACAACGCAACCCATTGTTTAAAAAAACCTATTCAAGGTTATCCACGATTTTTGTCCACACCAGTAGTAACAACCACTACAGAACTTCTCTCTTTTAATCATTTTGTTTTGTTTAGTGACTGGTGAATTCTCGGATCTCGAACGACCCCAGTGTGGAAAACCCTGACGGTTACCCACAGTCGGTTTATACTGCCAGGCTGTTTTTCATCCCTAGGCAATATCCGCGCGCAAGCGCAACGAGGTGAACCTTGGAGTATCCCGACCGCTTTGACGTCATCGTCATCGGCGGCGGCCATGCGGGAACCGAAGCCGCTCTGGCCTCCGCCCGTATGGGCTGTCAGACCCTGCTGCTGACCCATAACAT
Organism: Halomonas sp. A29; assembly: GCF_046723295.1. Classification (NCBI taxonomy): domain Bacteria; kingdom Pseudomonadati; phylum Pseudomonadota; class Gammaproteobacteria; order Oceanospirillales; family Halomonadaceae; genus Halomonas; species Halomonas sp. A29. Next base: position 200,306 of record NZ_JAXQPR010000006.1, read on the forward strand.
CGAGACCCTGGGGCAGATGTCCTGCAATCCCGCCATCGGTGGGATCGGCAAGAGTCATCTGGTCAAGGAGATCGATGCCTTGGGCGGTGCCATGGGCCTGGCCACCGACCTGGGCGGTATCCAGTTCCGTGTACTCAATGCACGCAAGGGTCCTGCAGTGCGGGCCACCCGGGCCCAGGCCGACCGTGTGCGCTACAAGGCCGCCATTCGCGGCATGCTGGAGAACCAGGCCAACCTGACCATCTTCCAGCAGGCCGCCGGCGATCTGCTGGTGGACAACGGCACCGTACGTGGCGTGGTCACCGAGACCGGTATTCGCTTCCTTGCCGAAACGGTAGTGCTGTGCACGGGCACCTTTCTCGGCGGCGTGATCCATATCGGGCTCGACCAGAGCCGCGGCGGTCGTGCTGGTGATCCACCCTCGAATGCCCTCGCCGAACGTCTGCGTGCGCTACCGTTCCGGGTCGATCGACTGAAGACCGGAACGCCGCCGCGACTGGACGCCAAGAGCGTTGATTTCTCGGTTCTCGAGGAGCAGCCTGGCGATACACCGACACCGGTCATGTCTTATCTGGGTCGGCGCGACATGCATCCGCGCCAGGTGAGCTGCCACATCGCCCATACCAACGAGCGTACCCACGAGATCATCTTCGCCAATCTGGACCGCTCGCCGATGTACTCCGGTGTGATCGAGGGGGTCGGGCCGCGCTACTGTCCGTCGATCGAGGACAAGGTGCACCGTTTCGCCGACAAGGCGAGTCACCAGGTATTCATCGAACCCGAGGGCCTCGACACCCACGAGCTCTACCCCAACGGTATCTCCACCTCGTTGCCCTTCGATGTGCAGCTGCAGGTGGTGCGCTCGATCAAGGGACTCGAGAACGCGCATATCACGCGCCCCGGCTACGCCATCGAGTACGATTTCTTCGATCCGCGAGATCTCAAGCACTCGCTGGAAACCAAATTTGTCCACAACCTGTTCTTCGCCGGGCAGATCAACGGCACCACCGGCTACGAGGAAGCCGGCGCCCAGGGCCTGCTTGCCGGGCTCAATGCCGCCCGCCGTGCCAAAGGGCTCGAGGCCTGGTGGCCGCGCCGTGACGAAGCCTATCTCGGCGTGCTGGTCGACGATCTGATCACGCTGGGCACCAAGGAGCCCTACCGCATGTTCACCTCGCGCGCCGAGTATCGCCTGCTGCTGCGCGAGGACAACGCCGACCTGCGCCTCACCGAGGCCGGCCGCGAGCTGGGTCTGGTGGACGACGTACGCTGGGCGGCGTTCAGCGAGAAGCGCGAGGCGATCGAACGCGAGAGCGCCCGGCTCAAGGCCAGTTGGGTTCAGCCCGGCAGCGCGGCCGCCGAGGCCATCACGGCCAAGACCGGCAAGCCGCTCTCCCGGGAGTACAGCCTGCTCGACCTGCTCAAGCGCCCCGAACTCGGCTATGCCGACCTGGCCCATCTGAGCGGCGAGGCGGTGGCTGACGAGGCAGTGGCCGAGCAGGTGCAGATCCAGGCCAAGTACCAGGGCTACATCGACCGCCAGCAGGATGAGATAGACAAGCTCAAGCGCCATGAGGCCACGCCGCTGCCGGCCGATCTGGATTATGCCCAGGTCGAGGGGCTCTCCCACGAGATTCGTCAGAAGCTCGCCGAGGCACGCCCCGGGACCCTGGCCCAGGCCTCTCGGATCTCTGGTGTGACCCCGGCAGCCGTGTCTATCCTTTTGATTCATTTGAAGAAGAAGCGCCTTCTCGATAACACGCGGGTGGCCAACGGATGAGCGATGCCGTCACGCCCAAGGTGGAAGCGCGTCTCGACGAAGGGTTTGCCGCGCTGGGCATCGGCATCGATGACGTGCAACGCGAGCGGTTGTTGCGTCTGGTCGGGCTGTTGCACAAGTGGAATCGCGCCTATAACCTCACCGCGATACGCTCACCGGAAGAGATGGTGGTCAGGCACCTGCTCGACAGCGCCGTGGTACTGCCCTTCGTCGGCGAGGCGCCGCTGCTCGACGTGGGTTCGGGCCCGGGCCTGCCAGGGCTGGTGCTGGCGATTCTGGAGCCCGCGCTTGCGGTCACGCTGCTCGACAGCAACGGCAAGAAGGTACGCTTCCAGCGCCAGGCGGTGATGGAGCTCGGGCTTGGCAACGTCATGCCCGTGCAGGCCCGGGTCGAGGCCTTCGAGCCGCCTGTGGGAGGCTACGCCCAGGTGATTTCACGGGCCTTCGCCAGCCTGGCCGATTTCGTCCAGCTGACCGATCACCTGCTGGCGGAAGGCGGTCGTTGGCTGGCCATGAAGGGGCCGGCCGCCGACGAGGAGCTGGCCGCCCTGGACACCGGGCTGGCCATACGCGAGCGTCATACGCTCGTCGTGCCGTTCACCACGGTGGAGCGTCAGCTGTTGATCGTCGAGCGAACCGATTCCAACCCAGGCCGCCCGTGAGCGTGCCTTCGACGCAAGGAAGTCGCCCGTGACCCAAATCATCGCCTTGACCAACCAGAAGGGCGGCGTGGGCAAGACCACCACCGCCGTCAACCTGGCTGCCAGCCTCGCCGCCCTGGATCGCCGCGTGCTGCTGGTCGATCTCGACCCCCAGGGCCATGCCACCATGGGCAGCGGCATCGACAAGCATGCGCTCGAAGGCAGCGTGCTCGACCTGCTGCTGGGTGAGAAGAGTGCCCCCGAGGTGATGCTCGACTGCCCTGCTGCCGGTTACTCGTTGCTGCCTGGCAATGGCGATCTCACTGCTGCCGAAGTGGAGCTGCTCGATCGGGCCGAGGGGCGCGAGCGCAGCCTGACCGAAGCGCTGGGAAGCGTCGCCGGCGAATACGACGTGGTGCTGATCGACTGCCCGCCCTCGCTCAACATGCTCACCGTCAACGCCCTGACCGCCGCCAACGGCGTGCTGATCCCGTTGCAGTGCGAGTTCTATGCCCTGGAAGGGCTCTCGGCGCTGCTCGACACCGTTGAGCAGATCAAGGACAGCGTGAATCCAGACCTGGCGATCTATGGCATCCTGCGCACCATGTTCGATGGCCGCAACAGTCTGACCCGCGATGTTTCCAAGCAGTTGCGCGACTACTTCGGCGAGGCGCTGCTCAAGACCACGATCCCGCGTAACGTGCGGGTCGCCGAGGCGCCGAGCCACGGCCTGCCGGTCACCAAGTACGCGCGCTTTTCGCGCGGCAGCCAGGCCCACCGGGTATTGGCCAAGGAACTGATTCGTCGCTTGTCGCTGTAGTGCGGCAGGTGGAACCACCCGTCGTGACCGATTTTCGTGATGAGGGAATGCTGATGACGCGTAAACGCGCCCTGGGCCGAGGCCTGGATGCCCTGATCGGTGCCGGCGCCCGTCGCCGCGAGAATCTTGAGCTTCCCGAAGGGGAAGCCCTGATCGGTGAGACGAGCGAGCCGGCTGAAGCTTCCCCGGCTGCCGCCGAGGAGCGACTCGAACGCCTGCCGCTTGGCCAGCTCTGCCGCGGCAAGTACCAGCCGCGCCGCGACATCCAGCCCGAGGCGTTGGAGGAGCTCGCCGACTCGATCCGCGCCCAGGGCGTGATGCAGCCCATCGTGGTACGGCCCATCGGTGAGGCCCGCTACGAGATCATCGCCGGTGAGCGGCGTTGGCGCGCTGCCCAGCTCGCCGAACTCGACACCATTCCGGCGGTGATTCGCGAAGTCACCGACGAAGTGGCGCTGGCGCTGGCGCTGATCGAGAACATCCAGCGCGAGAACCTCAACCCGGTGGAAGAGGCAATGGCGCTCAAGCGCCTGCTCGAGGAGTTCGAACTCACCCAGCAGCAGGTTGCCGACGCCGTGGGCAAGTCGCGTGCCCAAGTGACCAACCTGTTGCGCCTGCTGGCACTCGATCCCGAGGTGCAGACCCTGCTCGAGCGAGGCGATCTGGACATGGGCCATGCCCGCGCCCTGCTCGCCCTCACCGGGGTTAAGCAGCGACGTGCGGCGCATGAAGTGGTCAACAAGGACCTCACCGTGCGCGATACCGAGGCGCTGGTGAAGCGCCTGGCCCAGGGCGAGGAGAAGAAGGTCACGAATGCCCCCGTCAGCCCCGACGTGGCGCGCCTGGAAACCAAACTCGGCGAACTGCTCGGTGCCCCGGTGAAGATCCAGCATGGGCGTGCCGGCAAGGGGCGGGTAACCATCCGCTACTCCAGCCTCGAGGAACTCGACGGGATTCTCGACCATATTCGCTGACGTCACTGGTGATGTTGGCAATTATTGCTTCTTTGGTCGCAAACCCGCACCATTCGTGGGCAAAAAGCGCCAAGTTTGGTTGAACAGGCCAAGGGGCTTCCCTATAATCCGCCGTTGTTTGCCTGAGCGACACGCTAGGTTCAGCCGGCACTCACGCCCTCTTCAGGTCGGGTAGGAATGTCGACAGATGCATAGACACCTCGGCCGCAAGCGCGAGCGAATCGATACCAGTCGATTACTGTGGTTACAGGGCGCGGCGGCACTGATGGTGGTGGCTGTCGGCGCATTGCTAGCAGGGATCGACGGCGCGCTATCTGCGCTTATGGGCGGGCTGGTTAGTCTGATTCCTTCCCTCTATTTCGCCTGGCGCATCGGGTCGGTTCGTGGAGGCAGGCGGGCGGGTCGCTTCGTCTCGAACCTCTACCGGGCCGAGGCAGGAAAGTTCGGTTTGACGGTGGCACTGCTGGCCATGGTGTTCGTGGCAGCGCCCCCCTCAAACCCGATTTTCTTCTTTGTCGCATACGTGGCGGTTGTTCTTGCGCACTGGCTCTTGCCTTGGACGATGCGCAGGCGACCCGCTCCCTGAACCGAGGTAAGCGCATGGCAGCAGGTAATGAAGTTACGGCAACGTATTACATACAGCACCACCTCCAGAACCTGACGTTCGGTCGTCACCCCGAGAATGGCTGGTCGTTCGCCCACTCCTCGACCGAAGCCCAGGAAATGGGGTTCTGGGCCATCCACGTGGATACCATGGGCTGGTCGATCGCCATGGGCCTGCTGTTCATCTGGCTTTTCCGCAAGGCCGGGAAGATGGCCACCACCGGTGTGCCCGGCGGCCTGCAGAATGCCGTCGAGATGGTCATCGAATTCATCGAGGGTCTGGTTCGCTCTGCCTTCCATGGCAAGAATCCCATCATCGCCCCTCTGGCGCTGACGCTGTTCATGTGGATTCTGCTGATGAATACGCTGAAGATCCTGCCGGTCGATTACTTCCCGGAGCTCTTCGCGCGTCTCGGCGTCGAGTACATGAAGATCGTGCCTACCACCGATCCCAACGCTACGCTGGGCATGGCACTGGGTGTCTTCATCCTGATCATCTACTACAGTCTCAAGGTCAAGGGGGCCAGCGGTTTCGCCAAGGAACTGTCACTGACCCCGTTCAACCACTGGCTGTTGATCCCCTTCAACCTGCTGCTGGAAGTGATCGGTCTGCTGGTCAAGCCCTTCAGTCTCGCCATGCGACTGTTCGGTAACATGTTTGCTGGCGAGGTGATCTTCATCCTGATCGCGCTGCTGCCGTTCTGGGCCATCTGGCTGCTGGACGTGCCTTGGGCCATCTTCCACATTCTGGTGGTCACGCTGCAGGCCTTCATCTTTACGGTGCTGACCGTCGTGTACCTGAGCGCCGCTCACGAGCACCACTGAACCGAGCAACGTTTGCAATTCCCTAAACCCCTAACCCGTTGAACCTAAACTCAAATACCAGGAGTAACATCATGGAAATGGTCTACCTTGCAGCCGCCATCATCATCGGTCTGGGCGCCCTGGCCACCGGCATCGGCTTCGCCATCCTGGGTGGCAAGCTGCTCGAGTCCACTGCGCGTCAGCCTGAGCTTGGCGACCAGCTGCAGACCAAGACCTTCATCATGGCCGGCCTGCTCGACGCCGTGCCGATGATCGGCGTCGGTATCGCGATGTACCTGATCTTCGTTGTTGCCGGCTAACGACCCTGCCGAGCGCTGAGGCGCTCGGTTTGCTCGTTTCCGGTCGCCACGAACCCGTCAGAGGTACTTACCCGTGAATATCAACATGACGCTTATCGGGCAAACGATCGCCTTCGCGATCTTTGTCTGGTTCTGCATCAAGTACGTGTGGCCGCCGATCAGCACTGCGCTTCACGAGCGCCAGAAGAGGATCGCCGATGGCCTTGATGCGGCCAGCCGCGCCTCACGCGACCTCGAACTCGCACAGGAAAAGGCGGAGCAGACGCTGCGTGAGAGCAAGGAACAGGCCTCCCAGATTCTCGAGCAGGCCCACAAGCGCTCCACTCAGATGATCGAGGAAGCCCGCGAGCAGGCCCGCGCCGAAGGTGAGCGCCTGGTGGCCGGCGCACGTGCCGAGATCAATCAGGAAATCAATCGCGCCAAGGAAGAGCTTCGCGCCCAGGTGGCAACCCTTGCCATCATCGGTGCCGAGCGTGTCCTGGAATCCTCCGTCGACGAGAAGGCACACCGCAAGCTGCTCGACAAGCTTGCCGCCGAACTGTGAAGGAGGTGATCCATGGCGGAAACGTCTACTGTCGCACGACCCTACGCCAGAGCGGCGTTCGAGTACGCACGTGAGCACGAGGCGCTGGAAAACTGGTCGGAATGGCTGGGCAAGCTCGGCCAGGTCGTTGCAGTTCGCGACGTACAGAAACTCCTTTCCAGTCCGAGCCTGACCCCCGAGCGCAAGGTGGCGCTGATCGTCGAACTGGCCGAAGCCAAGATCGATGAGTCGGTCCACCGTTTCCTCGAGGCGCTGGGTGAGAAGGGGCGTCTGAACACCCTGACCGTGATCGCCGAACAGTTCGAGCTACTGCGTGCCGAACACGAAAAGCGCGTCGAGGTCATCGTGGTCTCTGCCTACGAACTCGACGACAAGCAGCAGCAGAAGCTCGCCGGCGCGTTGAAGAAGCGCCTGAATCGCGAAATCTCCATTACCACTCAGGTAGATTCGAAGCTTATCGGAGGCGTCATCCTGCGCGCTGGCGATACCGTCATCGACGGGTCGGTGCGTGGTCGATTGAATCGCCTCTCCGAAGCTCTTACCGCCTGAGTCTGAGGGACATGGCATGCAGCAACTGAATCCTTCCGAGATCAGCGACATCATCAAGCAGCGTATCGAAAAGCTGGATGTCGCATCCGAAGCCCGTAACCAGGGCACCATCGTCAGCGTTTCCGACGGCATCGTGAAGATTCACGGTCTCGAGGACGCGATGTTCGGTGAAATGATCGAATTCCCTGGCGGCATCTACGGCATGGTACTCAACCTCGAGCGCGACTCCGTGGGCGCCGTGGTGCTGGGTGACTACCTGCAGCTGGAAGAGGGTATGACCGCCAGTTGTACCGGTCGCATCCTCGAGGTGCCGGTAGGCCCCGAGCTGGTCGGTCGCGTGGTCGATCCGCTGGGCAACCCCATCGATGGCAAGGGCGACGTGGGCGCCAAGCTGACCGATGCGGTGGAAAAGGTCGCCCCGGGCGTCATCACCCGCCAGTCGGTGGACCAGCCGATCCAGACCGGCCTCAAGGCGATCGACGCCATGGTGCCGATCGGCCGTGGCCAGCGTGAGCTGATCATCGGTGACCGCCAGATCGGTAAGTCGGCCATCGCCGTCGACGCCATCATCAACCAGAAGGGCAAGGGTGTCACCTGCGTCTATGTGGCCATCGGTCAGAAACAGTCGACCATCGCCAACGTGGTGCGCAAGCTCGAGGAGCACGGCGCGATGGAGCACACCATCGTCGTTGCCTCCGGTGCCGCCGACCCGGCTCCGATGCAGTTCCTGGCTCCTTATGCCGGCTGCACCATGGGCGAGTACTTCCGTGATCGCGGCCAGGACGCGCTGATCGTCTATGACGATCTGACCAAGCAGGCCTGGGCCTACCGTCAGGTATCCCTGCTGCTGCGTCGTCCGCCGGGCCGTGAAGCCTATCCGGGTGACGTCTTCTATCTCCACTCGCGTCTGCTCGAGCGTGCCGCTCGCGTCAACGCCGACTACGTCGAGAAGTTCACCAACGGTGAAGTGACCGGCAAGACCGGCTCGCTGACCGCGCTGCCGATCATCGAGACCCAGGGCGGCGACGTCTCGGCTTTCGTTCCGACCAACGTGATCTCGATCACCGACGGTCAGATCTTCCTTGAGACCGACCAGTTCAACGCGGGTATCCGTCCGGCCATCAACGCCGGTCTGTCGGTATCCCGCGTGGGTGGTGCGGCCCAGACCAAGATCATCAAGAAGCTCGGTGGCGGCGTGCGTCTGGCACTGGCCCAGTACCGCGAGCTGGCGGCCTTCTCCCAGTTCGCTTCCGACCTGGACGAGGCCACCCGCAAGCAGCTCGAGCACGGTCAGCGTGTCACCGAGCTGATGAAGCAGAAGCAGTATTCGCCGCTGTCGGTAGCCGAGATGGGCGTGTCGCTGTATGCCGCCAACGAAGGCTTCCTGGACGACGTCGATGTCAGCAAGGTGCTGGACTTCGAGCGTGCCCTGCACGAGTACATGAGGTCCGAGCATGGCGCGCTGCTCGACAAGATCAACCAGACCGGCGACTACAACGACGAGATCCAGCAAGGGCTGAAGCAGGGTCTCGAGCAGTTCAAGGCCACTCAGAGCTGGTAAATCCGCCGGCCCGCCCGCAAGGGCGGGCCCTGGACAACTTCTGAGGGCCACGAACGAGGTAGATCGCTATGGCAGCTGCAAAAGAGATACGCACCCAGATCGGGAGCATCAAGAATACGCAGAAGATCACCAGCGCCATGGAAATGGTCGCTGCGTCGAAGATGCGTAAAGCGCAAGATCTGATGAGGGCCAGTCAGCCTTATGCCCGGCAGATCCGCAACGTGGCCAGCCACTTGGCCGACGCCAATCCCGAGTACAAGCACGACTACATGGTCGAGCGCGACGAGGTGAAGCGGGTCGGTTACATCGTGGTTTCCACCGATCGCGGTCTGTGCGGCGGCTTGAACGTGAACCTGTTCAAGGCCGTGATCAAGGACGCCGTGGCATGGCGCAACGAGGGCGCAGAGCTCGATTTCTGCGCCTTGGGCAGCAAGGCTGGCGGCTTCTTCCGCAACTACGGCGGCAACCTGGTGGCAGCCAAGAGCGGCCTGGGCGAAGCGCCCGAGGTCGAGGCGTTGATCGGCATCGTCAAGGTGATGCTGGATGCCTACGACGAGGGTCGTCTGGATCGCCTGTACGTGGTGTACAACGAGTTCGTCAACACCATGACGCAGAGACCGGTGGTTCGCCAGCTGTTGCCGCTCTCCCCCGACATGGGGGCCGGTGCGGATGACGAGGACAACAAGCGTCCCGGTAGCTGGGACTACCTGTATGAGCCGGATGCCAAGGCGCTGTTGGATAGCCTGCTGGTTCGTTTCATCGAATCCCAGGTGTATCAGGCGGTGGTCGAGAACGGGGCCTGCGAACAGGCGGCCCGAATGATCGCCATGAAGAACGCCACCGACAACGCCGGCGGCCTGATCGACGATCTGGAGATGGTGTACAACAAGGCCCGCCAGGCCGCCATCACCCAGGAAATTTCCGAGATCGTCGGCGGTGCCGCCGCCGTATAGCGCCCGGGGAGAGCCTGGGGCTCTCCCGGCACACAGGTTTCATTTGCAGGTATTTGAGAGGATCGCAAGATGAGCGGACGTATCGTACAAATCATCGGCGCGGTGATTGACGTCGAGTTTCCGCGGGACTCGGTTCCCAAGGTCTACGACGCGCTCAACGTCGCCGACTCCGAGACCGTGCTCGAAGTCCAGCAGCAGCTGGGCGACGGCGTGGTGCGTACCATCGCCATGGGCTCCACCGAGGGCCTGAAGCGTGGTCTGGAAGTCACCAGCACAGGGGCGCCGATCTCCGTGCCGGTGGGCAAGGAGACGCTGGGTCGCATCATGGACGTGCTGGGTCGGCCGATCGACGAGGCCGGCGATATCGGTGAACAGGAGCGTATGCCCATTCACCGCCCGGCACCGACCTATGCCGAGCAGGCGGCTTCCAACGAGCTGCTCGAGACCGGCATCAAGGTGATCGACCTGGTCTGCCCGTTCGCCAAGGGCGGCAAGGTCGGCCTGTTCGGCGGCGCCGGCGTAGGCAAGACCGTCAACATGATGGAACTGATCCGCAACATTGCCATCGAGCACAGCGGCTACTCTGTGTTCGCCGGTGTGGGTGAGCGGACCCGTGAAGGTAACGACTTCTACCACGAGATGACCGAGTCGAACGTTATCGACAAGGTATCGCTGGTATACGGTCAGATGAACGAGCCGCCGGGCAACCGTCTGCGCGTGGCCCTGACCGGCCTGACCATCGCCGAGAAGTTCCGCGATGAAGGCCGCGACGTACTGCTGTTCGTCGACAACATCTACCGTTACACCCTGGCCGGTACCGAGGTGTCCGCACTGCTGGGTCGTATGCCCTCCGCGGTGGGTTACCAGCCGACCCTGGCTGCCGAGATGGGCGTCCTGCAGGAGCGTATCACCTCCACCAAGGTAGGCTCGATCACCTCCGTACAGGCCGTCTACGTGCCTGCGGACGACCTGACCGACCCGTCGCCGGCCACCACCTTCGCCCACCTGGACGCCACCGTGGTACTGGCGCGCTCGATCGCCGAACTGGGTATCTATCCGGCCATCGATCCGCTGGACTCCACTTCGCGTCAGCTCGACCCGCTGGTCGTCGGCGAGGAGCACTACGACACCGCCCGCCGTGTGCAGGGGGTGCTGCAGCGTTACAAGGAGCTCAAGGATATCATCGCGATCCTGGGCATGGACGAGCTGTCCGACGAGGACAAGCAGACCGTGGCCCGTGCGCGTAAGATCCAGCGCTTCCTGTCGCAGCCGTTCTTCGTCGCCGAGGTGTTCACCGGCTCTCCGGGCAAGTACGTGTCGCTGAAGGAGACCATCCGCGGTTTCCAGGGCATCCTCGATGGCGAATACGACAACCTGCCGGAGCAGGCCTTCTACATGGTGGGTAGCATCGACGAGGCCGTCGAGAAAGCCAACCAGATGAAGTAAGGCCGTCCACCAAGGGGACTTCGCTATGGCGAACAGCTTCACATGCAACATAGTCAGCGCAGAGGCCTCGATCTTCTCCGGTGAAGTCGAACAGGTCGTGGCAGCGGGCATCATGGGCGACCTGGGCATCCTGCCCGGGCACGCGCCGCTGCTGACCGAGCTGCAGCCGGGGCCGATCCGCGTGATCCACGATGGCGGACGGGAAGAGAACTTCTACGTCTCCGGCGGCTTCCTGGAAGTGCAGCCGGACGTGGTCACCGTGCTGGCCGATGCAGCCTCCCGTGCCGGTGACCTCGATGAGGCCGCTGCCGAGGAAGCCCGACAGCATGCGCTGAAGGCGTTCAACGACAAGTCGGCGGAGCTGGATTATACCCGCGCCGCCGCCGAACTCGCTGAGGCCGTGGCCCAGCTGCGCACCATTCAGCAGCTACGAAAGAAGGCCGGCAAAGGCTAATCCGGCTTACGGTTGCAAGACCGGGCTGCGCCCCTCGAACACTGTTCGAGGGGCTTTTTCGTCTCTGTTATCATGAGGCCACTGGTACCGGGAGTCCGAGCCCAAACTCATGCCTGCCACGCAGGGTTTCCTCCCCACTTGCGTAAGGGTTTCAGGAGAACGCCATGTCGTTGAGCGAACAGCTGCAGGAACACAAGGAAACCCTGATCCTCGCCGCCGAGCAGGATGATCGCGAACGCCTCGACCAATGGCTGCCCGAACTACGTGCTGCCGATCTCTCCGAGATACTCGAAGAGATGGCCGAGGACGACGGGGATCTTCCTACCGTACTGAAACTGCTCGACTGCCTGCCGCTGGAGCGCCGTGCCAACGTCCTGGGTTACCTTCCAGGCGAGGTTCAGGTCGAGATTGCCGAAGCCATGTCCGACGAGGTGTTGCTCTCGGTGCTGGAGGAGATGGGTTCGGATGAGCGTGCCGACCTGTTCAACCTGCTCGGTGAGGATCGCAAGGAAGTGCTGTTGAGGCGCATGGCACGCCAGGAGCGTGAGGATCTCAAGCGTCTGGCCAGCTATGAGGAGGGCACCGCCGGGGCGATCATGACCTCGGACTATGTCGCCATCCCTAGCGGCATGACCGTTTCCCAGGCGATGATGCGAGTGCGCCAGACCGCCCCCGACGCCGAGACGGTCTACCAGCTGTATATCGTCGAGCCGGAAGGCAAACTGACTGGCACCCTGTCACTGCGTCAGCTGATGGTGGCGCGTCCCGGTGCCCAGGTCGATGACCTGATGATCAAGGACGTGATCAGCGTGCCGGTGGACGAGGAGCAGGAGGAGGTGGCACGTCTGGTGGCCCGCTACGACATGCTGGCCGTACCGGTTATCGATCACGACGAGCGCCTGGTCGGTATCGTCACCCACGACGATGCCATGGACGTGGCCGAGGAGGAGGCCACCGAGGACTTCCACAAGGGGATGTCCATCGGCCAGCTGGAGGATGGTGTCAGCCGGGTGCCGATCTGGAGCCTCTATCGCAAGCGGGTTACCTGGTTGGTACTGCTGGTATTCGCCAACCTCTTTTCCGGTGCCGGCATCGCCTACTTCGAGGACACCATTGCCGCTCAGGTGGTGCTGGTGTTTTTCCTGCCGCTGCTGATCGGCAGCGGTGGCAATGCCGGCGCCCAGGCCGCCACCTTGACGGTGCGCGGTATGGCCACTGGCGACGTCGGCGTCAAGGACTGGGGCAAGCTGCTCGGGCGCGAACTGCTGGTGGCCGGCGCGCTGGGTCTGACCATGGCCCTGGCGGTGGCTCCCATCGGTGTAATGCGCGGCGGTGAGGCGGTGGCCATGGTGGTAGCGGCCAGCATGGTCACCATCGTGTTGTTCGGTAGCCTGCTCGGGATGTGCCTACCGTTCCTTCTCAACCGCGTGGGCTGGGACCCGGCCACGGCCTCGGCGCCGCTGGTGACCACCCTGATCGATGCCAGTGGTGTGGTGATCTACTTCACCATTGCCACAGCGGTGTTGACGGGGCTGTGAGCGAGGTCCTTCGTCTCAAGCCCCCGGGCCGGTGAAGTGGGGCAATCGTGCTGCGAGTGATGTTGCTGAGGCTACGCCAGGACGCGCTGCTGCTGATGTTGCTGGTGGCCCTGCCGCCGCTGTTGCTGGCCTTGCCCGAACAGGTTGGAAGCCTGCATCGGCTGGTGCACTGGGACACGCTGGCGGCGCTTGCGGGGCTGATGGTCCTGTCCCGCGGTCTCGAGGATAGTGGTGTCCTTACCCGGGCCGGCCGTCGCCTGGTGGCATTGGTTGGCAGTGAGCGCCAACTGGCGCTGTCACTCGTGCTGCTGGCGGCTGTTCTCTCGGCGGTGGTGACCAACGACGTGGCGCTATTCATCGTGGTGCCGCTGACCTTGGGATTGCGCCTGGTCGCCACGCTACCGATCGGTCGATTGGTCGTGTTCGAAGCGCTGGCGGTGAATGCCGGCTCGGCGATCAGCCCCATTGGCAACCCCCAGAACCTATTCCTGTGGCAGAACGCGGAGGTCGGCTTCCTGACCTTCTTCGGCGCCATGGCACCCTTGGCATTGGGCCTGATGGTGATGGTGCTGGCAGCGATCCCGCTGGCTTTTCCTGCCCATACCATCAGAGTGGTGCCGACCGGTTCGCTACCGACACTGAAGCCTGGTCTGGCTGGGGTGTCGCTGTTTCTCTACCTACCCCTGCTGACGCTGATCGACAGCGGGCTGGCGCTGCCAGGCGCCGTGGCGATCGTTGGGCTCTACCTGCTGTTCGAACCCCGTGTGGTGCGCTACGTGGACTGGCTGCTGCTGCTGGTCTTCGTGCTGATGTTCATTGTGCTTGGTCTTGCCGCCATGCTCGATCCGATGGTAAGCCTCGTCGAACATCTCGTTACCTGGCCCGGCGGGATACTGACAGCGGGAGCGGTGCTGTCCCAAGGCATATCCAACGTCCCGGCCGCCATTCTGCTGGAGGGCTTCAGTGATGATTGGCGACGTCTGGCCTGGGGCGTCAGCGTGGGCGGGTTCGGCCTGGCTATTGGCTCGATGGCGAACATCATTGCTCTGCGGCTTTGCCGTGAGAAAGGGCTATGGCGGGACTTCCATCGCTGGTCATTGCCGATGCTGCTGGCAAGCTGGCTGATGGTAATGGTCTTGTTGCAAGTCTGAAGTCAGGTCGGAAGTCGTTAGCGCTGGGCCTGCGGACTAGCGCATTGCGCTGGCAGCGCGGGTCACGAACAGCACCTCGACATGGCCCAGCCACTCGATATCTCCGGCCTGAGCCTTCAACTGGCTGGCCAGGCATTGGGGTGGCTGATGGATCGTGTCGGAAATGATCAGCGACACGGAAACCTTGCCGTCGAGGTAATGCAGCTGCAGATCGGTCAGGTTGCGCCATACCGGATGATGGTTCCAGCGTGCATCGAGCGCGGCGACCACTTCCGGGCGCAGGGGAAGCCCCGGGAAGCGGCTTGGGTCGCCCTCACCGGCGTCGTCCTCGGGGTCGATATGGAAGGTTACGTCGGTAAGCGCCGGGAAGGAGCCGCGTAGACGCCGGCTCACTTCGTTGCCGATCTCGTGGGCTTCCGACACGCTGACCATGGGGCCCACCACGATGTGTAGATCCACCATGGCCCAGCCTGCGGATTGACGAGTGCGCAGGTCGTGGACGCTCTCGACGCCTGGCACGGTGCAGGCCACTTCGTGCATCTGCTGCTGGGCATCGGCGGGCAGGGCGGTGTCGACCAGCTCGCGCGCCGATTCCCACAGCAGGTCCCAGCCTACCTTGCCCACCAGCAGGCCGACGATCACTGCGGCCACGGCATCGAGCCAGCCGATGCCGAACTGGGCACCCATCAAAGCAACCAGTACCACGGCGGTGGAGAGCACGTCGGAGCGCGAATGCCAGGCATTCGCTTCGAGCAGCTTCGACTTCACGCGCCTGGCAATCCGCATGGTGTAGTGGAACAGCGCCTCCTTGGCGAGCAGGGCGACCACGGCAAGCAGCATGGCCCAGACACCCGGAGCGGCGATCTGGGTACCGGCAAACAAGCGTTGCAGGCTCGACCAGGCGATGGCACCGGCAACGAAGATCAGCACGCTGCCGAGCAGCAGGGTGGCCAGCGTCTCGATACGTCCATGACCGTAGTGGTGATCCTGATCTGGCGCCTGACGACCATAGTGGGTTGCCGCCAGCACGAAGCCGTCCGTGACCAGGTCGGAGAAGGAGTGGATGCCGTCGGCCACCAGGGCTGCCGACCCGACCAGCGTGCCCACCACGACCTTGGCACAGCCCAGCAACCCGTCCAGCCAGGCCGCCACGTAGGTGGCGCGCTTGGCATCGCGGTTGTTCACGGCCAGGTCGGGTGTAGCGATCATGCTGCAATGGCTCCATTTCGTCCTTGCGTTGGGGCAGACCTACCAGAACGCCTCACTGGGTCGGCGAGAGGCGAACGATTCTCTTTCATTCTCGCACTCCCGCCGCGACAGTTGAAGCGCTAGACCGGCAAGCCCAGCACGGCGGTGGAAAGACAATCCTCCCCTCGACGTGCCTGACCCAGCCTGGTGTCGGCAATACGCAACACATGCACCGTCGAACGGAATTGTAACGAGACGCGGCGGACAAGCGCCCAGGGTCCGTGTATCCTCTTCGCGTCCTGCCGTGCGTTTGCTGCCAGGCTGCGCATGTCCTTGTCACCAGGAGAGCGCCATATGGATTGGCTTCAGGTCGTCGTGCTATCAGTGGTCCAGGGCCTGACCGAATTCCTGCCCATATCGAGTTCGGCCCACTTGATTCTGGTGCCCGTGCTGACCGAGTGGAACGACCAGGGGCTGGTCTTCGACGTGGCGATGCACCTGGGCAGTCTGATGGCGGTGGTACTCTACTTTCGCCACGACTTGCAGCGCATGGGAGCGAGTTGGGTAATGTCTCTGCGGACGCGTACCCTGCGCCAGGGAACCGACGATCCGAATGCCCGACTGGCCTGGTGGGTGCTGCTGGCGACGATTCCGGTCTGCGCGGTCGGTTTTGCCTTTCACGACATCATCGAAATCAGCATGCGCTCGCCGCTGCTGATCGGCTTTTCCCTCATCGCCTTTGGCCTTCTGCTGGGCTATGCCGACTGGCACAAGCGCTCGGGGCGAAACGAGTATCAACTTACCCTGCGCGATGCACTGCTGATTGGCCTGGCGCAGGTGCTGGCGCTGATACCCGGCACGTCGCGTTCCGGTATCACCATTACCGCAGCGCTGCTGCTGGGCATGAGTCGCGAGGGAGCGGCGCGCTTTTCGTTCCTGCTGTCGATCCCGGTGACGGCCTTGGCCTCGGGCCTGGAAATCGTCGGGCTGGTGCAGATGCCACGCGACATCGATTGGCAGGCGATGGCGATTGGCGTGCTCTTGTCGGGGCTGAGCGCCTATCTCTGCATCCACTACTTCATTGCCTTCATCAAACGGATCGGCATGCAGCCTTTCGTTGTCTATCGCATCGTGCTCGGACTATGGCTGCTGTGGATCTTCTGGTAGCCACGCATCACTCTATCGAGGAGTCCTGTTACCATGAACTCTGTCCTGCGTCCTGTGGTGGCCTGTACGCTGTGCCTGGGATTACTGCTCACCGGTTGCTCCGAGAATGAGCGCCCGCTGGAGTCACCGGTTCGCCTGGAGGGGGGCATCTTCGGCTCTTTCTACCAGGTGACCATTGCCGATAGCCTGACCCAGGGCCAAGCGCGGGAACTGGAGGAAGGGCTGCTCGAAGTGCTCGAGCAGGTGGACGCCGCCATGTCGATCTATCGCGACGACTCGGAGCTGATGGCCTTCAACCAGGCGCCGCTCGAGGAGTGGCAACCACTCTCAAACGAATTGATCGAGGTGCTGGCCATCAGCCAGTCGGTGTCCGAAGCAAGCGGCGGCGCCTTCGACGTGACCATCGGTGGACTGGTCAACCTGTGGAGCTTCGGCTCCGAGGCACGCCCGCGCGAGGTGCCCGATGCCGAAACCCTGCAGGCGCGCCTGGACGAGGTCGGTCCCCACAGCGTCGAGATCGACGAGAACGGGATGCAGGCGCGTCGGCTGCGTGACGTGTTCGTCGACCTCGGTGGCGTGGCCAAGGGGCACGCCACCGACCGGGTTGCCGCCTATCTGGATGGTCAGTCCATCGAACACTACTTGGTCAACCTGGGCGGCGATCTCGCCACGCGCGGCTATCGTGATGGCGAAGGCGAACCTTGGCGCATCGGCGTCGAAGCGCCACTCGACGACCGCCAGGAAGCCACTCATATCGTGCCGCTGCACGACATCACGGTAGCGACCTCAGGCGATTACCGAAACTATTTCGAAGAGAATGGGCAACGCTTCTCGCATACCATCGACCCGCGTACCGGTTATCCCATCGAGCATCATGTGGCGTCGGCGACAGTAGCGCATCCCTCCAATGCCTGGGCCGACGCCTGGGCCACGGCGATGATGGTGATGGGCGAGGAGCAAGGCCTGGCACTGGCTCGCGAGCAAGGCCTCAAGGTGCTGTTGCTGGTGCGTGAGAACGAAAGTTGGAACAGCTTGGCGAGCCCCGCTTTCGCCGACTACCTCGGCAGGGAACTGAGCGATGAGATGGGCCTGGAAGTGCGTTGAAGCCACCGCGTTGAGAACGGTGCGACCGCCCTCTGCAAACAGCAGAGGGTCGGGTCGCCGGGCCCCCGATGAACTGGAGCCAATCGAATGGACAAGGAGTCTTCGATGACCCTGGATGTGGTGATTCTCGCAGCCGGGCAGGGTACGCGGATGCGTTCGACCCTGCCCAAGGTGCTGCATCGTCTGGCCGGCAAACCGATGGTGTGCCATGTGCTCGATACCGCCCGAGAACTCGAGGCAGATCGCCTGCACGTGGTGGTCGGCCATGGTGCCGAGCGGGTACGCGAGGCGCTCGGCGGCTACCCGGTACGCTTTGCGCTGCAAGCCGAACAGAAGGGTACCGGCCACGCGGTGGCCCAGTCGCTGGATGGTTTGGGCGACGGCAAGGTGCTGGTGCTGTACGGCGACGTACCGCTGATCCGGCGTGAGACCCTGGCGGCCTTGCTGGAAGAGGTGGGCGAGTCGCGCATGGGGCTGCTCACCGTGACCCTGGATGATCCGACCGGCTACGGACGGATTCTGCGCAACGCTGACGGCCAGGCGGTGGCCATCGTCGAGCAGAAGGATGCCAGCGAGAATGAGCTGTCGATCCGTGAATGCAATACCGGCATCATGGCCATGACCGCATCCCAACTGAAGCGCTGGTTGCCGCAGCTCTCTGCCGACAACGCCCAGGGCGAGTACTACCTGACCGACGTCATCGCCATGGCCGCCGCCGAGGGGGTCGCCATCGCCACCGCCCAGCCCGCCGATCCGCTGGAAGTCGAAGGGGTCAACAACCGGCTGCAGATGGCTCGTCTCGAGCGCGCTCATCAACGGCACATTGCCGATCGGCTCATGGCCGAGGGCGTAGCGCTGCTCGATCCGTCACGCATCGACGTGCGCGGTCGCTTGAGCTGCGGGCACGACGTCGAGATCGACATCGGCTGCGTGTTCGAAGGCGACGTCGAGCTGGGAGAGGGCGTGCGTATCGGGCCCCACTGTGTCATACGTGACAGCCATATCGGCGCCGAGACCGTCATCGAGCCCCACAGCGTGATCGAGGGGGCCGTGGCGGCCGGGCGCAACCGCATCGGCCCCTTTGCCAGGCTGCGCCCCGGTACTCGTCTGGCGGTGGGTGCGAAGGTGGGCAACTTCGTCGAGACCAAGAACGTCGAGGTGGGCGAGGGCAGCAAGATCAACCACCTGAGCTACGTGGGGGATGCGCGCTTGGGGCGTGACGTCAACGTCGGGGCGGGTACCATCACCTGCAACTACGACGGGGCCAACAAGCACCACACCGATATCGGTGACGAGGCCTTCATCGGTTCCAACACTGCCCTGGTGGCGCCGGTCAGCGTCGGTCGCGGTGCCACGGTCGGCGCCGGTTCGACCATCAGCAAGGACGTACCCGATAACGCCCTGGCCGTTTCCCGTGGTCGCCAGATCGGCAAGACCGACTGGGTGCGGCCGGCCAAGAAGACCCGAGACTGAAGCAAGCGCGAGGAATCGTCATGTGTGGAATTGTCGGTGCCGTTGCCGAGCGCAACGTGGAAGGCATCCTGCTCGAAGGACTGAGGCGGCTGGAATATCGCGGCTATGACTCGGCCGGCATGGCCGTGCTGGCCAGCTCCGGTGAGCTGCATCGGCGCCGGGCGCTGGGCAAGGTGGCCGCTCTCGAGGCGATGCTCGAGCAAGCCGCCTTGCCGGGCCGCTGTGGCATTGCCCACACTCGCTGGGCCACCCATGGCAAGCCCAGCGAGGAGAATGCCCACCCGCATCAGTCGGGCGACCGGCTGGCGGTGGTGCACAACGGTATCATCGAGAATCACGAGCCGCTGCGCCGTGAACTGCAGGCGGCTGGCTATGCCTTCTCCTCACAGACCGACACCGAGGTGGTGGCCCACCTGCTGGAGCGCGAGTATCAGCACGGCGATGGCCTGCTGGCCGCCGTGCAGCGGGGGCTGGCACGCCTCGAGGGCGCTTACGCGCTGGCCGTGGTGCACGCCGACGAGCCAAACGTCATCGTCGGAGCGCGCAAGGGCAGCCCACTGGTAGTGGGCGTAGGCATCGACGAGGCCTTCCTTGGCTCTGACCCGCTGGCGCTGCTGCAGGTTACCGATCGTTTCATCTACCTTCAGGAAGGCGATGTGGTGCGTCTCGCCACTGGCGCTCGTATCGAGATCTTCGACGCCCAGGGGCAGGCCGTACAGCGCCCGGTACAGACCTTCGAGCATGGCGACGGCGCCGCCAGCAAGGGTGAGTATCGCCACTTCATGCAGAAGGAGATCTTCGAACAGCCGGCGGTGATCGCGGCGGCCCTGGAAGGGCGGTTGGGCGAGCGCTCGGTGCCGGCCGAGTGTTTCGGTCCTGACGCCGAGGCGCTTTTCGAACGGGTCAAGCAGGTGCATATCGTCGCCTGTGGTACCAGCTACCACGCCGGTCTGGTGGCACGCTATTGGCTCGAGCGCTATGCCGGGATACCCGTGCAGGTGGAGGTGGCCTCGGAGTATCGCTATCGCACCGTGGTGGTACCTGACGACACCCTGTTCGTCACCCTGTCACAGTCCGGCGAGACCGCCGATACCCTGGCGGCACTGCGTTTTGCCCGTGAACAGGGCTATCTCGGCAGCCTGGCGATCTGCAACGTGCCGGGTAGCTCGCTGGTGCGGGAATCGGACCTGACCCTGATGACCCAGGCCGGCCCCGAGATCGGTGTCGCTTCCACCAAGGCCTTCACCACCCAGCTTACCGCGCTGATGCTGCTGACCCTGGCCATGGGGCGGGTCAAGGGGCTCGACGCCGAGACCCAGGCCGAAGTGGTGGCCGGGCTGCGTGCGCTGCCGCGGCTGGTGAGCCGTGTACTGGAGCTGGACGGCGACATCGAGGCGCTGTCGATGGCGTTTGCCGAGAAGCATCATGCGCTGTTCCTCGGGCGCGGTGCGCACTTCCCCATTGCCCTGGAGGGAGCTCTCAAGCTCAAGGAGATCTCCTATATCCACGCCGAGGCATATCCGGCAGGTGAGCTCAAGCACGGCCCGTTGGCCCTGGTCGACAGCGAGATGCCGGTGGTTTCGGTGGCGCCCAACGATGAGCTGCTCGACAAGCTGAAATCGAACCTGCAGGAAGTGCGGGCGCGGGGCGGCGAGCTGTTCGTGTTCGCCGACGAGCGGGTCGGCATTGCGGAGGAGGAGGGCGTCCGGGTGCTGCATCTGCCCCACGTGCACGATGCTCTGGCTCCGATCCTGTATACCGTGCCGCTGCAGCTGTTGAGCTATCACGTGGCCGTACTCAAGGGCACCGATGTCGACCAGCCGCGCAATCTGGCCAAGTCGGTGACGGTAGAATGAACTAGAGTGAGTAATCTTACTTTTCTCGTTTCTTGTCGTTAAACTTCGTTTTTGAAGTCCGGCAGCAATAAGCGTGGCTTATTGCTGCCTAATTTCAATTAAACGAAGAACGAGAAAAGGACATCGTCGTGGGGAAAGGACAGAATCGTAAGGGAAGTTTCCTGAAGCGCACCGTAGTCGTCATCGCAGGTTTGGCGGTCATTGTAGGCTTGGGAGCCCCCTACTGGCTGGGGCGCCAGATCGAGCAGCATTACGCCGAATATCTACAGCAGTTACAGAGCCTTGGCTATATCCAGGTAGAGAACCTGCAGTATGAGCGTGACTGGTTCGAGGCGCGCGCCAGTTATGAACTCATTCTCGAGCCGGAGTTTGCCCAGGCATACGAACAACTCCTCTCTACCAGCATGGGGCTGGAGTTCGGCGGGGAGCCGCTTAGGGTTTACGTCAGCGATCGGGTTACCCACGGCCCCTTCGTTGGTGCTCTGGCCAAGCTCGAGGGGCGGGCCGAGGCATCGGGTTGGTTGTTCGAGCAAGTGATCCAACTGGAAGAAGAGGCGGCCTTGTCTCGCTATGATGCCAGGGTCGGTTTCGACCAGGTGGTACAGGGCGAATGGGCGCCCATGGAGATGGTGCTGGTTGCGGGACCGTTGCTCAGCGATGCTGGCCTGGATATCCGCTACGAAGCCGATTACCTGGGCGGTGAATTCCGCTACGACCCGGCCAGCGGTGAGTATAAAGGCACCAATCGCCTGGGGCAGGCCCGGCTGGAGGAGCCTTCCGCCATCCACATCTTCGAGGGTTCCACGACCAACTTCACGGCATCCTTCCCGCAGGGCAAACTGCGTGAGATCTCCTTCCACTCGGACGATGCGCCCATGCAGACGGAGAGCCGCGACCTGGATCAGGTGAGCGATTCCCGTATCGAGGGGCAGAACGTCGAGATCAAGCTCCTGTTCGACGATCAGGGGCGTTTCGAAGACTTCACTGCGCATTTCGCGATGCGGGGCGTCGAATCCGAAGCGTCCGATCTCTACCTGACGATGGATGGCTTAGGGGCCGATATCGCGGCATCCCGCCAGGGTGGCAACAGCTGGTATGGCCAACTGGCCATCAGCCTCGATGGGTTGACGGTACGCGAGCAGCATTCGCCGGGCTTTACGGCGCAGAGCGCCAACTTCCGCCTGGGTCTCGAGCCGGAATCCGAGGCGCACTTCCAGGTCGCACAGTTGTGGTCGGCCAACGACCTGCGAATCCAGGGCGTGGAGGAACCGATCGCGTTTCATGTCGAATCGAGCTACGGGCAACTGTCGCGAACCGAGTACGACACGCTGTGGAGCCTGATCTACGAAGCCATCGGCAGCTTCCAACTGGACGACCCCGATGCCTTGATGCCCATCTTCGAGCGCATGGAGCACGCCGGGGAAGCACTGATGGCGGACCGTTCCGTCGTCACCATCAAGCCGGCGTCGTTCAGCATGGGCGATGCGGGTGTCGAACTGGGGCTGGAAGCCGACATGCTGCTGCGGGACCTTGGCGGTTTGGATGCCAGCCTCCTGCTCGATCCGCAGAATCGGCTGGATCTGAACGTGGATGCTTCCGCCATGTTGCTGCACAGGGTGGCTCGCGAGACGCTGCGTCAGCAGTACAACGGAATGCTTTCGGGCAACGAACTCGATGCGATGGCCAAGGACGTAGTGGCCGGCAGCGTGGAGCCGATGCTCGAGCTTGGTGTCGTACGTCGTGAAGAGGACGGCCGCTACACCTTGACGCTGCAACTGCTGGACGGCCAGCTGCTGATGAACGGCAAACCCGCAGAGTGGCTGCTGGAGCAGTTCTGAGTTACCTTTCGGCAACCCTGCTATGGCAACGGGTGGAGTGCGCTCAGCGCTCCACCCAGCCACGGCGAATCAGCGGGGCGAACAGCAGGCGATAGAGCCGCATGGCCACATGATGGTAGAACGGCAGGATCAGCCAGGTGCGGCTGGCGCCGACCAGCGTGGCCATGCTCGCGGCCAGCAGCAATGCACCGAGCATGTCCTGAGGAAAGTGCACGCCGAGAAAGACCCGTGCCCAGGCCACCGGCACCGCCAGCAGCAGCAGGTAGCGCCCGATGCGTCGGGTTCCGGCATGCAGCAGCAGGCTGAAGGCCATGGTCAGCATGATCGTGGCATGGTTGCTGGGGAAGGCCGGGGTCGGGGCATGCTCCAGGAAGGTTTGCCCAACGGGGATCATGAACGGCCGCGGGCTGGGCCACAGATGTCCGATTAGCCAACTCGCCGTCAGGGCCAGCAGGGTGGCTACGAAAGCCTCGAGAAGGGGGCGTTTCAATCGGTCGCTACCGCGAAGCCAGCCAATGACCAGCAGGGCCGGCACCAGCCAGATCAGGTAGACGGCGAAGACCTCTGCCAGCAGCAACAGGCGTGGGTCGCTGTCGGGCGCAGCGTTCATCTGGGCGAACAGAGCAAGATTGAGCGTCGTTTCCATTGGCGTCGGGGCGCAGCAGAGGCGCCTCTTCCTTGTGCAGCGTGGGGCGAGGCAGCTCATGCTGCCACTCGTCTGGCGTCGTTTCCGATTATTTTTGTTACAGGAGTATGACAAGGTTGTCCAGACTGTATCTGGGTTTGCCCATGTGGGCCAATCCCGAGTGGTGTGGCTCCCTTTACCCGCCTTATGCGGGCCAGCAGGGCTGGCTGGCCGACTACGCCCGGGTTTTCTCTGCGGTGGAGGGCAACACGACCTTCTACAGTGGTGCGCCCAGGCCGGAGACGGTGGCAGGCTGGTCGTGCCAGGTTCCTGCTCACTTCCGCTTCTGCTTCAAGCTTCCGGCGACACTGACTCATGAGCGGCGACTCCAGGACGTGGCGGCGGATTTCGATGCCTTTCTCGAAGCCTTGGCGCCGCTGCACGATCGCCTGGGGCCGCTTCTCGTCCAGTTGCCGCGAGATTTCGGTTACGCCGAACTGCCTCGGCTCGAGGCGTTGCTCGCCCGCTGGCCGGCTGGGATTCCCTGTGCCGTTGAGGTTCGCCATCCCGAGTTTTTCCACAAGGGGTCGGCCGAAGTTGCCTTGAACCGCCTGTTGATAACTCACGGCGCCAATCGTGCCATGCTGGACGTCCGCGCCCTGTTCTCGACGCCGGCGGAGGGCAGTCCGGCGCTGGCCCACGCCCAGAGTGAAAAGCCAAGATGCCCATTACACGTGCTTTCCACGGGAGAGCAACCGCTGATTCGCTTCATTGGGCATCTCGATGAGTCGATCAACTGGAATTACTTCCAGCCCTGGGTAAATCAGATCAGCCTGTGGATAAAACAGGGGAAAACCCCTTTTTTGTTTGTGCATACTGCCAACAACCGTCACGCCCCGCAGCTGGCCAGGCGGCTCTACCAGGCATTTTCCGATGACGTCGGCCTGCAGCCGCTGGGCGACTTTGCCGGGGAGCGTCAAACGAGTCTCTTCTGACTCCCCATCGCTGCTGGCCTTCGAGCGTATGATCGGATAGATTTGCCGACATTCGAGCGAAAAACCTTCCTATCTTCTGTGTTTTTGCGCTTGAGACAGATCAACAACCAGATACACAACAATAGGTGAACCATGTCTAAACTCGTCCATGCGCAGTGGTCATCGAAGATGACCTTCGTGCTCGCGGCTGCCGGTTCGGCCGTGGGGCTAGGCAATATTTGGCGCTTCTCCTACATGGTGGGAGACAACGGTGGCGCCGCCTTCGTACTCGTTTACCTCGCCTGCGTGGCGGTGGTAGGCCTGCCCGTGCTGGTTGCCGAGTGGTTGATCGGTCGACGTGGCCAGAAGAATCCTATCAATGCCATGGCCGAGCTGGCCGGCAAGAACAGCCAGCCCAAGGCCTGGGCGCTGGTAGGTGCCAGCGGGGTATTGGCTGCCTTCCTGATTCTTTCCTTCTATAGCGTGATCGGCGGCTGGTCGCTCTCCTACACCCTGGGCTCGGTCACCGGGGCCTTCACTGGGCAGGACGCCGATGGCGTCGGCGCCATCTTCACCGGTCTGCTGGGCAGCCCCGGCCTGCTGCTGCTGTGGCACACGGCGTTCATGGCACTGGTGGTGTGGATCGTGGCGCGCGGCGTGACCAAGGGGCTGGAAGGTGCGGTACGCACCATGATGCCGGCGCTGGTAGTGCTGATGCTGATACTGGTGGGCTACGGTATGACCACCGGTCATTTCGGTGAGGCGCTGGCCTTCATGTTCCGCCCGGACTGGAGTGCACTTTCCGGGGACGTGGTACTGGCGGCCATGGGCCAGGCCTTTTTCACCCTGTCGCTGGGCATGGGCATCATGATGGCCTACGGTTCCTACCTGGGCGAGGACGTCAACCTGCTGGGTACGGCGCGCACGGTGATCATCCTCGATACCGGTATTGCCTTGCTGGCCGGTCTGGCGATCTTCCCCATCGTCTTCGCCAATGGCCTGAGTGCCGGTGAAGGCCCGGGACTGATTTTCGTTACCTTGCCGCTGGCCTTCGGCAACATGACCGGCGGTATGCTGCTGGGCTTGATGTTCTTCCTGCTGCTGACTTTCGCTGCGCTGACCTCGGCCATTTCACTACTGGAGCCGGTAGTGGAATTCGTCGAAGAGCGTACGCCGCTGTCGCGTGTGGTGGCGACCCTGGCGGGCGGTGTGGCGGTCTGGCTGCTGGGCATCGCGGCGCTGATGTCGTTCAACGTCTGGCCGGAGCCGGTAATGATGGGGCTCAACGTATTCGATCTGCTGGATACCTTTACCAGCAAGATCCTGCTGCCGCTGACCGGGCTCGGAGCAATCATCTTCGTTGGATGGTGCCTGGAGCGCCGCAGCGTGGCGGCCGAATTGAACCTGGCGGGCGGCACTGAGCAGCTGTGGCACGTGGTGGCGCGCTACGTTGCACCGCTTGGCGTGATAGCGGTATTCGTCCACTCCCTGCTGGGGTGACGATCGCCTCCAAGCCCCGGGTTGCGGGGCTTGGAGCGCTTGCATTACGGCCGCGTCAAGCGGCCGTTTCAGTGCCTCTCGTCGTCGACCAGATCGGCGATATCACGCTCCAGCTGCTTGAACTCCTGATGCAGCTCGATGCCGCGCCGGGCACGCAGGTTGCGCTGGGCGGCACTGCGGGAGCGCTTCTCGTGTTCGGCGACGTTGATGCTCATGAAGATATCGAGAAGTTCGTTCTTGACGGAAGTAACCCGTTCGACCTTACTCATGATCGACTCTCCCTTCTTCTTCTGTGCCTTATCTTCTTCAGTGCAGCAAGATCAAAATCACAGCATCTTTACTATACCCTACTTGACAGTTTCATGACGAAGTGGGCCATTTCACGCTTTCACGGAAATTCCCCCAAGCGAGTCGGTTCAGGCATACTGAACCTCTGCGTACGTCTACCAAGGAGTTCAGCGTGAGCCGCGCCCTGTTCGATGAAATGAGACGCCGCATGGAGCACTTCCGCCGCTCCGAGCAGAAAGTGGCGCGCTTCGTGCTTCGCAATCCCGATGAAGTTATCCACATGCGCATCGTCGATCTGGCCACCGAAGCCAAGGTCAGCGAGCCAACCGTGGTACGTTTCTGCCGGGCGCTGGGCTGCAACGGTTTTCAGGACTTCAAGCTCAAGCTGGCGCAGATGCTGGCGTCGGGAAGCCAGTTCGCCCAGTTCTCGATGAACGACGACGACTCCGTCGCCGAGTTCTCCCAAAGCATCTTCGATTCCACCGTCGGTACTCTGCTGTCGGTGCGTGACCGCCTCGACAATGAGGCCCTGAGCCGGGCGATCCAGGCCCTGGCGATGGCCAATCGTGTCGAGTTCTACGGCTTCGGTGCCTCCGGTGCGGTGGCCTTCGACGCCCAGCACAAGTTCTTCCGTCTGCAGATATCCACCGCCGCCTATGCCGACCCGCACATGCAGAACATGTCGGCGGTGACGCTCAAGGAGGGTGATGTCGTAGTGGCGATCTCCCAGACCGGCCGCACCCGCGCCCTGGTGGCCAGCGTGCGCCTGGCCCGCGAGGCGGGTGCCACGGTGATCGGCCTGTGCCCCAGCGGCTCGCCGCTGGCCGAGGAGGTCTCCCTGCCGTTGTATATCGACGTGCACGAGGACACCGAGATCTATACGCCGATGAGTTCGCGCATTGCCCATCTGGTGCTGGTTGACGTGCTCGCCGTGGGAGTGGCCAAGACCCGCGGGCCTCGGCTCGCCGAGCAGCTCAAGGCGGTGAAGAAGAGCCTGACGCCGTTGAGGTTTCCAGAGCAGGAAGGCAAGCCTTGAAGTGAGCGGCGCCCGCGCCAAGGATAGGGCGGGCGGATATGCTAAGCTGGGCGATCAATTTTCCAGCGGCAGACCCCTTCCATGGATGACGTCACGGCGATTCTCGATCAGTTGAACCCGGCTCAGCGCGAGGCGGTAAGCGCGCCCCAGGGCAATATGCTGGTGCTGGCCGGCGCCGGCTCGGGCAAGACCCGGGTGCTGGTGCATCGCATCGCCTGGCTGATGCAGGCAGAGGGCCTGTCGCCCTATGCCGTGCTGGCGGTGACCTTCACCAACAAGGCGGCGCGCGAGATGCGCACCCGCCTCGAAGCGCTGCTGGGATTGTCGCTGCGCAACGTCTGGGTCGGCACTTTCCACTCCATCTCTCATCGCCTGCTGCGCACCCACTGGCAGGATGCGCGGCTGCCGCAGCATTTCCAGATCATCGACTCCGACGACCAACTGCGCCTGGTCAAGCGCCTGCTCAAGGAGCATCAGGTCGACGACGAGCGCTTCCCGCCGCGCCAGGTGCAGTATTTCATCTCAGGTTGCAAGGAAGAGGGGCTGCGTCCACATCAGGTCGACGTTCACGGCGACGCCTACATGGCCCAGATGGTCGAGCTCTACGAGCGCTACCAGCTCACCTGTGAGCGTGGTGGGTTGGTCGACTTCGGCGAGCTGCTGCTGCGCAGCCTGGAGCTGCTACGCGACAATCCGGCGCTGCTGGCCCACTACCAGGAGCGCTTCGCCCACGTGCTGGTCGACGAGTTCCAGGACACCAATACCCTGCAGTACGCCTGGCTCAAGCTGCTCACCGGCATGAAGACGCCGATGACAGTGGTCGGCGACGACGACCAGTCGATCTACGGCTGGCGCGGGGCGCGGATCGAGAACATCCGTCGCTTCGAGCGGGAATTCACCGAGACGAAGACGGTGCGGCTGGAGCAGAACTACCGCTCCACCAGCGCCATCCTCGATGCCGCCAATGCGCTGATCAGCCACAACGCCGAGCGCATGGGCAAGGAGCTGTGGACGGCCGGTGCCCGCGGCGAGCCGATCTCGGTATATGCCGGCTTCAATGACCTCGACGAGGCGCGTTTCATCGTCGACACCATCAAGGAGAAGGTCGACGAGGGATATCGCCGTCGTGATGTAGCCATTCTCTACCGCTCCAACGCCCAGTCTCGAGTGCTCGAGGAGATTCTGATCCGCCAGGGCATGCCCTATCGGATCTATGGTGGCCATCGCTTCTACGAGCGCCTGGAGATCAAGAACGCCCTGGCCTATCTGCGGCTGCTGCTCAATCGTGACGATGACGCTTCGCTCGAGCGCATCGTCAACGTGCCGCCCCGTGGCATCGGCACCCGCACCGTGGAGCAACTGCGCGAGCGCGCTCGCCTCGTCGGTGTGTCGCTGTGGCAGGCGCTGCACGACGGCCTGGCCGACGGTTCGCTGAAAGGGCGTGCCGGTGCGGCGCTGCAGGCCTTCACCGATCTCATCGATGGGCTCGACAACGACACCTCCGGCATGGCGCTGCACGAGATCATCACCCATGTGAACGAGGTGTCCGGCCTGATCGAGCATCACCGTAACGAGAAGGGCGAGAAGGGCCAGGCCCGGGTCGAGAACCTGGAAGAGCTGATCAATGCCGCCAGGGCCTTCACCCAGGGCGAGTCCTTCGACCCGCCCGAGGCCGGCGAAGGGGTCGTGGCACTGGAAGCCTTCCTTGCCGAGGCGGCCCTCAATGCCGGCGAACACGAGGCCGATGAGTTCGAAGACAGCGTGCAGCTGATGACCCTGCACTCGGCCAAGGGACTCGAGTTCCCGGTGGTGTTCATCGCCGGGGTCGAAGAGGGGCTGTTCCCGCACAAGATGTCGCTGGAAGAGCCCGGTCGCCTCGAAGAGGAGCGCAGACTCTGCTATGTCGGCCTGACCCGCGCCATGCGCAAGCTCTACCTGACGCATTCGGAGATCCGCCGGCTGCACGGCAAGGAGACTTTCCAGCGGCCGTCGCGCTTCCTGCGCGAAATTCCCGCGGAGCACCTGGAAGAGGTGCGCCTGCGCGGCCAGATCTCACGGCCGGTGACGGCCATGCGCCCGGCGGTGGGGCTATCGCGCCAGACCACGGTCGACCCTGGTGGCGACCTGCCCAGCCTGAGCCTCGGCCAGCGGGTACAGCATCCGGTCTTCGGTGAAGGCGTGATCCTCAATGCCGAGGGCGAGGGTGCGCGTGCCCGGGTACAGGTCAGCTTCGAGGGCGAGGGCGACAAGTGGCTGGTGCTTGGATTTGCCAAGCTCACTCCCCTGTAGGGATACGCCGCTTTACTGCTTCGCTCACGACGTAAATCAGCGTATCAGTTGTACGTTGACGTCTACGTCAAAAGGCGGCCTTGCTGCCCAAATTGGCATTAAGCATACTCACAGACGGACACATCGCGCTTGATTAGACGCGACTCAGAACAACCACCCGGAGTCATGCTCGCCATGCAACGCCGCAATTTCATCAAGACCGTCGGCCTCGGTGCCGCCGGCGTCGTCGCCGCGCCTTTCGTTTCCACCGCCAAGGCGCAGGAAACCATCACCTGGGACATGGTCACCTCCTGGCCGACCAACTTCCCGGCCTTGGGCACCGGTGCCAATGAGTTCGCCCAGCGCATCGAACAGCTCTCCAACGGCCGCATGCGCGTTCGCGTGCATGGCGCCGGCGAACTGGTGCCTGCCATGGAAGTCTTCGATGCCGTTGCCGCAGGCACGGCCGAGATGGGCCACTCCGCCGCTTACTACTGGCGTGGCAAGGTCGCCGCTTCGCAGTTCTTCACTGCCGTGCCCTTCGGCATGAACACCACCGAAACCAACGCCTGGCTCTATCACGGCGGTGGTCAGGAGCTGTGGGACGAGGTGTACGGCAAGCACAACCTCAAGCCGTTCGCCGTCGGCAACACCGGCGCCCAGATGGCCGGCTGGTTCAAGAAGGAGATCAACTCCCTTCAGGACATGCAGGGGCTCAAGCTGCGCCTGCCGGGCCTGGCCGGTGAAGCCATGAACGGCATCGGCGTAACCACCGTCAACATGCCCGGCGGCGAGATCTTCACCTCGATGCAGACCGGTGTGCTCGACGCCGCCGACTGGGTCGGCCCCTACAACGACATGGCTTTCGGCCTGCACCAAGTGGCGGATTACTACTACACCTCGCCGTGGAACGAGCCCTCCGCGGTGCTGGAAGGTACTGTCAACCTCGACGCCTGGAACGCTCTGCCCGACGATCTCAAGGCAGTGGTGACCGAGGCGGCTCGTGCCTCCAACCTGGCGATGATCAGCGAGTTCGCCTATCGCAACGCCCAGGCGCTGGCGACCCTGGTGGAAGAGCACGGCGTGCAGCTGCGCACCTTCCCCGATGACGTCATGGAGGCCCTCTACGAGTCCTCGCAGCAGGTCATCCAGCAGCAGGTGGAGAGCGACCCCGATTCGGCCAAGGTCTACGAATCCTATCTGGCTTTCCAGAAGCTGGTGCGGCCGTTCAGCGACGTAGGAGAGTTCACCTATCTCAAGTCCCGCGAGAACGTCGGCGCCTGATAGTTCGACGCAACCGCACGACGAGGGCGCCAGGCGGCGCCCTCGTCGCATTCAAGGGTATGCTCAGCCGGTCTGGCGAACGGCGCGGATGCGGCCCTTGTCGTCGAGTGCCACCATCACGAAGCGGGCCTCGGTAACCTTGTGCAGCTCGCTGCTCTCACGTTCGTGGGGCTGGCGGATCCATACCTCCACGTCGATCTTGATCGAGCTGTGGCCGATCTCGCGCACGGCGGTGAAGATGTTGACCATCGAGCCGACACGCACCGGGCACAGGAAGTCCATGGTTTCGATGGCCACGGTGGCGGTGCGGCCATGCGCTTCACGGCCCGCGGCCAGCTCGGCGGCCTGGTCCATGTGGCGTACCAGCCAGCCACCCGGAATGTCACCGTAGAGGTTGGTATCCTGGCGATTGGCCAGTAACTTGAGGGTCAGTTGGCCCTGCGGGGCGGGCACGTCGTCGAGGTCGGTCATGGAATGTCGTAAGCTCGGCTTGTTGTTGTGGGTGGCGATATTGCATCGCAGCGGCTTCAGTGCGCCATCTTATACGCCAAGGCCAACCCTAACCAGCGCTGCGACAACCTGTCAGACCCGCTCGTTTCCCCGTATCGAGGAGCCCCGCATGATCTCCCTTCCTCAAGGTCGTGGCCGCAGGCTGCGACAGGCCTGCCTTGCCGCGGTGCTGTCGCTCGTGATGCCCATGGCCCCTGCGAGCGAGCCGGTCGGCACTCTGGGCATCGTCGGCTCCGACACCATGGCCGGGCTGATGCTGCGCTGGGGCGAGCAGCTTGGCGAGCGCCACCCGGGCATCCGCCTGCAACTGCAGGCCAGTGGCTCGTCCAGCGCCCCTCCCGCCCTGGCGGCCGGCACCACCCGGCTAGGCCCCATGTCGCGCCCGATGAGCGAGCAGGAACGTGAGGCCTTCATTCAACGCCATGGCTATGCGCCGGTGGAAGTGGAGGTGGCCCGGGATGCGCTGGCGGTCATCGTTCATCGCCACCATGCGCTGGAATCGCTGCGCCTGGCAGAGGTCGATGCCATCTTCTCACGCACCCGTCGCTGTGGCGGCGAAAGCGAGATCACGCGCTGGGAGCAGCTTGGCTTCGAGGACCGGGGCGGGCGCATCGAGCTGCATGGCCGCAATCCCGCATCGGGCAGCTATGGTCTGTTTCGCCAGCGCGCCCTGTGCGGAGGCGAATATCGCCGGCGTCTCAACGAGCACCCCGGTTCGGCTGCCATCGTGGCGGCGGTGACGGAGAGCCGCGAGGCGATCGGCTATGTCGGCCTCAACCATCTGACGCCCGGGGTCAAGCCCCTGGCCCTGGAAGATGCCGAGGGCCGGCTGAGTTTCCCTGAAGCCGAGCAGGTTCGCCAGGGTGACTATCCGCTGAGTCGGGCACTCTACCTCTATGCCAACCTGCCCCCGGGCGAGACCCTTGCAGGTCCGGAGCGGGCGCTGCTGGAGCTCATCCTCTCGGCCGAGGGCCAGCAGGCGGTCACCGAGCTGGGTTTCGTGGCGCTGTCGGAGTCGGCTTTGGAATTCCAGCGTGAGCGGCTGGGGTTGAACGGTTCGCTGCCGTGATGCTGTCATCCAACTGTCATCAAGCCGTTATACGCTGCCGATCATGATAGAGCCCTCTCCCGTTTCCTCCTCTTCCCGGCCCTTGTGGCGCAGGCAGCGCGATCGGCTGGCTACCGCCCTGATCACGGCCGGAGGCATCGGGGTGATCGTGGCGGTGCTGGCCATCGGTGTGTTCCTGGTGATGGAGGTCATGCCGGCGCTGCTGGGTGGCGCCCTCGATTCGGTGCGAATCCACATGACGTTGACGCCCATGGCCTGGGGTACGCTTAAGGCGGCCTTCTGGGCGATGGCCTTTGCCATTCCCCTGGCGCTGGGTGCTGCGGTCCATTCGGCGCTGTTCATGTCCCAGCGCTTGCGCAGCCGCGTGAAGCCCACCCTGGAGATGATGGAAGCGCTGCCCGGGGTGGTGATCGGTTTCGTTGCCGGCCTGGTATTGGCCCCCTGGGTGGAGCGCCACCTGGCGGGTTCGCTGGCGCTACTGCTGGTGTTGCCGCTGGGCGTGTTGCTGGCCGCCGCGGTATGGCGGCGCCTGCCTTCGGCAGGACGTCGCCGGCTGTCGCTGGCCCGGGCCGGGCTGTGGCTGGTGCCGTGGCTGGCCCTGCTGGTGTCGCTCACCTTTCTCCTCTCGCCCGAGCTGGAGTCGCTGCTGTTCGGCGGCGACCTGCGCGGCTGGCTGGATGCCGAGCTGGGGCTCGACTACGCCACGCGCAACGCCATGATCGTCGGGCTGGCAATGGGTTTCGCGGTGATGCCGAGCGTCTATGCCCTGGCCGAGGACGCCCTTTCCGGCGTGCCGGGCCGACTAGGAGAGGGCGCGCACGCGCTGGGTGCGACGCGCTGGCAGACCCTATGGCGGGTGGTGCTGCCTGCCGCCGCGCCCGGTATCTTCGCCGCGGTGATGATCGGCGCCGGCCGTGCCGTGGGCGAGACCATGATCGTGCTGATGGCCAGCGGCAACACCGCCCTGATGAGCCTCAGCCCCTTCGAGGGCATGCGGACCATGGCGGCAGGTATAGCCGTCGAGCTGCCCGAGGCCGTCCCCGGCAGCGAGGCCTATCTGCTGCTGATGCTGGCGGCGCTGCTGCTGTTCCTGTTCACCTTCCTGGTCAATACCCTGGCCGAGCTGGTGAGAAGCCGGCTCCGGCGTCGCTACCGCTGGCTCGGCGGTTCGCCATGAGGAGGTGCGCGTGAAGCTCGGCAAGCGCCACCTGGCCCGCTCGGAGGGGCCCTGGGCCTGGCTCGCCGCCAGCAGCGTGGCACTGTCTGTGCTGGTACTGGGCGGGTTGCTGCTGCTTATCGCCGTGCGCGGCCTGGCACACTTCTGGCCGGCATCGATGCTGCAGATCGAGCTGGACGACGGCCGGGTAGTGGCTGGCCAGGCGGTGCGCGAGCTGCCGCTGGAACGGGGTGAAGGACGAGAGCGGCTCTATTTCACCGCCAACCGTGACCTCGACGGCCATGTCTGGCACTGGCTGCCGGTCGATGCCATCGTCGCGAGCGAGCGCCCACCAGACCTGGTGGTGTTGGAGCGTCGCCGCCACGGCCAGTTCATCGGCCGACTGATCGCGGTGGCAGATGCCGGGGTGACACCGAATCATGAGCCTCAACAGGCCGCTTGGGACAGTCTCCAGGCACGGTTGGCGGCGCTGGAGCAGTTGCGCAGCGAGCGCGAACGGTTGCGCCGGGAGGTGGTCAGGCCGTTGATTCGGCGACTCGATGCCAACCCAGGTGATACCGATGCCCGGCGGGCGCTGGCCGAGGCCAACGAGCGCGTGCGCGCTTTGCAGGAAGCGATGCGCGGCGAGTTTGCTGTGCTCGAGAGCGTCGATGGGCAACGCCTGCTCCAGCCGCTCGACGAGATATTGCGCGCTTGGCAGCCCAATGCCATGTCGCTGCCGCAGAAGCTGGCTGCCTGGGCCGGCGGTGTCTGGCGTTTTCTCGCCGAGGGTCCGCGTGACGGCAATACCGCAGGTGGAGTGTGGCCGGCAATCTTCGGTACCGTGCTGATGGTGATGCTCATGTCGCTGCTGGTCACGCCCTTTGGTGTGCTGGCGGCGGTCTATCTCAACGAGGTGGCCCACCAGGGGAGGCTGACGAACCTGGTGCGCATCTCGGTGCGCAACCTGGCGGGCGTGCCTTCCATTGTCTACGGTGTTTTCGGTCTGGGGGTGTTCGTCTACGGCATCGGCGGCTCGCTCGACGAGTGGTTCTTCAGCGATACCTTGCCTTCGCCCACCTTCGGCACCGGGGGGCTGCTGTGGGCGTCGTTGACCCTGGCGCTGCTGACCCTGCCAGTCGTGATCGTTGCCACCGAGGAGGGACTGGCGCGGATCCCCGTCGAGCAGCGCGAAGGCGCCCTGGCGCTGGGTGCCACCCGCTTCGAGACATTGTCCCGGGTGGTTCTGCCGATGGCGGTGCCGGCCATGTTGACCGGAGTGATCCTGGCGGTGGCCAGGGCCGCCGGGGAGGTGGCACCGCTGCTGCTGGTGGGCGTCGCCAAGCTGGCGCCCCAGGTGCCGGTGGACGGCGAGTTCCCCTTCCTCCATCTTGAACGCAAGTTCATGCACCTGGGCTACCACATCTACGATACGGCGTTTCACGGCAGCGACGTGCAGGCGGCCATGCCACTCGTGTATGCCACGGCGCTGCTCTTGGTGCTGGTCATCCTGGTGCTTAACCTGACTGCCATATTTCTGCGGCACTATTTTCGCGTGCGTCACGGTGTGCAGCCGCGTCCATGAAGAGGTAACACTCACCGATGACCTTGCCGTCCCGCTTCCAACCCGTCTCGGGTTCGATCATCGATTTTCCCCCTGAGGCCAGCTGTTTCCAGATCGAGGGCCTGGGCCTGGCCTATGGCGGCAAGCCGGCGCTGCGGGGGGTCTCTCTGCGGGTGCCCCGGCACCGGGTCACGGCCTTCATCGGCCCGTCGGGGTGTGGCAAGTCGACCCTGCTGCGTGCGCTCAACCGGCTGCACGATCTCAACGAGGAAGTAAGCCACGAGGGCAGGATCCTGCTCGAAGGCGAGAACATCCACGCGCCCGAGGTGGCCGTAGACGAGCTGCGCCGACGCGTCGGTATGGTGTTCCAGGTGCCCAACCCGTTTCCCATGTCGATCTACGAGAACGTGGCCTTCGGTTTGCGCCTGCAGGGCGGGCTGACGCGTCGGCGCATGGACGACATCGTCGAATGGGCGCTGAACGCCGCGGCACTGTGGGACGAGGTGAAGGATCGTCTGCGCGCCTCGGCCTGGTCGCTCTCCGGCGGCCAGCAGCAGCGCCTGGTGATTGCCCGCTCACTGGCGGTTCGCCCCGAGGTGCTGCTGCTCGACGAGCCGGCCTCGGCGCTGGACCCGATCTCGACGCTCAAGATCGAAGAGCTGATTCGCGGCCTGAAGTCGCAGCTGACGCTGATACTCGTGACCCACAACATGCAGCAGGCGGCGCGGGTCTCCGACTATACCGCCTTCCTGCAGGACGGCGAACTGGTGGAGTACGCCCCCACCGACACCCTGTTCACCAACCCCAGCCTGCGTCGTACCGAGAACTACATCACCGGCCGCATGGCCTGACCGAGGCCGCCCGAGGAGAAAACAATGGACATTACCAGCGATACCCATAGCCAGCACATCTCCCGCCAGTTCAACCAGGAGTTGGAGGCGCTCAAGACCCAACTGATGACCATGGGCGGGCTGGTCGAGCAGCAGGTCCAGGAGGCGATCCAAGCGTTGCTCGAGGGCGACAGCCGCCTGGCCGAGAAGGTGCGCGACCGCGATCGCGACGTCAACGCCATGCAGCTCAAGATCGACGACGAGTGCACGCGGGTGCTGGCGCGGCGCCAGCCGGCGGCCTCCGACCTGCGACTGGTGCTGGCGGTGATCCGTGCCACCGCCGACCTGGAGCGGATCGGCGACGAGGCGAGCAAGATCGCACGCAACGCCCTGACCTTGATCGACGGCGGCAACAACGTGCGCGGCCTGGTCGAAGTACGCCATATCAGCGAGCACGTGCGGCGCATGCTGCGCGATGCGCTGACGGCATTCGCCCGCTTCGACACCGAGCTGGCCCTGCAGGTAGTGCACGAGGACGACTCGGTGGACGATGAGTACGGCAGCGCCATGCGCTCGCTGATGACCTTCATGATGGAGGACAGTCGAGCCATCGGCCCGGTACTCAATGTGATGTGGATCTTGCGCGCGCTGGAGCGGGTCGGCGATCATGCCGACAATCTCGCCGAATACGTCATCTATCTGGTCAAGGGGCTCGATATCCGCCACATGGACACGGCCCAGATCGACGAGAACGCCCTGACGCGCAAGGAATAATCCACTCAGAGGATACCGATGCTGGACGCCTTCACGGCCCTCAACCGCGGCACGCGGCTGGTCTACAGCCGCGGCCTGCGCCGCTACGTCTACGCTCCGATCGCCGTCAACCTGGTGGTCTATTCGGCCATGCTCTACTACGTGGTCAGCCACTTCGGCGGCTGGCTGGATAGCTGGATGGCCATGGTACCGGCCTGGCTCGGCTGGCTGGAGTGGCTGATCTGGCCGCTGTTCGTGGCGAGCCTGGTGCTGATCGTATTCTTCACCTTCACCCTGGTGACCCACCTGATCGCCGCGCCCTTCTACGGCTTCCTGGCGGCCAAGGTGGAGGTGCAGGTTACCGGCAGGCCACCCCTCGACGACCGCGGCCTGGCGCGCACCGCGGTGGATGCCATGGGGCGCGAGCTGGTCAAGCTCGGCTACATCCTGCCGCGAGCGCTGGCGCTGTTCGTCATCAGTTGGATACCCGCGCTCAATGTCGTCGCCCCCTTCCTGTGGGTTCTGTTCTCGGCCTGGATCATGGCGATCACCTACCTCGACTACCCCATGGACAACAACAAGGTGAGCTTCGCCAGCATGCGCCGCCGGCTCTCCTCGCACGCCTGGCAGACCCTCACCTTCGGCGGCTGGGTGACGCTGATC
Source organism: Halomonas sp. A29 (assembly GCF_046723295.1). NCBI lineage: Bacteria > Pseudomonadati > Pseudomonadota > Gammaproteobacteria > Oceanospirillales > Halomonadaceae > Halomonas > Halomonas sp. A29. Next base: position 237,590 of record NZ_JAXQPR010000006.1, read on the forward strand.
ACCTGGATCCCGCTGGCCAACCTGTTCCTGCTGCCCGGCGCCGTGGCCGGCGCCGTGCTGATGTGGGACCGCCACTATCGCGGCGAGCGTGATATCGCCGCGATTTGAAGGGCGCTCTAGCCGAGCTTTATCATTCGGCTCGCCTCACAGGTGGCGCTCCATATCGATGGCGGTCACAGGTACGGCTCGACCGGCGGGAGTCAGCATCAGGCTGGTGACGTAGTAGAGTACGGCGCCAAGCAGCGAACCGGTGAACCAGCCGTAGTCGTAGAACCAGTACATGGTGCCGGTGGCCAGCGACAGCAGGGTCAGGGAAACGGGAATGCCGAAGGCGATGAAACCGGCCAGGTTGAAGGCGGGGTAGGCCCGGCCATCCTGGTAGAGGCTCGGCACGTCGAGCCGCTGGCGCTTGATCAGGAAGTAGTCCACCGCCATGACACCCGCGATGGGACCCAGCAGGCTGGAATATCCCAGCAGCCAGTTCGAGTACATCTGCTCCAGCGAGACGCCGGCACCGATCACGCCCAACTTTTGCAGCAAGTCGTAGCCCATCAGCAGCACGCCCACCAGACCTGTGATCAGCACGCCGCGGGTATGGTCGATCAACTTGGGCGCAACGTTCTGAAAATCGTTGGTGGGAGAGACGATGTTGGCCGCCGTGTTGGTCGAGATCGTGGCCACTATGATCAGCACCATCGCGATGCCGACCCAGAACGGGTTGTCGATCATGCCGATGAGATTGACCGGGTCTGCGATGGTTCGACCGACCAGGGACTCCGAGGCGGCCGTCATCACCACGCCGAGGGCAGCGAAGAAGAACATGGTCAGGGGCAGGCCCAGCACCTGTCCTACGATCTGATCCTTCTGGCTTCTGGCGAAACGACTGAAGTCGGGAATGTTGAGCGACAGCGTGGCCCAGAAGCCCACCATGGCCGTCAGGCCGGCAAGGAAGTAGCCAACGACCGAAGCGCCTTCCGGACGCGAAGGAGGCTGTGCCAGCAGTTCGGTCATCGACATGTGCGGCCAGGCCCAGAACATCAGCCCGATGCCAACCGCCAGCAGCAGGGGGGCGGCCAGCGTCTCCAGCCACTTGATCGACTCCGCCCCGCGGATCACCACGTAGAGGTTCATCGCCCCGAAGACGAAGAAGCCGATGACTTCGCCAACGCCCCCCAGCGCCTGCCAGGGCGGGAAGAGCGCTGCCAGAAGCAGATGGATGGCCAGGCCGCCGAACATGGTCTGGATACCGAACCAGCCGCAGCCGACCAGAGCGCGAATCAGGCAGGGTACGTTGGAACCCAGGATGCCGAACGAAGAGCGCAACACCACCGGGAAGGGAATGCCGAACTTGGTCCCGGGAAAGGCGTTCAGCGTCAGCGGAATCAGCACGATCACGTTGGCGAGCAGTATCGCCAACAGGGCTTCGCCCACGCTGAGCCCGAAATAGGCGGTCAGAACACCGCCAAGGGTATAGGTGGGCACGCAGATCGACATCCCGACCCAGAGTGCGGCGATGTTCCATTTCGACCAGGTCCTTTCGCTGGCCTTGGTGGGTGCAATGTCGTCGTTGAACCGTGGGCTGTTGCGCAAGTCGTCGCCTACCTCGAGTTCGATCAGGCCCTTCCTGTCCAACATCCTCGATGACTGGGTCATTTTGTTGTTCTCCGTCACTAGGTGCAAAGCTTATTGTTGTGTTGGTCTTGTCGGTAAGAAGCAATAACTGTGCCCATTACCATTTGGTCGGCTGGCTCCCGCGCCGAATTATCCAAGCTCGAGACATTCTTCCGAATGCTAAGCATGTGTTTTTAAAGCTGACTTATTCGACAACAATATGCAGAGCGAGCTGTTAAAAGGCTGCTGAGGAGTGCTTCAGCTCCCGGCAGGGATCGCCACATGACAGACTAGACACTTTCCAGATTGGTTCAAGATTTCTTAACAGGCTAATGTTACATTCGGATGCTTTCAATTAACTTACTGATATTTAAATAAAAATTTAAAAATATCCATGTCGCCATTGATGGTGCGAGCATCCACCATTTTGGTGAAAAGTAAAAGATGTAACGATAATTTCCTTGTTCTACAAGAGCTTGAGAAAGTCGGTGAAAAATTGAACGATTGAACCTTGATATCCTGCAGGCAAGCATCTAATTTCAAAAAGCTGTCTGTTGAGTCAGCTTTTTCTTTTCCCTTGCCTGTGTGGAAGGCGCAGGCTGAAAAACAATCACAAAGGGATCGAACTCCATGCAGAAGATGACGATCGGCCTGATCCAGATGGGCCTCAAGACCAGCACCGACCTGGAACCCACGGCGATCCGCGATGCCATGAACGAGGCACACCTGCCGCTGATCGAGCAGGCCGCCCAGGCCGGCGTGCAGGTGCTCTGCTTTCAGGAAATGTTCAACCAGCCCTATTTCTGTCCCAGCCAGGACCCGAAGTGGTATGCGGCCGCCGAACGGGTACCGGACGGCCCCACCTGCCGAATGATGCAGAAGCTTGCCGCCGAGCATCGCATGGTGATGATCGTGCCGATCTATGAGGAGACCGTGACCGGCATCTACTACAACACCGCTGCCGTGTTCGATGCCGATGGCAGTTACCTGGGCAAGTATCACAAGACCCACATTCCCCAAGTTGCCGGCTTCTGGGAGAAGTACTTCTTCAAGCCGGGCAAGTCGGACTGGCCGGTTTTCGATACCGCCTACGGCAAGATCGGCGTCTACATCTGCTACGACCGTCATTTCCCCGAGGGCTGGCGGGCGCTGGCGCTCAACGGTGCCGAAGTGATCTTCAATCCCTCGGCTACCGTGGCCGGGCTCTCCCAGTACCTCTGGGAGCTTGAGCAGCCCGCTTCCGCCGCCGCCAACGGCTGCTTCATTGCCGCCATCAACCGTGTCGGCACCGAGGCGCCGTGGAACATCGGCGAGTTCTACGGCAGTTCCTACATCGTCAATCCGCGCGGGCAGATCGAGGCGCAGGCCAGCGACAAGGCGGACGAGTTGCTGGTCCATGAGATCGATCTCGCGATGGTTCGTGAGATACGCAACAACTGGCAGTTTTTCCGCGACCGTCGCCCGGAGGCCTATGGGCGTCTCACCGACGGCGAATGAAGACAACAACGAAAGGAGAAACGCGACATGAGCCTCTTGATTCGTGGCGGAACCGTGGTCACCCATAGCGATAGTTACCGGGCCGACATCCTGTGTGCCGACGGCAAGATCCAGGCCATCGGCCTTGGGCTCGACGCTCCCGCGGGCGGCGAGGTGATCGACGCCGACGGCATGTACGTCATGCCGGGCGGCATCGATCCGCACACGCACATGCAGTTGCCCTTCATGGGCACCGTCGCCAGCGAGGACTTCTACACCGGCACTGCCGCGGCGCTGGCCGGCGGTACTACCTCGATCATCGACTTCGTGATTCCCAACCCCGGCCAGTCGCTGATGGAGGCCTTCGAGACCTGGCGCGGCTGGGCCGAGAAGGCTGCCGCCGACTACGCCTTCCATGTCGCCATCACCTGGTGGGACGACAGCGTGAGCGAGGAGATGGGCACCCTGGTGCGAGAGCACGGCGTCAACAGTTTCAAGCACTTCATGGCGTATAAAGGCGCCATCATGGCCACCGACGATATTCTGGTGCAGAGCTTCTCGCGCTGCCTGGAGCTTGGTGCGATACCCACGGTGCACGCCGAGAACGGCGAACTGGTCTACCACATGCAGCAGAAGCTGCTGGCCGAGGGAATGACCGGGCCCGAGGCGCATCCACTCTCGCGGCCGCCACAGGTCGAGGGCGAGGCGGCGAGCCGCGCCATTCGCATCGCCAGCACCCTTGGGGCCCCCATCTACCTGGTGCACGTCTCTACCCGCGATGCCGTCGACGAGATCGCCTACGCGCGGCAGCAGGGCCATCCGGTCTATGGCGAATGTCTGACCGGCCATCTGGTGCTCGACGACAGCGTCTACCAGGACACCGACTGGGGGCGCGCCGCGGCCCACGTGATGAGCCCGCCGTTCCGCCCCAAGGGGCATCAGGAGGCGCTGTGGCATGGCCTGCAGTCGGGCAATCTGCAGACCACCGCCACCGATCACTGCTGCTTCTGCGCCGAACAGAAGGCCGCCGGGAAGGACGACTTCACCAAGATTCCCAACGGTACCGCTGGCGTCGAGGACCGTATGGCGGTGCTGTGGGATGAAGGCGTCAACAGCGGCAAGCTGTCGATGCACGACTTCGTGGCGCTGACCTCTACCAACACCGCCCGCATCTTCAACCTCTACCCGCGCAAGGGCTCGATACAGGTCGGTGCCGATGCCGACCTGGTGGTGTGGGATCCCAGCGGCACTCGCACCATCTCGGCTGAGACCCATCACCAGAACGTCGACTTCAATATCTTCGAAGGCAAGACAGTGCGCGGCATACCCCGTCACACCGTGAGCCAGGGCAAGTGGGTATGGCGCGACGGGGAGCTGCGCGCCGAACGCGGTGCCGGCCGTTATCTGGAGCGCCCGGCCTACCCAGGTGTCTTCGACCTGCTCAAGCGTCGCGCCGAACTCCACGCACCGCAGGCGGTAAAGCGCGACTAAGGACGCCGTGACCGGCGGCGTTCAGTCCGGTGACATACAGCCAAGAACAACGAGGTAACGACCGTGACCCACTCCTTGAATCACCTGCCCCGGGTCGGTGAAGCCCCGGCCTATGACGCGACCCGGCTCGCCGAGGGCTTCCGTGATCTGCATCCGCCGCTCAGCGAACGCCAGGCGCAGATCGAGAGCCAGCGCTGCCTGTACTGCTTCGATGCTCCCTGCATCGAGGCGTGTCCGTCGGACATCGACATCCCGCGCTTCATCCGTCAGATCGGCGAGGGCAACATCAACGGTGCCGCACATACCATCCTCGAACAGAACATCCTGGGCGGCAGCTGTGCGCGGGTCTGCCCCACCGAGATCCTCTGCGAGCAGAGCTGCGTGCGCAATCATCATGAGGAGTGCCAGCCGGTGCTGATCGGGCTCCTGCAGCGCTACGCCACCGATCACATGCGCTTCGACGGGCATCCGTTCCGACGTGCCGCCGACAGCGGCCGCCACGTGGCGGTGGTCGGCGCCGGCCCGGCGGGGCTCTCCTGCGCCCATCGCCTGGCAATGCTCGGCCACCGGGTGACGATCTTCGAGGCCGAGGCGAAGCCCGGCGGGCTCAACGAGTACGGCATCGCCCGCTACAAGATGACCGACGATTTCGCCCGCCGCGAGGTCGAGTTCCTGCTCGGCATCGGTGGCATCGAGATTCGCCATGGCCAGCGGCTGGGGCGCGAGCTGGAGCTTGCGCAGCTGCGAGACGACTTCGATGCGGTCTTCCTTGGCCTGGGGCTCGGCGCCAGCCGCGAGCTGGGCCTGACCGGCGAATCGGCCCCGGGGCTGATGCCTGCCGTCGACTATATTCGCGAGTTGCGTCAGGCCGGCGATCTGGCCGAGCTGCCATTGGCGCGTCGTTGCGTCGTGATCGGCGCCGGCAATACCGCCATCGACATGGCGACCCAGATGGCCCGGCTGGGTGCCGAGGAGGTCACGCTGGTCTATCGGCGGGGCGCCGAGGCGATGTCGGCTACCGGCCACGAGCAGGAGATCGCCAAGGCCAACGGCGTGCGCATGCTGACCTGGGCCAGGCCCCTGGAGGTATTGCTCGATGGCGAGGGACGGGTAGCCGGCATGCGCTTCGAGAAGACGCGCGACGAAGCCGGCCGCCTGACGGGCACCGGTGAGACCTTCGATATCGCCGCCGATGCCATCTTCAAGGCCATCGGCCAGGGCTTCGACGGCGCCAGCCTCGGCGACCCGCTGGCGGCGGGCTTGGCTCGCGACGGCGAGCGAATCCAGGTCGGCGACGACTTCCAGACCTCGCTCCCCGGCGTCTATGCCGGTGGCGACTGCATCGCCCCGGGGCAGGATCTCACCGTACAGGCGGTGCAGCACGGCAAGCTTGCCGCACGCGCCATCCACCAGGCCCTGATGCTTCAGCAGGAGGCCGCATGACAGCGCTTTCCAATGAGTCGAGCCGCGAGCTCGTGAATGGCGTCGATCTCTCCGTCGACTTCGCCGGCATCCGGGCGCCGAACCCCTTCTGGCTGGCGTCTGCCCCGCCCACGGACAAGGCCTACAACGTCGTGCGTGCCTATGAGGCGGGCTGGGGCGGCGTGGTGTGGAAAACCCTCGGTGAGGATCCGCCCGCGGTCAACGTCTCGTCACGCTACTCGGCCCATTTCGGCAAGAACCGCGAAGTGCTTGGGTTCAACAACATCGAGCTGATCACCGACCGCTCGCTGGCCATCAATTTGCGTGAGATCACCGAGGTCAAGAAGGCCTGGCCCGACCGCGCGCTGATCGTGTCGCTCATGGTGCCCTGCGAGGAGGCCGCGTGGAGACACATCCTGCCACTGGTCGAGGCCACCGGGGCCGACGGCATCGAACTCAACCTGGGCTGCCCCCACGGCATGCCGGAGCGTGGCATGGGCGCCGCCGTGGGGCAGAATCCGGATCTGATCGAGCAGGTCACCCGCTGGTGCAAGCAGTACTACTCCAGGCCGGTGATCGTGAAGCTGACCCCCAACATCACCGACATTCGTGCCCCGGCCCAGGCCGCCCTGCGCGGTGGCGCCGATGCGGTATCGCTGATCAACACCATCAACTCCATCACCAGCCTCGACCTGGATGCCATGGTGGCCCGCCCCACCGTCGGCAGCCAGAGCACCCACGGCGGCTACTGCGGCAGCGCGGTCAAGCCCATCGCCATGAACATGGTCGCCGAGATCGCCCGCGACGCTGCGACTCGCGACCTGCCGATTTCCGGTATCGGGGGGGTGTCCAACTGGCGCGACGCGGCGGAGTTCATCGCGCTGGGGGCCGGCAGCGTGCAGGTGTGTACCGCCGCCATGCTGCATGGCTTTCGTATCGTCGAGGAGATGAAGGACGGCCTGTCGCGCTGGATGGCGGAGAAGGGTTACGGCTCGATCGCAGCGTTCTCCGGCCGGGCGGTGGCCAACACCACCGACTGGAAGCACCTCGACATGAACTTCAAGACCATCGCGCATATCGACCAGGACAAGTGCATCCAGTGCGGGCGCTGCTACATCGCCTGCGAGGACACCTCGCACCAGTCCATCGCCAAGCTGGTCGATGCCAGCGGTGCGCGGCGCTACGAAGTGATCGAGGAGGAGTGCGTGGGCTGCAACCTGTGCCAGATCACCTGCCCGGTGCAGGACTGTATCAGCATGCTGCCGCAGCAAACGGGCAAGCCCTACATGAGCTGGGAGGAGGATCCGCGCAACCCGTTCCGTAAAAGTGCCGCCAGTGCCCTGTAGCGTCGTCGGCGACACCTCTTCGGGAGGTGTCGCCGTTCCTGCGGCCCTCAGGGAGAGAGGCCGATTCCGCGCAGGATCACCCCGGTGACCGACTGTACCGCCTTCTCGAACTGCAGGTCATCGAGGGGGTGGTCGTCGTTGAGCAGGGCGATCTGATAATCGAAATCGGCGTAGTGCTGGGTCGAGGCCCAGATCATGTAGAGCAGGTAGGAGGGCTCCACCGGCAGGATGCGGTCGTTCTCGATCCATTCGCGAATCTTGGCTTCCTTGAGCTTGGCCCACTCGTAGAGATTCTCGCGTAGCTCCTCCTTGAGCATGGGGGCGCCATGCATCACCTCCGCTGCCCAGACCTTGGAGCCGTGAGCACGGCTGCGTGAGTGCTGCATCTTGGCCCGAATATAGGTAGCGAGAACGATGCGCGGATCGTCGTAGAGCTCGAAGCAGAGTGCATCCTGTTTCCACACCTCGAGCAGCTCCAGCAGCACCTCGCGATAGAGCTCCTCCTTGGTGGAAAAGTAGTAATGCACATTGGACTTAGGCAGTTCGGCGAGCTTGGCGATGTCGCCCATCGAGGCCCCTGCATAGCCTTTTTCCGCGAAGACGCACTCGGCGGCAAGCAAGATACTTTCCCTGTTCTGACGCCTGATCTCGTCCTGTTTCCTTGCCATTCAGGAGTCCCTTGCAGTGCCCGTGCCGTGTCGTTGTCGAAGTCTGTGCGGCGGGGCTGATACGATAAAAATGGTTAAAAAACAATCTACTAATACGGAGCATACACAAGAATGAGACGCAGCGACAGTCGTGCTTCAAGCCTCGCGGTTGCGTCTGGTGCCGGTATGGCTCAGCCAGCGGCCATTTCCGCCGCCGCCAGGCGGGAAGCGGGGAACACGCAGCGGAACAGGGCGCCGTGGCCGGGGTGGGATTCGATCTCTAGATAGGCGTCGTGGCGCAGCAGCACGTGCTTGACGATGGCGAGCCCCAGCCCGGTGCCGCCGCTTTCGCTGCTGCGCCCCTTGTCGACCCGGTAGAAGCGCTCGGTGAGTCGGGGAATGTGAACCGGGTCGACGCCCTCGCCGTTGTCCTCTACTTCCAGGCAGGCGCCCTTGGGATGCGGTTTCCAGCGCAGCACGATTTGGCTGCCCTCGGCGGTGTAGCGCACCGCATTGGAGGCCAGGTTGGACAGCGCGCTGTGGATCTCCGCATCGCTGCCGAGCAGATACCGCTCCTCCTCGACCTCGACGCGGACCTGCTGGCGTCCCGCCGCCAGCGCCTCGGCGTCCTGGCGCACCTCCTCGAGCAGCGCCGGCACGGCCAAAGGCAGGTGATCCTCGCCGCCCTGGTCGATCTCCAGCCGCGACAGCAGCAGCAGGTCGTTGACCAGGCTCTGCATGCGGGTGGTCTGCTCCTGCATACGGATCAACCCCTGGGCCAGGCGCGATGGTAGCTGCTCGGCATAAGTGGAATAAGTCTCGAGATAGCCCGCCAGTACGGTCAGCGGGGTTCTCAACTCGTGGGAGACGTTGGCGACGAAATCGCGGCGCATTTCTTCCAGGCGGTGCAGGCGGGTGATGTCGCGCGCCATCACCAGGCGCTCGTCGTCGCCGTAGAGGGTGATCTGGAACTGCAGCACCTTGCGTTCGTCGACCGGTGAGGTCAACGTCAGTGGCTCGCGGTAATCACGGGCGTTGAAGTAGGCGACGAAGCGCGGGTCACGCACCAGGTTGGTGATGTGCTGGCCGCGGTCGTGGGCGGCCTTGAGTCCCAGCATGCGCTCGGCGGCGCTGTTCCACCACTCCAGGTCGCCGTGTGGGTCGAGCATTACCACGCTGTCGCGCATCGCCTCGGAGGATTCCTGGATGCGCTTGAGAGTCGCCTGCAGGCGGTGCTGGGTGTGTCGCTGGCCCTTCTGGTAACGATAGAGGCGGTCGAACAGCTCGCCCCACAGGCCGGTCGCCGCGGGTGGTTCGCTGTGGGGATTGCGGGTCAGCCAGCGACGCAGGGCGTGCAGCTGGCGTAGATGATAGACCAGGCGCAGGGCGATCCCTGCGGCGAGCCCGAGCCCCGGGGCCGAAAACATCCAGCCGATCAGGCTGCCGGCAACGGCGAGCAGCCCGAGGCGCCAGAGTTCATGGCTCCAAGGACGCATGTCAGCCCTTGTTGGAGAAGCGGTAGCCGGTGCCGCGCACGGTCTGGACCAGGTGCTGGTGGGCGTCGCCCAGCGCCTTGCGCAGGCGGCGGATGTGCACATCCACGGTGCGTTCCTCGACGTAGACGTTGCCGCCCCACACCTGATCGAGCAACTGGCTGCGGGTGTAGGCGCGCTCCTGATGGGTCATGAAGAATTGCAGCAGGCGGTACTCGGTGGGACCCATCTCCAAGGCCTTGCCATCGGCGCTGACGCGATGGCTGACCGGGTCGAGCATCAAGCCATCCACTTCCACCGGCTCCTCGACACCCCTGGGGGTCGTGCGGCGCAGCACCGCCTTGAGCCGGGCCACCAGCTCGCGGGGCGAGAAGGGCTTGGTGATATAGTCGTCGGCACCCGCCTCGAGGCCCTGGATCTTGTTGTCCTCCTCGCTCTTGGCGGTGAGCATGATGATCGGCAGCTCACGAGTGGCTTCCTCGCGCTTCAGCCGGCGCGCCAGCTCGATGCCGCTGGTGCCGGGCATCATCCAGTCGAGCAGCAGCAGGTCGGGTTGGTTGTCGACGATCATGCTGTGGGCGCTCTGCGCGTTGGCAGCCTCCAGCACGCGATAGTCGGCCATCTCCAACGCCACCGCGATCATCTCGCGGATCGGCGCTTCGTCATCGACGATCAGTACGGTCTTGGCGGTCATCCCGAAGCCTCGCGGTCAGTGACGGGTCGGTGACGATCTCACCACGCCATCATGACAGTTGGATGACACCGTCGCCAGCGGCTTCAGGCGCTGGTGACGGGCCACAGGTTCAGGGCGATGCCGGCGAACACCAGCAGCCCCGACCAGTGGTTGTTGAGGAAGGCCTGGAAGCAGCGTTCGCGCTTGCGCTCACGTATCAGGAACTGCTGATGAACGAAGGTGGCGGCCATGCCCGTCAGGCCCAGCCAGAAGAACACGCCGAGCCCCAGGCGAAGCCCGACCCAGCCCAGCAGCCCTAGCGTGACCAGTTGCAGCAGGCCGATGGCGGCGCGGTCGGCGCGGCCCAGCAGCACCGCGGTGGACTTGATGCCGATCTTGAGATCGTCGTCGCGGTCGACCATGGCGTACTCGGTATCGTAGGCCACCGTCCAGGCCACGTTGGCGGCGAACAGCAGCCAGGCCTCCAGCGGCACATGGCCGAGCACGGCACCGAAGGCCATGGGGATCGCCCACGAGAAGGCCGCGCCGAGGAAGGCTTGCGGCAGGTGGGTGTAGCGCTTCATGAACGGATAGATGAAGGCCAAGACCACGCCCACCAGGGAGAGCAGGATGGTGAACAGGTTGGTGAACAGCACCAGCACGAAGGCCGCCGCGACCAGGCTGGCGAACAGGAACTTGGCCTCGTACTCGCTGATGCGCCCGGTCGCCAGCGGTCGATTCCTGGTACGTTCGACATGGCCGTCGAAGTGGCGGTCGGCGTAGTCGTTGATCACGCAGCCCGCCGCGCGCATCAGGTAGACCCCGGCCACGAAGATCAGCAGTAGGTGTCGCTCGGGAAGCCCCGCCGAGGCCACCCACAGCGCCCATAGCGTCGGCCACATCAACAGCCAGGTACCGATGGGGCGGTCCAGCCGCATCAGGTGCAGGAAGTCAGGCAGGCGGGCGAGCCCCTTGGGGCGCATCAGAGAGCGATCCATCGGTGTCTCCTCATTCGATGGCGATCATCCTAGCGCGATGGCAAACCCAATTCATCCGCCATCTCATCAAGGAAGAATTCCTGCACCAGCACGGCGAAGCGGCCGTGGCGGAACACCGAACGCCGCCCCCAGGGGCCGGTTAGGCAATGGAAGGGCGCAGGGGCGGCCGTGACCTCGATGGGGCTGCGCACCAGGTCGGGCTGGCGGAACAGCCAACTGCCCAGTGAACGCTCGCCGAGCCGCTCGAGCCGCTGGCCGCGCATCTGCGCCAGCGGTGCCACCGAACGGGCCACCACCCAGGGCCGCTCGCCGAGGCACAGCGCCACTTCCCGCAGCCAGGCGAGGCGGTCGAAGGGAAGCCCCAAGGCCTGGGCTTCGTCGCGTTGCGGTTTGCCCAGGCGCTGGTCGAGCAGGCGCACGCGGAAAGAGCGGCCGGCACCGGCCTCGATCAGTCGCGCAGTGAGTGAATCCTGCGTGGCTACCCAGGCCCACCAGGCCGGACTCATCGCCGGTCGGCCCGCAGCCAGGGGGCGCCAAGGGGCAGAAAGACAGGTATTGGCATGGCGCTCCGCGTGGTTCCGGGCCACCGGCACTCTCCGGGTCGAACTAGGGGCGCATAGTGTAACATGCGGTTCTGACACGATTCCCCGTGCTGGGTCGCGCCATTTGGTCACGGCCCAGCCATCGGCGAGGAGTTCCATGACCGCACCTCTTACCATCATCGGCTCCGGCATGGCGGGCATCGGCCTGCTCAAGCAACTGCGTGGGCTGGATGCCGAACGCCCCATCACCTTGATCACTGGCGATAGCGGTGACGACTACTCCAAGCCGCTGCTTTCCACCGGCTTTGCCAAGCACCTCCCCCCGGAGCGGCTGGCGGCACGTTCGGCACTGGAAGTGGCCGACCAGTTGGGTGCGGTGGTGCGCACCCATACCCGAGTCGATGCCATCGACCCGGCTGGACGCTGCCTGCACATCGGCGAGGAGCGCCTGGCATGGGGAGAGCTGGTGCTGGCCACCGGTGCTGCCCCCGCCGTGCCTTTTGCAATTCCCGAAGCGCTTGCCGGCCGCGTCTTCACCATCAACGATCTCGACGACTACCGCGCCTTTCATGCTGCCTTGGAAGCGCTCGGTCGGCGGGCCCGGGTGGTGATCGTCGGTGCGGGCCTGGTGGGCTGCGAATTCGCCAATGATCTGATAGCGGGTGGCCATGCGGTAAGCCTGGTGGCGCCGGAGCATGCGCCCTTGCCGCGGCTGCTGCCGGAGCCGCTGGGTCGGGCGCTGGGCGAGGCATTCAGCGAGGCGGGTATGGTTCTGTACCTGGGGCGTGGCCTGAAGCGACTGGAGGCGGCTGGCAGCGATATCGGCGTGACGCTCGATGACGGCGAGAGGATCGAGGCCGATCTGGTCCTGGTGGCCACGGGCTTGCGCCCGCGTAGCGAGCTGGCCTTGACGGCAGGGCTGGAGGTGGATGCCGCGGGGATCCAGGTCGATCGCTACCTGGCCACGTCGGCTCCCGGCATCCATGCCCTGGGCGACGTGGCCTGCGTGGCCGGGGTCAACGCCATGTACGTCCAGCCGCTGCAGGCCAGCGCCAAGGCACTGGCACGCACGCTCCACGGAATGCCCACCGAAGTGAGCTACGGCGCCTGGCCGGTCCTGGTGAAAACACCGCTGCTGCCGGTGGTAGCGCTACCGCCGCTGTCGGTACCGGCCCGCTGGCGAATCGAGGGCGAAGGCTCCGATCTGGCCGCTTTCGCCGAAGATCAAGACGAACGTTTGATCGGCTTTGCGTTGACAGGAGCCTGCGTGAAGCGGAAAGTTGAGCTGGCGCGAGCGGCGCCGCCGTTGCTAGGCTAGTGACGTCACCGTTCCGGCCGGTTTATCGATTCGGTTTCGGCGGTCATCGTGCTTGACGCTTCAAGAGCAAGGGACGAACCCACGCAAGGGGAACGGGCTCTCCCGGGGAAGTGGCAGGCGGCTCGAGCTTCACCATTGATGAATAACAACTTACCGGCAACGTTGCCGGGGAAATAGCCAATACCAGGAGGGCTGTAGTATGCGTAAGCCAGAACTAGCTGCGGCGATTGCCGAGCGTGCGGAACTTTCGAAAGACAAGGCCAGCCAGGTGCTCAACGTCATCCTCGACGAGATCACCGGCAGCGTGGCCCAAGGGCAGGATGTATCACTGATCGGGTTTGGTACCTTCACCGTGCGTGAGCGTGCCGCCCGCACCGGCAAGAACCCCCAGACCGGCCAGCCGCTGGCCATTCCGGCCAGCAAGACCGTTGCCTTCAAGCCGGGCAAGGGTCTCAAGGACGCCGTCGGCAAGGGCTGATTCGGAACGACGGATCCTCTCGTGGCGCGGCCTGTCAGTCAGGCCGCGGTACCTCTTCTCCTCGCTCGAATCGGACTCGACATGAAGCTGCGACTGATGCTGTGGCTGCTGGGTTTGATGCTCAAGCGTGCCCTGCGCCGCAAGCCGGGTTTCCGCCAGGCGCTCTCCGAGACGCACCGCCTCGATTGGGGCATCGCCACCGAGGACCTATCCATCGCGCGTCATTTCCGCATGTCGCCCGAGGGCATCGAGGTTGGCCCAGGGCTACCGGTGGACCTCGACCTGGAGCTGCGCTTCGACGATGAAACCACTGCCATTCGTGTACTGCGCAAGCCGACCCAACAGGCCTTTCTCGACGGCATGATGGCCGGCAAGGTGCGCCTGGTCGGTGACTCGGGCGACCTGAAGAAGCTGCAGAAACTGCTCAAGCAGCTTTGATTCTCCGCCTCGCACCAACCTTCGACCCAAGCCTTTCTTGATGGCATGACACGACGTGGATATCCCTCACCAGCGGCTGGTCTACTTCAGAGTCACCCTGGAATCGGGCTCGGTGCGTCAGGCCGCCGCCCGTCTCGACATTGCACCGTCGGCGGTGAGCCGACAGCTCAATCTGCTGGAAGACGCGCTGGGAGCCACGCTGCTGGAGCGCAATCGCACCGGCATCCGGCCCACGCCAGTCGGCGAGATGCTGCTGGAGTACTGCGAGCGCCGCGGCGCCCTGGACGAGAGCTTCATTGCCTCGCTCGAAGCCTACCAGCGGCTGGAGACCGGCACCGTGTCGCTGGTGGTGGGAGAGGGCTTCGTCGGTGATCTGGTGGCCAAGCCGCTGCGCGAGTTCACCGAACGCTATACCGGGATCCAGATCGACATCCACCTGGCCGGTACCTCGGGCATCATCGAGGCAATCGTCGACGAGCAGGCCCATATCGGCCTGATGTTCCATGAGCGCACTCACCACCAGCTGCGCTTCTGGGTGTCGAGCCCGCAGCCGTTGATGGCCATCCTGCCGCCCAACCATGCGCTGGCCTCACAGGCCGAGCCCCTCACCCTGGCCCAACTGAGCGAAGAGCCGATGGCGATGTGGGATCCCAGCCACCAAGTGCGCCAGATGGTGGATGAGGCGTTCCAGCAGGCGCGGCTGCGGCCGCGCATGGCCATGAACACCAACTCCATGGCGATTCTCGCCCAATACGTGCGCAGCGGCATGGGCATCACCCTGCTGCCGGCCTTCGCCGTCGCTGGAGACCTGGCCGAGGGGCGCCTGGTGGCACGCAGTGTCGACGACCCCTTGTTCCAGCGCTCCCAGGCGCACATGGTCACTCGCATCGGGCGCCAGCAGCCCAAGGCCAGCGTGCTGCTGCTGCGCCATCTGCAACACTGGATGCAGGCGTTTCAGGGCGTCGGGGCATCTACCAAGGCGCCCTGACGCGGCGGGTTCTAGCCTATGCCGCTGCCGTAACCCATCGCCACGCTGGCCTCGGCGCCGGTTTCTACCCAGACGCTCTGGGGTAGCGTGTACTCGCGCAGGCCATCGATGCCGCTGGAGCGGCCGAAGCCGCTGTCGCCGAAGCCGCCGAAGGGTGACATCACGCTGATCGCCTTGTAGCCGTTGATCCACACCGTGCCGGCACGCAGGCGGGCGGCCACGCGGTGAGCGCGAGCAGGGTCCTGGGTCCACACTGCGCCGGCGAGGCCGAAGCGGGTGTCGTTGGCCAGGCGTACGGCATCCTCCTCGTCATCGAACGGCATCGCCACCAGCACTGGGCCGAACACCTCCTCACGGGCGATCTCCATCTCGGGCGTGACGTCGACCAGCACGGTGGGGGCCAGGAAGTAGCCCCGTGCCTCCTCGGGCAGGCTCGCGGGGCGGCCGCCGCCGACTATCACCCGCGCTCCGGCGGCCACGGCATCTTCAATCATGCGCATCACGTGGGCATACTGGCGGGCATTCTGCAGCGGCCCCATGCGCGTCGCCTCGTCGTCGGGCAGCCCGACTTCGATCTCGGCGGCGGCGCGAGCTAGCCGCTCGGTTACCTCTTCGAATACCTCTCGCTGGATGAGAAGCCGCGAACCGGCCACGCAGCTCTGCCCCGCCGCGGCGAAGATCGCCGCCTGGGCGCCGGCCACGGCGGCGTCGAGCCTGGCATCGGCGAAGACGATGTTGGCCGATTTGCCACCCAGCTCCAGGACGCTTGGCACCAGGCGGCGCGCGCCGGCCTCGGCGATCAGCCGCCCGCTCTGGGGCGAGCCGACGAACACCAGCTTGCCGATGCCTTCGTTGCCGGTGAGCGCCGCACCGGTAGTCGGGCCCAGCCCGTTGACGATGTTGATCAAGCCGCGGGGCAAGCCGCCCCGTTCCAGCAGCCTGGCGATCACCACCGAGGTGAATGGCGTGAGTTCGGAGGGCTTGAGCACCACGCCGTTGCCGGCGGCGATGGCCGGGGCGAGCTGCCAGGCGCAGGTGAACATCGGCGCGTTCCACGGCGTGATCTGGCCGACCACGCCGTAGGGCACATGGCGCACGTAGTTGAGGTGCGTGGTGGGCACCGGAATCACCTCGCCGTGCTGCTTGTCGCACCAGCCGGCGTAGTACTCGAACATCTCGCGGACTTTGCCCACCTCGCCGCGACAGTCGCGGATCGGCTTGCCGGCGATGACGCTCTCGAGCTGGGCCAGGGCCTCCTCATGGCCCATCAGGCCGCTCACGGCCGCGTTCATGCGCCGGCCGCGCTCACTGGCGGTTAGGGTCATCCATGCCGCTTGCGCCCGGGTGGCAGCCTCGATGGCTTGCTCGACCAGGGCGGGGGCGGCATCGAGATAATCGAGCAGCGCCTCGCCGGTGGCGGGGTCGATCAGCGTGATCGTCTCGCCCTCGCCCGGGCAGGGTGCGGCGTCGATCCAGTTGGAGAGCGGTACCTTGCCGTTCAAGCCGAAGCGATCGAGCAGGGCGTCGAGGCGTTCGCGGGCCTGGCGTGTGAGTCGGTTCATTGTTCGGCCTCCTCGGTTGGGCTGACGGTGTCCAGCAGTGCACTGACGATACGATTGAAGTCGTCGCCGTCGGCGGGACGCTCCGGGTTGGTGTGCCACGCCTCGACCACGGCGGCGAGCAACCCAGGCGCCATGCCCAGGCGCTCGGCGGCGTCACGAGCCAGGCGCAGGTCCTTGCGCATCAGGCCGGTGGTGAAGCCGGAGTCGAAGCGGCCCGAGAGAATCCACTCGGGGAAGTTGACCTCGCTGACCGCGCTGCGCCCCGAACCGCTGTTGAGCCCGGCCAGGCAGGCCGTGGGGTCGACCCCTGCGCGGGCGGCCATAGCCACCGCCTCGGCGGTGGTCAGCAGGTGCGCGGCGCAGAGGTAGTTGTTGGCCAGCTTGACCACATGGCCGCTGCCTGGCCCGCCGACGTGGGTATATCTGGCCGACATCGCCTCGAGCATCGGCGCCAGGCGCTCGATGGTGTCCGCTTCGCCGCCGAGCAGCATGCCTAGCTTGCCGTTGGCTGCCCCCTTGGGGCCACCGCTGACCGGGGCATCGAGCCACTCGAGGCCGGCGGCCTGCACCTTGGCGGCCAGCTCTCGGCTGACCGCCGGGTCGGAGGTGGAGGTATCGACGATCACGCTGCCCTTTGGCGCCAGGCCGAGCAGCCCCGGGGCGGTCTCGATCACCTCCCTGACCTGGGCCGAGGTGGGCAGCGACAGCAGGTAGACGTCGCTGGACGGGAGTTCGTCAGGTGCGGCCACGGCAAGCCCCCGAGCGGCCAGACCCTGGCGGGTACTCTCGAACAGATCGCTGCCGGTGACATCGAAGCCGGCGGCTTTGAGGGTGAGGGCCATGTTGCCGCCCATCTGGCCGAGGCCGATAACACAGATTTTCATTGCCGTTCCTCTGAAGACGGTAGGTGTCGTTTGGCGCGTGCGCGTGTCCGGGCCGCAGCGGGGCAGCGGCCTACTCGAACAGGGCGGGGAGTACCGCCGTCAGTCGTTGAGCAGAGTCCTGACCAGGGCCTGCCAATAGGCCACGCCGAGCGGGGCGATGGCGTCGTTGAAGTCGTAGTGCGGGTTGTGCAGTGCCGCGCTCCATACGCCGTTGCCGAGCCAGATGTAGGCGCCGGGGCACGCTTCCAGCATGAAGGCGAAGTCCTCCGAGGCCATGCTCGGCGGCAGGTCGCGATGCACGCGGGTGATGCCCGGCAGCGCCTCGAGCACCTCGGCGCAGCGCGCCGCATGCTCTGGCGCGTTGATCGTGGCGGGATAGCGCGGCTCGTAGGCGAGCTCGACCCTGAGGCCGTGGAAGCCGGCCACCGCCTCTACGGCCTCGCGGAAGCGTTGCTGCAGATGGGCGCGCAGCTCGGCATCGAAGCAGCGCAGGGTGCCGCGCAGCTCCACCGTTTCCGGGATCACGTTGAAGGCGTCGCCGGCGTGGAACTGGGTGACGCTGAGCACCGCACTCTGGTGCGGCGGTGTCTCGCGGCTGATCAGCCCCTGCAGTTGGGTGACGAGCTGGCAGGCGGCCAGGAGGGTGTCGCTGCCCAGGTGTGGCATGGCGGCATGGCAGCCGTGCCCGCTGAGCCGAAGGGTGAAGACATCGAAGGCCGCCATCACCGCACCGTCGTGTACTGCCGCCTCGCCCACGGCCAGCCCCGGCCAGTTGTGCAGGCCATACACGGCGTCCATGGGGAAGCGCTCGAAGAGCCCTTCCTCGACCATCACGCGGCCGCCACCCTCGCTCTCTTCAGCCGGTTGGAAGATGAAGTAGACCCGCCCGGCGAAATCGGGGTCGGCGGCCAGCGCACAGGCCGCTCCCAGCAGCATGGTGGTGTGGCCGTCGTGGCCGCAGGCGTGCATCTTGCCCGGCGTGTTGGAGGCATGGGCGAAATCGTTGGCCTCCTCGACGTCGAGGGCATCGATATCGGCGCGTAGGCCGATGGCGCGTCCGGGGCCGCGCCTGCCGTCGAGCATCGCCACGACACCCGTGCCGCCAGCCAGGCCGGTGACGACTTCGAGGCCGGCTTGGCGCAGGAGATCGGTGATGCGCCCGGCGGTGCGATGCTCCTCGAAGGCGGTTTCCGGGTGGCGATGGAAATCGTGGCGCCAGGCCGTGAGGCGCTCCTGGGTCGGCAGCAGGTTGTCATCCATGAATGGGCTCCTCAGAGGATCAGGTGGGCGATGAACGCCGAAGAGACGAAGGTGCCGGTGAACACCAGCAGCGAGACGATGACCAGCTTCCAGCCGGTCTGCCGGAACATGGTGAATTCGCGTCCGGTCAGCGCCAGGCCGGCATAGGCCAGCACCGGGGTCACCACGGCCAGGAAGTTGACGTGGGCGAGGCGCTCGACGACCCAGGCGCTGCCGGGGAAGAAGGGCAGCGTCATGATGATGCTGACCAGCGAGACCCAGGCTACGCTGGGCAGGTAGAACGGCGCGAAGCGGCCAATGACCATGCCGATGATGACCATGCCGTAGAGGATGACCATACCGGGCAGCGCCTGAAGCAGCGGGGCGCCATTGACCATGTTGGCAATCCAGGCGGCCACGCATACCACGGCCAGCAGCAGGGCGGTCTTGCCGAGCTGCTGCTCGGGGCGCAGTTCCTGCAGTGTGGCGGCGTCGAAACCGCCGGTCGGTGTGGCGGTATCAGAGCTTTTCATGGCGGGCCTCCTTGAGCATGGCGCCACCCAGGCGCTTGTAGAGCCATTCGGCAACGGGAAGGGCGATGAACAGGGAGACGTAGAGGCCGGTGGCGTACGTCAACAGGTTGCTGGCACCGGAGAAGGCGAGCAATTCGTCGCGCAGGTGGGGAGCCGCCTCGGCCAGGGCGCCGGAACAGGCCGCTACCATACTGCCGCTGCCCACGCCGCAGGCCATGGCCAGGGCACGGATATCGAGGATATCCAGCGAGGCGAGGTAGCCGGCCATCAGCGCGAAGTAGAGGGTGCCGAACATGGTGCCTACCACGTAGACGCCCATGATGCCGATGCCCTCGGGGCTTCTCAGGCCGTACTTGTCGGAGATGATGGCGATGTTGGGTTCGCGGGCGATGGAGTAGGTGGCACCGATGGCCTCGCGGCCCATGCGCAGTACCAGCACGGCGAAAGGCAGCGCCAGCAGCATGGTGCCGAGGTTGCCGAGCTCCTGCAGGATCAGCGCCGGTCCGGCGGCAATGATCTGTTCGATGGCCGGGCCGATGGTGGAACCGAACTTGGCGATGAAGGGCAGGATGGAGATCATGATCAGCGGGCCGGCAGCATTGCTGACCCGTTTGGGAATGATCCGCTGCATGCCGGAGAACAGGTGCGGGTTGAACAGCACGCCGACGATGAAGGCGTAGAACAGCGGCAGCAGCAACAAGGTGCCGGGGCCCAGGGGTATGCGCAATATGCCGATCCACTCGGCAAGCAGCGACGCCAGGACCACCGTCAGGTGCAGGCGCCAGTCGAGCAGCAGTTTCATGTCCATTGGTTTGTCCTTGTCGTGGTATGGGACGCTTCGAGTATCGAAAAGGAGCGTGTTCCAATGGTAGGCGCTGCATGTTCTCATTATTGCTACACGCTGCGGTTACAGTGCTGAAGAGGCGACACGCACCGCACGGCATCGTTGATTTATACGAAAGTCTAATGAGGTAGAATGGCACTTCACCAACAATAACGCCCACGAGCCCTATGCCGACCTCGCTATCGCTTTCACTGCGGCGTCTGTGGACGCTGGACAAGTTCGCCTACAGCCTGCGGGTCTTCCTCGCCTTCAGCGGGGCACTGCTGCTGAGCTGGGCGCTGGCCGACATCACCCTGGTGATTCCGCTGTTCCTGGGCATCATTGCCAGCGCGCTGTCGGAAACCGATGACAGCTGGCAGGGCCGCCTGCAGGCGCTCGCTGTCACGCTGGTCTGCTTCGCCACGGCGGCGCTCGTGGTGCGCTGGCTGTTTCCCTGGCCGTGGCTGTTCGCCCTGGGGCTGGGCGTGGCGACCTTCGTGCTGATCATGCTCGGGGCCGTAGGGCAGCGCTACGCCACCATCGCCTCCGGCACCTTGATTCTGTCGATCTATACCATGATCAATATCGAGCACCACGGCGGCGTGCCACAGGCGGGCGATTGGGGCCAGACCTTGCTGATCCTTTCGGGGGCGGCCTGGTACGGCGCGATCTCGGTGATCTGGTGCGCGCTCTTCTCGCGCCAGCCGGTCAAGCAGAGCATGGCCCAGCTCTATCGCGAGCTGGGTAAGTATCTGATCCTCAAGGCGACGCTGTTCGAACCGCTGCGCGGCATCGATATCGAGGCGCGCCGCCTGGCGCTGGCACGGCAGAACGGCAGGGTAGTGACGGCGCTCAACCAGGCCAAGGAGATGATCTTCCGCCGGCTCGAGGGGCAGCGCGGCGAGGGTAAGCTCAATCGCTACCTGCGCATCTACTTCATTGCCCAGGAGATCCACGAGCGCGCCAGCTCCACGCACTACCCCTATGCCCGGCTGACCGAGGCCTTCTTCCACCACGACGTGCTGTTTCGCTGTCAGCGCTTGCTCGACCAGCAAGGACAAGCGTGCAAGCGGCTGGGCAAGGCACTGCTGCTCAACCGGCCCTTCGAGCACGACCAGAGCGAGCAGGCACTCGCCGACCTGCGTGCCTCCATCGACCACCTGCGGGCCATGCGCAATCCGGCATGGCGGGAGCTGATGTATCCGCTCAACGCCTTGGCTGACAACCTCGCCACCCTCGAAGAGCGGCTGGCCACGGGATACAACCCCGATGCCGGCGACGACCCGAGCGATGCGGCGCTGTTCAACCGATCGCCCGAAAGCGTGACGGAGGCCTGGGAGCGGGTGCGCCTCAACCTGACGGTAGGCTCGCCCACCTTTCGTCATGCCATTCGCTTGCCCGTTGCGCTGCTGGCGGGATACGGCCTGCTCCAGCTGATCCATCCCACCCAAGGTTTCTGGATCCTGCTCACCACGCTGTTCGTCTGCCGCCCAAACTTCGCCGCCACCCGGCGCTTCATGACCCAGCGCATCGCCGGTACCGTGCTGGGGCTGCTGGTCGGCTGGGCGTCGATCACGCTGTTCCCAAGTGCCCTGTTGCAGATCCTGATCGCGGTGATCGCCGGCGTGACCTTCTTCGCCACCCGTGAGAAGCACTACGTCATTGCCACCGCCGCCATCACCCTGCTGGTGCTTTGCAGCTTCAATCAGGTTGGCGACGGCTTCGACCTGATCTGGCCACGGCTGTTCGATACCCTGATCGGCGCGCTGATCGCCGGCGTGGCGGTGTTCTTCATCCTGCCCGATTGGCAGGGGCGACGCTTGCATCGCGAGGCGGCCAACGCGCTCGGGGCCAATCGTCGCTATCTGGAAGAGATCCTGCACCAGTACGCCAGCGGCAAGCAGGATGATCTCGCTTACCGCCTGGCACGGCGCAATGCGCACAACGCCGATGCGGCGCTGTCGACCCTGCTGGCCAATGTGCTGCAGGAGCCCGAGCCCTACCGCAAGCGTGTCGCCGATGACGGCTTCCGCTTCCTGGTGCTGTCGCATACGCTGCTGAGCTACCTTTCGGCGCTGGGATCCCATCGGCATCGGCTCGGCGAGGAGGCGCACGATGCCCGGCTGCTGCCCGAGGGGCAGCGCATCGCCGACTACCTGGCGATGCTGGCGGATCATCTGACTCGACGCGTACCGACCGCCGGGCTGGAGGAAGCGCGAGAGGCATTGGTGGCGCGGCTCGAAGGCAAGCCGCCGGAGTGGGAGGAGGAGGGCTACCGGCCCATGCATACGCAATTGCTGTTGATCACCCAACAGCTCGAGCCGCTGACCGAAGCCGCCGAGCGCCTGATTGCGGTGCGCGACGAGCGAGGTGAAACCGCTGCCGCGGTGGGCGCCGGCTGAGTCTGGCTACACCTGCCCGTAGCGGCCCGCTTCCTCACCCAGCCAGCGGCGGATCAGCGGCCGGCTGGCCTCGGGTTGGCTGGCCAGCAGCGCCTCGGCCAAGGGCGCGACCCGTTCCAAGAGGTCGGTGTCGCGCTCCAGGTCGGCGATCTTCATCTGCGCCAGCCCGGTCTGGCGGGTTCCCAGCACTTCACCGGGGCCACGCAGCTCAAGATCCTTCTCGGCGATGCGGAAGCCGTCGGTGGTCTCGCGCATCACCGCCAGGCGTTCGCGGGAGTGGGCCGACAGTGGCCCATGGTAGAGCAGCACGCAGAAGCTCTCGCTCTTGCCGCGGCCGACCCGGCCACGCAGCTGGTGCAGCTGCGAAAGCCCCAGGCGTTCCGGGTTCTCGATGATCATCAGGCTGGCGTTGGGTACGTCGACGCCGACCTCGATCACCGTGGTGGCCACCAGCAGGTCGAGTTCGCCGGCCTTGAAATTCTCCATTACCGTGGCCTTCTCAGCGGGCTTCATGCGCCCGTGCACCAGGCCGATGGCAAGCTCCGGCAACGCCTCGGTGAGCTCGTCGCGGGTCGCCTCGGCGGCCTGGCACTGCAGTGCGTCGGACTCTTCGATCAGGGTGCAGACCCAGTAGGCCTGGCGGCCCTCGGCACAGGCGTGGCGAATGCGCGCGACCACTTCGGGGCGGCGCTCATCGGGTACCACCACCGTTTTCACCGGGGTGCGCCCGGGCGGCAGCTCGTCGATGATCGAGACGTCGAGGTCGGCATAGGCGCTCATCGCCAGGGTGCGCGGTATCGGCGTGGCGGTCATCACCAGCTGATGGGGCGTCAGGCCGCCGGCTTCGCCCTTTTCGCGCAGCGCCAGGCGCTGGTGCACGCCGAAGCGGTGCTGCTCGTCGATGATGGCGAGCCCCAGGCGCTGGAAATGCACGTCACCCTGAAACAACGCGTGGGTGCCCACCACCATGCGCGCGCGGCCGTCCAGGATAGCCGCCTTGGTGTCGAGGCGCGTCTTGCCCTTGAGCTTGCCGGACAGCCACGCCACTTCGATGCCGAGCGGGGCGAACCACGCCTTGAGCGTGCGATAGTGCTGCTCGGCGAGTATCTCGGTGGGCGCCATCATGGCCGCCTGGCAGTCGCCGGCGATGGCTGAGAGCGCCGCCATGGCGGCCACCACCGTCTTGCCCGAACCCAC
Source organism: Halomonas sp. A29 (assembly GCF_046723295.1). Lineage (NCBI taxonomy): Bacteria > Pseudomonadati > Pseudomonadota > Gammaproteobacteria > Oceanospirillales > Halomonadaceae > Halomonas > Halomonas sp. A29. Next base: position 261,151 of record NZ_JAXQPR010000006.1, read on the forward strand.
GTCGCCCTGCACCAGGCGCAGCATGGGCACCTCGCGGGCCAGATCCGCACTGATCTCGTCGAGCACGCGGCGCTGGGCACCGGTCAGCGAGAACGGCAACTGGGTGAGGAAGCGTGCCTGCAGGCCGCGCCCGCTGGGCAGCGCCGGGGCACCGTCCTGCTGGATCTGCTGGCGTACCTGCTGCAGGCTCAGGCGATGAGCGAGCAGCTCCTCCAGCGCCAGGCGTCGGGTGGCGGGATGCTTGCCGTCGGAGAGCCGCTCAGGGTCGGCATCGGGGGGCGGCTGGTGCAGTACGTGCAGGCAGTGGTGCAGCTCCGGCAGGCCGAAGCGCGTGCGCAGCGCCTCGCCGATCCAGTCGGGCAGCGCCCCGGGGGCCTCGGCGAGTCGGGCCAGGGCCTGCTCGATCAGTGAACGCAGCCGCGCCTGGTGGAGCCCCTCGGTAGTGGGGTAGATCGGCGTCAGGTGATCTTCCACCGGCGGTGCATCGGCGCTGAGCAGGCGATACTCGGGATGATAGATTTCGAGCCCCGTAGCGCCGGCGCGGGCCTCGCCGAAGCAGCGTACCCGGGTGCCGGGGCGGAACTGCTGCTGTTGGGCCGGGGAGAAGTGGAAGAAGCGCAGGCTGAGGATGCCCGAACCGTCGCGCAGGCGCACCAGCAGGCTGCGTCGGCGTCCCTTGACCACGTCGCTGGCCGAGACCTCCCCCTCCACCACCGCCTCGTGTCCGGCACGCAGGGTGCCGATCGGCGTGATCCGGGTGCGGTCCTGGTAGCGCAGCGGCAAATGAAACAGCAGGTCGGCCACGCTCTCCACGCGCAGCCTGGCCAGCTTCACTGCGACCGCTTCCCCGACGCCCTTCAGGGAGGTGACCGGCGCGTCGAGAACGTCAGTGTCTGCGCTCATGCTGATTCGGGAAGCGCCTCGTGACACTGCTGGATGGCGTCGGTGACCGCGTCGATTGCCTTGGGTCGCGGAAAGCTGGCGCGCCAGGCGATTGCCACGGTGCGTGAGGGCGCCGGCGACTTGAACGGGCGGCTGATCAGCAGCCCGGTTTCATAGTGCACGGTGCCGATGGCCGAACGCGGCAACACGGTGATGCCGAGCTTGGAAGCGACCATGTGACGAATCGTCTCCAGCGAACCGCCTTCGGCGGTCAGGGTATTGTTCGGGCTGTTGAGCTGATGGCTGATGGCGGGGCAGGCCTCGAGGATCTGGTCGCGAAAGCAGTGGCCCTCACCGAGCAGCAACAGGCGCTCCTTGAGCAGATCTTCCTTGTTGATGAATTCGCGCTGGGCCCAGGCGTGGTCGGCCGGCATCAGCACCTCGAACTCCTCTTCGTAGAGGGGCTTGGTGACCACGTCGGTCTCGGTGAACGGCAGCGCGATGAGAATGGCGTCCAGCTCGCCGCTGCGCAGCTTGCGCCGCAGGTTGGCGGTGAAGCCCTCCTCGATGTACAGCGGCATCTGTGGGGCACTGCGCGTCAGCGCGGGCACCAGGTGCGGGAACAGGTAGGGGCCGATGGTGTAGATGGCACCGATGCGCAGCGGGCTGGCCAACTGGTCCTTGCCGGAGTTGGCCAGTTCCTTGATCACGCTGCTCTGCTCCAGCACGCGCTGGGCCTGCTCGACGATCTTCTCGCCCAGCGGCGTCACCTGAACGGTCGACTTGGAGCGCTCGAACAGCGCCACGCCAAGTTCTTCCTCGAGTTTCTTGACGGCCACCGACAGCGTGGGCTGGGAGACGAAGCAGCGTTCAGCCGCCCTGCCGAAGTGGCGTTCCTGCGCCAAGGTTACGATGTACCGAAGTTCTGTTAGAGTCATGTCTGGTGCCCCATGGGCATCCTCTCGGGCGATAGATGACTTTCAATAGGGACTTTTTATCAGGGGGCGAGAGAAAATTGAAGAAGACGATACTGATTCTGGGTTGTGGCGACATCGGAATGGTGCTGGGCAGGCAGCTGCTGGAGGCCGGACATCGGGTGATCGGGGCGCGCCGCAGCGCGGCGGCGCTTGAAGGAAGCGGCATCGAGCCGTTGCCGCTCGACCTGGTCGATGAAACCGCCTTGGCCGAGCTGCCCGAGGCCGACTACGTGGTCTATATCCTCAGCGCCGACCGCTTCGACGAGGCCGCCTACCGGGCTGCCTATTGCGATGGCCTCAAGGCGGTGCTGCGCACCTACGAGGGGCGCGAGGCGGCACCGCAACGCTTGTTCTTCGTCTCTTCCACCAGCGTATACGCGCAGAAGGAGGGCGAGCTGGTCGACGAGGAGAGCCCCGCGGAAGCGGCTGGCTTCTCCGGGACGGTGATGCGCGAGGCCGAGCAGGCTCTGCTCGAGAGCTCACTGGCCGGCACCACGGTACGTTTTGCCGGCATCTACGGGCCGGGTCGGGATCGCCTGATCCGCCAGGTGCAGGAAGGTCGCATTGCACCGAAGACCCCGCCCATGTACTCCAATCGCATCCATCGCGACGACTGCGCCGGCGTGCTGGCTCACCTGATCGGCCTGGATGTGGCAGGCAAGCCGCTCGACGACCTCTACCTGGCCAGCGACTGTGCGGCGGAGCCGCTGCACGACGTCATGCTATGGCTCGCCGCACAGCTCAAGGTGGAGCCCACCGAGGTGATCCAGGCACCGCTGCGCAAGCGCTCCAGCAAGCGCTGCGACAACACACGCCTGCGCGAGACGGGCTATGTCTTCCGCTACCCCAGCTATCGCGAAGGTTACGCCCACGTGATGCAGGAGGGTGGTTTCCTGCCAGAGACGGTCTGACGAGGGCCAGAACGACAACGCGGGCCACGCCCGCGTTGTCGTCTGGCAGGATGGCGCCGTTCAGAAGGTGTAGGCGACGCCGATCGACATGCCCAGGCCGAACTCGTCCTGCTTCTTCAGCGAGAGCCGATCGCGTTCGGCGCGAAGGTCAGCACGCAGGTCGGTGTTTCCACTGCTTCGCGAGGCTTCCAGCGAGGGGCTGCGGCTGCCGTAGTAGGCGACGCCCAGGTCGCTGATGAAGCGCCAGCCTGGCTGCCAGGCCGGTGATGACTCCCAGCCCAGGCCCACGTAGGGCGCGACGCGGTTGTGCTCTACCTTGCCCTTGAGATCGCCCACTTCCGCTGCGGAGTAACGCGTGCCGTTGATGAGGTAGCCGCCTTGGTTGTCGCGCTTGCCTTCAAGGCGGGTCTCCGGGTTGGCGAACAGCAATCCTCCGCTCACGCGAAAGCCGCTGCCCGCCAGGGGGTACCAGTCGACCAGCGCCTCGACGGCGTTGCGCTGCTTGCGCTTGAGTTCGTACTCGACGCCCTCCAGCGTGCGATCGTCCTTGAATTCGGACTCGCCGTTGATGCCCAGACGCAGGGCCAGTTGGCGGTCTATGGCATAGCCGATGCCGGCGCCCAGTCCGAAGGTGCCGAGCTTGCTGTAGACGAAAACGCCCGATCCCTCGGCTTGCTCCTGCGCCATGGCGCCGGCAGACGCCATGGCGCCGGCAGACGCCATGGCGGCTAGCCAGGCCGCTGCAACCATGAATTTCTTCATGCGTGTCTCCTCGATGATGGGCCGATCTTTTGACCGGCCACGACGAGGCACCACGATAGGCCCGGCACAAGCTACCCACATGTCCCCGCGGTCAGGCGCCGGTCATGTGACGATTCGCATACGCTGCCGTTGGGCGGGCCTGATATGCTGCCGGGCATCAGCATCGTTGGTGCCCCGTCAGGTGAGCTGCGATGCCACGAATTCAGGAGAGTTGGTGAATGGCGGCCGGAGCATCGGTATCGGACTGGCGGGATGGGATCCTGCGAGGGCGAGAGGCCCTGATGCGTTTCTTCGTCTCGCCTACCGGGCTGTTTCGGGCCATATGCCTGATCGCTTGTGCGGCGATCTACGTGATGCATCGGGTACACGAAGAGCTGGCCACGGAAGACGATACGACCCTCGTGCTGAGCGGCGAGACCCTGGTGCGCCAGTGGTTCGGTGATGCCGTGGCGGCGCTGCTGTTCAGCGAGGCGCTGGTGATGGCCGGTTTCGTCGTCTTTGCCGTAGCGTTCTGCCTGGCGACGGCGCCCCATGCCTATCGCCATGCTCGCACGCACTGGTTGCTGGTCACCCAGATTGCGATAGGCCTGCTGGTCAATGAAGAGCTGCTGCTGATCGTGGCCGCCGAGTTGCCCTTCCTCTATTCCCTGCCCAAGGCATTCACCTGGCTGCTGGCCCAGGCGGCCCTCAAGTCGCTGGTGTGGGGCGTGATCCTGCTGATGGCAGACCCGATGGAAGCTGCCATGGCGGCGGCCGAGATGACGGGCGTTGATCTGCCGTCGATCAGCCTGGCGAGCCTGCTGGTGGTGGCGATCCTGATGTTCTTCATCTGGCAGCTGTTCGCCTTCTGTCTCGGCTGCATTGCCATGGCCGAGCGCCGGCAGCGCGTCAGGCTGGCCAAGGCCCACGCCGAACTCTCGGCCACACGCCAACTGCTGGCGGACAGTGCCCGCGCCAGCGAGCGCCTACGCATTTCGCGTGACCTGCACGACGGCTTCGGTCATCACCTGGCGGCACTGAACCTGCATTTGGATCTTGCCGCCCGTCAGCCGGAGCGAGCGGCGTCTTCGTTGGAAACGGCTCGGACCATTGCCAAGGAGCTGTACCGGGAAGTCAGGACGGCCGTCGAGCGTGAGCGCCTCGAAGCGCCGGTCGATCTCTTCAACACCCTGAAGACGCTTTGTGCGGGCATGCCTGGGCCGCGTGTCGAGCTCAATTACGACCCTCGTTGCCGGGTACGTGACCCGTCAACGGCGCATGCCATCTTTCGCGGTGTACAGGAGGCGCTCTCCAATGCCATTCGTCATGCGCAGGCCAGCAGGGTCGAAGTTACCGTAGCGTGCAAGGCCGGAGGCATTCATGTGGCCATCGTCGACGACGGCAGGGGGGCCGCCAGGGTCGTGCCCGGCAATGGTCTTTCCGGTATGCGCGAACGGATCGAGGAGGCCGGCGGTAGCCTGGTGATCGAAACACGCCCGGGCAGCGGCTATCAGGTTGGGTTGTGGTTACCGGACCATGGGGGGAAAAATGATTCGTGTGCTGTTGGTAGATGACCAGCACCTGGTACGCAGCGGTATTGCCGGCCTGCTCGGCCTGACGCCGGACATCGAGGTGGTCGGCGAGGCCGCGAGCGGGGAGGAGGCGATCGCCCTGGTTGGCGAACGGGAGCCCGACGTGATGCTGCTCGACGTGCGCATGCCGGGGCTCGGCGGCGTTGCGGTCCTGAGCCGCTTGCACGAGGAGGGGCGCTTGCCACCGACCATCCTGCTCACCACTTTCGACGATGACGACGCACTTCTTGCCGGCATTCGTGCCGGTGCCCGCGGCTTCCTGCTCAAGGATGTCTCGCTGGAGCGGCTGGCGGCCGATATTCGGCAGGTCGCCGATGGCGGTCTGGCAATACGGCCAACGATCACGGAGCGAGTAACCCAGGGAGTGAAGGAAACGGGGGCGGGTTTCGACTGCCTCGACCTACCTTGCCAATTGACCTCTCGGGAGAGCGAAATCCTGCGCCTCATGGCCAGCGGCTGCAACAATCGCGAAGTGGCGCAGGCGCTGGGGACCGCCGAAGGCACGGTGAAGAACCAGGTCTCCAGCATTCTTTCCAAGCTCGGCGTGCGCGACCGCGTGCGTGCCGTACTACGCGGTATCGAGCTGGGTTGGATATGAGCAGCGGGCGCACCTAGAGCGGCAGGCGATAGCCCAGGCCGAGAAGTTCGAAGCCGTCGTTGGGTCGCTTGATACCGGCGTTGGAGTAGTGGGTGAGGCTCAGTATCAGCTCGCCCGCTCCCAGCAATGTGCCCAGTGCCAGGCGATCCTGAAACTGGAAGGCGCTGCCGAGTTCGCGTGATTCATGTCGTGTATGAAGCATCAGCGCCGCGCCGATGCCACCTTCGACGAAGACTTTTCCGCTCTCGCCGAAGGTCCAGCGCAGCGCCGGTGTCGCCAGCCAGGCGGCGTTGTAGTCCTCTTGCTGGCCTTGCAGCAGCAACAGACCGGTAGCCAGACGCAGGTCGAGCTGCGGATGCAGGCGATCGAGGCCAATCAAGGTATCGAGTTCGATGCGGGCGGCGGCGGCGGTCTCACTGGTGATGCCACCCTCGAGATAAAGGTCGGCCAGGCTGGGCTGGCCACTTGCCATGGCCACACAGGCGAGTAGGCCGATCATGGCGGTCTTTACACGAAGCACCTTGCCCTCCACCTTGCTTGTGCACCAAAAGTTCATGCGGTCATCATCTTGGTGCGCCTTCGTCCTTGAAGCTCAGCCCTGCGAGACAGCCAGGGACCGGTAGTGAGCGCCCCGCTCATCGATGATCGATTCAATCAGCTCTAACTGATTATAAGACCACGCCAGGTCGATGGCGGCAAAACCTGCCAAGTCGAGTGTGACGGCGTGTCGCAGCAGGGTGACGTGGGGGATGAAGCTGGCAGGGCGAGTGCCCAACCCGAATGATTCGAGGTCACCCCAGACCCTGCCCTGCAGACGCTCCAGTGCCGGGTCGGGTTTGCTCCCACCGACCCAGACGATACCGGGCCGCCGAAAGCTGCCCCAGCGCTCGATGTGCCACCTGCCAGGTTCGATGGTCAGGCACTGTGCCCACTCGACCAGCTCGGTCGCTTTGACCTCCTCCACTTCGCCGAGGAAGGCCAAGGTCAAATGCAGGCTCTCATCGGGCATACGCCGCCCGCCGCAGCGGGCGTGGGCGACATCCGCCAGCTCGCCGAGCCGCTCTCGCAGCTCGGGCGGTGGGGTCAGTGCCAGGAAGAGCCTCATGGCTCTTAGTCGCCGATGACCATTACAGCTTCGGCCTCAAACTGGGCACCCTTGGGCAGCGCCTTGACGCCCACCGCGGCGCGGGCCGGATAGGGCTTATCGAAGAACTCCTCCATGACCTGGTTGACGATGGCGAAATTGCCCAGGTCGACCAGGTAGAGGTTGAGCTTGACGATCTCGCCGAGCGAGCCGGCCGCTTCCTCGCATACCGCCTTGAGGTTGGTGAAGACCTGGCGGGCCTGGGCCTCGAAGTCGTCGGAAACCAGCTCCATGGTAGCCGGGTCGAGGGGGATCTGGCCGGAAAGATAGACGGTGTTGCCGGCCTTGATGGCCTGGGAGTAGGGGCCGATGGCGGCGGGCGCCTTGTCGGTATTGATGACGGCCTTGTTGCTCATGAGGATCTCCTTGTGGTGTTCATGTACTGCATGGCAAGGGTCAATGAAAGGCCCGTTCGCCGCGGTCGGCGGCGAACGGGCCAAAACGGGTTCAATTGCCGACGCGGGTGATCTTGCCGACGTGTGACAGATTGCGGATGCGTTTGATGATGCGTGCCAGGTGCACGCGATCGCGCACCGCCAGGGTCAGGTGCACGATGGAGAGCCTGGCGTCGCGCTCCTCGATGCCGACCCGCTCGATGTTGGCATCGGCGTCGGTGACCAGGCTGGCGAGTTCGGCTACCAGCCCGCGGCGGCTCTCGATCTCGATGCGCAGGGCCACCGGGAAGTCTTCGCTAATCTCGTCGGACCACTCCAAGGCGAACAGCTTGTCGGGGTCGCCCTGGAGTTCGTCGAGATTGCGACATTCGGTACGGTGCACCACGATGCCCTTGCCCACCGACAGGTGGCCGACCACCGGGTCGCCCGGTAGCGGGTGGCAGCAGCGGGCGAACTTGATGACCATACCCTCGGCGCCGCTGATCACGATGGGACCGCCCTGGGGGGCGAGAGTCCGCTCGCCGGCATCGGCCATGTCTCCGTGCATCAGGTCGACCAGGCGCCGCGCCACCACGTGGGCCACCCGGGTGCCGAGTCCGATCGATTCGAGCAGGCTTTCGTCACCCTTCAGTGACAACTCCTCGAGTAACTCCGGTACCACGCTCTCCGGCAGCTCCTCCAGGCTGGTCTCGAAATCGGCCAGGGCCTTGTTGAGCAGGCGCCGGCCGAGTTGCACCGCCTCGGTATGCTGCTGGTGCTTGAGCGCGTGGCGGATCGCCGAGCGCGCCTTGGCGGTGACCACGAAGTTAAGCCAGGCCAGGTTGGGGCGTGCCCCGGGCGCGGTGATGATCTCCAGCGTCTGGCCGCTCTCCAGGCGGGTGGAGAGCGGCGCCAGGTGACGGTCGATGCGACAGGCGATACAGCTGTTGCCGATGTCGGTGTGCACCGTATAGGCGAAGTCGATCACCGTGGCGCCCTGGGGCAGCTCCATGATGTCGCCGCGGGGCGTGAACACATAGATGTCGTCGGGGAACAGGTCGTTCTTGACGTGTTCGATGAACTCCAGCGAGTCGCCGGCGTGGCGCTGCATCTCGAGCAGGCCCTTGACCCACTCCCGGGCGCGGGCGTGGCTGCCCTCGGCGATGGGATGGTCGGTCTGGCCGGCCTTGTAGAGCCAGTGGGCGGCGATGCCGTTGTTGGCCATGGCCTCCATCTCACGGGTGCGGATCTGTACCTCGATGGGCATGCCGCCGCTGCCGAACAGGGTGGTGTGCAGGCTCTGGTAGCCGTTGGCCTTGGGAATGGCAATGTAGTCCTTGAAACGCCCCGGGACCGGCTTGTAGAGGTTGTGGACCACGCCGAGAATGCGATAGCAGCTGTCGACGTCCTCGGTGATGATGCGAAAGCCGAACACGTCCATGATCTCGGCGAACGGCTTGCGCTGGTCGCGCATCTTCTTGTAGATCGACAGCAGGTGCTTCTGGCGGCCGACCACGGTGCCGGGCAGGCCGTCGTCGTCGAGGCTCTTCTGCAGCGTGCTCTGGACCTGGCGAATCGCCGAACGGCGGTGGCCGCGGGCGCTGGAGACGGCGCGCTTGATGCGTTCGGCGCGCATCGGGTGCAGCGCCTGGAACGACAGGTCCTCGAGTTCCACGCGAATGGTATTGATACCCAGGCGGCTGGCGATGCGGGCATAGATCTCCAGCGTCTCGCGGGCGATGCGGCGTTTCTTCTCGGGGCGTAGAGCCCCCAGGGTGCGCATGTTGTGCAGGCGATCGGCGAGCTTGACGATGATGACGCGAATGTCCTTGGACATTGCCAGCACCATCTTCTGGAAATTCTCGGCCTGGGCGACCGCCTTGTCCTCGAAGGTGATCTGGGTCAGCTTCGAGACGCCGTCGACCAGCTCCGCTACCGGCTTGCCGAACTGCTCGGCAAGCGCTTCCTTGGACACGCCGGTGTCCTCGATTACGTCGTGCAGCATGGCCGACATCAGGCTCTGATGGTCCATGTGCATGTTGGCGAGGATGTTGGCCACGGCGAGCGGATGGGTCACATAGGGTTCGCCGGAGCGCCGGCGCTGGCCGTCATGGGCCTGCTCGGCGTAGTAGAAGGCGCGCTTGACCTGCTGGATCTCGTCGGGAGGAAGGTAGCCGCCGAGTCTGTCGGCCAGGTCGTCGATGGTGAACATTAGCGCGCCTTGGGTGACAGCCTTACTCCTCGAAGGACATGCCAGAATCGCTTTCGCGACGAATCCTGACAGGTGCCTCGATCGGCTCGTCAAGCACGGTGTGATCGACCAGGCCGGCGGCAATCTCGCGCAGCGCCATCACGGTAGGCTTGTCGTTCTCCCACGGCAGCTGGGCGTCGCGCGAACCGCGCGACAGCTGACGCGCGCGCTGGGTGGAGATCATCACCAGCTTGAAGCGGTTTTCGACATTTTCCAGACAATCTTCGACGGTGACACGCGCCATAATTGGGTACTTCCCGAAACAGTGAGGGCTCCGCCTAGGGCCGGAGCACCGAAATGGAACTGGACAGACTAGATTACTCGACGCCCGGCGGCTGTGACAAGCGCCTGAGGCCGGGAGTCGGGACGAACACCCGCGACTATCATGACAAGCGCCGCGGCTGTTAAGACAAAAGCGCCGCCAACAGCGGGCCATGCGACTCCTGCACCCGGGCCAGGCTCAGGCGCCGGCTGATCACCAGCGACTGCAGCTCGCGCAGGGCGGTGGTGAAGTCGTCGTTGATCACCAGGTAGTCGTACTCGTCGTAGTGCGACATCTCGCTGACCGCATCGCGCATGCGCCGGGCGATGGTGGCGTGCTCGTCGGTGCCGCGGCTGGCCAGGCGGCGCTCCAGCTCGTCGCGCGAGGGCGGCAGGATGAAGATCGATACCGCGTCGGGCATCCGTTCGCGGACCTGGCGCGCACCTTGCCAGTCGATCTCCAGGATCACGTCCTGGCCGGCTTCGAGCAGAGCCTTCACCGCCGGCCGCGAGGTGCCGTAGAAGTTGTCGAAGACCCGGGCGTACTCGAAGAACTCGCCGCGCTCGATCATCGCCTCGAACTCGGCGATCTCGACGAAGTGGTAGTTGACGCCGTTCACCTCGCCACGGCGCTGGCCCCGGGTGGTATGCGACACCGAGACCTGAATGCCATCGAGACTCTCGATCAGCTCGCGCACCAGTGTGGTCTTGCCGGCGCCGGAGGGCGCGGAAACGATGAAAAGCGTACCTTGGGACATATCGGGCTCCGGATCGCAAATACCCCCGGCCGCATGCAACGGAAGGGGGTGAGCGCCATGGCTGCGCGTTCGAGCGGGCTAGTATACCCGTCCGGCCGTGGGTGCGTCATGGGCCGTGGTCGACGAAGCGGGCTGGGGGCTTCACGCCTCCTGCGGGTGGGCGTCGAGCTCCTCGGCGAACAGCTCCAGGGCATACTGGGCGGCGACCGAATTGCCGCTCTCGTCGAGCGCCGGCGACCAGGCGCAGACCGTCATCCTGCCCGGTACGACCGCGACGATGCCGCCGCCGACACCGCTCTTGGCCGGCAAACCGACGCGGTAGGCGAAGTCGCCGGCAGCGTCGTATAGGCCACAGGTCGACATGATCGAGTTGATCCGGCGCGTCATTCCCGGCGAGACGAAGCGCTCGCCCGTGGCCCGAGCGTGGCCGTCGGCGGCGAGGAAGTTCAGGGCGACGGACAGATCCGAGCAGCTCATGGAGAGAGCACAGCAGGAGAAGTAGGTGCGCAGCACTTCGTCGACCTCGTTGTCGAGGTTGCCGAATGCCTTCATCAGGTAGGCGGCAGCGGCATTGCGTGAGCGATGTTGCCACTCCGAGGCCAGTACCTCGGCGTCGATCAGGATCGAGACGTTGCCCGACAGCCGCCTGGCGACGTCCTGGAGGTGCTTGTCCGGCGTGGCGAATGAGCCGACCAGGCGATCCGTGACCACGATGGCGCCGGCGTTGATGAAAGGGTTGCGCGGCTTGCCACGTTCGGCCTCGAGTTGGGCCAGGGAGTTGAACGGCATGCCCGACGGATTCAGGCCCACCCGCTGCCACAGCGCCTCGCCGTGGGTACGCAGGGCAAGGGTGAGCAGCAGCACCTTGGCGATGCTCTGAATCGAGAAGGGGACCCCGGCGTCGCCGGCGGAATACAGCTCGCCGGCGTTGGTATACACGGCAATGCCGAGTCGTTCGGGATCCTGCTGGGCCAGTGCCGGGATGTAGCTGGCGACGCGTCCGCTGCCGAGCCGTGTTCGCGCCCGTGCGTGGATGCTATCTACCCAGCTCTGCATGTCTTCCCTTGCCGACAGGGTTCGCACGGCCTGAGCCCCAACGGCCGGCCCCGAAGCATCGGGGCCGGCCGCAGGCTGTGACACAGGGTGTCGCACCGTTACTTCACCGGCTGGCCGGAGGCCGCCGATGCCTCGCCGTACTGCTTGAGTCGCTGCAGATCCTCGGGCTCGATCTCCCAGGCGGCGGGGTCGATATCCAGATCGGCGAACTTCTCGGCATTGAACACGGGGTGGCGGATACCGGCGCGGATCTGGTCGTCGAAGTCGCGCAGGATGCGCAGGCCCGGCTTGAACAGCATGAGCAGGGCGATCAGGTTGGCCAGGGCCAGGAAGCCCATGGTCACGTCGGCGAAGGCGAACACCGTGCCCAGATCGGTCATCGCGCCCCAGCCGCACAGGCCGATGACAGCGACGCGGAAGACGTTGAACAGCGTGAGGTTGCTTTCGCTGAAGAAGTTGAGGCTGTTCTCGCCCAGGTAGTAGTTGTAGAGGATGGTGCTGAAGCCGAACAGCAGCAGTGCGATGCTGACGAAGCTGCGGCCCCACTCGCCCACGTGGTCGGCCAGGGAGACCTGGGTCAGTGCCACGCCGCCGATCTCGGCACCTCCGGCCGGGTCCCAGGCGCCGCTGAGCAGGATGATGAAGGCCGTGCAGGAGCACAGGATCAGGGTGTCGATGAACACCGAGAAGGCCTGGACGATGCCTTGGTTGGCGGGATGCGGCACATAGGCCACCGCGGCCACGTTGGGTGCGCTGCCGAGCCCCGCCTCGTTGGAGAACAGCCCGCGCTTGACGCCCATCATGATGGCGGCGCCGATACCGCCGCCCACGGCTTGCTCGAGCCCGAAGGCGCTGTTGACGATCAGCATAATGACTTCGGGGATACGCGGCAGGTTCATGCCCAGGACCACGATGGCGATCAACAGGTAGCCGATGGCCATTACCGGCACCAGCACCTCGGTGACACGGGCGATGCGCTTGATGCCGCCGAAGATGATCAGGCCGACGATCACGGCCATGCCCAGGCCGGTGTAGAGAACCGGGACGCCGAAGGCATCATCGAAGGAGGTCGCCACGGCATAGGACTGCAGCGCCGTGAAGCCGAAGCCGAAGGTGACCAGCAGCAGCACCGAGTAGACGCCGGCGAGCCACTTCCAGCGGCGGCCGAGGCCGTGGGCGATGTAATAGGCCGGGCCGCCGCGATAGGTGCCGTCCGGCTGTGCCGTCTTGTAGGCCTGGGCCAGTGTGCACTCGAGGAAGCTGGTGGCCATGCCCATCAGGCCCACTACCCACATCCAGAAGATCGCACCGGGTCCGCCCAGGGTGATCGCCACCGCGACACCGGCGATGTTGCCGCCGCCGACACGACCTGCCACCGAGAGCAGCAGGGCCTGGAAGGAGCTCAGGTGGCCGTGCTTGTCGCGCTTGAATGCCTGGCTGGCGCCGAGAATGCGGAACATGCGGGTGAAATAGCGAAACTGGACGAAGCGGGATCTCACGGTGAAGCCGACACCGACCGCGATCAACAGGGCGATGAGCACCTTGCTCCAGAGGAAGTCGTTGATCAATTCCAGCATCACAGGTTCCCCCGGTCGATGGCGAGCGGGGTGGTAAGCGGTGCAGGCCGTACGGTGGCTGCGGGAGTCATTGTTCTTGGCATGGGGGTGAACCTCTTGCTTGCGTTTGTCGACATGCCCGCAGAGCGGGTCGGAGTATCAACGCAAGGTCCATGCCAGTATAAGGTTTTATTTAAGTTATTGTTTTTAAGGAGTTTAAAGGGGATTTTTCGAGCTGGTAAAAACCAAGCGGTATAACCCTCGGCACACCTCGATACGGTTAGAATAGAAAAAATATAGATTTTTCAAAAGGCTACTAAGCGTATAACCTGGGTTATCGCTATAACCCAGGTTATAGCCCTTCGTTGCGCCGCTTCTTCAGCCGCTTGCTCAGGGCCGGCTGCGAGATGCCCAGCCAGCGAGAGGCCATGGACTGGTTGCCCTCGGCGCGCTGCAGTGCTTCCTCCACCAGCAGGTCGGCGACTTCGTCCAGCGTGGGCAGCGGCTCGTCGGGTGCGAACACGGCGCGCTGGCGATGATGGGACGAGGGCGGATCGCCACCGCCTGCCTGGTCGATGGCACGCTTGAAGGCCTCCATGGAAAGCGTGCGGCTGCGGTGCTGGCTCATGGCATCGAACGCCATGGCACGCAGTTCGCGCACGTTGCCGGGGAAGGCGTAGTTACCCAACAGCACTGCCAGCTCGGGAGGATAGCTCGGCTTGCTCTTGCCGAGTTCCTCGGCCGCCTCGGCGAGGAAGTGGTCCAGCAGCAGCGCGATGTCCTGCTTGCGCTGGCGCAGAGGGGGAATGTGTACCTGGTGGGTGCGCAGGCGGTAATAGAGGTCCTTGCGAAAGCTCCCTTCCTGCTGCTTCTCGCCCAGGTCTCGGTGGGTTGCCACCACCACGCGGGCCTGGATGCGCTTGGGCCGGTCGCTGCCCAGCGGGTAGTACTCGCCCTCCTGAAGCAGGCGTAGCAGCTTCACCTGGGACGCCAGGCTGAGGTCGCCGATCTCGTCGAGCAGCAGGGTGCCGCCCGCGGCCTGCTCGATCATGCCGGCCCGTGGTTGCTCGGCGCCGGTGAAGGCACCGCGCTGATGGCCGAACAGCGTATCGGCGAAGACGTTGTCGTCCAGGCCCGCCACGTTGACGCATACCAGCGGGCCCTGCCGGCCGCTCAGGGTATGGGCCGCCCGTGCGATCAGTTCCTTGCCCACGCCGCTCTCGCCGGTGATCAGGATCGGCTGCTGGGTCCGCGCCACCGACTCCAGGTACTGGAACACCGAACGCATGCCCTTGTCGGCGGTGACGATATGGGCGAAGGCTTCGGGATTCTCCAGGGTGTCGTTGAGGAAGCGGTTGCGCAGCGCCTGGTTCTCCTGGCGTAGCTCCTGCAGCCGGATGGCGCGACGGATGCCCTCCACCATCCGGCTCTCCTCGTCGGTCTTGACGAAGTAGTCGAAGGCGCCGAGCTTGATGCAGTTGACCGCGGTCTCCACCTGGTTCAAGCCGCTCACCACGATGACGCCGACATCGGGATACTCCTCGACGATGCGCGCCAGCAGCTGCTCGCCCGACACATGGGGCATGGTCAGGTCGAGCGTCACCAGGCCGATCTCCTCCCGCGCCAGGATCCCCATCACCTCACGGCTGTCCTGGCAGCGGTGGATGTGATTGATGCCGCCGCTGCGCTCCAGGGCAATGCTCAGGCTGCGCAGGAAGGCCGGCTCGTCGTCGACCAGCAACAGTCCGAAGGCGGGATAGAGGCTCTGACTCATGGCGTGTCCTGTTCCTTGTGCCGGTGCGTACCGCTCTCGAGGCGCCCGTCGCCCGGTGGCGTCTCGGCGGCTTTCACGGCCGCCGGCAGCGCCAGGGTCACGCGGGTGCCCTGGCCGGGGCGCGAGTCGAAGGCCAGGCTGCCCTGGTGCTCGTGCACGATGCCGGCGGAGACGGAGAGTCCCAGCCCGGTGCCGCCGCATTCGCGTCGGGTGGTGAAGAAGGGGTCGGTCAGCCGGCTCATCGCTTCGGGCTCGATGCCCCGCCCCTCGTCGCGAACCTCCAGCACGGCCCTGCCCGCGGCGCGATCATAGCGCGTCGTCAGGCGGATGCCCTGCGTCGGGGCCTGTAGCGCCTGGCAGGCATTCAACACCAGGTTGATCACCACCTGCTCAATCCGTTGCGCGTTGCCCGCGAGGGGCGGCAGGTCGTCGGCGTAGTGCGCCTCGAAGTGGTTCGTCGCCTGGCGGATCGAGTTGTCGACCAGGCGTACGGCGGTGGCCACCACCGCATTGAGATCGAAAATTCCGCCCGGTTCGTCGCCGCCCTGGCGGGCAAAATCCTTGAGATCGCCGACGATGCGCTTGATGCGGCGAGTGCCCTCCTGCATGTCGTCGATCATCTCGGGGAGCTCCTCGCGCATGCGCGAATAGGGCAGCCCGCCGAACGAGAAATCGCCGTGGGCACGGTAGTGCGCCTCGAGGATCGGCTCGGCGTCGGCATAGGCGTCGCGCAGCACCGGCAGGTTCAGCAGCAGCAGGCTGCTGGGATTGTTGATCTCGTGGGCCACGCCGGAGACGAGCACGCCGAGGGAGGCCATCTTGTCGGCCTGGATCAGCTGCTGCTGATGCTGGCGCAGCTCCGCGGTGCGTGCCGCCACCTCGCGCTTGAGCATGCGGTTCCAGATCACGATGGCGCCCAGTACCAGCAACAGCAGCGCGGAGAGGGCCGCGCCGACCTGGCCGACCTTCTGCCACGGGATGCCCTCGCGGCCCTCCAGCGGCCCCAGCCAGCGATCGTAGATCGCCTGGTGGCGGCCGGTGTTCTTCAGGATGGCGAGCCCCTCGCTGAACTTGGCCAGCAGGTTGGCGTCACCCTGGCGCACCGCGTAGCCGTAGCGCAGCGAGAAGGGCCGTGCCACCGGCACCAGGTTGGTCAGGCCCAGCTCTCGACTGAGGTAGAGCGCCGGCAGGTTGGCGACCAGGGCATAGTCGTGCTGGCCGGCGGCCAGCGCCCGCAACGCGTCGGCATGGGTATCCACCGGGATCACCACCGCGCCGATGTCGTGCTCGATCAGGTAGTCGTGCATGATGTCGCCGCGCTGGACGAGCACCTCCTTGCCGCGCAGCGCCTCGACCTCCACCGCCGGGTCGCCGCGACGGGCGAAGATCGACTGATGGACGATGGCGTGGGGCGGTGCGAAGTCGAACCTTTCGGTACGCGCCTCGGAGAAGGACATGCCCTGGAGGATGTCGATCTCGCCCTGCTCCAGCCCGCGGCGCACCTCGCTCCACGGCCTCAGCTCGATGCGCACCTCGATGCCCATCACCTCGGCAATGGCCTGGGTCAGCTCCACGTTGTAGCCGGCCGGCTCGCCGTCCTCGTCGAGGAACTCATAGGGCGGGTGGTAGTGATCGCCACCGACGACGATGACTTCCCTGGCCCCCTCGGGCCCCTCGACCTGTCCCCAACCCGGCAGGGGCACGACAAGGCAGGCAGTCATCATCAGGTAGCCCACCCACCGCGCCATGGCGGTCAGGCGATTGTTCGAGGGCTCCGTCCGGTTTGCCGTCATCGCTGTGCTACTCGATATTCTGGATCTGTTCCCTCATCTGCTCGATCAGCACCTTGAGCTCCACCGCGCAGCGGGTGGTGCTGGCTACCGCCGACTTGGAGGAGAGGGTGTTGGCCTCGCGGTTGAGCTCCTGCATCAGGAAGTCGAGCCGGCGTCCCATGGGGCCCTTCTGGTCGAGCTGGCGTGCCACCTCGCCGACGTGGGTCTCGAGGCGGTCGAGCTCCTCGTCGACGTCGGCCTTCTGGGCGAGCAGTACCAGCTCGGCCTCGAGCCGCTGGGGGTCGAGCTCCGCCTTGACCGCTTCGAGACGCTCCAGCAGCAGGGTGCGCTGGCGTTCGAGGATCTCCGGCATCAGGCGGCGCACCTCGGCGACCTGTTCGCGCACGCCGGCCAGGCGCTCGCGGATCAGCGCCGCGAGCTTGTTGCCCTCGCGGGCGCGGGCTTCGATCAGTTCGTTGAGGGCGGCTTCGAACAGCGCCGTGGCCTCCGCCTTCACCGCGTCCAGGTCGACGCCCTGGGATTCGAGCACGCCGGGGTGTTCGAGCAGCGAGAGGGCATCAGGCATGGCGACCTGGGGCAGCGCCTCGCGGATCTCGCCCAGCGCCTCGGCCAGGGCGACCAGCCGGCTGTGGTTGACGGCCAGGGTTTCGCTGATGTCGGTGGGTTCGAAGCGCAGGTGGCACTCAACCTTGCCGCGTGCCAGGCGCGTGCGCAGCGCCTCGCGGAAGGCGGGCTCCAGGTCGCGCAGGGCCTCGGGCAGCCGGAAGAAGGGTTCCAGGTAGCGCTGATTCACCGAGCGCAGCTCCAGTTGCAGGCTGCCCCAGTCGCCCTCACGGCTCTGGCGAGCAAAGGCGGTCATGCTGTGAACCTTGCTGTGATCGACCATGGTCACTCCTCGATCGGTTGGCGACGCCGCTGCCGGCACTGTCCGACGACAGGTAGGACAGGAGTTTAACCGATTCCCCGGCCCAACCGTGTAGAATGGCCAGCCATTCGACGCCTGGACGCGCACGGCCGGCTCGGCTTGTGGTGTCGGGGCGTCATTCAGATCGTTTCTGCATTCGAGAGGTAGTATGGCTTCCGACCTCAAGCGCCCCAGCGGACGGCGCCCCGACCAGCCCCGCGAGATTCGCTTGACCCGCGATTATACCCGCCATGCCGAAGGCTCGGTGCTGGTGGAGTTCGGCGATACCAAGGTGCTGTGCAACGCCAGCGTCGAGGCCGGCGTGCCGCGCTGGCTGCGAGGCAAGGGCCAGGGCTGGGTCACCGCCGAGTACGGCATGCTGCCGCGCGCCACCCATACCCGCGGTGGTCGTGAGGCGGCCCACGGCAAGCAAGGCGGTCGTACCCTGGAGATCCAGCGCCTGATCGGTCGTTCGCTGCGCGCCGCGGTGAACCTGAAGAAGCTGGGTGAATTCACCATCACCGTGGACTGCGACGTGATCCAGGCCGACGGCGGCACCCGCACCGCCTCGATCACCGGCGGCTGCGTGGCACTGATGGATGCCATCCGCTACCTGCAGCGCAAGAAGATGATCAAGGGCGACCCATTCGTGCAGTTGGTCAGCTCGGTCTCGGTGGGGCTCTACAAGGGCGTTGCCGTGGTGGATCTCGACTACCCGGAAGACAGCGGCGCCGATACCGACATGAACGTGGTGATGGCCGAATCGGGTGGGTTGATCGAGGTGCAGGGCACCGCCGAGGCAGGAGTGTTCTCGCGGGAGCAGCTCAACGCCATGCTGGAGCTGGCCGAAAATGCCGGCGCCGAGCTCTTCGAGCACCAGCGCGAGGCGCTGGGCATTCGTCGCTGAGACACTCTGTAGTGTTCCTAACGCATTGCGCCGGCCTTCCATGGCCGACGCAATGCATTCCGGGCAGAGCCCGGCCGCGACGATAAGGGGCGTGCTTACAGCGTCAGGTCGTACTCGACGAACAGCGGGGCGAATTCGCTGAAGGTGGCGTCGTAGTCGATCCAGGCGTCCACCACGTGGCGGCGCAGGTTGGGGCCGACGATCTGGTAGTCGATCCGCCAGCCTTCCTGGCGCGAGCGCGGTACTTCCTGGTCGAGCTTGGGCCACCAGGTGTACTCGCCGGCGTCGCGGTTGATCTCGCGGAAGGTATCGATGAAGCCGGTGGGACCGAATACCTGATCCATCCAGGCGCGCTCTTCCGGCTTGAAGCCCGGCGTGGTCTGGTTGTCGGCCCAGTTCTCCAGGTCGACGGTCTTGTGGGCGATGTGCCAGGTGCCGCAGATGATGTACTCGCGACGCTTGCGGGCCATCTTGTTCAGGTATTCCTGATACTGGGCCATGAACGCCTGCTTGGCGGCGTAGTCGCTGCCGTCGGGCATCAGGAAGCTGGCGATGCTGAAGCGGTCGTAATCGGCCTGGAGGAAGCGCGCCTCGTGGTCGCACTGCGGAAAGCCGAGGCCGTACATGATCGCCTTGGGAATCTTGCGGCAGTAGATACCCACGCCGGAGAAGCCGTCTTCCTCGGCGTCCAGGAAGTAGGCTTCGTAGCCTTCCGGGTAAAGAATGCTGTCGTCCAGCTCGAAGCTCTTGGCCTTGAGATTCTGGACGCAGATGACATCGGCGTCCTGTTCGGCCAGCCAGTCGAGAAAACCTCGCCCGACGGCCTCGCGGATTCCGTTGACATTGATGGTGGCAATTTTCATACATGGTCCCTTTGACGTCGCGCGTGTATGATACCCGACGTTTCGACGTTTGGGTAAATGGCCCGCATGGATATTCGTGTTAATACACCTGGATTCCATGCCATAGGGCTTATGGATAGCAGGGGGAGCGGCGTGACGGCCAGCATGCAAGCCTATCAGCGGGAATTCATCGAGTTCGCAATCGAACAGGGCGTGCTGAAGTTCGGCGAGTTCACCCTCAAGTCGGGTCGGGTCAGCCCCTATTTCTTCAATGCCGGCCTGTTTCGCAGCGGCAGCGCCCTGGCGCGTCTCGGCCGCTTCTACGCCGATGCCATCGAGGCGAGTGGCTTGCCTTTCGACGTGCTGTTCGGCCCGGCCTACAAGGGCATTCCCCTGGCGGCCACCACCGCGGTGGCGCTGGCCGACCACCACGGGCGCGACCTGCCCTTCGCCTTCAACCGCAAGGAGGCGAAGGATCACGGCGAAGGTGGCAATATCGTCGGCGCCGAGCTTGCCGGACGCATCCTGATCATCGATGACGTGATTACCGCGGGCACTGCCATTCGCGAAGTGATGGCACTGATCGAGGCCGCCGACGCCGAGGCGGCGGGTGTGGTGATCGCACTGGACCGACAGGAGCGCGGCCAGGCCGACGGTGAAATGAAAAGCCAGAGCGCCATCCAGGAAGTCGAGTCCCGCTACGGCATGCCGGTCATCAGCATCGTCACGCTCGACATGGTGTTGACCTATCTCGAGGAGCGGGGCGGTGAGGCCTTCGCGCGGCACGCCGAGGCGATCCGTGACTATCGGGCGCGCTATGGCGTGAGTAGCGACCGAGATTCGTAAGGGTGAATGCGTGAACGCATGTAAAAGGAGCAAGTCGATGAAGTCTCTCATCAGTCACATTGCCAAGACCGCCCTGGCGGGCGGTGCGCTGTTGGTCGCGGCCGGCGCTCATGCGGCCGGCAGCCTCGACCTCAACCTGGGCCCGGACGCCGTGCAGTTCGAGGCGGCTGGTGAGATCACCCATGGTGTGGCCTTGGGTGGCGGCGTCATCCACAGCGACTATCGCGAAGACGCTACCATCTACCACGCTCAGCTGCTGGGTGTGCAGCGCAACCGCGAGCGCGACGTCGGTATCGGCGCCCGCTGGACCCAGTTCGACACCGACTACGGCAACGGCGGCGGCCTGGGCCTGGGCGGCTACGGCTATGTCTACCTGCCCCAGGCGCCTGCGGTTTCGCTGGGCGGCTACGGCTTCTATACGCCCAGCGTGGTGACCAGCGGAGACCTCGACGATGGCTACGAGGTGGGGGTGCGGGCTCGCTATGCCTTCACGCCCAACGTCGACGGCTACGTCGGCCTGCGCCAGGCGGCAGCCGACTTCGACAACCGCCACGGTAACCGTACGCTGGATCGTGGCGCCCAGGTCGGGGTTCGCCTGAGCTTCTGATCGCCCCGCTCTACCGGCGGGCCCCTGCGGGGGCCCGCCTGCGTTGAGGCAGTTGCCATGCTCGATGTCGTGCTCTTCGAACCCGAGATCCCGCCCAATACCGGCAACCTGATCCGGCTGTGTGCCAATAGCGGCTTCCGCTTGCACCTGATCGAACCACTGGGCTTCGTGCTCGACGACAAGCGGCTGCGCCGCGCCGGGCTCGACTATCATGAGTGGACTGCCGTCAGCGTGCACCGCGACTGGCCGGCCTTTCTCGAGGCCGTGAAGCCTCAGCGAGTCTTCGCCGTATCGACCCGCGGCCGCACCGGCTACCATGAGCCGAGCTATCGCTCCGGCGACGTGCTGCTGTTCGGCCCCGAAACCCGTGGCTTGCCCCAGGTGATGCTCGACGCGCTACCGCCCGAGCAGCGCCTGCGCATCCCCATGCTGCCCGACAGCCGCAGCCTCAATCTCTCCAACGCCTGCGCCATCCTGGTATTCGAGGCCTGGCGTCAGTTGGGCTTTGCCGGCGCGGTGGATCACGATCTGCCCAGCGAGGCACGTCCATGAGCATTCAGCAGCGTCTGGCCAAGCTCAACCCGCGTCAGCAGGAAGCCGTGCGTTACATCGACGGCCCCTGCCTGGTGCTGGCGGGGGCCGGCTCGGGCAAGACCAGCGTGATCACCACCAAGATCGCCTACCTGGTGCAGGTGTGCGGCATGAGCGCCCGGCGTATCGCGGCGGTGACCTTCACCAACAAGGCCGCCCGCGAGATGAAGGAGCGGGTGGGGCAGATGCTCAAGGGCAAGGAGGGCCACGGGCTCACCGTCTCGACCTTCCATACCCTGGGGCTCAACATCATTCGTGGCGAGCTCAAGGCGCTGGGTTACAAGCCGGGTTTCTCGCTGTTCGATCCCGAGGACGCCAAGGCGCTGCTGCGCGACCTGATGAACAAGGATGCCCAGGTCGATGCCGAGCAGATAAATACCGTGCAGCATCAGATCTCGGAGTGGAAGAACGACCTGGTACTGCCTGGCCAGGCGCTATCCCACGCCGTGGATGAGGACGCGCACTACGCCGCCCGCGTCTACGAGGCCTACGTGCGCCATCTCAAGGCCTACAACGCGGTGGACTTCGACGACCTGATCCTGCTGCCGGTGGTGCTGCTCAAGAACGATCCCGAAGTGCTGGCGCGCTGGCGGCGCAAGATCCACTACATGCTGGTGGACGAGTACCAGGACACCAACGTCTCCCAGTATCTGCTGGTCAAGCTGCTGATGGAGGAGCGCAAGACCTTCACCGTGGTGGGCGACGACGATCAGTCGATCTACGCCTGGCGGGGCGCGCGGCCGGAGAACCTGGTGACCCTGGGCGAGGACTTCCCGCGTCTCAACGTGATCAAGCTGGAGCAGAACTATCGCTCCACCGCCACCATCCTGCGCGCGGCCAATACCCTGATCGCCAACAATCCCCACGTCTACGAGAAGACGCTGTGGTCGGAGATGGGCCAGGGCGCGCCGATCCGCGTGGTGGTCAACCGCCACGAGGAGGCCGAGGCCGAGCGGGTGGCCAGTGAGATCCTCACCCGGCGTATCAAGGAGCGGGCCGAGTGGCGCGACTTCGCGGTGCTCTACCGCGGCAACTTCCAGGCCCGGCTGCTCGAACTGAAGCTGCAGCACTACCAGATTCCCTACAAGCTCTCCGGTGGCACCTCCTTCTTCTCGCGCAACGAGATCAAGGACGCCATGGCCTACCTGCGGCTGTTGATCAACCCGGCCGACGACAACGCCTTCCTGCGTATCGTCAACGTGCCGCGCCGCGAGATCGGCCCCGGAACCCTGGAGAAGCTGGCCAACTACGCCACCGAGCGTGGCGCCTCGCTGTTCGATGCCTGCCACGAGCTGGGCCTGGAGCAGCAGTTGCCGGCGCGTGCGGTGGAGCGACTGGCGCGTTTCACCCATTTCATCGACGGCGTGCGCCGGCGCATGGACGAGGGCGACGCCTTGACCGCCATTCGCGGCATGCTGCACGAGATGGACTACGAGGCGTGGCTCTACCAGAACGCCAGCGCGCCCACCATCGCCGAGCGGCGCATGGCCAACGTTTGGACGTTGATCGACCAGCTCGAGAAGTCGATGAGACGCGCTCCCGAGGAGATCGAAGCAGAGGACGCCGCCGAGACCGACGACGTGGAGGCGGCCATCTCGCGCCTGGTGCTGCGTGACATCCTCGAACAGCAGGCCGAGGAGGACGACACCGACAAGGTGCAGCTGCTGACCATGCATGCCTCCAAGGGGCTGGAGTTTCCCCATGTCTACCTGATGGGACTCGAGGAGGAGCTGCTCCCCCATCGCAATGCCATCGAGGCCGGTACGGTGGAGGAGGAGCGTCGCCTGGCCTATGTCGGCATCACCCGGGCGCGCCAGACCCTGACCCTGACCCTGGCACGTCAGCGCAAGGCCTTCGGCGAACTGATGGACTGCCTACCCAGCCGCTTCCTCGACGAGCTGCCGCCGGACGACCTGGAGTGGGAAGGGCGGCCGGACCGCGAGGACCCGGAGAAGAAGCAGGCGCGTGGGCAGGATGCCATTGCCGGGCTGCGCTCTCTGCTTGGCTGAGGGCTCTTTGCTGGGCTGAGGGCTATTGCTACCAACGCGAACGGGGCGCCAAAGGCGCCCCGTTCGTCATTACCGCGACTTGCCGATCAGAGCACAGGCTCGACCAGGAAGTCGGTGGCGGCCTTGACCTCGTCATCGGACAGGTTGGTGTGCCCGCCCTTCGGCGGCATGGCGCCAATGCCGTTGATGGCGTGCTCGTACAGCGTGTCGATGTCCTGGTCGATACGACCTTCCCACTCGCCCGCTTCACCACGGCGCGGAGCGCCGGCGGCACCGGTCATGTGACAGGCCATGCAGGCCTGGTTGTAAATCGCTTCGCCGTCGATGTCGGAGGCGCCGGCAGCCTCTTCATCACCTGCGGCTTCCTCGTCGGCAGCGGCGTCTTCGGCAGCTTCCTCTTCCGTGGCGTCATCAGCGGCTACGGCGGAGGCTTCGGCTTCCTCGTCCACTGCGCCCTCTTCGGTCACGGCTTCATCGGCCGCACCATCCTCGGCCTGGGCTTCTTCATCGGTGGCTTCTTCGTCAGCCGCTTCATCGCCACCCACTTCCGGCACATCCATCACCGGTTCGAGCAGGTGCGCAGTGGCGGCAGCGACTTCCTCATCGGAAAGGTTGGGGTTACCACCGCGAGCCGGCATGGCGTTGAAGCCATTGATGGAGTGATCCAGCAGGGTCTCCCAGCCCTGGTCGATACGCTCGGCCCACTCGCCCTCTTCGCCGCGGCGTGGGGCTCCAGCAGCGCCGGTTTCGTGACAGGCCATGCAGACCTGATTGTAGATGCCGGCCCCATCGATACCGCCATCGCCGTTGCCACCGCTGCTTTCGGCTGCCGCTGCGGTACCGCACTCCTCGCCTTGCAGGCAGAGCTGGCCGACTGGCTTCAGGCGTTCGGCGATGGCATCGCGGTCCACTTCAGCCTGTGCGGACACGGCGCCCACGGTCAGGCCGACGGTGGCCAGACACCCCAAGATCAGTTTGCTGGATTTCACTCTCACCACCTCTCGACGGTCCTGTAATCGTAATCTTCTGGCGATGTCGGCTAGCGACGGCCGGAGCGCCATGATGGGCGATAGTATACCGATATAGCCAACCGCTGGAAAACGCCGTTGCCCACGCCTTTGGCATGAGGAAGCGGAGCGGCTCGGGTTGGCTGGCCAGCGCCGCGGCCGACGAGTATCGTAGTGACGATCCTTCGGTATATCCACTGGCGACGCGAGGCCCGCGTGTACGATTTCATCATCCTCGGTGGCGGCATTCTCGGCCTTTCCACCGCGATGCAGCTCACCGAGCGCTATCCCGACAAGAAAATGTTGTTGCTGGAGAAGGAGAGTGGGCCCGCGCGGCACCAGACCGGGCACAACAGCGGCGTGATTCATGCCGGTGTCTACTATACACCGGGCAGCCTCAAGGCGCGTTTCTGTCTCGAGGGCAACCGCGCTACCAAGGCATTCTGCGACCGCCATGCCATTCCCTATGAGGTCTGCGGCAAACTGCTGGTGGCGACCAACCCGCAGGAGATACAGCGCATGGAGGCGCTGTGGGAGCGTACTGCCGCCAACGGATTGGAGCGGGAATGGCTCTCTGCCGGGGAGCTGAATGAGCGCGAGCCCCATATCACCGGGCTCGGCGCCATCTTCGTCCCTTCCAGCGGTATCGTCAGCTATGCCCGGGTGGCCGAGGCCATGGCTGATGAGTTCCAGCGTCGTGGCGGCCAGATCCGCTACGACCATGAGGTTACCGGGATCGCCGAGCGTACCGGGGAGGTCCTCGTCGATACCTCCCAGGGTGAATTCAACAGCCGCTACCTGGTGACCTGCTCCGGGCTGATGGCCGATCGCATCGTGCGGCTGCTGGGACGAAATCCCGGTTTCACCATCTGCCCGTTCCGCGGGGAGTACTACCGGCTGCCCGATCGCCACAGCGATATCGTCAAACACCTGATCTACCCGATCCCCGATCCTTCCATGCCGTTTCTCGGCGTACACCTCACGCGGATGATCGACGGCTCGGTGACCGTAGGGCCCAACGCGGTGCTGGCGTTCAAGCGCGAGGGATATCGCAAAGGCGACGTATCGATACTCGATATGGCGCGCATGTTCAGCAATCCCGGCATCCTCAAGGTGCTGGGGCGCAACCTGCGGCCCGGCCTGCAGGAACTGAAGAATTCGCTATGGCGCCAGGGCTACCTGAATGAGGTGCGCAAGTACTGTCCCGGCCTGACGCTGGAGGATCTCGAACCCTGGCCCGCCGGCGTGCGCGCCCAGGCCGTCTCCCGCGACGGCCGGCTGATCGACGACTTCCTGTTCGTCAATACCCGGCGCACCGTCAACGTCTGCAACGCCCCGTCACCGGCTGCCACCTCGGCGCTGCCCATTGGCCGGCACATCCTGGAGAAGGTCGGCGAGATGGTGCAGTCGAGCTGACCCGCTCGTAGCGGCGCGCCAGGCTGGACAGCTCAGGCCCCGGCGGTTACGATGTTGGCCGCTTCACAGCAAGTAAAGCGCCCGTAGCTCAGTTGGGCGTAGCCGGAACCGCAGAAGCGCAGCTTCTGCCCGGCGAAGCGACCGGTGCGATGCAGCGCACCAGGCCGGACCCGAAGGCGCAGCCGGAGGGGAGTGTTGTGCAGCGCAACGCGCTGCCGGCGTGCGGAGTCGACAAGGCTTCCAACGTCACCTTGCATAAGCGCCCGTAGCTCAGTTGGATAGAGTGTTGGCCTCCGAAGCCAAAGGTCGCAGGTTCAAATCCTGCCGGGCGCGCCATGAATTCAAAGCCCCACGGTTTTCACATGCCGTGGGGCTTTTTCGTTGCAGCGCTTCGTTGCGACCCCAGTCCAACTGCTGGCTCCAGCGAGTCTCGATGGGCCGGCCTCGTGTGACCGGAGGGGCATGTCATGGCATATCGAGCGAGACGAGTCACCTGGGTTTTCCTGAGGGCGACCTTCAGTCGTTCCAATTGCGACATTTTGCGACCGTAAGACTAGCGGTCGCTCACGATTTGACCGATTTTTACATATCCGAGAGCGACAACTTGTAATATTGTCAAAGGTAGGGCTTGCCTGATCGCGACATCTCGGCGCACCGATCCAAGACCCCATGACCCACGACTTGCCCATGACCCTGACACAGCACCCTAACGGGTAAACATGCCGATAATCATAACGACACACGGCATTGGAGTATGACGATGGCGACGTCCACCCAGGCTTCCTCCTCCCAGACTTCATGCAAGGAGCCGGCTCCCCAGACGCTGGGCTTCCTGCTGCTGGAAAACTTCACGCTGTTCTCGCTGGCCTCGGCCATCGAGCCGTTGCGCATGGCCAACCAACTGGCCGGGCGCGAGCTGTACCGCTGGTTCACGCTGAGCGTGGATGGCGGGCCGATCTCGGCCAGCGATGGGCTGCGGGTTACCCCGGACGGTGCCATCACCATGCCGCTGGCGCTGGACATGGTCATCGTCTGCGGTGGGGTGGGGCCAGCCCGCGCCGTGCAGCGCGAGCATGTCAGTTGGCTGCAGTCCCAGGCGCGCCTGTCGCGTCGGCTGGGCGGCATCTGCACCGGCAGCTGGGCGCTGGCCAAGGCGGGGCTGCTGGATGGCTATGAGACCAGCGTGCACTGGGAGTGTATTGCGGCGATGCGCGAGTCGTTTCCTCGCACGGTGCTGACCACTCGATTGTTCTCCATCGACCGCGACCGGGCCACTGCCTCGGGCGGTACCGCGCCGCTGGACATGATGCTGACCCTGATCAGCCGCGAGCATGGTCGTGATCTCTCGGCGGGCATCTCCGAGATGTTCATCTGCGACCGCATGCGCGGTGAAAACGACCATCAGCGTGTGCCGCTCAAGCACGTGCTGGGTACCACCCAACCCAAGCTGCTGGAGATCGTCGCGCTGATGGAGGCCAATCTGGAGGAGCCCATCGCGCTCGAGGAACTGGCCGCATACGTCGACGTCTCGCGCCGCCAGCTCGAACGGCTGTTCCAGAAGTACCTCGACTGCTCGCCGTCGCGCTATTACCTCAAGCTGCGCCTCACCCGGGCACGCCAGTTGCTCAAGCAGACCTCGATGTCGATCATCGAGGTGGCCTCGGCCTGCGGCTTCGTCTCCACTCCCCATTTTTCCAAGTGCTACCGGGAGTTCTTCGGCCTGCCGCCGCGAGAGGAGCGCTTGGGCGTGAGCCCGCTGCGGCCCCCCGTGCTGCCCGAACAGCCAGCCGGCAGTCTCCTGCTGCAACCGGTTGCCTTCCAGCCCGTGCCGGAGCAACCGATCTCTGCAGCGCTGATGGCGCTCGACCAGGCCCGTGGCGAGCCGACCTACGCCAGCGTTCGCCTGGACCACTGAGGCCGACGGCTCGCGGCCACGGCGCCGCGAGCGATTTCCTTCTTCTCCCAGCGTTGCCGCCGTCTCCCACTTCCGCGGGAGGCGGCTTGCTTGTGCCCTCGTTTTTTCTGTTTTCGGCGTCAAAATCATGCCGTTCGTCGCAGTCACGACAGGAATGACGCTTTTGGAATTATCGCCGTCGCTTCCAGAAGTCGAGGTATGCCTGGCCGGCGCTATGCTGCCATCAGTCAACCCCGATCCGGAGCACGCCTCATGACCCCCCATGACCTGCACGACGACGCCATCGTCATCGACGGCCTGATTATCGCCAAGTGGAACCGCGAGCTGTTCGAGGACATGCGTCGCGGTGGGCTCACCGCGGCCAACTGCACCGTCTCGGTGTGGGAGGGTTTCCAGGCCACCGTCGACAACATCGTCAAGTCCAACCAACTGATGGCCGAGTGCAGCGATCTGGTGCGCCCGGTGCGTACCACCGCCGACATCGCCCGGGCCAAGGAAGAGGGCAAGACCGGCATCATCTACGGCTTCCAGAACGCCCACGCCTTCGAGGACCAGATCGGCTACGTCGAGATCTTCAAGCAGCTCGGCGTGGGCATCGTGCAGATGTGCTACAACACCCAGAACCTGGTGGGCACCGGCTGCTACGAGCGCGACGGTGGGCTCTCCGGCTTTGGCCGCGAGATCGTCGCCGAGATGAACCGCGTGGGCATCATGTGCGACCTCTCCCATGTCGGTTCCAAGACCTCCGAGGAGGTCATCCTCGAATCCAAGAAACCGGTCTGCTACTCCCACTGTCTGCCCTCGGGCCTCAAGGAGCACCCGCGCAACAAGTCCGACGAGGAGCTCCGCTTCATCGCCGAGCACGGCGGTTTCGTCGGCGTGACCATGTTCACCCCCTTCCTGCGCGCCGGTATCGACGCCACCGTCGACGACTATGTCGAGGCCATCGAGTACGTGATGAACATCGTCGGCGAGGATGCCATCGGCATCGGCACTGATTTCACCCAGGGCCACGGCAAGGATTTCTTCGAGTGGCTGACCCACGACAAGGGCTACGCCCGTCGCCTGACCAGCTTCGGCAAGATCATCAATCCCGAGGGCATTCGCACCATCGGCGAGTTCCCCAACCTCACCGAAGCCTTGCTGCGCCGTGGGTTCAGTGAAACTCAGGTGCGCAAGATCATGGGCGAGAACTGGGTGCGCATCCTGAAGGACGTATGGGGCGCCTGATTTAGCCAAGGCCGACATCGGGCCGATCGGGGCGCCGGGGACAGGTCGTAGCGAAGGTCATTTGCCATGGATGGCAAATGTAGCGCCCAGGGATGGGTTTACAGCGCCTTCGCAAAGACCTGTCGCCGGAAGCCCCGAAACTGCCAAGCCAGATGGCGACTGCCAAGAACAACGATTTTGAGGAACAAGACCGTGACCAAGATGACCCCCGAGCTTCCCATCGAAGTGGATAGCGAGACCGGCGTATGGACCACCGACGCCCTGCCGATGCTCTACGTGCCGCGCCACTTCTTTATCAACAACCACACCGCCGTCGCTGAAGCGCTGGGTGTGGACAAGTATGCCGAGATTCTCTACCGCGCCGGCTACAAGAGCGCCTGGCACTGGTGCGAGAAGGAAGCCGAACTGCACGGCCTGGCCGGGGTGGAAGTGTTCGAGCACTACATGCTGCGGCTCTCCCAGCGCGGCTGGGGCAAGTTCGTGACCGAAGAGATCGATCTCGAGGCCGGTACCGCGCGGGTACGCCTGGAGCACAGCGCCTTCGTCTACCAGCTCGGCAAGACGGGGCAAAAGGAAGAGTACATGTTCACCGGCTGGTTCGCCGGTGCCATGGACCAGATCCTCGCCGCCCGCGGCAGCAGCCTGCGCACCGTTGCCGAGCAGACCCAGAGCGCCGCCGAGCCCGACTGCGAAGTAGGCATCTTCACTGTTAAGCCGCTGGCCAGCGCCCAGGTTTGAGGAGGTTTCCATGGCATTCGATGCGATTTTCGAGCCGATCCAGATCGGCAAGCTGACCATCCGCAACCGCGTGGTCAGTACCGCTCATGCCGAGGTGCACGCCACCGACGGCGGCATGACCACTGAGCGCTACGTCAGATACTACGAAGAAAAGGCCAAGGGCGGCTGCGGCCTGTGCATCTGTGGCGGCTCGTCGGTGGTCTCCATCGACAGCCCCCAGGGCTGGTGGAGTTCGGTCAACCTCTCCACCGACCGCATCATCCCGCACTTCCAGAATCTCGCCGATGCCGTGCACAAGCACGGCGGCAAGATCATGATCCAGATCACCCACATGGGTCGGCGCTCGCGTTGGGACGGTTTCGACTGGCCCACGCTGGTGTCGCCCTCGGGTATCCGCGAGCCGGTGCACCGCTCCACCTGCAAGACCATCGAGGAGGAGGAGATCTGGCGCATCGTGGGCGACTTCGCCCAGGCCGCGCGGCGGGCGAAAGAGGGCGGTCTCGATGGCGTCGAGCTGTCTGCCGTGCACCAGCACCTGATCGACCAGTTCTGGAGCCCGCGGGTCAACAAGCGCACCGACCAGTGGGGCGGCAGCTTCGAGAACCGCATGCGCTTCGGCATGGAAGTGCTCAAGGCGGTGCGCGCAGAAGTCGGCGACGATTTCGTCGTCGGCATGCGCATCTGCGGCGACGAGTTCCATCCGGACGGTCTGTCCCATGATGACATGAAGAAGATCGCCGCCTACTACGACGCCACCGGCCAAGTGGATTTCTTCGGCGTGATCGGCTCCGGCTGCGATACCCACAATACCCTGGCCAACGTCATTCCCAACATGTCCTACCCGCCGGAGCCTTTCCTGCACCTGGCGGCGGGCATCAAGGAAGTGGTCAGCGTACCGGTGATCCATGCCCAGAACATCAAGGACCCCAACCAGGCCCAGCGTATCCTCGAAGGGGGCTACGTCGATCTGGTGGGCATGACACGGGCGCACATCGCCGATCCGCACCTGATTGCCAAGATCAAGATGGGCCAGATCGATCAGATCAAGCAGTGCGTCGGCGCCAACTACTGCATCGATCGTCAGTACCAGGGCCTCGACGTGCTGTGCATCCAGAACGCCGCCACCTCGCGGGAATACATGGGTCTGCCGCACATCATCGAGAAGAGCGAAGGTCCCAAGCGCAAGGTGGTGGTGGTGGGAGGTGGCCCCGGCGGCATGGAGGCGGCGCGCGTCGCTGCCGAGCGCGGCCACGACGTGACCCTGTTCGAGGCCGCTGAGGCGCTGGGCGGACAGATCACCATTGCCGCCCAGGCCCCGCAGCGTGACCAGATCGCCGGCATCACGCGCTGGTATCAGCTCGAACTGGCGCGCCTCGGTGTCGACCTGCGCCTGGGCACCCGCGCCGACGAGGCGACCCTGGAGGATCTGCGCCCCGACGTCGTGATTCTCGCTACCGGCGGTCAACCCTTCCTCAGCCAGTATCCCGAGTGGGGTTATTCGGAGAATCCCGAGGAGAGCCTGGTGGTGAGCACTTGGGACATCCTTTCGGGCAAGGTGGCGCCGGGCAAGAACGTGCTGATCTACGACGCCATCTGCGAGTTCTCCGGCGTCTCGGCGGCGGACTACCTGGCCGACAAGGGCGCCAAGGTCGAGATCGTCACCGACGACATCAAGCCCGGTGCAGCGGTGGGTGGTACCACCTTCCCCACCTACTACCGCAGCCTCTACGAGAAGGAGGTGATCATGACCTCCGACCTGATGCTGCACAAGGTCTACCGCGAGGGCAGCGGCCTGGTGGCGGTACTCGAGAACGAGTACACCGGCGCGCTGGAAGAGCGCGTGGTCGACCAGGTAGTAGTGGAGAACGGCGTGCGGCCCGACGAGGCGCTTTACTACGCGCTCAAGGATCGCGCGCGCAATGGTGGCCAGGTGGATCTCGAGGCGCTCTATGCCGCCAAGGCGCAGCCTTGCCTGAGCGAGCAGGGGGACGGCTACCTGCTGTTCCGCCTGGGCGACTGCACCGCACCGCGCAATACGCATGCCGCGATCTATGACGCCCTGCGGCTGTGTAAAGACCTCTGAGTTGGCGAAAGCCACCAACGGTGAGGGGCGCCGGGGGCAGGCCGTCGCGAGGGTCATTTGCCATGGATGGCAAATGTAGCGCCCAGGGAAGGGTCCACAGCGCCCTCGCATAGGCCTGCCGCCGGTAAAGCCCGACCCAAAGCTAACGCCAAAGCCAACGGCTTATGAGACGAGGTGAGCACCATGCTCGACACCCTCCTGCCGATACTGATCTTCTCCGCCCTGGCGCTGGCCGTGATCGGTGCCGTGCGACGCATTCTCCTGTGGCGCCAAGGGCGGCCATCGTCGGTGCCTATCCTTCAAGGTCTTGCGGCCATGCCGCGCCGCTACCTGGTCGACCTGCACCATGTGGTGGCGCGCGACAAGGTCATGTCCAACACCCACGTGGCCACCGCCGGTGGCTTCGTGGCGGCTGCCGTACTGATGATCCTGGTGCATGGCCTGGGGCTTGCCAATCCCGTGCTGGGCGGGCTGCTGCTGGCCGCCAGTGCGCTGATGTTCGTGGGTAGCCTGTTCGTCGCCAAGCGGCGGCGCAACCCTCCCGCACGGCTCTCCAAGGGGCCGTGGATGCGGCTGCCCAAGAGCCTGATGGCGTTTTCGTTGAGCGTCTTCCTGATCACTCTGCCGACGGTCGGCGTACTCCCCGAAGGAACGGGCAGTTGGATCCTCGCCTTGGCGTTGGCCGCGGTATTGACCTGGGGCCTGGGCGAGATGTTCTTCGGCATGACCTGGGGCGGGCCGATGAAGCACGCCTTCGCCGGTGCCCTGCACCTGGCCTTCCATCGCCGCCCCGAGCGCTTCGGTGAGGGCAAGCGCTCCACCGGCCTCAAGGCGCTGAACCTGGACGATCCCAAGGCCCCGCTCGGCGTCGAGACGCCCAGCGATTTCACCTGGAACCAGTTGCTCGGCTTCGATGCCTGCGTACAGTGCGGCCGTTGTGAGGCGGTCTGCCCGGCCTTCGCTGCCGGCCAGCCGCTCAACCCCAAGAAGCTGATCCAGGACATGGTGGTCGGCATGGCCGGGGGCAGCGATGCCGGGTATGCCGGTTCTCCCTACCCGGGCAAACCGGTAGGCAAGCACCAGGGCGCCCCTCACGGGCCCATCGTGGCCCGCGAGGGCACCGCGCTGGTCGATGCCGAAACGCTGTGGTCCTGCACGACCTGCCGTGCCTGTGTCGAAGAGTGCCCGATGATGATCGAGCACGTCGATGCCATCGTCGACATGCGCCGTTTCCTGACGCTGGAGCATGGCAATACCCCCAAC
Organism: Halomonas sp. A29; assembly: GCF_046723295.1. NCBI lineage: Bacteria > Pseudomonadati > Pseudomonadota > Gammaproteobacteria > Oceanospirillales > Halomonadaceae > Halomonas > Halomonas sp. A29. Next base: position 294,177 of record NZ_JAXQPR010000006.1, read on the forward strand.
AAGGGGGCCGAAGTGCTCGACAACCTGATCGCCACCGACAACCCGGGCGGCTTCGATCCCGGCTCGCGCATGCACTGGGCCGCGGACCTCAGCCTGCCGCTGATGCGCGAGGTGGGACAGGTCGACGTGCTGCTGTGGTTGGGCGATGGTGTCTTCGACATGCGCAACCAAAGGACGCTAAGGGCCTTGGTGAAGGTGCTGCGTGCGGCGGGGGTCGACTTCGCCGTGCTCGGCAACGAGGAGCGCGACAGCGGCGACGTGGCACGGCGCCTGGGCGACGAGGCAACGTTCCAGTCGCTGGCCAAACGCAATATCGCCACCCTGTCGCAGTACCGCTTCCAGCATATCGTTACCTGCGACCCCCACAGTTTCCACGTGCTCGGCAACGAGTACGGTGAGCTGGGCGGAAACTATGAAGTCCGCCATCACAGTACCTACATCGCCGAACTGTATGAGGCGGGGCGCCTGTACTTTGCGCCCTGGAAAGGCGGCAAGGTCACCTATCACGACCCTTGCTACCTGGGCCGCTACAACGGTGAGTACGAGGCGCCGCGCAACGTGCTCAGGGCACTGGGCATCGAGGTCAAGGAGATGGAACGCTCCGGCTTCCGCTCGCGCTGCTGCGGCGGCGGCGGCGGCGCGCCGATCACCGATATTCCCGGCAAGCAGCGGATACCCGACATGCGCATGAACGACGTGCGCGAGACGGGAGCCGAGCTGGTCGCGGTGGGATGCCCGCAGTGTACCGCCATGCTCGAAGGCGTGGTGGATGCCAGCGCCGAGGTGCGCGACATCGCCGAACTGGTCGCTGATGCCCTGGTGGAGCGTCCCGCTGCCGCTGCTTCAGGTAACGCCCGGGCACCGCAGTCATCCGTCGAGGAGGTGACACCATGAGCGATATCCAGCGCCGCGATCCGCGCAAGGAGTGGATCGCCCGCAACCGCCTGCATCCCGAACATTTGAGTGTGCTGGCAGAGCTCGGCGAGGGTACGTCCGCAGCGACGGAGTGGATGGGCCCCAACGGGGTGATCCGCAAGAATCCCCATGCAGTGGGCTTCATCGGCCCCAACGGCATCAAGCGCATCGACCGCAGCGGCGCTCAGCAGGGCGGCCATGCCGCCACCGGCACGGCGGAGACGAAGGACAGCCGCCGTCAGGTGACGATTGCCGAGCCGGCCTTCCTGGTGGCAGTGGTACCGGACATTTCCGGCGGGCGCCTCTCGGCCCACGACCGCGACCTGCTGGGCCTGGCCCGGCAGCTGGCCGACGCCGATGGCGAGCGGCCGGGGGCGGTGCTGGCGATAGTCTTCGGCAGCCATAAGGAAGAGTCGTTCGGCGAGGCCGGAGTCGACTGCCTGCTGCATCTCGATGACGCTCTGTTCGATGGCTATGCGCCGGAAGCCCGCCTGGCGGCGCTCGTCGCTGTCGAGGATGAGTTTACGCCGCGGCACTGGCTGCTGCCCGATTCCAAGTTGGGCGGTGCCGACCTGGGGCGGCGGCTGGCGGCACGTCTCCAGGAGCGGCCCGCCGCTGGCGTGTGGCAGATCGAGCCCGAAGCCACGGCGCCGCTGGGCTGGCGCTGTACGGGGCGGGGGGCCGCCGGCACCACCGATATACAGCGCGCCCTGCCGCGTGTCGTACTGGCATTGCCCGAATGTGCCGAGCCCGTTTCCGAAACCCGCCATGCGGCCCGTCCTCTCGCGCTGTCCCAGCCGCTGCCTGCCCTGCTGACGCGCATCGAGGATCGCGGCCAGGTGGCCGTCGATCCGGCCGGCGTGGCCCTGGCCGAGGCCGAGTTCATCCTTTCCGCTGGCAACGGCGTCAAGGAGTGGGAAGGGTTCCACCATGCCGCCAAGGTGCTGGGAGCGACCGAAGGCGCCTCGCGGGTCGCGGTGGACGACGGCTTCATGCCACGTGACCGCCAGGTGGGCGCCACCGGCACCTGGGTCACAGCCCGGATCTACGTGGCGGTGGGTATCAGCGGTGCCATCCAGCACCTGCAGGGTATCCAGAGCTGCGAGAAGGTCGTCGCCATCAATCTCGACCCGGGATGCGACATGATCAAGCGCGCGGATCTGGCGGTAATCGGAGACTCGTCGCGCATTCTCGCGGCGCTGGTCGAGCTGGTTGAGCGGCAACGACAGGAGAAGCGCGATGCAGCCTGAAGCGCAAAAAGAGGCGGTACTCGAAGTGGCGGTGCTGGTTTCCGTCGGCCGGCATCCGCTGACCGGCCGCGGCCGTCGCGCCGACCAGGACGCCCGCGGCGTGGAACTGGCCATGTCCCTCGACAAGGCGAGTATCACGCTGCTGCATGCGGGAGCGCTCGACGAGCAGAGCGAGAACGCCCTGCGCGGCTACCTGGGTATGGGCCTGCCGGAGCTGACCCTGGTCGAACAGCCGTCCGGCACCGACGTAATACCTGCCCTGGCCGGTGTGTTGGATGAGGCAAGGCCACAGCTGATCATCGCCGGTGAGCGTGCCGAGCAGGGAGAGGGATCGGGGCTGTTGCCCTACCTGCTAGCAGAACGCATGGGCTGGCCGCTGGTCAGTGGCCTGGCCGGGGTGGAAAAGATCGAGAACGGCGTCGCCACGCTGCTTCAGGCCTTGCCGCGCGGCCAGCGCCGTCGGCTCCAGGTGCGTCTGCCCGCTATCGTCACCGTCGATGCCGCTGCTGCGACGGCCCGCCAGAGCGCTTTCGGGCCGGCCCGGCGCGGTGAGATCGCGGTCGAGACCGCCGCGGTGGTATGGGACGAGGCCCAGGCGGAATGGAGCGAGACGCCAGCCCGCAAGCGTCCCAAGCGGCTCAAGATCGTCAAGGCGACATCGGCGCGGGAACGCTTCAAGGCCGCCGCGGCCAAGGCCGAGGGCGGCAGTGGCCAGGTGCTCACCGACGTGACGCCGGAGCAGGGCGCCGAGGCGATCTACAAATTACTGAAAGAAGAGGGTGTGCTTCGCTAGACTTGTGCGAAGCAGCTGACCAAGCAAAGACCCCGGCCAAGGCCGGGGTCTTTGCGTTTAACCCATCGCCACTGTGCTCATGCAGCATGCGTGGCACTGCGAGGGTGACGTGCCGGCGCTCAGGTCCCCATTGCTTGCGACATGAAGCGGAGTTCTCCTGACCGTTCGCATCTCTCTAAACCACCCTCACAAACAACAACCCCGGCCAAGGCCGGGGTTGTTGCGTTTGGGGCAGGGCAGCTTGAGTATCAGGCCGGCTTGGCTGCCGCCAGCCCACGCTGTTCTTCCAGTAATCCTTTCACCAGGCAGAAGGCCATGCCCAGCAGCACCAGGGTGAAGGGCAGCCCGGTGGCCACGGCACCCGCCTGCAACGCGCCCAGCGCCGCGCTACCGCCGCCGTAGAGCAGGATGCCTGCGATCACGCCTTCCAGCACCGCCCAGAACACGCGCTGGCCGCGAGGTGCGTCGGTCTTGCCGCCGGCGGTGATGTTGTCGATCACCAGCGAGCCGGAGTCCGACGAGGTGATGAAGAAGATCAGCACCAGCAGGATCGCCAGGCTTGAGGTCAGGGTGGTCAGCGGCAGGTGCTCGAGCATCTGGAACATCGCCAGCGAGACGTCGCTGATGCCGTCGGCCAGGGCGCCGACGCCTGCGACCGACTGGCCCAGGGCGGTGCCGCCGAAAGCGCTCATCCACACCAGGGTAACCAGGGTCGGCACCAGCAGCACGGCAATCAGGAACTCGCGCACCGTACGCCCACGGGAAACCCGTGCAATGAACATACCGACGAAGGGCGACCAGGAGATCCACCAGGCCCAATAGAACACCGTCCAGCCGTGGTACCAGGTGGTGTCGTCGCGGCCGATCCAGTTGGAGAGCGGTGCGATATGACCGACGTAGGCCAGGGTGGTGCTCCACAGGTTGTTGACGAACAGCAGCACGCCGCCGGTGACGATCACGAAGGTGAGCAGCGCCAGGGCGATCACCATGTTGATGTTGGAGAACAGCTTGACGCCGCCATCGATGCCGCGCCACACCGAGAACAGTGCTACTGCGGTGACCACCACGATGATCGCGAGCTGGGTACCGATGGTATTGGGTATGTCGAACAGGTAGTTGAGACCCCCCGCCGCCTGGGAGGCACCGAAGCCCAGCGACGTGGCCAGGCCGAAGATGGTGGCCAGCACCGCGACGATGTCGATGATATGGCCGAACCAACCGCGCACGCGCTCACCGAGGATCGGCGTGAAGGCCGAGCGCAGGGTCAGCGGCAGGCCGCGGTTGTAAGCGAAGAAGGCCAGCGACAGACCAACCACGCCGTAGATCGCCCAGGGGTGCAGGCCCCAGTGGAACATGGTGGCGCCCATGGCCGCGCTGGCCCCGGCCGGGGTATGCGCTTCGGCGTTGAGCGGGGTGCCGTACCAGTCAGTGTAATAGGCCACCGGCTCGGCCACGCTCCAGAACATCAGGCCGATGCCCATGCCGGCGGCAAACAGCATGGCGAACCAGGAGAGCGTCGAGTACTCCGGCCGGGCCTGGATGCCGCCCAGGCGAATGCGCCCCACCGGCATGGCAATCAGCGCCAGGCACAGCAGCACGAAGAGGTTGCCGGCAATCATGAACAGCCAATCGAAGTATTCGATCGACCAGCCGCGGGCTGCGGTGAGGTGGCTGTTGGCGGCGTCGGGATAGATCAGTGCGTAGAGGATGAAGGCCAGGATGGCTAGGGCCGAGAGAGGAAAGACGGGATGATGGAAATCCATCCCCAGCACTTGGGCATTGTCCTGCCCGGGCGAAAGGATCGGTGCATCGTCATGCTTCATGGGGATTCCTCGCATGTTGTTGTTGGAGTCCGCAAGCGTCGCGCGCTCCGGGCGAGTCATTGTTGGGTCAGGCGGGCACCGGGAGTGTCGTGAAAGCGACCTCCAGCTATCCATTGGCTCATCGCCGCGGTGGGATGTCTCAGGCAGGCATGTGGATGTCTCTATGGGGCAAGTGCGACAGAGTGGAGGGCATAGGCTGAAGCGGGCGGAATGTGCCGCTACAAGACAACAACGAACTGGAGCCTGACATGAGCCAAGCCAACCGAGGAGTCGTCTACAAGGGCCCGGGTAAGGTCGACGTCGAATCCATTCCCTATCCGGAACTCGCCATCGGCAACCGCAAATGCGACCATGGCGTGATCCTGAAGGTGGTCACCACCAATATTTGCGGCAGCGACCAGCACATGGTGCGTGGACGCACTACCGCGCCGTCCGGCCTGGTTCTGGGCCACGAGATTACTGGTCTGGTGGTCGAGTGCGGGCGCGACGTCGAGTTCATCAAGCCGGGCGATCTGGTCTCGGTGCCGTTCAACATCGCCTGCGGACGTTGCCGCAACTGTAAGGAAGGCCGCACGGGGATCTGCCTCAACGTCAATCCGGCGCGCCCGGGCGCAGCCTATGGCTACGTCGACATGGGCGGCTGGGTCGGTGGCCAGACCGAATACGTCATGGTGCCCTACGCCGACTTCAACCTGCTGAAGTTCCCGGATACCGACCAGGCCATGGACAAGATCCGTGACCTCACCCTGCTCTCGGATATCTTCCCCACCGGCTTCCACGGCTGCGTGACGGCCGGCGTCGGGCCTGGCAGCACCGTCTATATCGCCGGAGCTGGTCCGGTGGGCCTGGCGGCGGCAGTCTCGGCCCAGCTGCTGGGTGCGGCCTGCGTAATCGTCGGCGACATGATCGAAGAGCGCCTGGCCCAGGCGCGCAGCTTCGGCTGCGAAACCATCGACCTGACCCAGGACGGCGACATGGCCGACAAGCTCGAGGCGATTCTCGGCGAGCGCGAAGTCGATGCCTTCGTCGACTGCGTCGGCTTCGAGGCCCATGCCTGTGGTTGCAACCATGGTAAGGAAGCTCCCGCCACTGTACTCAACTCGGCGATGCAGATGACCCGTGCCGGTGGCCAGATCGGCATTCCAGGCCTCTACGTGACCGAAGACCCGGGCGCCGTGGACGATGCCGCCAAGCAGGGTGCGTTGAGCATGCGCTTCGGCCTCGGTTGGGCCAAGTCCCACTCCTTCCATACCGGCCAGTGCCCGGTGATGAAGTACCACCGCCCGCTGATGCAGGCGATCCTGTTCGAGAAGGTCAAGATCGCCGACGCGGTCAACGTGCAGATAATCTCGCTGGATCAGGCACCGCAGGGTTATGCCGACTTCGATGGCGGCGCGGCGAAGAAATTCGTCATCGACCCCCACGGTAGCGTGGCTGCGTAAAATGGAACCCGAGCTCGCCGACGATGCGCAGAAGGCGGCGCGGCGAGCCATTTCGGGTATCGATCCCCACGGCAGCGTGGCTGCCTGACCCCCGAGCGGGTAACCTAGAGGAGTAAACGACAGCTAGCGGCAGCGGGAGGTGAGAGAGATGATGTACGCTGACTTGATCGATGCGGAGGACTTCCGCCAGCGCCTGGTGGCGCTGGGCATCGATCTACCTGTCGATGCCGATCCAGACACCTGCGCTCGGCTTGCCGCTCAGCGGCAGGCCGAGGCGGAAGTGCCCGGTCTGGCGGCGCTGGTCACCGAGCTGGAGGCCCAAGCCAGTGTCATGCTGCCGGAGGTGCGCGAGGCACTGGTTAGTCATCTGCAGCCTGCCGTCGGCTAGTTGCTGGCCGCTCGACCGGTATGAAACGAATCGCCCCCGGCCTTGGCCGGGGGCGATTTCACTGGTCGCAAGAAGTGATAGGCGTCTAGCCCTTCACCATTTGCAGGTGGGGGGCGCTGTGGCCCAGGTTCTCCTGCATCCGCTCGCTGTACCAGTCGATGAAGTCGATCACGCCGAACTCATAGGTTTCCGAGTAGGGGCCCGGCTGGTACGCCTTGGAGTTGATGCCGCGCTGGTTCTCCTCGGCCAGGCGCTTGTCCTGGGCGTTGGTGGCGTCCCATACCCGGCGCATCTCATCGGGGTTGTAGTCGACCCCTTCCACCGCGTCCTTGTGCACCAGCCACTTGGTGGTCACCAGGGTCTCCTGGGGGCCCAGCGGCAGCACGCGGAACACGATGGCGTGGTCGCCCATGAAGTGGTTCCAGGAGTTGGGCAGGTGCAGGATGCGCAGCGAGCCCATGTCGGGGCTGGTCAGGCGGCCCATCAGCTTGCGACAGGCCGGCTGGCCGTCCATGGTCATGGAGACCACACCATCCAGCAGCGGCGTGCGGGTCAGGCGGTTGCGCTTGCCGAAGCGCTTGAGCTGCCAGGGAATCTGCTGGTCGTCCCAGTCGGACTGTTTCTTTGCCACCAGCGCCTTGTAGGCGGGCGTGGCGCGCGGGTCGTCGGTGTCGTCGAACTCCTGCAGCGAGTTCAGCAGCTCCGGGTGGGCGCCGTTGCAGTGGTAGCACTCGCGGTTGTTCTCGATGACCAGCTTCCAGTTGGCCTGCTCGACGATGTTCGACTCCACGGCGACCTTGAGGTTGCCCATCTCGTAGGGCTCGAGATAGTGCTCCAGGGTGATCAGGAAGTCGTCGATGGTCGGCGGCTGTTCGGCCAGGCTGACGAAGATGAAGCCACCGCCGGTGCGCACGTGGATCGGCTTGAGGCCATAGGCGGCCAGGTCGAAGTTCTCGCCCATGTCGCTGCCGGCGAACAGCAGGCGACCATCGAGCTCGTAGGTCCACTGGTGGTAGGGGCAGACCAGCTTGGCCACCTTGCCCTTGTCACTGACGCACAGCCGCGAGCCGCGGTGACGACAGACGTTATGGAAGGCATGGATCGCACCGCCGTCGCCGCGTACCAGGAGCACCGGGTTGTCGCCGACCTGCAGGGTCATGTAGTTGCCCTTGGCGGGAATTTCGCAGGTCATGCCGGCGAACAGCCACTCCTTGCCGAAGATCTCCTGCATGTCCAGGGCGAACAGCCGCGCATCGTTGTAGAAGGGCTGGGGCAGCGAGAAGTTGGGCGCTCGCTCGGCAAGCATCTTGGCAGTGGCTTGCCGCGCCGAATCCAGTGGATCGTCAAGGGGAGCCGGAGAGGGTGTGTCCATGGAAAGCTTCCTCAATTGCTGGCCGCGTCTGCGGCATCGGTCGGATTGTTGGTGTCTTGTTAATGTCGTCAGAGATTCGGCGTCGTAATTGTGTGGGCTGCCGGTGCTACGGCGAGTGTGGATCAGCCGCCGAGCGCCCAGTTGTCTGCCGACGACAAGCATGGATGCAGGCGCGACGTATGGAGGGAGAAAAGACACGCCCAGTGGGAGACATGGGCATGCCTGTGTCGCAGTCAGGCAAGTCGGGGCCTTGCCGACTGGCGCAGAATTCGTTTAACGGCAGGCGGTGTTCCGCAGTCGGAGCCTTCCACGCTGATCAATGCCAGGCGACTCGACATGACCATGAACTTTCTCAACCCCGTCACGACCCAGACCTGGACCAACGGCCGCCACTTGGTGCGCTGCGTCAAGGTGATCCAGGAAACCTGGGACGTCCGTACCTTCTGCTTCATGGCCGAGCAGCCGGTACTGTACTTCTTCAAACCGGGGCAGTTCGTGACCCTGGAGCTTGAGATCGATGGCGAGCCGATCATGCGCTCCTACACCATCTCCAGCTCGCCCTCGGTTCCCTACAGCTTCTCGATCACCGTCAAGCGGGTACCCGGCGGCAAGGTATCCAACTGGCTCCACGACAACCTCAAGTCGGGTGACGAGCTGGCGGTGCACGGCCCGGTGGGCAACTTCAACGCCATCGACTATCCGGCGGAGAAGATTCTGATGCTCTCCGGTGGGGTGGGTATTACCCCCTTGATGTCCATGGTGCGCTGGTACTTCGATACCAATGCCGCGGTGGACATCGAATTCGTGCACAGCGCACGTACCCCTAGGGACATTATCTATCACCGCGAGCTGGAGCACATCTTCTCGCGCATTCCCGAGTTCAAGCTGCATATCGTCTGCGAGCGCAGCGACGAGATGGGCGATGCCTGGGCCGGCTTCCGTGGCTACCTCAGCCAGCAGATGCTGGAGCTGATGGCTCCCGACTACCTCGAGCGGGAGATCTTCTGCTGCGGCCCCACGCCCTACATGAATGCCGTCAAGCATCTCCTCAAGGACAACGGCTTCGACATGAGCCGCTACCACGAGGAGTCCTTCGGTGCCACGCCGGTCGAGGTCAAGGAGGAGGCGCTCGAACTCGCCGAGATCGCTGGCGCCGAGGAGCCGGATCTCGCCGAAGCGCTGGTCGTGGAGTTCAGCGCCAGCGGCAAGAGCGTGCGCATCCAGCCGGGTGAGACGGTGCACGCCGCCGCCGCCAAGCTGGGACTGCACATTCCCAAGGCCTGCGGCATGGGAATCTGCGGCACCTGCCGGGTACCGCTGGCCTCCGGCCAGGTGGACATGGAGCACAACGGCGGCATTACCGACGAAGATGTCGAGGAGGGCTACATCCTCTCCTGCTGCAGCAAACCGCTCGGCAACGTGGTGGTCGAGTTCTGATGCCTGGCCAGGGCGAGGCTCAGTCGCCCTGGGCCTCGCCGAACAGCTCGTCGACGCTGCATACCTCACCGCAGCGATTCGGTGAATAGCCGGGCAGCTCGCTGACGGCTTGCAGGAACGGCTCGCTGCGGATCATCTCGAGCAGGCGCTTGACGCTGGGGTCGGCGAGGCTCCGGCGCTGGCACACCAGCAGATAGTGCTCCTGGGCCAGGGGCAGGAAAGCCAGGCCGAACTGGTGCGCGGCTGCTTCGACGCCGAAGCCGACGTCGGCCATGCCGGCGGCGATGTAGGCGGCCACGGCGGAGTGGGTGTACTCCTCCAGCTCGAAGCCAGGGATCCGCTGTGACGAGAGCCCGGCGTCACGCAGCAGTATGTCGAGCAGCGCCCGGGTGCCCGATGCCTTCTGGCGGTTAATGAAGCGTACGTCGCCGCGTGACAGGTCGGCCAGGCCGGCGATGCCCTTGGGGTTGCCTGGCCGCACCATGAGTCCCTGGCAGCGGGTGATGAATCGAATGATGCAGTGGCTGCGCGGGCGCAGCTGGCGGCGGTAGCCCTGCATCAGTGGGCCGTGGGTCGCCGAGGTCGGCATGTGATAGCCGGCCACGTCGCAGGCACCGCGGTTGAGGGCGGCCAGCGCCTCCTGCGGACTGCAATACTGCAGGTCGAGCTGGAAGTCGCTGGCAAAGCGGGGCAGCAGCGCCACCGCATAGCCGTGGCTGGCGTGCATGCGGAGTACCGGCTCGACGCCCTCGAACAGCTGCTGAAGTTCGAGATTGAGCTCCGAGCCCAGGCTCTCGAGCTGCGGGCCGAGCCGGGCAGCCACCCGCTGGCGTGCCCACAGCAGCTTGTCGCCCAGCGGCGAGAGCCGTGCGCCACGCCCTTTTTGCATCTCTACCAGGGCTGCGCCGAAGAAGTCCGCCCACTTGTTGAGCAGGTTCCAGGCGTGGCGATAGGAGATGCCAGCCTCGGCGGCGGCCTCGGTCAGCTTGCCGCTGCGATGAATGCCCTGCAGCAGCCCGAACAGCTGTGGATCCAAGCGGTTACCCGCTTCGTCGGTGAACGACCAGGCCGGTTCGATTCGAATGCGTTTCATATGCTGTGTTTTTCATATTTCGTAACGAAGGCAGTGCTGCTACCTTCACAAGTACGTACCCGTACGCATGAGTAAGAGATACTACAGGCACTCTATCCAATATATGCACTGTAGTACATAACTAGACCGTAACCAGCAGCTTCGAACGTACCGGCGCAAGGAGACTTGTTCCATACGTTCGCTTCGAGGCCAGGCCATGCTCAACAGCACCTTCCAACCGTGGACCCCCCAACTGGTTCGGGACGAGATCGACGCCCTGAAACACAAGCCGGGGGCCCTGCTGCCCATCCTCCATGCGATCCAGGATCGCTGCGGCTACATACCGCGCGAGGCAGTGCCGATCATCGCCGAATCGCTGCAGCTGACCCGTGCCGAGGTGCACGGCGTGATCAGCTTCTACCACCACTTCCGCAGTGCGCCACCGGGGCGCCACGTGGTGCAGATCTGCCGCGCTGAGGCGTGCCAGGCACGCGGATCGCGAGCGCTGGAGATGCATGCGCGGGAAACGCTCGGCGTCGACTACCACCAGACGACTGCCGATCGCGAGATCACTCTGGAGCCGGTCTACTGCCTGGGCAACTGTGCTTGCGGCCCGTCGCTGCGCATCGGCGACAGCATTCACGGGCGGGTCTCGCCCGAGAAATTCGATCGCCTGGTCGACGAGATGACCACCCAAGTGCTGGAGGTGAGCTGATGAGCGTCAGAATCTTCGTTCCCCGCGAGACCACGGCGCTGGCGCTGGGTGCCGACGAGGTCGCTGCACGCATCGAGGCGGAGGCGGCCGCACGCGGTGTCGAAGTCGAGCTGGTGCGCAACGGCTCGCGCGGGCTGTTCTGGCTGGAGCCGCTGGTGGAGGTCGAAACCGCTGCGGGGCGCATCGCCTATGGGCCGGTCGAGCCCGGTGATGTAGCCGGCCTGTTCGATGCCGGGCTGCTTGAGGGCAGCAATATGCCACCCCTCTGCCAGGGGCCGATCGAGTCGATTCCCTACCTGCAGGCGCAGCAGCGCCTGACCTTCTTGCGCATCGGCGTCACCGACCCGCTCTCCATCGACGACTACCGCGCCCACGACGGTTTCCGTGGCCTGGAACGGGCGCTTTCTCTCTCGCCCCAGGCCATCGTCGACGAGGTCAAGACTTCCGGTCTGCGCGGCCGCGGTGGGGCGGCGTTTCCCACCGGTATCAAGTGGCAGACCGTGCTCGATGCTCCGGCCGAGCAGAAGTACATCGTCTGCAATGCCGACGAGGGCGATTCCGGCACCTTTGCCGACCGCCTGGTGATGGAGTGCGACCCCTATCTGCTGATCGAGGGCATGGCCATCGCCGGCCTCGCCGTGGGCGCCACCCAGGGTTACGTCTACCTGCGCTCGGAATACCCGCTGGCTCACGAGATCTTCGATAAGGCCATCGCTCGGGCCGAGACCGCCGGCTATCTCGGCGCCGATATCCTCGGCAGCGGCCGGCGCTTCGATCTCGAGGTTCGGCTCGGTGCCGGCGCCTACATCTGCGGCGAGGAGACCTCGCTGCTCGAAAGCCTCGAGGGCAAGCGCGGCATGGTGCGCTTCAAGCCGCCGCTGCCGGCGATCGAGGGCCTGTTCGGCCAACCCACGGTGGTCAACAATGTGCTGTCGCTGGCCGCGGTGCCCTTCATCCTCGCCCACGGAGCCACGGCCTACGCCGACTACGGCATGGGCCGTTCGCGGGGCACCCTGGCGCTGCAGCTGGCCGGCAACGTCAAGCGCGGCGGGCTGGTGGAGCTGGCTTTCGGCACTACCCTGCGCGAGCTGATGGAGGACTTCGGTGGCGGTACCTTCAACGGACGGCCGCTGCGCGCGGTGCAGGTAGGCGGCCCGCTGTGCGCCTACCTGCCCGAAAGCCAGTGGGACCTGCCGCTCGACTACGAAGCCTTCGCCGCAGTCGGTGCGGGGGTCGGCCACGGCGGCGTGGTGATGTTCGACGATACGGTGGACATGGCCGAACAGGCACGCTTCGCCATGGAGTTCTGCACCGTGGAGTCCTGCGGTAAGTGCACCCCCTGCCGTATCGGCGCGGTGCGCGGCGTCGAGGTGATCGACCGCATTCGCGCGGGCGACAACCGCGAGGCCAACCTCGCGCTGCTGGGTGACCTGTGCGAGACCATGGTGGACGGCTCCCTCTGTGCGATGGGTGGCATGACGCCCTTCCCCGTGCAGAGCGTGATGAGACACTTTCCCGAAGACCTGCAACGCGACGCGCAGCAGCGTTGAGCGGGAGGAGGTACGACATGTTGCACTATTACGATCCCAAGCACGTTTCACCGGAGCGCGACTTCGGCACCCCGGCGCGGCTCTCCGAGAAGCTCGTCACCCTCGAGATCGACGGCACCGAGATCACCGTGCCCGCGGGCACTTCGGTGCTGCGGGCAGCGGCCTTGGCCGACATCAACATTCCCAAGCTGTGCGCCTCGGACAACCTCGAGGCGTTCGGCTCCTGCCGCCTGTGTGCGGTGCAGATCGAGGGCCGGCGCGGGTTGCCAGCCTCCTGCACTACGCCGGTCGAGGCAGGCATGCAGGTCACCACGCAGAACTCGCGGCTCGCCAAGCTGCGGCGCAACGTGATGGAGCTCTACATCTCCGACCACCCGCTGGACTGCCTGACCTGCCCGGCCAACGGCGACTGCGAGCTGCAGGACATGGCCGGTGCGGTGGGCCTGCGCGAGGTGCGCTACGGCTTCGACGGTGAGAACCACCTGGCCGCCGAGACCGACGACTCCAACCCCTACTTCAGCTTCGACCCCAGCAAGTGCATCGTCTGCTCGCGCTGCGTGCGCGCCTGCGAGGAGGTGCAGGGCACCTTCGCCCTGACCATCGAGGGGCGCGGCTTCGAGTCCAAGGTCGCCGCCGGGCAGAGCGAGGCGTTCATGGATTCCGAGTGCGTCTCCTGTGGCGCCTGTGTGCAGGCCTGCCCGACCTCGACGCTGATGGAAAAATCGGTGATCGAGCAGGGCCAGCCGGAGCACAGCGTGGTCACCACCTGCGCCTACTGCGGCGTAGGCTGCTCGTTCAAGGCCGAGATGCAGGGCGACCGGGTGGTGCGCATGGTGCCGTACAAGGGCGGCGACGCCAACCACGGTCACTCCTGCGTCAAAGGTCGCTTTGCCTTCGGCTACGCCACCCATCCGGACCGGCTCAAGACGCCGATGATCCGCGAGTCGATCGACCAGCCCTGGCGCGAGGTGGGCTGGGAAGAGGCGATCGCCTTCGCCGCCGAGCGGCTCAAGGCGATCCAGGCCAAGTATGGCCGCGAGAGCATCGGCGGCATCACCTCGTCGCGCTGTACCAACGAGGAGACCTACCTGGTGCAGAAGCTGGTGCGCGCAGCTTTCCGCAACAACAACACCGACACCTGTGCGCGGGTGTGTCACTCGCCCACCGGCTTCGGCCTCAAGGCGACCCTGGGCGAGTCCGCTGGCACCCAGACCTTCGATTCGGTGATGAAGGCCGATGCCATCGTCGTCATCGGTGCCAACCCCACCGACGCCCACCCGGTGTTCGCCTCGCAGATGCGTCGCCGCCTGCGTCAGGGCGCCGATCTGATCGTCGTCGACCCGCGGCGCATCGACCTGCTCAAGACGCCGCATCATCATGGCGCCCAGCACCTTGCCCTGCGCCCCGGCACCAACGTGGCGATGATCAATGCCTTGGCCCACGTGGTGATCAGCGAGGGGTTGGAGGATCGTGAGTTCATCGCCAAGCGCTGCGACGAGTCGGGTTACCAGGCCTGGCGCGAGTTCATCCTCGACGAGCGCCACTCGCCCGAGAGCGTCGAGGCGATTACCGGCGTGCCCGCCGAGCAGGTACGCCGTGCGGCGCGCACCTACGCCAACGCACCCAACGGCGCGATCTACTACGGTCTTGGCGTCACCGAGCACAGTCAGGGCTCGAGCATGGTGATGGGCATCGCCAACCTGGCCCTGGCCACCGGCAACATCGGTCGCGAGGGCGTGGGCGTCAACCCGCTGCGCGGGCAGAACAATGTCCAGGGCTCCTGCGACATGGGCTCCTTCCCCCACGAGCTGCCGGGCTATCAGCATGTCGGCGACCCCGCCGTGCGCGAACGCTTCGAGGCGGCCTGGGGCGTGCCCATCGACGACGAGCCTGGGCTGCGCATCCCCAACATGTTCGACGCCGCGGTTGCCGGCGAATTCAAGGCGCTCTACGTGCAGGGCGAGGACATCGCCCAGTCCGACCCCAACACCCAGCACGTGGAGCTGGCGCTGCGCTCGCTGGAGTGCCTGATCGTGCAGGACATCTTCCTCAACGAGACGGCCAAGTTCGCCCACGTGCTGCTGCCGGGCTCTTCCTTCCTCGAGAAGGACGGCACCTTCACCAACGCCGAGCGGCGCATCAACCGGGTGCGCAAGGTGATGCCGCCGCTGGCCGGCAAGCAGGACTGGGAAGTGACTGTGGACCTGGCCAATGCGCTGGGCTACCCCATGCACTACGAACACCCGGCGCAGATCATGGACGAGATCGCCAGCCTCACGCCAAGCTTCACTGGCATCAGCTACGCGCGGCTCGACGAGCTGGGCAGCATCCAGTGGCCATGCAACGAGGCGCACCCGAAGGGCATGCCGACCATGCACATCGAGGACTTCCCCATCGGCCTGGGTCAGTTCGCCATCACCGATTACATCGCCAGCGAAGAGCGCTCCAACCGCCGTTTCCCGCTGCTGCTGACCACCGGGCGCATCCTCTCCCAGTACAATGTCGGCGCCCAGACCCGGCGCACCGACAACCAGGCCTGGCACGACGAGGACGTGCTCGAGCTGCATCCCGCCGACGCCGAGCTGCGTGGCGTGCGCGATGGCGACTGGGTCGGCATCACCAGCCGTGCCGGCCAGACGGTACTGCGCGCCCGGGTCAGCGACCGCATGCCACCTGGGGTGGTCTACACTACCTTCCACCACCCGGGCAGCGGGGCCAATGTCATCACCACCGACAGCTCCGACTGGGCGACCAACTGCCCGGAGTACAAGGTGACCGCGGTGCAGGTCGAGAAGGTCAGCCAGCCGTCTGCCTGGCAGCGCCAGTTCCAGAGCTTCGACCGGCTGCAGCTGGAGCTGTTGCGCGGTAAAGCGGGAGAGGTGGGCGAGCAGCCCTCAGCGGAGCGTGCCAATGAGTGACGACCCCAGCCGCTGCCGGGCCCCGGTGGACGTGCGCCGGGCCGGCGGCGCCGAGCGGCTCGAGGACAGCATCGCCGTGGAGATGCCGGTGGCGTTGGTCTACAACGGCATTTCCCATGCCGTGATGATGGCCACCCCCGCCGACCTGGAGGATTTCGCCCTCGGCTTCAGTCTCACCGAAGGCATCCTGCAGGCAGCGGACGAACTCTACGATATCGAGGTGCGCGAGGAAGCCGCCGGGATCAGTGTGCATCTCGATATTGCTGCCCAGCGCTTCATGGAGCTCAAGCAGCGTCGTCGCAGCCTGGCTGGGCGCACCGGTTGTGGCCTGTGCGGTACCGAGTCGCTGGAGCAGGCGATCCGTCCGGTCGCTTCGGTAGCGGCGCCCGTGGTCGCCGACGGTGCCATTCAGCATGGGCTGGAGGCGCTGAAGTGGCACCAGCCGCTGCAGCGCGAGACCGGTGCCACCCACGGCGCCGCCTGGTGCAACCTCGATGGGCAGGTACGGCTGGCACGCGAGGACGTCGGTCGCCACAACGCCCTGGACAAGCTGATCGGCGCACTGGTGCGCAGAGGTTTCGTCCCACGGGAAGGCTTCGCTCTGGTCTCCAGCCGGGCCAGTTACGAGATGGTGCAAAAAAGTGCCAGTGTCGGCATCGGCTGTCTGGTCGCCGTCTCGGCGCCCACTTCGCTTGCCATCGAGCAGGCGCGCCAGGCCGGCCTGCTGCTGGTCGGCTTCGCCCGTACGGGACGCCATGTCATCTATCATCAGCCGGCCGCCGAGATAGCGCCGGTCTTTCATGCCAGCGGAGGTTGATATCGTCATGAGCCGCAGCCAGCTCGATACCCTGATCCACATGGCGAACCAGATTGCCATCAACAATGCGCATTACGATGACTCCGTCGAACGCATCCACACTCACTTGAAGAAGTTCTGGGCGCGGAGCATGAAGCGCCAGATCGTCGAGTACCTTCACCAGGACGGCTCTCAGCTGTCGCCGTTGGCCCATCAGGCCATCGAGCGGCTGGCACAATCTCAGGAAGAGGTTCGGCCGGCGAGCGCTTGAGCCGGTGAGATCACGTTTTTCAACGGTACCAGGCGCTCCCCCTCTTTCGCCTTAATTCCCCTGTGGTATATTCATGCCATGCGTCTCATGGCCCGGCCGGTGGCCGTGCCGACGGGCCATGGGCCCGTGCGAAGGCTAACTCCAGGAGCGCCGCATCGCGCTCCTTCATGCCCTTGCCATGCGAAGCATCCGTCGAAGGGAGTCGTGCCATGACGTTCATGGCGCGGGCCACGGCAGGCCTCATGAATAACCGATCGGCTCAAAGCCGACGCATATAACGCTACTACGCACGGGCAGGGGCTTCATGAACAGGGCTTTTTTCCAGGCTGCCGCCTTGACGGCAGGCTTCTTCGCGTTCGGGTCGACGGCACAGGCCAACATTCCCGATCCCTCCCAAGAACTCGATGCCATGCTGGCCGGCCAGCCAACGCTCTGGCAGGTGCTGGATGCGGTTGCCATGCCCGAGGGGCTCACGGCCGATGAGGTCTGGCTCAGCATCGATCTGCGCAGTCGTCAGGTCAGGGTCTTCCGCGGTGAGCATGTGATCAAGCGCATCGAGCACCTGGCTTTCGGTGCCGGCGGTGCGGCGCCGCTGCGAGCCAGGGGCAGTTCGATGACACCGCTGGGAGAGTTCCGCGTCGACCGCATCAATCGTGCCTCGCGCTTCGGCCTGTTCTTCGGCTTCGACTACCCCAATGCCCAAGTCGCCGAAGAGGCTCTGCGCACCGGCAAGATCACGCTGCAGGAATACTGGTACATCGAGAACTACCGTGCGCGTCACGGCCGGGCACCGCACACCACGTCACTGGGCGGGCTGATCGGTATCCATGGCCTGGGGCAGGGCGATCCCGACGTGCACCGCAGCTTCGACTGGACCGAGGGCTGCGTGGCGGTCAGCAACGAGGAGATTCGTGCGCTGGATCCGTGGCTGAGGATCGGTACGCGGGTGGTGATCAAGGGCTGAGACAGGCGCGGGCTGGCGGAAGAGCGTGGGAGTCGAACCCACCAGGGACCGCTGGCAGCCCCTGCCAGATTTGAAGTCTGGCCGCCCCACCGGGGGTCGATCCTCTTCCTTGAGTGCTTCTTCAGCCTAGGGCCATTGCCCTACTGCCACATCTCGGCGTTGCGTATCACGCGCTCGTCTCCGATGCGGCGCGTGAAGCCTACCTTATCAAAGAATTCGAGTATGTGAATGGCCAGCTTGCGGCCGGTGGCGATGCGGTCGCGAAAGGCGGCGGCACGTATCCGGTCGTGCTCCTGTTGCAACGTTTGCACGATGGCAGCCATCTCGGCGACCGTCTCGGCCGTATAGAAGTGGTCGCGGCGTACCTGGTAGAGCCGGCCGAGGCGGGCGCAGGCGATGAGCACCTCACGGATGCGCGCTTCGTCGAGGCCTTCGCTCGCGGCCAGGTCGCGCACCCGCGGCGGCTGGAAGGGCGCCGCGGCGATGAGCGGCTCAAGCCGCTGCCACAGCGCTTCGTCGGCCTCGCTGAGCGTGGCGCGGTGGCCGGGCAGGGCGACGAAGGGGCCATTGGCGATCAGCGCGCCGCGCTCGATCAGACGCTCCATCAGCTGCCTGGCTATCGCTTCGGGCAGTTGAGGGAGGGACTGTCGTGCCAGCCGGCCGCGCTCGATGCCGAGCATCGAGGGCTCGCGCTCATGGTTGGCCGCCACGGTTTCGACCAGCCGGCCCTGTAGCGCCGTGATGGTTTCACCAGAGAAGGCGCGGCTCTGCTCACGGCTCTCCAGGGTCTCACCCCCCAACGCCGCAACCGCCTCGACCAGAGCCTGCAGGGTAGCGTTGGCATTGCGGGCCAGGGCGCGTAGGTCGACGCCGGCTTGCAGCTGCAGCCCCTGTTTCAGTGCCGGCGTCAGATCGAGCGGCGCGGTGGCGGTGCACTCAACCAGCGCGGCAAGCCAGGCGAGCCGCTCGGAACGCCGCTGGCCGCGCCGCGGCGGGTTGCCTTCGAGCACCACGCCGCCGCCCAGCGTCAGGCCCGCGCTCGGGTCGCGAATCACGCAGCGATCGCCCAGGCAGGCGTGTACCGGTTCGTCGAGCACCAACTGGCCCAGCATGCCTTCGCCGGGGTCGAGACGTTGCCCTTCCAGCAGCGATACGCGGCCGCTGTAGCGGGCCACACCCAGGTGAACGTGCACCGGCGACCAGTGCTTGAGCGAATGGGCTGTGTCGAGCAAGCGCAGATCGGCGTCGAAGCGCTTGAACAGAGGCGTTTCCAGGGCCTCCGCCACGACCCAGTCGCCACGACCCACGACATCGCGGCTGACGTCGGCGCCGGCCAGGTTGAGCGCCACGCGGTCGCCCTGGCGAGCGTGGTCGCTTTCGCGATGCTGGCGGCGCAGGCTGCGCACCCGCGCCGTGATGCCGGAGGGCTCCAGGCGTACCGTGTCGTCACGGCTCACCCGGCCGGCAAAGGCGGTGCCGGTCACCACCATCCCGGCGCCGCTCTTGGTGAAGACCCGATCGACGACGAGTCGAAAGCGTCCCTGAACAGGCGCATCGTGCTGCCTTGCGGCCAGGGTCCAGAGATGGTCGCGCAGGGCTTCCACGCCTTCGCCCGTCTGGTTCGACACCTCGTGAACGGGCGCGCCGGCCAGCGGCGTGTCGGCCAGCAGGGTATGGATATCTTCTCGCACCTGGCGCCTGCGCGGGTTGTCGACTCTGTCGATCTTGGTCATGGCCACCAGGCCGCGGTCGAGTCCTAGCAGGCTGAGAATCTGGAGGTGCTCGAGGGTCTGCGGCATCACGCCGTCGTCGGCGGCCACCACCAGCAGCACCGTATCGACGCCGACGCTGCCCGCCACCATATGGTGCAGGAAGCGCACGTGGCCGGGCACGTCGACGAAGCCGAGCTCGATGCCTTCGGCCACCACGGGGTAGGCGAAGCCGGGCTCGATGGTCAGCCCACGCGCTTTCTCCTCCTTCAGCCGGTCGGTGTCGATACCGGTGAGCTGCCGGATCAGGGCGGTCTTGCCGTGGTCGACGTGGCCGGCGGTGCCGACGATCACGGCCTGTCTCCCGACGGGGCAGCGCCATAGAGGCGGGGCAGTTGCTCCAATTGACCGATGAAGACGGCGATTTCCGCCTCGCCGGTCAGGCAGCGCAGGTCGAGGTGCAGGGCGCCATCGCCGATACGTCCGATCACCGGGCGCGGCAGCTGGCGCAGGGCGGCCTCCAATCGGCGTAGCGCGCGCTCGCGCTGGCGTCGTTGTCCGGTCTGGGAGCGCCATACCAGCGCCCGGCTGGGCAGACGATCCACCGGCAGCGAACCGCTGCCGAGCTGGCTCTGGCACGCCGCCAGCTTGACCGAGAACTCAGGCAGCAGTTGCTGAAAGTGGGGTAACAGACGCTCGCCGGTGGCGGCGATTTCCTGCTCGGAGCGGGTCAGCAGCGCCAGGGTGGGGATATCGCGCTCGGGGGCGTCGCTGTCGCGGTAGAGGCGCAGGGTGGCCTCCAGGGCGGCCAGGGTCAGCTTGTCCAGGCGCAGGGCGCGCTTGAGGGGGTGGCGCTTGATGGTGGTGATGGCTTCACGGCGACCGACGATGATGCCGGCCTGAGGGCCGCCCAGCAGCTTGTCGCCGCTGAAGGTGACGACATCGGCGCCGGCAGCGATGGCATCATTCGGCTGCGCTTCGTAGGGCAGACCGAGGGCGGTGAAGTCGGCCAGCGCCCCGCTGCCCAGGTCGACCAGCAAGGGGAGACCATGGGCATGGGCGATTTCGGCCAGCTGCGCTTCGGGCACGCTCGCGGTGAAGCCAGTGATGGCGTAGTTGGAGGTGTGCGCCTTGACGACAAGTCCGGTGTGCTCGCCGATGGCGTTCTCGAAGTCCCGCGGGTGGGTGCGGTTGGTGGCGCCGACCTCGCGCAGCCGACAGCCGGCGGCCTGCATGATGTCCGGCATGCGGAAGGCGCCGCCTATCTCGATCAGCTCGCCGCGGGAGATCAGCGCCTCGCGGCCGGTACCCAACGCACCCAGAGCCAGCAGCACGGCGCCGGCGTTATTGTTGACCACGGTGGCGGCCTCGGCGCCGGTCAGCTCGCACAGCAGATTCTCGACCAGGCGGTCGCGGTCGCCGCGCCCGCCATCCTCCAGGTCGTATTCCAGCGCCGTGGGGTGGCGCGCGGCATCGGCCATGGCGGCGATGGCCGCTTCGGCGAGGGTCGAGCGTCCCAGGTTGGTGTGGATCACCGTGCCAGTGAGGTTGAACACCGCACGACTGGCGGGGCGCGCCAGTTCGGCCACTCTCGACCTGGCAAGTTCGGCCAGGGTCTCGATGCCGGGTGGTGCCGTGTCGGCGCCTGCCAGGTGGTTGCGGGTCTCGTCGAGGGTTTCGCGCACCGCGCGCCGGGTGAGGCAGTGGCCGTGCCGTTGGCGAGCCGCTTGCACGGAAGGGTGAGCCAGCAGTGTGTCCACCGCGGGCAGGCTGCGTCGAACGTCCATGGTCGCCTTCATGTCCATGCCGGGATCGGGTCCCTATGGGATAGCATGTCGGGCCGAACGCGTCCAACGGGCGACTTCAGCCCTCGACGATGAGCAGGGGATTGAAGCCGCTGCGGCGGTAGCGCCCCTCTTCACCGAGCAGCAGGTCCAGCGTCAGGCTGGCCAGGTCGTCGGCCAGCGGCTCGACCTCGGCATCCAGGGCGCGGGGGAATATCTTCAGATAGCTGACGCAATCGCCACAGGCTTCGGCCTGGGCCACCGAGAGCCCTTCTTCGGCGCCATCCCCCGCTTCAGGAGCCAGGCTGAGGTAGTCGAGCTTGCCGCTCTGTTCGCACACGCTGCAGATGGAGCGCTCCAGGTACCACTGGGTGGCGCACAGGCCGCACTGCAGATAGCGTACCCCGCTGCTGCGAGGGTCGGTCTCGACCACGCTGGCCACCGGAGGCGAGCCGCAGCTGGGACACAGCGTGCGCACTTCGCCGCTGGGCCGCCCCGGGGCCTGAGGCAGGGTATGTACCAGGCGCAGCCAGGCCACCTGCAGGGCGGCGGCCACCAGCGGCATCAGGCCGCGTGCCCGTTCCTCTCCGGCCTCGCCCGCCAGCACTTGGCGGGCCAACTGCCTGAGCGATTTCTCCGGTAGCTCGCGCAGGGCGGCGAGCAGCGGGCGCTGGGCCTCGCCGACGTGAAGCTCCAACGCACCGAGCAGGGCCTCAAGCTCGCTGGGCAGATCGATGTCGTCCTGCAGCGCCTGCACGTTGAGTGGCGGCATGCCGTGCTCAAGGGCCAGGGCAAAGGCTTCCGGCTCAGGCTGCCAGCCCGGCGTGGCACGCTCCAGGGCAACCTGCTGGGCCGTGGCCAGTTGGGCCATGAAGGTGAGGAAGTCACGCAGCGGCTCGTTATGCTCGGCGAGTGCCTGCAGGCGCCGGGCGCGGCGGGCGAAGTGGTCCTCGGCGGGCAGCCTGACCTCGGGCGGGTGCATGACCCCCGTGGGGGCGTTGCCGAAAGGGTGTGTCACGGCGTCTCCTGTCCGCTGTGGTCATGACGACGGCTGATCTCGCGGTGCTTGCGCTCCTTCTCCATCTCCTCCTCGTACCACAGGTCGTGGTGGTGGCGTGCCCAGGCCTTGCTGACCCGGCCGCGAATCATGGCCTGGAACGAGCCCTTGACCCAGATGCCCGAGTAGATGTGGATGATCAGGGTAATGATGGCGAGAAAGGCGAGGTAGGCATGGCCCATCGAGGCCAGCCGGCGCAGGGTGATGGGCATCGCCTCGCCAACCAGGGGCTGCCAGATCATCACGCCGGTGATCAACAGCAGGACGATGCAGCCCAGCATGATCCAGTAAACCAGTTTCTGCCCGGCGTTGTTCTTGCCCACCGGTGGCAGCTTCTCGTCGCGGTTGGCCAAGACGTCATTGATCTGCTTGAGCCACTGGATGTCGTGGCGGCGTATCAGGCTCTCCTTGAAGAAGCGAATCGCCATGATCACGAACATCAGCGCCATGAACAGGCCGATCCAGGGATGCAGGATGCGGGTCATGGTCGGCCCGCCGAACAGTCCCGTCAGCGACCAGAAGAAGGGGTGGAAGAACGGCAGCCCGCTGAGCACCAGAAGCACGAAGCTGATGGCCACCAGCCAGTGGGTGAGGCGCTCTCCCAGGCTGTAGCGCCGTAGATGCGGGTCCGATTTGGCCAGGCTCATGGACGCTCCTCCCTTTTCTCCTGCTCTTCCATGGCCTCCCGCTCTCTCTGGCGGGCCTCGTCGTCACGCACTGCCTGCTCGTCCTCCTCGCCGTACTCCTTGGGCCCGGCGGTGACGTAGTGGAGGAAACCGGTCAGGGCGGCAAGGCCGAGCGCCGCCGAGGCCAACGGCTTGGTCACGCCTTTCCAGGCACTGACCATGGGGCTGATGCTCGGATCCTCCGGCAGGTCGTTGTAGATCTGCGGCTTGTCGGCATGCTGCAGTACGTAGATCACGTGGGTGCCGTCGACGCCTTCCGGGTTGTAGACCCCTGCGTTATCGAAGCCGCGGCTCTTGAGGAAGGCGGTACGGGTCTCGGCCAGGTCGAGCATGTCGTCGCGGGTGCCGAACATGATCGACCCGGTGGGGCATGACTTCACGCAGGCCGGCTCCAGGCCGTGGAACACCCGGTCGGAGCACAACGTGCACTTGTACGACTTGCCGTCCTTCTCCGAGATGCGCGGCACGTCGAACGGGCAGCCGGTGACGCAGTAGCCGCAGCCGATGCAGTGCTCGGAGTTGAAGTCGACGATGCCGTTGGCGTATTGCACGATGGCGCCGGGGGCCGGGCACGCCTCGAGGCAGCCGGGATCGGCGCAGTGCATGCAGTTGTCCTTGCGGATCAGCCACTCCAGGTTGCCCTGCTCGTCCTCGTACTCGTTGAAGCGCATCACCTGCCAGGTGTTGGGCGAGAGGTCGAGCGGGTTGTCGTACTCGCCGACGCACTCGCCGACCTCGTCGCGCAGGTCGTTCCACTCGGCACAGGCGACCTGGCACGCCTTGCAGCCGATGCAACGCGACACGTCGATCAGCTTGGTCACGCGGTCGATGCCGCCGGTGCGCTCCTGCGGCGAGGGCACCTGACTGGCCGAGCGGGCAATGACGTTCTGCAGGTTGATCTGTTCGCCTCTCATCCTTGACCTCCTCCTACAGCTTCTCGACGCGCACCAGGAACGACTTGTATTCAGGCGTCTGGGTGTTGGCGTCGCCGACCGACGGTGTCAGGGTGTTGGTCAGGTACGACTTCTTGGTCTCGCCGAGGAAGCCCCAGTGCAGCGGAATACCGATCTGGTGTACCGTCTTGCCGGCCACCTGCAGCGGGCGGATACGCTTGGTCACCACCGCCACCGCGTCGATGTGACCACGCTTGGAGCTGACCCGAACCCGGTCGCCCTTGGCGATGCCCAGCTCCTGGGCCAGGGTCTCGCCGATCTCGACGAATTTCTCCGGCTGAGCGATGGCGTTGAGCCGGTTGTGCATCGTCCAGTAGTGGAAGTGTTCGGTCAGGCGATAGCTGGTCGCGGCGTGGGGGAACTCCTCGAAGGTGCCGAAGTTCTCGCGGTCCTGGGCGAATACGCGAGCCCCCGGGTTGTGCTTGGCCAGCGGATTGTCAGGGTGCAACGGGTTGTTGGCGATCGGCGTCTCGAACGGCTCGTAGTGCTCCGGGAAAGGTCCTTCCTTCATGCGGTCGCGGGCGAACAGCTGGCCGCGTCCGGTCTGGTTCATGATGAACGGCCCCTGGTTCTCGTCGGGGGCCGACTCCTCCGGGAAGTCAGGTATGTCGTTGCCGACCCAGCGCTGGCCGTTCCACCACACCACCGCCTTGTTGGCTGCCCAGGGCGTGCCGTCGGGGCGAGCGCTGGCGCGGTTGTAGAGAATGCGGCGATTGGCCGGCCACGCCCAGGCCCAGCCCAGGGTCTGGCCGGTGCCATAGGGGTCGGAGTTGTCGCGGCGTATCATCTGGTTACCGGCCTCTGTCCAGCAGCCGGCGAAGATCCAGCAGCCGCAGGCGGTGGAGCCGTCGGCGCGCAGCATGCCGAAATCCTCGATCTGTTCGCCGGCGCGCACCACCAGGTTGCGGTCCTCGTCGAAGACGTCCTCCAGCGCCCAGCCGTTGTACTCCCGTGCCAGCTCCTCGGGGCTCGGCTCTTCGGGCCGGCGGTAGGGCCAGTGCAGGTTGAGGATGGGGTCGGGGAAGGCGCCGCCTTCCTCCTGATAGAGCCGCTGCAGGCGCAGGAAGATGCCGGCCAGTATCGCCGTGTCGGGCTTGGCCTCGCCCGGCGGCGGTGCCGCCTGCCAGAACCATTGCAGCCAGCGCGAGCTGTTGACGATGGTGCCGTCCTCCTCGGCGAAGGCGGTGGTCGGCAAGCGGAACACCTCAGTGTCGATCGCCGTGGGGTCCACATCGTGGTACTCGCCGTGATTCTTCCAGAACTCGGCGGTCTCGGTGCGCAGCGGATCGATCACCACCAGGAACTTCAACCGCGCGAGTGCTTCGGTGACCTTGGCCTTGTGCGGAAAGGCCGCCAGCGGGTTGAAGCCTTGGCACAGGTAGCCGGTTATCTCGCCTTGGTGCATGCGTTCGAAGGTATGCAGGATGTCATAGAGATCCTCGCCCAGCTTCGGCAGCCAGTCGTAGCACCAGTCGTTGGCCTCGGTGGCGGCGTCGCCGTACCACGCCTTCATCAGGCTGACGTGGAAGCGCTCGTAGTGGCGCCAGTAGGAGACCTCGCCGGGCCCCAGCGGAGGCCGGGCGCGCTCGAGGATGTACTCCTCGTAGTCCTGCTCGTCTTCGCTGGGCAGCGACAGGTAGCCCGGCAGCAGGTCGGAGAGCAGTCCCAGGTCGGTCAGCCCCTGGATGTTGGAGTGACCGCGCAGGGCGTTGACCCCGCCGCCGCGCATGCCCATGTTGCCCAGCAGCAGTTGGACGATGGCCGCGGTGCGGATGATCTGCGAGCCGATCGAATGCTGTGTCCAGCCCAGCGCATAGAGGAAGGTCATGGTCTTGTCGGGGGCGGCCGTCTCGGCGGCCATGTCCCACACGCGCTGGATCTTCTCCTGTGGGGTGCCGCATACCGAAGACACCAGCTCGAGGGTGTAACGGCTGTAGTGTTCACGCATCAACTGGAACACGCAGCGCGGATGCTCGAGGGTCGGGTCGCGCAGGGCGTGGCCATCCTCGTCGTACTCGTACTGCCAGGTCTCCATCTCGTACTCGCCGTTGTCGGCGTCGTAGCCGGTGAACAGCCCGTCCTCGAAGCCGAAGTCCTCGCGCACGATCAGGCTGCCATCGGTGTAGGCGAGTACGTAGTCGCGCTGGAAGCGGCCGCTCTCGATCAGGTAGTGGATCAGGCCGCCGAGGAAGGCGATGTCGGTGCCGGTACGGATCTCGGCATAGTAGTCGGCCACCGCCGCCGTGCGGTTGAAACGCGGATCGACCACCACCAGCCGGGCGTCGTTGTGCTCGCGTGCTTCCATCACCCAGCGGAACCCCACCGGGTGGGCCTCGGCAGGGTTGCCGCCCATGGCGATGATCAGGTCGGCATTGCGAATGTCGACCCAGTGATTGGTCATGGCACCGCGACCGAATGTTGGGGCAAGACCTGCCACCGTCGGTCCGTGTCAGACACGCGCCTGGTTGTCGAACACCACCATGCCGAGGCTGCGGACGATCCTGTGGGTGCAGTAGGCCGTTTCGTTGGTCGAGGCAGAAGCCGCCAGCATGCCGGTCGTGGTCCAGCGATTGACCGTATCGCCCTCTTCGTTCTCGGTGATGAAGTTGGCGTCGCGATCATCCTTCATGTGCCGGGCAATGCGATCGAAGGCTTCGTCCCAGGTAATCCGTTTCCACTCGTCGCTGCCGGCCTCGCGCACCTGGGGGTAGCGCAGTCGCGACTCGCTGCGAATATAGTCGAGTAGTCCCGCGCCCTTGGGACACAGCGAGCCGCGGCTCACCGGATGATCCGGGTCACCCTCGACATGGTAGACGTCATCGACATTGTTGATCGCTGCGTCGCCGCGACTGTAGAGCAGCACGCCGCAGCCCACCGAGCAGTAGGTGCAGTTGCTGCGGGTGATCTTGGCGCCGGTCAGCTTGAAGTGGCGAATGGAAGCCACGGCGGGCTCCGGTGTGAAGCCCATCATGGCCAGGCTGGACGTGGCCATGCCTGTCGCACCGAGCTTGAAGAATTGTCTGCGTGTTACCCGTAGGGTCATGAGGCCTCCTGCCTGGCTCTTCCGCCCTCTTGTCGTTGGTATCGTCACTGTCTCGTAGCGTCCGGCTCTATGGCCGACTCGGTTGCCCGTCGCGCTGGCGCCTGTGGCTGCGGGCGTGCCGACTTCCGCGAGTGAGCGCGAGGATGCGCTGTACTCTCAGGCGCTGGATTTTCTTGCTCAGTACACAAAGCTTAGTGGCTTCGGCCCGTGCTGGAGCACGCGTATTGTTTCGGTTCGTAACGAATCATCACTCCGGTGAGTGCTCGGCGCTGCTCTGCGGCTCACCATTCTCGCGCCGACCCGTGTCTTCGGCACCCAGCGGTTCATCGGGCATGGCTTGCCCGTCGTCTTCATCCTCGCGCTCGGGCGACTGGGTCTCGTAGGCCGGGCCTGCGTCCGAAGCGGCGGGTGGGGTCTGGAACAGCTCGTCACCCTGGGTCTCGCCGCTGCCGCTGCCTTGATCCTCTTCATCCATGTCGGCACCGGTGATGCCGCTGGTGGTGCCGGCCCCTCCGGGCGTGATGTCGGGCGCCTCGGTGATCTCGGCAGGGTCCATGCCGGCAGCGCTCTCGTCCGGCGTGGCCGGGTCGGCGGCCAGGGCAGGAGTGGCCCAACCCATGGCTAGCAGAAGAGGAAGAAGCTGGAGTGGGAATTTGCCTGTCATGGATTGCCTCCTTGCGTACTGCACGCTCGGTGACGGCTTAGAGCTCCTTGCTTCCCAGCGTAGACCTTGGCGGCCCAGGTCGGTAGCGAAGCGGCTCAAGGGGAACTGGCCAGAAGCACGGCGGCCTTCCTACACTTGGCCCAGCAGCCCCTCGGACAGCGTGGGCTCGTTCGCGTCCGGCATCGTCAATGGAGTGACACCTTGCGCAGTCTACCGGCAACCCTACCGATCCTCTTCGTCTGCGAAATCAGCTTCCTGCTCGGGCATGGCCTGATCATGACCCTGCTCGGGGTGCGCATGTCCATCGAGGGCTTCCCCTCGCACATGGCGGGCCTGCTGATGTCGAGCTTCTCGCTGGGCTTCGTGCTGGGCAGCTACATGCTGGAGAAGCGCATCCGCAGCGTCGGTCACATTCGCGTATTTGCCGCCTGTGCCGGCATCCTGGCGGTTACCGCCATGCTCCATGGCCTATGGGTCAATCCTTGGGCCTGGCTGGTCTGGCGCCTGCTCGGCGGGGTGGCCACGGCAGGCATGCTGATGGTGATGGAGTCGTGGGTATCGGGGGAGTCGACCAACGAGAACCGTGGCCGGGTGCTGGCGATCTACATGATCATATCGACCCTGTCGCTGGCCGGCGGGCAGTGGATGCTCAACCTGTCCGACCCGGCCGGGCCGGCGCTGTTCTCCCTCGTCGGCATGCTGTTCGCCCTGGCGTTGGTGCCGCTGTCGATCGTGCGTATCCACGGGCCGCGGCAGACCCACGACATCCAGCCGCAGAAAATTCGCCTGAAGGCGTTGTTCAAGCGTGCCCCGGTGGGGCTGGTGGGCGCCTTCACCGCCGGCCTGATGGTTCAGTCCTTCTTCGCCATGACACCCTTCTATGGCCAGGAGATCGGCCTGACCACCGGCGAGACGGCCCGCTTCATGGCGATCACCACCATGGTGGCGCTGTTTGCCCAGTGGGGCCTCGGGCGTCTCTCCGATCGTATCGACCGGCGCAAGGTGATCCTGGGCATGGCCGTGGTGATGACGATCTCCGGTGCCTTCGTGTCGATGATGGTGCGCATCGACTTCTGGATGCTGGTGCTGGCGGCCTGCTTCCACACCGCCATGCTGCATACCCTCTACGCCCTGAGCCTGGCCCACACCAACGACTGGCTGGAGCCCGGTGAAATCGTCGCCGCCAATGCCAAGCTGATGATCTGGTACGGTATCGGTTCGATCATCGGTCCCTTCTCGGCCTCGCTGGTGATGCAGGCGATCGGTCCCGACGGGCTGTGGGTCTTCCTCGGCGGCGCCTCGCTCGCGCTGGCGCTGTTCGTGGCGCTGCGGCTGCGCCGCCGCCCCGGCGAGCCGGTCGAGAAGGTCGAGCAGGAGCCCTTCGTGGCGGTGCCGACCCTGGAGACGCCGCACTTCACCGAACTCGACCCGCGCCTGGAGCCGACCCAGATGGAGTTCCACTTCGAAGAGGGGGGCGACGAGTCGCAGGAGGAGGCTGCCTGACGAGGCGCAATGCGACATGATGGGGTCGACTCGATAGGGAGATACCGATGCGATTCTCGTCCGCCTTGTTCCGTGTGCCGGCACTGCTGATCTGCATGCCCATGATACTTGCGCACCTGCCGGTGCGTGCCGATACCTGCCCCGATCCCGGCCAGTGGTACCTGCCCGGCGGCAAGCTGCTGGATAGCGCTGCGCTGTTTGCCGAGCTGGCCGGGCGCGACGTCGTGCTCCTCGGGGAGCAGCATGACAACATGGACCACCACCGCTGGCAGCTGCACACCTTGGCCGGCCTGCATGCCCATCGCCCCGCCATGGTGATCGGCCTGGAGATGCTGCCCCGCGAGGCTCAGCCGGCGCTGGATGCCTGGGTCGCCGGTGAGCTCGACGAAGCGGAGTTCCTGGATCGCAGCAACTGGCATGCCGCCTGGGGCTTCGATCCGGCGCTGTATCTGCCGATTCTGCACTTTGCGCGCCTGCACCAGGTGCCGCTCAAGGCGATCAACGTCACGCCCGAGCTGCGCGGCCGGCTGGTCGAGGAGGGCTGGCCGGCGGTACCCGAAGCCGAGCGCTTCGGCATTTCCCCCCCGGTCGAGGCGTTGCCCGACTACCGCGAGCGGCTTGCGGCCATTCAGGCCCAGCACCCAACGGCAGATGGAGAGAACGGTGATGGTCTCGAACGCTTCATCGCGGCGCAGCTGGTATGGGACCGCGCCATGGCTGCCGGGCTGGCGGAGGCTGCTACCGGCGACGAGCTGGTAGTCGGTCTGATCGGCCAGGGGCACCTGCAGTACGGTCACGGCGTGCCCTATCAGCTCGATGATCTGGGTGTCGGCGAGCACGCCACCCTGCTGCCATGGCCTGTGGCCAGCGGCGGCGAGTGCGAGCCACCCCCGGGCGAGCTGGCAAGCGCGCTGTTCGCGCTTGGCGAGTCCCCGGCGCAAGCCTTGCCGCCGATGCAGCTGGGTATCTTCGTCGTGCCCCATCAAGACGGGGTCGAAGTCCATGGCATGCTCGAAGATTCCGTGGCCGAGCGTTCGGGTCTCGAGGAGGGGGATGTCATCCTGCGAGCGGCCGGCGAGCGTCTGGCGCGGCCCGCCGATCTCACCCGCTTGGTGCAGCGACAGCCGCCCGGCTCCCTGTTGCCACTGGAGATACGCCGGGGCGAGGTGCAGCAAGAGATCCTGGCTCGCTTCCCGCCACGTAACGGCGGCGGCTGAACATGCCGAACCGCTGTCCACTGCGTTCGTTGGTGCGCTCATGGGCGGGTCTGACGCTGGTCGTCCTGCTTTCCAGCGTCGGCACGCTGCAGGCCGAAGCGCTACCCGAGCTCCGGCTCGACGTCTTGCTCGACCCCATCAGCGGGCGGCTCGAGGGTGAAATGACGCTCACGCCGCCACCGCCTTCGGCGGCCTTCACACTGCTACCCGGTCTCGAGGTGGTGGCTGCCGAAGCGGAGGGTGAAGCGCTGGAAGTCGAAGCCGATAGTGAAGGTGGCCATCGCGTGACCCTGCCGCACGGGGCAGAGTCGCTGGTGCTGCGTTGGCAGGGCCGGCTCGATGGTCATGAGCATTTCATGGTCTCGCCTCGCGGCAGCCTGCTGCCGGCGCATGGTGGCTGGTATCCCCGCTTCGAGGATCTGGGGCCCTTTGCCTTGTCGCTGCAGGTCACGGTGCCGCCAGGGCAGCGGGCAGTGGGCACCGGTTCGTTGCAGGGCGAGCCGCTGGACGGTGAGTCGGGCTATCGCGTACGCCACGCGCACCCACGCACGGCAGTGGTGGAGCTGGCCGCCGGCCCGTGGCGCGAGCGCAGTCGTGAGGTCGATGGCGTAAGGCTGCGCACGCTGTTTCCCGCAACGCTCGATGACGCCCACGCCGGGACCTACCTGGATCACGCCGCCGACTATTTGCCGCGCTTTGCCCAACGTGTCGGTCCCTATCCCTTCGAGAGTTTCACCATTGCCGCCTCGCCGGCCCCGGTGGGGCTGGCCTACCCCGGTTTCACCCTGCTCGGCGAGCGGGTCATTCCGCTGCCGTTCATTCCCCGCACCTCGCTGGCTCACGAGCTGATGCATGCCTGGTGGGGCGCCGGGGTGCTGGTCGATTATGCTCACGGCAACTGGGCCGAGGCGTTGACCACCTATCTCGCCGACTACGCCCTCGACGAAGCCCACGGCGAGGCGCGGGAGACCCGAAGACGCTGGCTGCTCGATCTGGCCGCGCTGCCTGATGCCTTCGACCAGCGTCTGGTCGACTTCCAGGGCCAGCGCGACCCGGCGCTGCGACTGCTGGGCTATCAGCACGGCGCCATGCTGCTGCACATGCTGCGCCGGCGCATCGGCGACCAGGCCTTCGACGCGGGGCTGCGTCGCTTCGCCGCGCACCACATGCATCGCCAAGCCCGCTGGGACGATCTTGCGGCGGCCCTGAGCGAGGCCGCTGGAGAGCCGCTGCAGCCTTTCGTCGACGCCTGGACGCAGCGGCCCGGGCGTCCTGCGCTCAGCGTCGAGGCCGCGCGCAGCCAGACGCCGCATGGCTGGATGATAGAGGGTACTCTCGACCAGGTCGGTGCGGGTGCGCCCTGGCCTCTTGCCATACCTGTCGCGATCGAAACCGCGACTGGGCTGGAGTGGGACACGGTGGCACTCGAGGAGAGGCGTGGCGAATTCTCCCTGAGGCTGGAGCAGGAGCCGCTCTCGCTGCGCGTCGATCCCGATTTCGATCTGCTGCGTCAGTTGCAGGGACCGCCGATTCTCCGTCAAGTAGTGCTGGACCCCGCGAGCCGGCTGCTGGCGCTGGATACTGCTCTGGCAGAGTCGGTCAGGGAGGCCTTGGGCGCCCCGTTGCCCTCGGTGGCAGGAACTCCATCTCTGGGTGCGGGGAATCCGCCACTGCTGGTAGTGGGTTCGACCGGTCAAGTGGCTGACTGGCTCGAGGGAGAGGGGCTCAAGAGAGAGGGGCTCGATGCCGCCGTGCCCGACATGGCGCGACGCGGCCAGGCGCGGGCCTGGGCGTTGCCGGGCACGGCGGTAGTGGCGATCAGCGGCGACGATCGTGAAACCCTTGCGCACTTGCTGGGCAGCCTGCGCCACCAGCTGGCGCACAGCTATCTGGTCTTGGATGGCGCCGAGACGGCCAGCGGCATCTGGCCGCTCGACGAGACTGCTCTACGCGTCGATTGGTCGCTCTGATCGCTTGTGCGTATCAGTGTGGGGTGCGCTATCGTGTCGGGAACCATGCCGGGAGCGCCCGGCTAACGTTTCATGTGCCCGCGTTGGCGGGCGGTCATTCCTGGAGAGTCATCTTGGCCATTTCCCGTTTCGCCGACCTGCTGGATGAGGCTCGGCGCCAATCCGAACCACAGCGGCTGCTGTTCGTCTTCGCTCGCGCCGAACTGCCGGACAACCCCACCGCGGAGCAGCGCCAGCGCTTCGAGCAAGGGGAGGGCGGCGTATTGACCCCCGTGCTGTGCGTCGACAAGACCCCCGATGAACTCAACGACATGGCGGCGCTGACGGCCGAATCGCAGAAGACGGGGATCGAATGGGACATCGTTTTCGTCGGAGCCCTGTCAGGCAGCGGTGGCGAGGCCGTGTCCGACGATGCCGTCGAACGACAGCTGCAGCGCATGGTCGAATCGCTGCAAATGGGCAACACCCAGGCTTTTCTGGCGCTGAACCGCCAGGGTGAGGCAGTAGCCTTGCAATAAGGCGTGGGCGCCACCATAGACAAGCCTTATCGGAACCATGGCGCCAATCAATTTTGGCCTATCGGTTGCGATGGATATGATATGCCCCGTATTCGGATCACCCACCAATGACTGACATGGAGCTTTGCTGAATGTCCCTGATCAACACCGAAGTCCAGCCGTTCAAGGCCACCGCTTTCCACAACGGCGAGTTCGTCGAAGTTTCCAATGAGAACCTGAAAGGCCAGTGGTCCGTTGTGATCTTCATGCCGGCCGCGTTCACCTTCAACTGCCCGACCGAAGTCGAGGACGCCGCCGAGCACTACGAGGAGTTCAAGAAGGCCGGTGCCGAAGTCTACATTGTCACCACCGACACCCACTTCTCGCACAAGGTGTGGCACGAGACTTCACCGGCGGTAGGCAAGGCCCGGTTCCCGCTGGTCGGTGACCCGACTCACCAGCTGACCCGTGCCTTCGGTGTGCACATCGAGGAAGCTGGCTTGGCCCTGCGCGGCACCTTCGTGATCAACCCGGAAGGCGTGATCAAGACCCTGGAGATCCACGACAACGCGATCGCCCGCGACGTTTCGGAAACCCTGCGCAAGCTGAAGGCCGCCCAGTACGTTGCCGCCAACCCGAACGAAGTCTGCCCCGCCAAGTGGAAGGAAGGCGAAGAGACCCTTGCTCCTTCCCTGGATCTGGTCGGCAAGATCTAATCGATCCTGCGACCCGCGAGGCTATCCTCTGACCTCGCGTGTACCACGCCCGGGCAATTCACTGCCCGGGCGCTCTTTCCAAGACGAGCAAGCCCTTACCTGCGCTGATCACGATCCGCGTTCGGGACATCTCTTGCCGTCGTTCTTGAGCCAGACATGAAGGAAACCGCGGTCATGTTGGACGACAATCTGAAAAGCCAGCTAAAAGCCTACCTGCAGAAGGTTACTCAGCCGTTCGAGATCGTCGCGTCCCTCGATGACGGCGCCAAGTCCCAGGAGCTTCACGGGCTGCTCAAGGACATCAAGAGCCTGAGCGACAAGATCAGCCTGCGGTTGGACGGTGAAGACGCGCGCAAGCCCTCCTTTGCGCTGAATCGTCTCGGCGAGGATACCGGCCTGGTATTCGCCGGCATCCCCATGGGCCATGAATTCACCTCGCTGGTGCTGGCGCTGCTGCAGGTCGGCGGCCACCCGCCCAAGGTCAGCGACGACACCATCGAGCAGATCCGTAACCTCGAAGGCGAGCTGCACTTCGAGACCTACTATTCGCTGTCATGCCAGAACTGTCCC
Source organism: Halomonas sp. A29 (assembly GCF_046723295.1). NCBI lineage: Bacteria > Pseudomonadati > Pseudomonadota > Gammaproteobacteria > Oceanospirillales > Halomonadaceae > Halomonas > Halomonas sp. A29. Next base: position 328,252 of record NZ_JAXQPR010000006.1, read on the forward strand.
GACGTGGTGCAGGCGCTGAACCTGATGGCGATCCTCAACCCCGGCGTGCGCCACGTCGCCATCGACGGTGCGCTGTTCCAGGACGAGGTCGAAGAGCGGCAGGTAATGTCGGTGCCGAGCATCTATCTCAACGGCAAACTCTTCGACCAGGGTCGCATGAGCCTGGAACAGATCCTGGCCAAGGTCGACACCGGCGCGGCTAAGCGCGAGGCGGCCAAGCTCAACGAGAAGGCGCCGTTCGATGTGCTGGTGGTGGGCGGTGGCCCGGCCGGTGCCGCAGCGGCTATCTATGCCGCGCGCAAGGGCATTCGCACCGGCGTGGCGGCCGAGCGCTTCGGCGGCCAGGTGCTCGACACCATGGCCATCGAGAACTTCATCTCCGTGCCCTACACCGAAGGCCCCAAGCTGGCCGCGGCGCTGGAGCAGCACGTCAAGGAGTATGAAGCCGACATCATGAATCTGCAGCGTGCGGTGAAGCTGATTCCGGCAGCCGATCAGGGCGGCGAGCACGAGGTGGTGTTCGAATCCGGCGCCAGCCTCAAGAGCAAGACGCTGATCCTCTCCACCGGCGCCCGCTGGCGTGAGATGAACGTGCCCGGCGAAGCCGAATACCGCAACAAGGGCGTGGCCTATTGCCCCCACTGCGACGGCCCGCTGTTCAAGGGCAAGCGCGTGGCGGTGATCGGCGGCGGCAACTCCGGCGTCGAGGCGGCCATCGATCTGGCCGGCATCGTCGGCCACGTGACGCTGATCGAGTTCATGGACGAGATGCGTGCCGACGCGGTGCTGCAGAAGAAACTGCGTAGCCTGGCCAACGTCGAGATCGTGCTTGGCGCCCGCACCACCGAGGTCAACGGCGATGGCACCCGCGTCACCGGCCTGACCTTTGAGGAGCGCGCCAGCGGCGCCATCAAGACGCTCGAGCTGGAAGGTATCTTCGTACAGATCGGGCTGGTGCCCAACACCGAGTGGCTCACCGACTCGTCGATCGAGCTGTCGCAGCGCGGCGAGATCGTGATCGACGAGCGCGGCATGACCTCGGTGCCCGGCATCTTTGCGGCCGGCGACGTGACCACGGTGCCCTACAAGCAGATCGTCATCGCCATGGGCGAGGGCTCGAAGGCCGCCCTGGGTGCCTTCGACTATCTCATCCGGCACTGACACAGCCTGCCTCGGCAGGACAAGCGCCCCCGTTGTCCACGCTTCCTTCTCATGCGTGACCCGAACGCCCCGCAGGCCTGGCCTGCGGGGCGTTTCGTCATGTCATGGGAGATTCCGTATCAGAGAAGAAAGCGCTGTGTACCGTGAAGTGCAGTGCACTTAGCCTGGAGATGCGCTAATCATAAGCGAGGCCTAACCAAAGGCCTCCATGGGCAACGACAACGAGGGAACGACATGACCCATTACGACAGGCTGGCCTGGTTGGCTCCGGCTGCATTGATGCTTGGCAGCATCGGCCTGGCCCAGGCGGCCACGCTCGACGACGTGCGTGAGCGAGATCAGCTGCGCTGTGGCGTCAACGCTGCCCAGCCGGGCTTCTCGGCGCTGGACGACGATGATGACTATCGAGGGCTGGATACCGATGTCTGCCGGGCCATTGCCGCCGCGGTGCTGGGCGACGCCGAAAAGGTGCAATTCGTGCCGCTGAACTCGGTGGAACGCTTCACGGCCCTGCAGTCGAGCGAGGTGGACGTGCTTTCGCGCACCACGACCTGGACTTCGAGCCGCGACACGACGCTTGGTCTCAACTTCACCGGCGTCAGCTACTACGATGGGCAGGCCTTCATGGTGGCCAGCGACCTGGGTGTGGAAAGCGCCATGGGGCTCGACGGTGCCGCGGTGTGCACCCAGTCGGGCACCACCAGCGAACTCAACCTGGCCGACTACTTCCGCACCCATGGCATGGAGTACGAACCGGTGGTGTTCGACTCACCGGAGCAGGCAATCGCAGGCTTCGAGGCCGGGCGCTGTGACGTGCTCAGCTCCGACGCTTCCCAGCTCTACGCCCAACGTATGCAGCTTGCCGACCCCGATAGCGCCATGGTACTGCCCGAAGTCATCTCCAAGGAGCCGCTGGGGCCCGCCGTACGTCAGGGCGACGACCAGTGGTTCAACATCGTCAAGTGGTCGCTGTTCGCCATGCTCAATGCCGAGGAGCTGGGCATCACTCAGGGCAACGTGGACGAGATGCTCGAATCCGAAGATCCGGATGTCGCTCGCCTGCTGGGCCGCGATGGCAACTACGGCGAGGGCATGGGGCTCACCGCCGACTGGGCCTACCGGATCGTCAAGCAGGTAGGCAACTACGAAGAGATGTTCGAGCGCAACGTGGGTGCCGGCTCCGACTTCAATATCGTCCGTGGCCTGAATGCACTGTGGACCGAAGGTGGGCTGCACTATGCGCCACCGGTGCGCTGAGGCACACCCGGTCGCACCAAAGCGGGGCAACGGTTCAGGAAGTATCCTCTCCACCGTGAGCGTTGAATAAGAGTTTTGCCTGCACTATCCCTGCCTTGGAACAAACCTTGCTAAGGTGCAGGCACATGCTTCGGCATGCTGATTTCAAGAACTCCAAATCATCTACGAGGGATCTTTACATGCGCGACAACAAGAACAAGTGGGTGCTGCTCACTTCCGCAGCCGCACTGGCTCTGGGTACTGCTTCCCTGGCCTCGGCCAACACCCTGCAGAACACCCTTCAGCGTGGTGCCGTGCAGTGTGGCGTGAGTGACGGCCTGCCGGGCTTCTCTGCGCCTGACGACCAGGGTGAGTGGCAGGGTCTTGACGTCGACGTCTGCCGTGCCGTGGCCGCGGCAGTCTTCGGCGACGCCGAGGCGGTACGCTACATCTCGTTGAACGCCGTGGAGCGTTTCACCGCCCTGCAGTCCGGTGAGGTCGACATTCTTTCACGCAACACCACCTGGACCACCACCCGCGACACCACCCTGGGCCTCAACTTCGCCGGCGTGAACTTCTACGACGGCATCGGCTTCATGATCAACCGCGATCTCGGTGTCTCAAGCGCCACGGATCTCGATGGCGCGGCCATCTGCGTTCAGTCCGGCACCACCACCGAACTCAACGTGGCCGACTATTTCCGTGCCAACGGCATGACATTCGATCCCATCGTCTTCGATACCTCCGAGCAGACCGTGGGTGGCTACGAGGCCGGACGCTGCGACGTGCTGACCTCCGACACTTCCCAGCTGGCCGCACTGCGCATCCAGCTCTCCGATCCGGACCAGTCCGTGATCCTGCCGGAAGTGATCTCCAAGGAGCCGTTGGGCCCGGTAGTGCGTCAGGGCGACGATCAGTGGTTCAACATCGTCAAGTGGTCGTTGTTCGCCATGCTCAACGCCGAAGAGATGGGCGTCACCAGCGAGAACGCCGATGAGATGCGCAACTCCGAGGATCCGGATATTGCCCGCCTGCTGGGTCAGGACGGCAACTACGGCGAGGGCATGGGTCTCGACGCCAATTGGGCCTATAACATCATCAGCCAGGTGGGCAACTACGCCGAAAGCTACGAGCGTAACGTCGGTATGGACTCACCGCTGCAGATCGAACGCGGCATCAACGCCCTGTGGAACGCTGGCGGCATCCAGTACGCTCCGCCGATTCGCTGATCGTACCGCCCGGGGCATCGCGAGATGCCCCGATCCTCGTACTGCCCCGGCCCGGATACCTCCCGGGCCGGATGGCTGATACTTGCTTGACGGATCCAGGCGGAGAGTCCCTTCATGTCCGTTCGACCCAAGGCCCCATCCATAGGCCCAAAACCGCCTTTCTGGCGCGATCGCGCCAAGCGGGCGTTGATCTTCCAGGCCCTGCTGATCGCGGCGGTAGTGGCCTTCCTGCTCTACATCGTCGGCAATACCCAGGCCAACCTGGCAGCCCGCGGCATCACCACCGGCTTCGGTTTTTTAACCAATACCGCCGGCTTCGGTATCGTCCAGAGCCTGATCGACTACTCGTCGCAGAGTTCCTACGGCCGCACCTTCCTGGTGGGCCTGCTCAACACCTTGCTGGTTTCCGCGCTGGGGGTCATCGCGGCGACCATCATCGGTTTCATCGTCGGTATTGCCCGGCTCTCGCCCAACTGGCTGATTGCCAGGCTGGCCACTGGCTATATCGAAATTTTCCGTAACATCCCGCTGCTGTTGCAGATCTTCTTCTGGTACTTCGCCGTACTGCGTGCCATGCCCTCGGCGCGGGACAGCTACTCGCTCGGCGAGGTCATTTTCCTCAACGTGCGCGGTCTCTACATTCCGGAGCCGCTGTTCGAGTCCGGCTTCGGCCTGATTCCACTGGCCTTTGGCGTAGCCATCGTGGCCAGCATCGCGCTGACGATCTGGAACAAGCGACGCCATGAGGCGACCGGCAAGCGCCTGCCGGCGGGCTGGATTTCGCTGGGCCTGATCCTCGGCCTGCCGCTGCTGGTGCTGGTGGCAACCGGCGTGCCGGTCACCTGGGACGTGCCGGAGCTGCGTGGCTTCAACTTCCGCGGTGGCATTACGGTGATCCCGGAGTTCCTCGCCCTGTGGCTGGCGCTCTCGATCTACACGGCGTCGTTCATCGCCGAGATCGTACGCTCCGGTATCCAGGCGATCCCCCACGGCCAGACCGAGGCGGCCCAGGCGCTCAGCCTGCCGCAGAACCTGGTGCTGCGCCTGGTGGTGGTACCCCAAGCCCTGCGCGTGATCATTCCACCGCTGACCAGCCAGTATCTCAACCTGATCAAGAACTCCTCGCTGGCCACGGCCATTGGTTATCCGGACCTGGTTTCAGTATTTGCCGGCACGACCCTCAACCAGACGGGCCAGGCGATCGAGGTCATCGCCATGACCATGGCGGTCTACCTGACCATCAGTCTGCTGGTGTCGATGTTCATGAACTGGTTCAACGCCCGCGTGGCGCTGGTGGAACGCTAGGAGAGGCGCCATGACGATTCAACGCAAGATGATCGAGGCGCGCCCGGCGCCGAAGAATACGGTAGGGCCAGTGGCCTGGCTGCGGGCCAATCTGTTCAGCGGACCGGTGAACAGCTTTTTCACCCTGCTGGGGATCTACCTGCTCTATCTGTTGCTGACGCCAACGATCCAGTGGGCCTTCATCAACGCCGACTGGATCGGCACCACGCGGGATGACTGCTCCCGTGAAGGGGCCTGCTGGGTATTCGTCAGCGCCCGTTTCACCCAGTTCATCTACGGCCTCTATCCGCGCGGTGAGATCTGGCGGGTCGACGTGACGTTTGTCACCTTTGCCGTGCTGATCGCCTGGCTGGCCATCCCGCGGCTGCCGTTCAAGCGCTGGGTGGCACTGGCCACACTGGTGGCGTTCCCGATCTTCGCCTACTTCATGCTCTACGGTGGCCACTTCGGCCTGCCAGTGGTACCTACCCACCGCTGGGGCGGCCTGATGCTGACCCTGGTGCTGGCCGTGGTGGGCATGGTCGGGGCGCTGCCGATCGGCATTCTGCTGGCGCTGGGGCGCCGTTCGCAGATGCCCATCGTCAAGAGCTTCTGCGTGGTGTTCATCGAGTTCTGGCGCGGCGTGCCGCTGATCACGGTGCTGTTCATGGCCTCGGTGATGCTGCCGCTGTTCATGCCGACCGGGGTGAGCGTCGACCGCCTGATCCGGGCCTTCATCGGCATTACCCTGTTCCAGAGCGCCTATATGGCCGAGGTCATACGCGGCGGGCTGCAGGCCATTCCCCGTGGCCAGGAGGAGGCGGCAGCGGCGCTGGGCATGAGCTACTGGATGCGCATGGGCCTGATCGTGCTGCCCCAGGCGCTGAAGATGATGATCCCCGGCATCGTCAACACCTTCATCTCGCTGTTCAAGGACACCACCCTGGTCATGATCATCGGCCTGTTCGACCTGCTGGGCATCGTGCAGGCGGCCCTGTCGGATTCCCGCTGGCTGGGCTTCTCCCTGGAAGGTTACGTGTTCGCGGCGTTCATGTTCTGGATCTTCTGCTTCAGCATGTCGCGCTACAGCCAATATCTGGAAAGAAAACTGCATACCGGCCACAAGCGGTGAGGAACGAGAACAATGACTGAACAAGCAACCCAGGCCGGCGCCGAGACCCTCATGGTCGAGATGCGTGGCGTCAACAAGTGGTACGGCGACTTCCATGTGCTGCGCGACATCAACCTCGAAGTAAAGAGCGGCGAGAGGATCGTCATCTGCGGGCCATCGGGCTCGGGCAAGTCGACCCTGATCCGCTGCATCAATCATCTCGAGGAGCATCAGGCCGGCGAGATCGTGGTCGGCGGCGTGCCGTTGACCCAGGACGTCAAGCGCATCGAGCAGATCCGCCGCAGCGTGGGAATGGTGTTTCAGCACTTCAACCTCTTCCCGCACCTCACGGTACTCGAGAACTGCTGCCTGGCGCAGAAGTGGGTGCAGAAGAAACCGCGCCGCGAGGCGGAGCGGCTCGCCATGCAGTACCTGGAGCGGGTCAAGATCGCCGAGCAGGCCACGAAGTATCCCGGCCAGCTCTCCGGTGGCCAGCAGCAGCGCGTGGCGATTGCCCGCTCGCTGTGCATGCATCCCGACGTGATGCTGTTCGACGAACCCACCTCGGCGCTCGATCCGGAGATGATCAAGGAAGTGCTCGACGTTATGGTCGAACTGGCGCGCGAGGGCATGACCATGCTCTGCGTGACCCACGAGATGGGCTTCGCCAAGACCGTGGCCGACCGCGTGATCTTCATGGATCAGGGCCAGATCATCGAGGAGAACGCACCGGAGCCCTTCTTCAACAATCCCCAGTCCGAGCGCACCCAGCTCTTCCTCAGCCAGATCCTCGGCCACTGAATGGATGACTCCGCCGGGTCCGCGGCATGATGCGGGTCCGGTGGTCCCACGTAACTTGTGTGAGTTTGCCTGACGGGTAGGTGGGTAAGCCTAAGCCATCCCTGGAGCGGCGCTCAGACGCTTCCCTGAGGCTTGAGGGGCTCTGCGGGGCGTGTCACGCGGGCATTGCCGAGAACGCTGGGTTCGATTTCCATCGAGCGTGCCTCGCTGGTCCAGGCTGCCTGGCTGTCGTGTACGGCCGGTCGGCGTTCGAACGAGCGCGTGACCACGTCGCCAGGGGCAAAGCCGACCCGGGCGCCCAGGTGATGAGGCAGCAGGCAGAGCTCGACGACAAGACGCAGGCCCAGGGCCGCAGCCAGCCAGAGCCCGGCGCCCAGCGCCAGGGTTGGCCAGGCCTGGTGCCAGTCGATGGCGGCGAACCACGGGCTGCGTGGCAGCAGCCACAGCATGGCCGCCGACACCAGGGCCAACTGCAGGAAGAAATGCACGAAGAGCAATACGCCGCGGGACATCGGGCGGCGGGGAAACAGGAACTGTCGCATCGGGGTCCTCCCGTTGACGCATCGCAGGACGATGAGGTGACCGACATCCCTGCCGGTGTTCCGATGCTACCGCAGATCGTGACGAGCGTCAGCCGTTACATCGGGAAACCGCAGTTTCTGCTCAGTCGAGCACGGTGATGCTGGCCGGTAGCAGCGGCTCACGGTCGCGATGTTTGCTCAGCAGGCGGCCTTCGAGAGCGGTCAGCATGATCTGCAGCGGGTCGCCGTGACTCACCAGCAGTACGGTTTCATCGCGCAGTGACTGCTCCAGCGAGGCAACCACGCCTTGCATGCGGGCGGCGACGCTGGCCACGCTTTCAACGCCGTATTCGCGATGCTCCGGGTCGCGAGCGTCGTGTACCCAGACATCGTGATAATGGCTATCCGCCAGACCTTCGAAAGCGCCGAAGTTGCGTTCGCGCAAGCGTGGCTCGGGCTGCAGCTCGAGGCCGAAGTGAGCGGCCACTCGCCCGGCGGTTTCGGTAGTGCGCAGGAAGTCGGAATGCAGGATGCGGGTCGGTGCCGGCCAGCGCCATGCGGCGAGCAGCGCTTTCAGCTGCGCCTCGCCCTGCTCGGAGAGGCCGAACGATGCGAGCCCCCGGCCCGGAGTGCTGATGATCAAGTGCTGCGCATTGGCCTGGCTGTGGCCATGCCGCATCAGCAGGTAGCGATTGCAGCGTTGACCCGAGGCGGCGTGAAATCGGATTGACATCGTATTGTCATACTACCTAGATTGGTGGTTAGTTTCGTTTACGAGCATTATGGCTTGCGTATGTTCGCTTCCGATCAGGATGGATGGAATCACCCAACTCATTCGATCCTGCCATAATGACGATGACGACATCGACTCAAATAATTACAGTGATACAGAGAGACACGCCAATGACAACATCCAAGACACTCGGCCGCTTCCCTTTCGCCACCCTGGCCCTCTCCTCGCTACTGCCGCTCGCCCTGCTGGTGTCGGCCCAGGCCCAGGCCGATTGCCCACGAGGCGACCTGGATTCGCTCTTCTGCGATGAGGATGGCGATATGGTCGCCGACCGTCCCACCGACGAGTCCCAATGGGCGAATCCCGACACGCTGATCTTCGCCTACACGCCGGTGGAGGATCCGGCGATCTACTCCGACATCTGGCAGCCCTTCATCGATCACTTGCAGGAGGTGACCGGTCGCAACGTGCGCTTCTTCGCCGTGCAGTCCAATTCGGCCCAGGTCGAGGCGATGCGCAGCGGTCGCCTGCACATTGCCGGCTTCTCCACCGGACCCACGCCGTTCGCCGTGAACTTGGCCGGTGCCGTGCCGTTCGCCCTGATGGGCTCCGACGACGGCCAGTTCGGCTACACCCTGCAGGTCTTCACCCACGTCGACTCCGACATCGAGCAGATGGAGGACCTGAAGGGCAAGCGCGTCGCCCATACATCGCCCACCTCCAACTCGGGCAACCTGGCGCCACGCGCGCTGTTCCCGGAACTCGGTCTGGTGCCCGACGAAGATTACGAGGTGGTCTATTCGGGTAGCCACGACCAGTCGATGCTCGGCGTGGTCGCCCGCGACTACGATGCCGCCCCGGTGGCTTCCGAGGTGGTCGAGCGCATGGCGGCGCGGGGCCTCTACGACGAGGAGGATGTACGCCTGATCTACGAATCCGACCGCTTCCCCACCACCTCCTACAACTACGCCCACAACCTGCATCCCGATCTGGTAGAGAAGATCGAGGAAGCCTTCTTCAGCTTCGACTTCGCAGGTACCGCCCTGGGCGAGGAGTTCGAGGGCGTGGAGAAATTCATTCCCATCAACTACCAGGAGCACTGGGAGGTCATCCGCACCATCCAGGCCGCCAACGACGTGCGCTACACCCGCGAGGATCTGGAGAAGGAGTAAACCTGGCAGGCAAGTCGCCAAAGCCCTCGGCGTAGCCGGGGGCAACTCCGTTCTCTCGTTTCGTGAGGTAGTTCAATGTTGGAAATTTCGAAACTGGTCAAGCGCTATGGCCGGGACGAGCCGGTGCTGAAAGAGCTGGACCTGACGGTCGAGGGTAGCAGTGTGGTCTCGATCGTCGGAGCCTCCGGCGCCGGCAAGAGCACGATGTTGCGTTGTATCAACCGCCTGGTGGAGCCCACCTCCGGCTCGATCAAGCTCAACGGAGTCGAGCTGGTCAATCTTCGCGGGGGCGAGCTGCGCCGCGCCCGGCGCAAGATCGGCATGGTCTTCCAGGGCTTCAACCTGATCGACCGGCTCACGGTGATGGAAAACGTGCTGGCCGGGCGGCTCGGCTACGTCAACCTGTTCCAGGCGATCACGCGGCGCTATCCCCAGAGCGACATCGAGCGCGCCTTTCATCTGATGGATCGGGTGGGTATCGCCCACTACGCCAACAAGCGCGCCGACGAGCTCTCGGGCGGTGAGCGCCAGCGCGTCGGCGTGGTACGGGCGCTGATGCAGGAACCCGAGATACTGCTGGCCGACGAGCCGACGGCATCGCTGGACCCGCGCACTTCCGAACAGATCATGAAGCTGCTGCAGAGCCTGGCCAGCGAGCTCTCGCTGCCCGTGCTGATCAACATTCACAACGTGGCCCAGGCCAAGGCCTACACCGAGCGCATCGTCGGGCTGCGTCACGGCAAAATGATCTTTGACGGCCTGCCGGCCGACTTCGGCAAAGAGGCGTTGGATGCCATCTACGGCGGCATCGAGACGGCAGAGGACGAGATCACCGAGGAGCCCGGGCAAACGACGCAGGGGGTGACGCATGACTCGCCCTGACCATACCGCCGCAGCGCGCACCTGGCGCAAGCCGCCCTTCATCGCCAACCCGCTGCTGCGCTATGGGCTGTGGCTGGTGGTGATCGTCTACCTGGTGTGGGCCTTCGGCTCGCTGCCGTTCAACTGGGCGCGCATCAGCGAGGGTCTGCCACGGGCGGCGCGTATCTTCGGCGGCGGCTTTCCGCCCAGCTTCGAACGTAGCGGCCTGCTGATCACCGGCTTCAAGGAGAGCTTCCAGATCGCTATCCTGGCCACCTTGCTGGGGGTGGCGCTGTCGATCCCCTTCGCGGTGATGGCGGCCAAGAACGTCGCGCCCAAGCCCATCTACCTGTTGGGGCGTGCGGTGATCATCATTTCGCGCAGCTTCCATCCGGTCATCGTCGCCATCCTGTTCGTCGCCGCGGTGGGGTTCGGCCCGCTGGCCGGCATCCTCACGCTGACGATCTATTCGATCGGCTTCGTCGGCAAGCTGCTCGCCGAGGAGATCGAGGAGATCGACTGGGGCCAGGTGGAGGCGATGAAGGCCGCCGGGGCGGGCTACCTCGCCACCCTGGTCTACGCTGTGTTTCCGCAGATCCTGCCGCGCCAGGTGGGGCTCTCCATGTATCAGCTCGACAGCAACCTGCGCGCTTCGGCGGTGGTGGGCATCGTCGGCGCCGGGGGTATCGGCGGCACCTTGATGAACGCCTTCGGCCGCTACGACTACGATTTCGCCTTTGCCATCCTGCTCACGATCATTGCCGTGATCCTGATCAGTGAAGGCATCAGCGGCTGGGTGAGGAAGAAGATATGGTAGATCATGCCGATGCCTTGGCCGACCGCGTCTGGCAACGCTACGACCGCAAGCAGCGCCTGATCCGCTACGCCGTGCTGTTGGTCACCGTGATGGTGGTTTACTGGGCGGTACGCGACATCGATATCTTCTGGCCCTGGGTGTGGGATGCGCCGAACCAGATTTCGAGCCTCGGGGCGCGCATGTGGCCGCCCGACCCCTCGCGACTCGCCGCGATCGCCAACGCGCTGCTCGAAACGGTGCACATCGCCACCCTGGCCACTGCGCTGACAATCTTCATCGCCTTGCCGGTCTCCTACATCGCGGCCCAGAACACTACCCCTAACCGAGCCTGCCTGTGGCTGGGCCGCTTCATCCTGGTCGCCAGCCGTTCGGTGAACACCATCATCTGGGCGCTGCTGTTCGTGGCGATCTTCGGCCCCGGGGTGCTGGCGGGGATATTGGCCATCATGTTTCGCTCGATAGGATTCATCGGCAAGCTGATGGGTGAGGCGATCGAAGAGATCGACCGCCGCCCGGTGGAAGCCATGGAGGCCACCGGAGCCTCCAAGGCCAAGGTGATCGCCTACGCCATCGTGCCGCAGGTGATGCCGGCTTTCTTCGCCATCGTCATCCTGCGCTGGGACATCAACATTCGGGAATCGACGGTCCTGGGGCTGGTGGGTGCCGGTGGCATCGGGGTGATTCTGCAGGGGGCGATCGACACCTTTGCCTGGCCCACCGTGGCCACCATCCTGATCGCCATCGTCGTACTGGTGCTGATCGGCGAGGCAATCACGGGCCTTCTGCGGCGCAAGGTGCTCTAGTCGGTTGACCCTGAAGGGTCTGGTTGCCATGTTGAAGGAGAAAGTCCGCGACGGGATTGGCGGGCTTTTCCTTCAACCCGACTCAAGGAGAGGCTATGACAACGTATATCGTGGTGGCCGATGCGGCACGGGCTCGCGTGTTTACCCGCGATGCGCTCAAGCTGGAGGAGAAGGAGAGCCTGGTGCACGCCGAAGGGCGTCTGCACGAGGGCGATCTGATCACCGGCGCCACGGGTAGCGTCGACGAGTCGACCTCCCATACCCGACGGTCCAGTCGAGGCGACAGTGTCGCCCTGGACCACGAGGCGGATATCTTCGCCAAGCAAATCGCCGAGCGTATCTACAAGGCCCGGGTCGACAACAGCATGGACAAGCTCATTCTGGTGGCCCCGCCACGCTTCCTGGGCGTACTGCGCGACAAGATTGACAGACCGACCAGCAAGTTGATCATTCACACTCTGGACAAGGATCTGTCCAAGGCACCGCTGAGCGACATTCAGGAAGCCGTCAGCGATATGCGCTGACTGCGCTGGGTGTTTCGTCTCGAGCTTTCGTCTCGAGCCTTCGTCTCAAGATAGGGGCGTTCTTGCCGATAGAGGAATCATGGCTGCGAAGTTTTCTTCGCCGTAACCTGCTTCCTATTTCAGCGAGAGCGCCCATGCATCTCAGATCGATCCGCCAGTTCGTGGTCCTGCTGGCCGGCCCCTGCCTGTTGACCGTGGTCGGGGCCCTGGTCGTCTACGGCCTGTTCTCATCGGCGCGTACCCAGCAGACCGTCGAAACCCATACCCGTGAGCTGCTCGAAGGGGCCATCGACGAACGCCTGGCGGTGCTGGCGGATGCCGAGGCCGGGCGTATCCAGCGCGAACTCGAACATGCGCTGACGCTGGCCAGCCAACTGGCAGACACCAATGCGCTGATGGGCCAGCAGGACGCCAGTGGTCGCCGTGCGCTCTCCCTGAGTCGGCGCGAACTCTCCAACCTGGTGCGTCAGACCGTCGTCGAGAACCCCTCGTTGCTGGACGCTTTCATCGGCTGGGAGCCCGACGCCTTCGGCCGCGATGCGCTGCATGCCGATCTCGGCGAGAGCGAGGGATATGACGGTAGCGGACGCTTCATGCCCTGGTGGTACCGTACCGGGGAGGGCGGCGTCGAGGTACTGCCACTGGGTGAGACCATGGAGAGCACCACCGCACTTGCCAGTGGCGTACGCGAAGGCGAGTACTACCTCTGCCCGCGCGAGACGCTCGCGCCCTGCATCATCGACCCGGCACCTTACGATTACGGCGGCGAGACGCTGCTGGTTACCTCATTCAACGTGCCAATCCTGGTCGACGGTGAGTTCCGTGGAGTGGCCGGCGTCGACCTGGCGCTGGATTTCATCCAGGCGCTGCTGCTCGAAGCCAATCAGTCGCTCTATGGCGGTGCGGGTGAGATGGCGCTGGTGGCGGGGCGCGGTGGTCTGGTTGCCCATACCGCCAATGCCGAGCGGCTCGGCGCTGCGGCGAGCGAGGCGTTCGACAGCGAGGTGCTCGGCGCCATCGATAGAGCGCAGGCGCAAGGTGTCAGTGTAAGCCAGGCGCGACAGGGCATGCTGGAGCGCTATCAGCCGTTCACCATCGGTGCAAGCGAAGCGCCCTGGACGCTGCTGATCCGCTTGCCCGAGCAGGCGGTGATGGCCGAGCTGGCAGCGCTGCAGGAGGTGCTGGGCGAGCAACGCCGTGCCGATACTCTGGGCATGGCGCTGGTTGGTCTGATGCTGGCGGCGCTGGGTCTCGCCGCGCTGTGGTGGGTCGGTACTCGGGTCTCACGACCGCTGAGGCTGCTGGCTGATCGCATGCGTGAGATCGCCAGCGGCGACGGCGACCTGACCCAGCGGCTGCCGGTACGTGGGCGTGACGAGAGCGCCAAGCTCGCTACCCAGTTCAATGCCTTCGTCGACAAGATCCACGACGTGCTGCTCGACGTACGCGACAGTAGCGAATCGGTGCGCATCGCGGCGAGCGAGATCGCCAACGGCGGCGAGGATCTCTCGCGGCGTACCGAGCAGGCCGCTGCCAGCCTGCAGCAGACCTCGGCGTCGATGGAGCAGATTTCGGCCACCGTAGAGCACACCTCGGCCTCCTCGCGCGAAGCCAATGGCCTGTCGAAGTCGGCTGCCGAGGTCGCTCACCGCTCGGGCGAGACGGTCAGCCAGGTGGTGGAAACCATGGACGAGATCAGCCGCTCGTCGGAAAAGATCGGCGAGATCGTCAAGGTGATCGACGGCATCGCCTTCCAGACCAACCTGCTGGCGCTCAACGCCTCGGTCGAAGCGGCACGGGCCGGCGAGCACGGCCGCGGCTTCGCTGTGGTCGCCGGCGAGGTGCGCCAGCTTGCCACCCGCAGTGCCGAAGCCTCGCGCGACATTCGTGCGCTGATCGACGCTTCGACCCAGCGGGTCGTCAACGGGGCCGCGCTGGTGGGTCGTGCCGGTGAAAGCATGGGCGAGCTGGTGGCCAGCGTGAACCGAGTGGCCAACATGCTTGGCGAGATCAGCATGGCTGCCGGCGAGCAGAGCGACGGCATTGGCCAGGTCAGCGTGGCGGTGGCCGACCTCGACCGCACGATCCAGCAGAACGCGGCGCTGGTGGAGGAGTCGACCACCGCTGCCGAACAGCTCAGCGAGCAGGCCGACCGGCTGGCGCGCGTGGTAGGGGGGTTCCGTCTAAGCGACGGCCGCTAGGGGCGGAGGGGGTCAGGAAACAGGCGGCAGGTCGATCTCGTCGCTGCGCTGAACCCCCTCGGTCATCTGTCGGCACAAGCGCAGGAACTCGCGCATGCCGGTGGCCATGTACTTGTGGCGATGCCAGATGAAGGCGAACTGACGGCTCAAGTCGAGTTCCGGCGTGGGAATCGGCACCAGGCTGCCGCGGCGGAAGGCATCGCGCAGCGCCAGCTTCGATACGCAGCCGATGCCGAGGCCCGACTCCACCGCGCGCTTGATGCCTTCGGTGTGCTCCAGCTCCAGCAAGGTGTTGAAGCGGCCGCGCCGATGCCGCGCGGCCTGCTCCAGAGTCATGCGCGTGCCCGAGCCCTGCTCGCGCATGATCCATGCCTCGCGCAGTAGCCGGTCGAGCTCCACCGGCCCCTGTCCGGCCAGCGGGTGGCGCGGTGAGCAGAACACCGACAGCTCGTCCTCCACCCACGGCTGGGTGATCACGTCCTCCTCTTCGCAGTGCCCCTCGATGAGCCCCAGGTCGAGCTCGTGCTGGCGCACGCGATCGACGATCTCCCGCGTGTTGCGTACCGCCAGGTGCACCCGGCTGCCCGGATGGCGCTGCATGAAGTCGCTGATCAGCAGGGTCGCCAGATAGTTGCCGATGGTCAGGGTGGCGCCCACGTCGAGGGAGCCGATGCCCTGCTGGCCGTGGAGGATCTCCTCGATCTCCTCGGCGCGGTCGAGCAGCGCCACGGCCTTGGGCAGCAGCTGGAAGCCCAGCGCGTTGAGCCGTAGCCGCTTGCCGACGCGATCGAGCAGTTGGCAGTTGAACTGGCGTTCGAGCTCGGCCAGGGCGGTACTGGTGGCCGATTGCGACAGGGAGAGGGCGCGAGCGGCGCGCGACACGCTCTCGTGCTGGGCAACGGCGACGTAAACTTCGAGTTGGCGCAAGGTGAAATGCATGAAACGGCTCGGTTTTGATCTATATCAGGAATCTAGATAAAGGATATCCATACAATCCAATTAACAGATAAACCTTGCGCTCTTATAATGCAAGCAAATCGTTTTTCCCTTCGAGTTATTCGATATTGGAATAGATAGGAGCCGGCATGAGCAAGTTCGCACTGGAAGACGTTCTCAGCGTTCACCACTGGAACGATACCCTGTTCAGCTTTCGCACCACCCGCGAGCGCAGCCTGCGTTTCAAGAACGGTCAGTTCGTGATGATCGGCCTGGAAGTGAACGGCAAGCCGCTGATGCGAGCCTACTCCATCGCCAGCCCCAACTACGAGGACCACCTCGAGTTCTTCAGCATCAAGGTGCCCGACGGCCCGCTGACCTCGCGCCTGCAGCACCTCAAGGTAGGCGATCAGATCATGGTCAGCCGCAAGCCCACCGGTACCCTGGTCACCGACGACCTGCTGCCGGGGCGCAACCTCTACTTCCTTTCCACCGGTACCGGCTTGGCGCCGTTCATGAGCCTGATTCAGGACCCGGAAGTTTACGAGCGCTACGAGAAGGTGATCCTGGTGCACGGCGTACGCAGCGTCAGCGAGCTGGCTTATGCCGACTTCATCCAGAAGGAGCTGCCGGCCCACGAGTACCTCGGTGACGAGATCAAGGAGAAGCTGGTCTACTACCCCACCGTGACCCGTGAGGAGTTCCACACCATGGGCCGCCTGACCGATCACATCCGCAGTGGCAAGCTGTTCGAGGACACCGGCGTGGCGCCGATGGATCCCAAACAGGACCGCGCCATGATCTGCGGCAGCCCGGCGATGCTCGACGAGACCAGCGCGCTGCTTGACGACCTTGGCTTCAATATCTCGCCGCGCATGGGCGAGCCGGGCGACTACGTGATCGAGCGCGCCTTCGTCGAGAAGTAAGTGAAACGTGGCTGCGCTCGGCCACGCTTCGGGCGTTCGCCGGCGTTTCAAAAAACCCCACGGCCTCACGGCCGTGGGGTTTTTGCATGCCTGGGTTGCGGCTGGGTCAGACCGCGTCCTTGCCGGTTTCGCCGGTGCGGATGCGAATGACCTGCTCCAGCGGGGTGATGAAGATCTTGCCGTCGCCGATCTTGCCGGTATTGGCCACTTGGGTGATGGCATCGATCACCTGCTCGACCAGGTCGTCGTCGATGGCGATCTCGACCTTCACCTTGGGCAGGAAATCGACCACATACTCGGCACCGCGGTAGAGCTCGGTGTGACCCTTCTGACGGCCGAATCCCTTCACCTCTGTCACGGTGATGCCCTGTACCCCGATCTCCGAAAGCGACTCGCGAACGTCGTCGAGCTTGAACGGCTTGATGATGGCGGTCACCAGTTTCATGGTCTGTTTCCTCATGGTCGGTCGGGGTTCATGGTGAACCCGAGCGGGTACGGATCGTTGGCCTCAAGCATACACCGCCCTCGGCAGGAAGAAAAAAGGCTCCCCGCAGGGAGCCTTGCAAGAGTGATGTAGCTTACTCGGCGTGCGGCTGGCCGATCGGTGCGCCGGCGCCATAGCCACCGGACTGCGGACGTCCACCGCTGCCGCCATAGACCCTGGCGACGCTGAATTCTGGATAGGCTTCCATACCGCACTCGGCAAGGTCGACCCCTTCGTACTCTTCCTCTTCGCTGACCCGTACGCCCATGATCGCCTTGATGATCAGCCATACGGCCAGGCTGGCGGCGAAGACCCAGGCGAAGATCGCCAGCCCGCCGATGATCTGGGCGCCGAAGCTGGCATCCGTATTGGTCAGCGGCACGGCCAGCAGACCCCAGATACCCACCACGCCGTGCACCGAGATGGCGCCGACCGGATCGTCGATCTTCAGCTTGTCGAGGGTGACGATGGAGGCCACCACGATGGCACCACCCACGGCGCCGATCAGTGTGGCACCCAGCGCGGTGGGCGCCAGCGGTTCGGCGGTAATGGCCACCAGGCCGGCCAGGGCACCGTTCAATGCCATGGTCAAGTCGGCCTTGCGGAACCAGACCTTGGCCAGAATCAGCGCGGCGATCACACCACCGGCGGCGGCGGCATTGGTGTTGACCAGCACCTGGGCCACGTTGTTGGCCGAGGACACGTCGGAGAGCTTGAGCTCCGAGCCGCCGTTGAAGCCGAACCAGCCCATCCACAGGATGAAGGTACCCAGGGTGGCCAGCGGCAGGTTGGCACCGGGGATGGCATGGATGCTGCCGTCCTTTCCGTACTTGCCCTTGCGCGGACCGAGGATCAGCACACCGGCCAGCGCTGCGGCCGCACCGGCCAGGTGAACGATGCCTGAGCCGGCGAAGTCGGAGAAGCCCAGCTCGTCGAGCCAGCCCTCACCCCAGGTCCAGTAGCCGGACACCGGATAGATGAAGCCGGTCATGACCACGGCGAAGGCGAGGAAGGCCCACAGTTTCATGCGCTCGGCCACTGCACCGGAGACGATCGACATGGCGGTGGCGACGAATACCACCTGGAAGAAGAAGTCGGCGCGCATGGAATAATAGGGGGCATCCTCGCCGCCGGCGGTAACCGCATCGACGCTGTTCTCACCGCCGATCAGAACGCCCAGGTTGGGCAGGATGCCGCCGGCATCGCTCGAATACATGATGGAGTAGCCCACCAGCAGGTACATGGTGCAGGCGATGGCGAACAGGGCGACGTTCTTGGTCAGGATCTCGGCGGTGTTCTTGGCGCGGACCAGGCCGGCCTCGAGCATCGAGAAGCCAGCGGCCATCCACATGACCAGCACGCCGCAAATCAGGAAGTAGAAGGTGTCGAGCGCGTAGCTCAACTCTGCAAGTTCACTCATGGGAGTTCTCCATCGCTCTTGTATTAGTGGGAGCCGTTACACGGCCTCGGCGCCGCGCTCGCCGGTACGGATGCGAATTACATCCTCCAGCGGCGTCACGAAAACCTTGCCGTCGCCGATCTTGCCGCTGTTGGCCGCGCTGCAGATGGCATCGAGCACGCTCTCGACGCGGGAGTCGTCCACGGCAACCTCGACTTTCACCTTGGGTAGAAAATCGACCACGTATTCGGCGCCACGATAGAGCTCGGTATGACCTTTCTGGCGACCGAAACCCTTCACTTCGGTCACGGTGATGCCTTGGACGCCGTTGTCGGCCAGCGCCTCACGTACGTCGTCGAGCTTGAATGGCTTGATGATGGCGGTGATGAGCTTCATCGCATCTCTCCCTGCTGGAATATAAGGCGGCGGGGGTCGCCGGCCGGCTGTACTACGCGTTATGCGCAGACCATGCCAGACTGGACCTTTATTTCTCATAAACAGATGGTTGCAGGGGTATCTACCTATGTCATGCGCTCCAATGGCGCACCGATCACAGTCGCCTTGCACCAGGGTGGTGCTTGCGCGTAGTGCAGGTGCGCCATGACGGGGCGGGAGAAGAGAATGCGTCGTGGCGGGGCCTTGCGTATGCTGTAGGGCAACATGTGCAGGCCAACAGGAGAAGCGCACCATGGCGAGTCAGGACCCCATCAGCCGGCTGGCACAGCAGCTCGGCGAACGCCTGCAGGGCGCGGCCCAGGCGCCGGAGGAACTCCACAAGGGCGTGCAGCAGATTGTGCGCGGTGCCTTCGACCGGCTCGAACTGGTATCGCGGGAGGATTTCGACATCCTGATGGACGTGCTGCAGCGTACACGGATCCGGGTCGAAGCCCTGGAGCAGCAGGTCGCGGCCCTGGAGAAGGCGTTGGCGGCCCGCGAGACCCCGGTGACCCAGGCGACTCTCACGCCGCCCGAGGATGCGGCCAAGGACGACGGCGAACCCGGCGAAGCCAAGCGCTGAGCTAGCGTGGAGAGCCCATTGCAGCACAGTGCTAGTATCTAGCCCTTACGCTAATGGAAAGCGAGGGACCGCAAGATGCTGGCGATCGTTGCCACACGGGCCGGCCTGGGGCTGGAAGCGCCCGAGGTACAGGTCGAGGTACATCTGGCCAACGGCCTGCCGGGAATGACCCTGGTGGGCCTGCCCGAGGCCGCCGTCAAGGAGAGCCGCGAGCGGGTGCGCAGCGCCCTCGTCAACGCCGGCTTCGATTTCCCCAATACGCGAAGAATCGTGCTCAACCTGGCGCCTGCCGATCTGCCCAAGGTCGGTGGGCGCTTCGATCTACCCATCGCCTTGGGCATCCTGATCGCCTCCGGCCAGCTTCCCGGTGAGGCCCTTGCGGAGATCGAGAGCGTCGGCGAGCTGGCGCTGGACGGTCGTCTGCGCCCCATCAGCGGCGTGTTGCCGCTGGCGCTGGCTGCCAGAAAGGCCGGACGCAAGCTTATCGTGCCCAAGGAGAATGCCGACGAGGCGGCGCTGGCCGGCGACCTGCAGGTACTGCCGGCCGAGCATCTGCTCGACGTGATGGCGCACCTGCTGGGCCAGAAACCCATCGCTGCGCACCGTCTCGACAAACCGCCCGTCTTCGATTCCCGCGAGGGCGATCTGGCCGAGGTGCGTGGCCAGCACCAGGCTCGCCGCGCGCTGGAGATCGCCGCGGCCGGTTCACACAACCTGCTTTTTGCCGGCCCCCCCGGCACCGGCAAGACCATGCTGGCGAGCCGCCTGCCGGGTATATTGCCGGAGCTTACCGAGGAGGAAGCCTTGGAAGTGGCCGCCATCCGTTCGGTGTGCGGCCTGCCGCTGGCCGAACAGTGGGGGCGCCGGCCTTTCCGCGCGCCGCATCATACCGCCAGCGCCGTGGCCCTGGTCGGCGGCGGCTCCTGGCCGCGGCCGGGCGAGATCTCGCTGGCCCACCACGGCGTGCTGTTCCTCGATGAGCTGCCCGAGTTCAGCCGTCATGTGCTCGAGGTGATGCGCGAGCCGATGGAGTCGGGCCGTATCCACATCGCCCGTGCCAATCACGAACGTAAATTTCCGGCCAGATTTCAACTCGTTGCCGCCATGAATCCGTGTCCCTGCGGCCATCTGGGCGACCCACGCCAGGCCTGCCAATGCACCGCGGCACAGATCCAGCGCTACCAGTCGCGGCTCTCGGGGCCGCTGCTCGACCGCATCGACCTGCAGATCGAAGTGCCGGCACTGCCACCGGAGCAGCTCACGTCCCGTGAGGTAGGTGAAAGTTCGGCGGAGGTGCGCGCCCGGGTCGTGGCCGCTCGCCAGCGGCAGTACGCACGCGGCGCGCTCAACGCCCACCTGGGCGGGCGCGAGCTGGAGGCAGCCTGCGCCCTGTCGACGGCAGATCGCGCCTGGCTGGCCAGCGTGCTAGAGCGCCTGCGCCTTTCGGCGCGCGCCTACCACCGGGTGCTGCGGGTGGCGCTGACGCTGGCCGATCTTGCGGCCAAGCCGCATCCGGAGCGCGGCGAATTGATGGAGGCGATCGGCTATAGGCAGCTGGATCGTCAATTGCGCCAAGGTTAACGCTCCTACAACGCCGTGGCGTCGAAGGCGCCCTCGATCTCGGTCTCCCACAGCGCGCTCTCCGCGTCGGGACGATAGAGCGACAGGGTCAGGCGGTAGGGCAGCAGGTCGCGGTCGGTCAGCTGCAGGCGTGGCGCGGTGGCTTCCAGGCGGCTCTCCATGCGCCACTGGTGGTCGCCTCCTTCGCCGCTCATGGCGGGGCGCCAGTCGATCACCTGGGGGCTGTCGCTTGCACCCAGCAGGGCGCGCGTAAGGCTCTCCAGGAAGCGTTCGCTGCCGATCTCCAGGCTGGCGTCCACCGCCGGCGATACCAGCAGCAGTACCTGGTCCTGCGGTGGCTGCAGGGCGTCCACGTCCATCACCCTGGCGACGGCACGGTCGCTCAGGTTCTGCAGCGCGCGACGAATGGGATCGGGCTCGGGGGGCTGGGCAGCACATCCGGCGAGCAGGGCGAACGACAAGAGCAGTGCGATACGTCTCAGCATCGGTAGAGGCGCTCCTGATTGGCCGAAGCAAAGCCTTGTTCCAGCTCGGCAACGAAAGCGTCGAGGGAGGTGAACAGGGCGGCGCGAATGGGCTCGGCCTCGTTGACGAGATGGTGGCGAGCATCCGGATGACGCTGAATGCGAGCGTTGGGAAACTTGCCCTCCAGCACCGCCAGGTTCCACTCCCAGTCGACGGTGAGGTCCTGCTCCCCTTGCAGGATCAGGGTGGGAATGTCGCACGGGGGCAGGGCAAGCAACTGAGGCATCCAGCGGCGCATGGCACTGACCCAGTTGAGCGAGAGGTGTTCCGGCTGCAGCGGGTCGTGTTCGCGCAGGAAGGCTGCGAACTCGGCATCGGTGGAGTTCGCCCCGAAGCGGCGCGGCAGGGTCTCGACGAAAGGGCCCACAAGCGTATGCAGCCATCCTGCCTGGGGCCAGCCGACGGGGCGCACCAAGGGCGCGAGCAGGGCGAGGCCCGACCAGTGCCCTTCGCCGGGCCGGCTCAAGGCATCGGTGGCGAGAATGGCTGCGCCAGTGCTCTGACCGATGCCGAGCCATGGCCGCGGGGCCAGTCCCCCGGCATCCAACTGTTCCTGCAGGGCGTGCAGGCATTCGCCGTAGTGCGCGAAGTCGTCGATACAGGCACGCTTGCCACTGGACAGGCCATGCCCCGGTAGATCCCACAACACCACCCGCCAGCGTCGTTCCAGCAGCCGTTCCAGCAGGTGACGATAGAGACCGAGGTGGTCGTAGTAGCCATGCACCACGAATGCCGTGCCGATCGGCTCCGTCGGGCTCCACACCTGGGTCCACAGTTGGTAGCGCTGTGTGTCCACATAGCCAACGTAGAGGCCGACCTGCTCGGTGAGCAGCGGGGCGAGGCCGTAGTGGGCCAGGTAACCGGTAAGCGAGGGCTCTCCCTCGGCGCGGAAGGGGGCGATCGGCCCCAGAGCCTGCAGGGGGGTGAAGTCGGTCATGGCGTTTTCCCTCGGGTCAAGACATTGTCCCCTCGAATCCATTCGTCTGCAGCAGCACACAAGCGTGCAGCAAGTTTACCCACCGGCCATGCTATTGGGTGAGCTATCACTGTGATAAGCCACACTTTTTCTGACCATATGGTCAAAATAACGGGTCTTAACCCTATGTCTAGTAGGGTAGCCCTACCTTCGGGTTTACATATGGAACAGTTTTCCACAAAATTGGCGCCTCGCAGTGGTATCACCCCCACGAATTGCGGCTGGCCGAGAGCATGTCATCGGCCGCCACGCAGGAGGAGACTTCCCATGTCCGAACGTGTCACACGCCATCGTCTCCAGGTGGCCGCTGAACTGGACCGCTTCATCAACGACCAGGCGCTTCCCGGGACCGGCCTGGATGCCGAGCGCTTCTGGGCCGGGGTCGATGCCATCTTTCATGATCTGACACCAAAAAATCGTGAATTGCTCGCCGAGCGGGAGCGCCTGCAGGAGCAGTTGGACACCTGGCACCGCGAGAACCCTGGCCCGGTCCGGGACATGAGCGTCTATCGCGCCTTCCTCGAGGAAATCGGCTATCTGGTGGAAGCGCCTTCACAGGTCACGGTATCCACCGCCAACGTCGACCGTGAAGTTTCCACCCAGGCTGGCCCACAGCTGGTGGTGCCGGTGAGCAACGCCCGCTATGCGCTGAATGCCGCCAACGCCCGCTGGGGCAGCCTCTACGACGCGCTCTACGGTACCGATGCCATCTCCGAGGCGGACGGCGCCGAGAAGGGTAGCGGCTATAACCCCAAGCGCGGTGAGAAGGTCATCGCCTATGCCCGTGGTGTACTCGACCTGGCCGCGCCGCTGGCTACCGGCTCCCACCGTGATGCCGTCAAGTATGCGCTGCGTGACGGCCGTCTGGTGGCGACCCTCGAGGGTGGTCGCGAGGCCGGCCTCAAGGAGCCGGGCAAGCTGATCGGCTACCGCGGCGAGGCGGCAAGCCCCGAGGCGATCCTGCTGACCAACAACGATCTGCACCTCGAGATCCAGATCGACCCCAGCCATCCGATCGGCCAGACCGACCCGGCCGGCGTCAAGGACCTGCTGGTCGAAGCCGCGCTCACCGCGATCATGGAT
Source organism: Halomonas sp. A29 (assembly GCF_046723295.1). Classification (NCBI taxonomy): domain Bacteria; kingdom Pseudomonadati; phylum Pseudomonadota; class Gammaproteobacteria; order Oceanospirillales; family Halomonadaceae; genus Halomonas; species Halomonas sp. A29. The sequence goes on from NZ_JAXQPR010000006.1 coordinate 351,634, forward strand.
TGCGAAGACTCCGTGGCGGCGGTCGATGCCGAGGACAAGGTCGGCGTCTATGAAAACTGGCTGGGCCTGATGAGGGGCGATCTGGAGGAAGCCATCGAAAAGGGCGGCAAGACCTTCACTCGTCGCCTCAACGAAGATCGCCACTACACCACGCCGAACGGCGGTAGCCTGACCCTGCCTGGCCGCTCGCTGATGTTCGTGCGTAACGTCGGCCACCTGATGACTACCCCGGCGGTGCTCGATGCCGACGGCAACGAGCTGCCCGAAGGCATCCTCGACGGCATCGTCACCAGCCTGCTGGCCATGCACGACCTGAAGAAAGGCGAAGGAGATGCGCGCAACTCGCGCAGCGGCTCGGTCTACATCGTCAAGCCGAAGATGCACGGGCCGAAGGAGGTCGCCTTCTCCAACGAGCTGTTCGGCCGCATCGAGGACCTGCTCGGCCTCGCCCGTGACACGCTCAAGATGGGCATCATGGACGAGGAGCGCCGCACCTCGGTCAACCTCAAGGCGTGTATTGCCGAGGCCGCCTCGCGGGTAGTGTTCATCAACACCGGCTTCCTCGACCGTACCGGCGACGAGATGCACACTGCCATGGAAGCGGGCCCGATGATCCGCAAGGGCGACATGAAGAACTCTGCCTGGATCACGGCCTACGAGCGCAACAACGTCCAGGTCGGCCTGGCCTGTGGCCTGCGCGGCCGTGCTCAGATCGGCAAGGGCATGTGGGCCATGCCCGACCTGATGGCGGCCATGCTCGAGCAGAAGATCGGCCACCCCAAGGCCGGTGCCAACACCGCCTGGGTGCCTTCACCCACCGCCGCCGCGCTGCACGCGCTGCACTACCACCAGGTCGACGTCGCAGAGATCCAGCGCGAGCTGGAGGCCAAGGGCGAGCCCGACCTGTTGGATGACCTGCTCACCGTGCCGGTGGCCGAAAAGGCCGGGTGGTCCGATGCGGAGCTGCAGCAGGAGCTCGACAACAACTGCCAGGGCATCCTCGGCTACGTGGTGCGCTGGGTCGAACACGGTGTGGGCTGCTCCAAGGTGCCAGATATCCACGACGTGGGCCTGATGGAGGATCGCGCCACGCTGCGTATCTCCAGCCAGCACATCGCCAACTGGCTGCACCACGGTGTAGTCGACGCCGAGCGCGTGCAGAAGACGCTGGAGCGCATGGCCAGGGTGGTCGATGAGCAGAACGCCGGCGACCCCGCCTACACCGCGATGAGCGCCGACTTCGAGGCTTCTAGCGCGTTCAAGGCCGCCAGCGACCTGATCTTCAAGGGCCGTGTGCAGCCCTCCGGCTACACCGAGCCGCTGCTGCACCAGTGGCGTGCCGTGCACAAGGCCAAGGTGAGCTGAGCACAGGCTGAGACTTGAGCTCAACGTAGCGCCCCGGGTACCCGCCCGGGGCGCTTTGGGTTATGTTGGCTGCGTTATTGCCACAACCTCGCACAGCCCACAGGAGCCGCCCGATGACCGTGATGACCGCCGCCGCCATCGAGGATTTTCTCGACGAGGTCTTCCCCCAGCGTGCCGGCACCATCGAGGCGGTTNCAGGAGCCGCCCGATGACCGTGATGACCGCCGCCGCCATCGAGGATTTTCTCGACGAGGTCTTCCCCCAGCGTGCCGGCACCATCGAGGCGGTTGACGACATGCGGGCGACCATGAGCCTGGCCATCGAGGACGAACACCTGCGGCCCGGCTCCTGCGTCTCGGGGCCCACCATGATGGGCCTGGCGGACGTCTGCCTCTACGTGGCGATCCTGGCCCAGATCGGCCCCGAGCCGATGGCCGTCACCACCGATCTCAACTGCCACTTCCTGCGCCGCGCCCGTGGCGATCGCGACCTCATCGCCAACGCCCGCGTGATCAAGCTGGGCCGACGCCTGGCGGTGGGCGAGGTGCACCTCTTCTCCGCCGGCGACGAGCGCCCGGTGGCGCACGTTACCGCCACCTACGCCATTCCCGACTCGGACGACTGAGCATCGGGCCTGGCGCGCAGAACGCAGACGGCAAGCGCCAGCCAGCCAGCGATCATCAACACGCCGCCGAATGGCGTGATCATTCCCAGGCCGCGCAGCCCCGTCAGCGCCAGCGCATAGAGAGAGCCGGAGAACAGCAGCACTCCTGCTGTCCAAAGGCAGAGCACGAGGTGCTGGCCGCGCAAGGGTCGCGAGGCGCGCCAGGCCAGCACGGCGAGCATCGCCAGGGTATGCCACATCTGGTAACGCACGCCGGTCTCGAAGGCGGCGAGCAGCCTTTCGGGCAACTGGCCCTGCAAGGCGTGGGCGGCGAAGGCGCCCCCCATCACCGCCAAGGCGCCCGAGAGCGCCACCAGGCACCACCACCCGCGATCGAGCATATTGTGTTGCTCCTGGACAAGGGATTGCCGCCTACCGTACCGCGGGGGGCGCTAAGGGGCTACAATATCGGCCCGCGACACTCGTCAACGTAGAGAGGACGCCATGCAGATCCAGCTCAACGGTGAGGCCCGCGACCTTGCCCCCGGCCTCACGGTGGCGCAATTGATCGACAGCCTTGGCCTGAACGGACGGCGCATCGCCGTCGAGCGCAACGAGGAGATCGTGCCGAAGAGCGAGCACGGCACCACGCCCCTGACCGACGGCGACCGTATCGAGATCGTCCACGCCATCGGCGGCGGCTAGAGGCGCCTTCGCCCGACCGTTGCCCGACTCAGACTCCGCTACAGACACAGGCTCATGCGATGACAGACTTCTTCCAGGATCAGCCGCTGCAGATTGCCGGCCATGCCTTCACTTCCCGCCTGCTGGTCGGCACCGGCAAGTACAAGGACTTCGACGAGACGGCCGACGCCATCGCTGCCTCGGGCGCCGAGGTGGTCACTTTCGCCGTGCGCCGCACCAACCTTGGCCAGGAGGCCGGGCAGCCTAACCTGCTCGACGTGGTGCCGCCGGAACGCTTCACCCTGCTGCCCAATACCGCCGGCTGCTATACGGCCAAGGATGCCGTGCGCACCTGCAAGCTGGCGCGCGAGCTGCTCGACGGCCACAAGCTGGTCAAGCTGGAAGTGCTGGGCGACGACTCGACCCTCTACCCCAACGTGACCGAAACCCTGAAGGCGGCCGAGGAGCTGCTTGCCGACGGCTTCGACGTCATGGTCTACACCAGCGACGACCCCATCGTGGCGCGTGAGCTCGAGCGCCTGGGTTGCTGCGCGATCATGCCGCTGGGCTCGCTGATCGGCTCCGGCCATGGCATCCAGAACCCGCACAACATCCGCCTGATCATCGAGCAGGCCAGCGTGCCGGTGCTGGTGGACGCCGGCATCGGCACCGCTTCCGATGCCGCCATGGCCATGGAGCTGGGCTGCGACGGTGTGCTGATGAACTCCGCCATCGCCCACGCGCGCCAGCCGGTGCTGATGGCCAGCGCCATGAAGAAAGCCGTCGAGGCCGGTCGCGAGGCCTTCCTCGCCGGGCGTATGCCGCGTCGCCAGAGCGCCGACCCCTCCACGCCCTTTGCCGGCCGCATCAACGGCTGAACCACCGGAGCAGCAGCGAATTCCATGAGTGATCCGCAACACGATACCACCACCGGCCCGGAGGGGCCGGACGCCCCGCTGCATCGTCGCGGTATCAAGAGCTACGTGCTACGTGCCGGTCGTATGACCCAGGCCCAGACCCGTGGCCTCGAGGAGGTCTGGCCGCGGCTGGGCCTGACCCTGGCCGACGGACGCCAGGACCTCGATGCCCTGTTCGGTCGCCATGCCCCGCGGGTGGTGGAGATCGGCTTCGGCATGGGCGCCTCGCTGATCGAGCAGGCCGAGACGCATCCCGACACCGACTTCATCGGCATCGAGGTGCACGCGCCGGGCGTAGGCAAACTGCTCGACGAGGCGGACAAGCGCGGCCTGAGCAACATCCGAGTCTATCGCGAAGATGCCCTGGCGGTGCTTGAGCAGTGCCTGCCGGAAGCGAGCCTCGATACGCTGCAGCTGTTCTTCCCCGACCCCTGGCCGAAGAAGAAGCACCACAAGCGGCGCATCGTCCAGCCCGCCTTCGTCGAGCTGATCCGCACGCGCCTGAAGATGGGCGGCACGCTGCACATGGCTACCGACTGGCAGGCCTACGCCGAGTGGATGGCCGAGGTGATGGAGGCCGCTCCCGGCTATGCCAACACCGCTTCGCCGGAGACCGCGCCCTACGTCCCCCGGCCGTCGTTTCGCCCGCTCACGAAGTTCGAGGTTCGTGGCGAGCGATTGGGGCACGGGGTCTGGGACCTGCTGTATCGACGCTGCGCATAGCCAGGCCCGCGCCGGCGATGGCGATCGCCATGCCGGCGATGCCCTGGGCACTCGGCTGCTCGCCGAACATGGCCGCTGCCCAGAGCAGGGTCACCGCGGGGGTAAGGTAGATCAGCGATGAGGTCAGGGTCACGCCGAGCCGGCGCAGGCTCGCGACGAAGAAGCCGTATCCCCCCAGGCTGGAAAGCATCACCAGCCAGCCGATCGCCGAGATGCTGAGCCGATCGGTGGGCAGGGCCGGCGCGCCACCCGCCACGATCATTGCCGCCAGGGTGAATATCCCGGTGGCGGCGAACAGCTGTACCATCAGGGTCGCCGCCAGCGGCATGGCGGTCGCCCAGCGAACGGCGAGCAGGCTGCCGAGAGTCACGGCCACTACCGAACCCAGCGGCAGCGCATAGGCCCACAGCGGCGCACTGCCGCCGCCATGCTCGATATCATTTACCACATAGAGCAATACACCCAGCGTGGCGATGGCCATGCCTGCCCAGCCCCGGGCCGACAGACGTTCACCGAGCCAAGGCCCTGCAAGCGCTGCGGCGAGCAGCGGCTGCAGCGCCGTGATCAGGGCGGTCACTCCGGTGCTGACGCCCTGCTCGAGCGCCAGTATCACCCCCAGCAGGTAGCCGCCCATGGTCAGGCTGCCGACGGCCATTTCCCGCACCACATCGCGCTGGGCCAGTCGGACATCGCCGACCAGTCGCCACCAGAGCGCGACCAGCAGGCTCGCCAGCAGAAAACGCCAGGCGAACAGCGACAGCACGGGCGTATCGGCCTCGGTCGCCAACCTGCCTCCGACGAATCCGGAACTCCAGCACACCACGAAGCCCATGGCGATAAGCGGTGAAACCCATGACGCTCGCATTTCTCCTCCCTCCTGGTGAATGGCCTTGAGCATGGGGGAGAAATGGATTTCAATAAATCGATAACTATTCGAGTGAGCATTCAATATGTCTGAAGTCTCGTCTGCGGCGCTGGACCTGGAGCTGTTGCGCAGCTTTCAGGCGGCCGCCCAACTGGGGTCGCTGGCCGCCGCGGCACAGCAGCGCCATCGAACCGTTGGCGCCATCAGTATGCAGATCAAGCGCCTCGAGGAGGTGCTGGGGTCTCGGCTGCTCGAGCGGGGCTCCCGGGGCGTGAAGCCCACGGCCGTAGGCGAGGCCTTGCTGCTGGAGTCCCGCGAGCTTTTGCGACTGCATGACGGCATGCTCTCGCGCTTCACCGGGCGCGGCCTGGGGGGCAAGCTGCGCCTGGGCTTGCCGGAAGATTATGCGCGGGAGCTACTGGGCAGCGTGCTGCCGGAGTTCATGGCGCACCACCCCGATGTCCTGCTCGAGATCGTGACTGCCACCAGTGGTGAGTTGGCCCGACAGTTGAGCCGCTCCCAGCTGACGCTGTCGGTGCTGCTGGATCGCCCCAACCCGCTGCCGGGCGGCGAGGTGCTGTGGCATACCTCGCCGGTGTGGGCCGGCCCCCGGGTCGGCGACCTGAGCGACAGGCCACGCCTTCCCCTGGCGCTCCACGAGGTGGATTGCCCCTATCGGGCCCTGGCCATCGAGGCGCTCGAAGCGATCGGCCGGCCCTGGCATGCGGTCTTTACCAGCACCAGCATCCACGCCGTCGAGAAGGCGGTGGAAATGGGCCTGGCGATCAGCGTACTCGACCGTGAACGGCTGACCGGAGCCATGCGCGAACTGGGCCCCGCGGAGGATATGCCCCCGCTGAAACGCTGCGAGGCGAGGCTCCATTTCGCCCCGCATATCGCCCCCGCCTCCCAGCCGGCGGCAGAAGCGATGGCCCACCTGCTGCGCGACCGCCTGACCCATCGCGGGCCCTGGCGCGGTGCTGGCGCGTCCTGAGAGAAGCGGCAACGTCGGTGGATAGCCTCTAGTGAATGAAGAGGAGCATATGAAGGAACAAAAAAAGCGCCCTCAGGGAGGGCGCAGGCAAGACCGTGACTAGCAATGAGGGGGAGAAACCATAGCGGGAAACTGGCGGTTCCCCTAATGGCCGTGATGCCTCATCAACACCACGCATTCAATGTAATCCATTCTCATTATCGATGTCAACACGAATGCGAATGTTTTTTATTTCAGCTTCCTGCCAAGTGAAGCCATACGGGTAGAGTGAGCATGGCGAGCAGGGTCTGGCCGGTGATCAGGGCGGCCATCAGCTCGGAATCGCCGCCCAGCTGACGCGCCAGGATATAGGCCGAGGTGGCGGTGGGCAGGGCGGCGAACAGTAGCGCCACGTCGCGACTGACGGCATCCAGCCCGAGCAGAAGCGCCACGCCGAACACCAGGGCGGGCATCAGCACGAGCTTGACCAGATTGGAGGCCCACACTCCACGGTCGACTCTCAGCAATGCCTGTGGGCGCAGGGCTACGCCAACCGCGACCAGGCCCAGCGGCAGGGCGGCCCGCCCGAGTAGCTCCACGGTCGCCCCGCTCCAGCCGGGCAGACCGATGCCGGTGAGGTTGAGGCCGATGCCAGCCAGGCAGGCCAGGATCAAGGGATTGCGTACCAGCGCCGCCAGGCTCTTGCCCAGGCTGGAAGGGCCCAGGGTGCCGGCGGCAATGAAGCTGGCCACGCACAGCACGTTGACCACTGGGACCATCAGCGCCACGGCAACCGCTGCCACCGTGGCGCCGGCCGAGCCATGCAGTGCGGCGGCACCGGCGACTCCTACATAGGTGTTGAAGCGCAGCGCGCCCTGGAACACCGAGGTGAAGGCGGCGGGCTCGAGGCCCAGGCGACGCTGTGTGGCCCACAGCAGCCCCGCGAAGGCCAGCATGCCGCCGAGCAGGGCGAGGGCCAGGCGGACCACCGGTACTTCGCCCACGTTGGCGGTCGCCAGGGTGGCGACCAGCATGGCGGGGAAGAGCAGGAAATAGATGACCTTTTCGAGCTGCGCCCAGAACTCACCGTTCGGCTGGCGTAGACGTCCCAGGGCAGCGCCGAGCAGTATCAGCAGAAACAGGGGCCCCAGCGCATTGGTAACGCCTTCCATCTCAGTATCCTTGAATGTCAGGTGGCCGGTGCAACCGTTAAACCCTGCGACAACGGTACACGTCAGGCCGGGAGGCAAATGCTGTTAAGCTTACCGCCTATTGCCGTCCAAGGAAGTGCCGCTTTCGCCGCCATGTCTTCGCCCACCCTGCCCGATGCTGGCGAGCCCCGCTTTCCGGGACTACGCCTGATGATGCTGGCCACCCTGCTGACCCTCAGCGTGGCGTTGTGGTATCTGCTCTCGCACCTGGTGCGCGGTGGCTCGGACGTCGATTGGTATCTCGCCACACTGCCCTGCGACCTACGCCAGGCCGCCTGCAGCGCCAGCCTTGGCGAAGGGCGCATGCTCACCTTGAGCGTCGACGCTCCCCAGGGCATCCATGCGCTCGAGCGCCTGCCGTTGACGGTACGCGTGGATGGCGTCGAGGCGCGGTCGGCCAGCGTCGATTTCGTGGGGCGCGACATGGATATGGGCTTGCATCGCTTCCCCTTGAACAAGCAGGATAACGGTCGTTTCGAGGGGATTGGCCAGGTGCCGATCTGCACCGAGTCGGTCATGCCCTGGCAGGCACAGGTGGTGGTGGAAACCCCTGAAGGCCGGTTGGGAAGCCGATTCGATTTCACGGTGGAGCGGAGTTTGCCATGAAAGGGCAGCGTATATGGGTGGCACTGGGGGCATTGATCGTCGTGGTGGTTGTCGGTGGACTGTTCGGCTACCAGCAGCTGCAGCAAGCCGATGACGGCAGCCCGCGCGGCGGGCCGGTTGAACTGCCCTCGACCCAGGGCGATTTCTCCCTGACCCAGCTCGAGGAGGACCAGGTGGCCGTGCTGTTCTTTGGCTACACCTACTGCCCGGACGTGTGCCCGATGAGCATGGCGGTCATGCGCCAGGTGATGCAGGGGCTGGATGATGAGCAGCGGCGCCGAGTGGTTCCGGTGCTGGTGTCGGTGGACCCCGAGCGCGATACGCTGGAACGTCTCAGCGAGTACGTAGGCTATTTCGGCGACGACTTCATCGGTGCCACCGGCAGCCAGGAGCAATTGGAAGAGCTGGCCGACCGCTATGGCGTGATCTGGCGTCGGGTGGAGACTCCCGACTCGGCGATGGCCTACACCATCGACCACAGCTCCTCGCTCTACCTGGTCGATCGCGAAGGCACGATACTTCAGCGGGTGCTCTACTCGCCGACGCCGCACCCGCTGCGCTCGGCGCTGGAACAAGAACTCGGCGGATAAGGCAGCTTGCCGCGCCGGGCTCGAGCAGCCTCTGCCTCTTCAGCGCTTTCCGCTTACTCCTCCGGTGTCTCCTCGAGGCGCTCGACCATGGTCATCAGGGCCTGTACCTGAACGCCTTCCCGGGTGTCGTGCAACGGGTCGAGCTGCCAGGTGCTCTCGGTGAACCCCCACCAGTCCCAGCAGCCCTGGGGGTTGGCAAGGCTGGTGGTTGCCTGGGGGTAGAGCACGACGCGGCGGTTGCTTTCCGCCCACTCGTTGAGCCCGCTATGCAGAATGAAGGCCTCCTTGACCTGCTCGTCGGCCATGCCGCAGCCATGCAGTGCCAGCGTGAGGCTGCAGCCTCCCGACTCACAGCCCTCCGGAATGAACACGTAGCCGGCATCGCCCAGGCCGCGAGCTGCAAAGGGAGACTGGTCGAAACGCAATAGCCTTCCCGTCGCTCTATCCACGGGTGGCTCCAGCGGGCCATGCAGCCAGGTCAAGGCCTCGCCTGAGATGTCAATGCCACAAGCCAGCAGATGAGTACCGCCTCCAGCCCGGCATTGGGCCAACTGGCTGGGTGGAATTAGCTCGTTGCCCTCGATGGGCCAGCCATGACCGACTCCCGGCGATTGCACCACCCGCAGTTGGGCGTCCGGGTCAGCCAACCAGCCGGTCATCTGCTCGGCCAGTGCCACGCCGAGTGAGGGATCTACCACGCTGTCCGCTTCACCATGCCAGACGAAGGCGCGCAGCGTGGCTAGCTCGGCGGCTTCTCCCACCAGCCCGCGGGCCTGGTAGTCGCGCAGGCGCACGTTCAAGCCGGCAAGGTCGGGTGGCCCTCGCCGCGTCGCCATGCACTGGCCGAGCGCCTGACCCAGACCGCCCTGGGCGCAGCTCCACGGGCCCGCAGCAAGTACCGCCACGCCCTTGAAGCGTTCCGGCCAGGCAACGGCCAGTTGGGTGGCCATGTAGCCGCCCGAGGAGATACCGATCACGCCGATGTCGTCGGGGTCGATGGCTAGCCGGGGCAGCTCCGGCAGCCGCTCCTCGGCGTGTACGGCAGACACCAGCAGCAGCCCGGCGGCTAACAGGATGGAGGCTTTCATTGGGCCGTCGTCATTCCATGACATCGAGCAGTTCGACGCGGAAGATCAGCGTCTCGTTGGGCCCGATGGGACCCTGGCCCTGGGCGCCGTAGCCGAGCTCGGGCGGAATGAAGAGCATCCAGGTATCGCCCACGCTCATCAGCTGCAGCGCTTCCTGCCAGCCCTCGATCACCTGGTCGACGCGGAAGCTCAGCGGTTGGCCGCGTTCGAAGGAGCTGTCGAATACCGTGCCGTCGACCAGGGTGCCCTCGTAGTGCACTTCGACATGGGAGCTTGGTCCTGGGCTTTCGCCGTCACCGCTTTCCAGCACTTCGTACTGCAGGCCCGAATCGGTTGTGGTGACATCCTCGCGCTCGGCGTTCTCGGCCAGGAAGGCCTGCCCTTCGGCAAGATTCAGCTCGGCCATCTCCTCGGCCTCGGCCTGGCGCGCGGCCAGCGCGTCCTGTTGGAAGCGGCTCAGGGTCTCGGCCATCTCATCCGCTTCCATGGCCAGGTCGTTGCCTTCGATGAGATCGCGAATGGCGTCGGTGAAGGCGTCGACGTCGAGTTCGGGATACTCCTGTGCGATGCTCTGGCCATAGGCGACGCCCAGGCTGTAGCTGAGACGTTCGTCCTCGGTTTCCGGCGCAGCCAGAACGAACGGCGCTGCGGCCACCAGGGCAACCAAGGAGGCTGAAGTCAGCAGTATCTTCATGCAGAGTCCTATCGATTAGTCGTTGAGCGGCGTGCAACAGTACTCGGACTCTATCAGGGCGGGCCCGGTTCCGCACCAGCGGTGCTTCCGGCCCGGCAGGTTCATACCACCAGGGTGGGGCAGTGGGCGGAGCCCGCGACACGTTGGGCCACGCTGCCCAGCAACAGGCTCTTCTCGCCGTTGGTGCCCTGGGCGCCGATCACGATCAGGTCGCACTCCCGCTTGCGCGCGAAGCGTACGATGGTGCGCGAGGGGCGGCCGCCCTTGACGAAGGCGCGCAGGCGGGCCGGGTCGGTGCCCAACTCGACCGCTTCACTCTTGGCGTGCACGGCAATCTCGGTGGCGTACTCCTTGAGCGCGTCGTCGGGGATGTCGAGCTTCGCTGGACGCACCATGGAGAGCGATGCCTCCAGCAGGCTGTGGTGCTTGAACACGCACAGCACATAGAGCTCGGCGCCGGTCAGCAGGTGCAGGCTTACGGCCTTCTGCAGTGCTTTGAGAGCGCCCTTCGAGCCGTCCACCGGTATCAGTATGCGATTGAACATCTCAGCATCTCCTCAGCGTCGGGCGGCTCGCTAGCGGAAGGCCAGGTCGCGCAGGAAAAGCGCGATCTGCGGGAACATGATGATCAGCGCCGCCGACAGTATCAGCATGAAGACGAAGGGCGGCGTGCCGCGTATCACCTCCCAGTAGGGTCGCTTGAAGATGGCGATGGCGGTGAAGATGTCGCAGCCGAAAGGTGGCGTCGCCGAGCCTATCGCCACCTGCAGCGTGATCAGCACGCCTACCAGTACCGGGTCGAGGCCGGAGGCGGCGATGGCCGGAGCAAAGATTGGCGTCAGTACCAGGATCACCACGATGGGGTCGACGAACATGCAGGCGATGAAGAAGGCCACCGAGATGGCTATCAGCACGCCGATGGGGCCGGCCTCGTTGATACCGAAAGCCCCCAGCAGCGTTTGCGGAATCTGGGCGAAGGAGATGATCCAGGAGAAGCCGTTGCCCACCGCCACCAGGATGAAGACCACCGCGGTGATCAGGCCGGTGGACTTGGCGATGGCGTACATGTCTGGCAGCTTCAGCGAACGGAAGATCACGAACTCGAGCAGCACGGCATAGAGCACGCAGGCCGCGGCGGCCTCGGTGGGGCTGAATATGCCGCCGTAGATGCCGCCAACGATGAGTACCGGGAAGCCCAGCGGCCACAGTGCGTCACGCACGGCAAAGGCGCGCTCCTTCCAGCTCGACTTGGGCTCGGTGGGAACCTTGTGCACGATGGCATAGATGATGCAGTACACCGAGAACAGGACGAGTATCAACAGGCCTGGGCCGATCCCGGCGATGAACAGCTCGCCGATCGAAGTGCCCGAGATGACCCCGTAGATGATCATGCCGATGCTTGGCGGTATCAAGAAGGCGATGTCGCTGGAGTTGATGATCAACGCCAGGGTGAAGGAGTCCTTGTAGCCGGCCTTGAGCATGCGCGGCCGCAGCGGCGAACCCACCGCCACCACGGTGGCCTGGGTCGAACCCGACACGGCGCCGAACAGGGTACAGGAGGCGGCGGTACTCACCGCGAGCCCACCCTTGATATGGCCGACGAAGCTCATGACCATGTCGATCAAGCGACCGGCCGATTGGCCGCGGGTCATGATGTCGGCGGCGAGGATGAACATTGGCACGGCGATCAACGCCGTGGGACGAATGCCTCCCATCATCTGCTGGATGAGGGTTTCCATCTGACCGAAGCCGCCAAAGGTCATGTAGAAGCCGACGAAGGCCGCCGTCGCCAGGGGTATCATCATCGGGAACCCCAGCAGCAGGAGCACGATCATGATGGAGAGTATGATGGTTGTCATGGTTATTGTTCCTCGCGCCCTGCGTCAGACTTCCGTTTCGGTATCCTTGTAGCCATCGACCACATGGGTCGACAGATAGACGTCACGGGAGGTGAGATTCTTGATCGCTGTCAGCAGATATTGGATGCCGGTAATGGCGAAGCCGACGGGCACCCAGAGGTAGATCGTCCATACCGGGATGCTCAGCGACGGCAGCACGCGACCGCGGCCGTAAAGGGTCTCGATATAACCGATCGAGAAGTAGCAGAGCACGAACATCACCAGCGAGGTGAACAGGCTGATGCCTATCATCAGCCAGCGGCGACCGCCGGTGGGCAAGGCATCGTAAATCGCCGACATGCGAATGTGACGACCGTGGCGTGCCGCATAGCCGAGCCCCGCAAAGGTGATCATGACGATCAGGATGCGATTGACCTCCTCGGAGAAGTGCAGGCTCTCGCCGAAGGCGAAGCGGCTTATCACGTTGGCCACGGTATTCACCGCCATAAGGATCACGCCCAGCGCCAGAATGACCGACTCGGCGCGGCTGATCCATGTATCGACGACGCCGAGCGGGCCGGGAAGCGTGGATCGGTAGTTCTTCTCGGTTATGTCTTCTTCACTCATGTCCATATCGGCAAGGCTCCGAGCTTCGATGCGTAGAATGAGCGCAACGTCGGGGTTTCGTTGAATGTCAGGGTACGTGCTCACGCCAGTCGCTGCCGCTCGGCCTTCAACGCTGGTTGGCCGCAGCTATGAGCGAGCCGCTGAAAACAACGAGGGGGCAGCCCGCCGGCTACCCCCCTCGTTTACTTACACGGCGGCGAGTCGCTCGAGGCTTACTCGTCGCCGGTCACGGCTTCCAGATCGGCCTTGAACTGCTCGAGCAGTTCGCGACCGCCCTCGCCGGTCATCTCGATGAAACGTTGCTCAACCTGCGGTGCGCGCTCGCGGAAGGCCTCGATCTCGTCCTCGTCGAGGCGAGTCACGGTGACCTCGCTGGAGGCTTCCTGAATCTTCTCGAGCGACTCATCGGCTAGACCGGAGATGTGCTCGATGGTGTGTTCGTAAGCCGCATCGGCTGCGTCACGTACCAACTGCTGATCCTCCTCGGAGAGGCCGTCGAAGAAGTCCTGGTTGGCCATCATCGCAGTGGTGAACCAGCCATGGCCGGTGAAGACCAGGTGCGGGGATACCTCATAGAGACCGCCGGACTCGATCCAGAAGATCGGATTCTCCTGACCCTGGATGATACCGGTCTGCAGGCCGCCGTAGACCTCACCCCAGGGCAGTGGCGTCGGGGTGGCGCCGAAGGCCCGATAGGTCTCGGAGAGCAGCGGGTTGGTCATGGTGCGGATGTTCTTGCCACGCAGGTCTTCCGGGCGACGGATCGGCTCGTCCACGGTGACGACCATCTCGCCCTCCGGATACATCTTGAGCAGCTCGAGGCCCTGCTCGGCATAGAGCTCCGGGAACATTTCGTTGATGGCCACGCTCTCGTCGAAGAACTTGAGGACGGTCTCTTCGTCGGTGGGCAACAGATAGGGAATGAAGAAGATCTGGGCTTCGGGAATCAGTGCGCCGGTGAAGCCGGGCGACTGGTTGACGAACTGCAGGATGCCGGCCTGGGTCTGCTCCATGATATCGTCGGATTCACCCAGCTCGCCGAAGCGGTAAATCTGCACGGTGTGGTCGGAGTTTTCCTCGATGTATTCCTTGAAGGCGACGGCAAATACGTCCTGAACGTCACCCTCGAATTCCTCATGCGCATAACGCCAGTTATCGGAATAAGCGGCAGCCGACATGCCGAACAGCAGTGCGCCGATACTGGCAGTGGTCAACAGCTTGGTTGCCTTCATTATTATGTTCTCCTCGCAGGTTTGGCCCGTGAAAAAAGCGATATCAGCAGGCATCGGTAGCCACAAAAGACTACACAGCTTTTTTCAGGCTAGCGTGCCCCCTACAGAGGGTCAAGCTGGCATTCGAGGGTTTGAGCTGCCAAAAGTTGCGCTTTTTTCTGTAATTTCCAGCGACTTGCCAGGGAATTTTCGAGACTTGATGCGGCGGGGGATAGTGCGGTCAGATGGTCGGTCTGCTCGGCCAGTTGCTGGAGGCGCTCCAAAGTCTCGCGCTCGGCTGCCAGCTCGGCCTGCTGGATTCGTCTACGCACCTCGGCAGTGCCGGGGCTGCGGGCAGCCTCGGCCTTGAGCTGGCGACGCAGGCTGCGTAGCGCTAGCGTCACCTCTTCCTGCCAGCGGCGAATGGCCACCAGCCCGGACGGTTCCTGGGCCAAGGCCAGGCGGTGACGATACAGCCAGCAGTGCCAGATGAGCTCGCACACGTCGACGCCCGCTTCATCCTGCAACAGCAGGCAGGCTTCCTCCACGCCGGGACGGCCATAGAAAGCCAGGGCAAAGTCCCACAGCGGATCGGCAGTCAGTTCAGCCCGCAGAACAGCGGCGGTTACGGTAGAATCGTCACTCATGATCGGCGATCGCCAGCCGCAGCTTCGAGAGGAGCTCCGTGCGGTGACCGTCCCCCTGTATTGCCAGTTGGAGCCTGCATGATTGCACTGCGCCAGGTTGCCCTGCAACGCGGCACCCAGACCCTGCTCGAGGACGCCGAGCTGACCCTGCACGCCGGCCACAAGGCCGGCATCGTCGGTCCCAACGGTGCCGGCAAGTCCAGCCTGTTCGGCTTGCTGTTGGGCACGCTCGGACCCGATCGCGGCGAGGTCGAGATGAGCGGGGGGCAGCGAATCGCCCATATGGCCCAGGAGGTCGACGCGCTGGATCGCGCCATCGTCGACTACGTACTCGACGGCGATCGCGAGCTACGCCAGGCCGAGGCGGACCTGGAGACAGCGCGCCAGCGCGGCGATGCCCACCGCGAGGCCGAGCTGCACGGCATCATCGAAGCGCTGGATGGCTACAGCGCCCCGTCCCGCGCCGCCCAACTGCTGATCGGGCTGGGCTTTACCCAGGTCGACCTCAAGCGACCGCTGTCGGCCTTTTCCGGCGGTTGGCGCATGCGCGCCAACCTGGCGCGTACGTTGTTCATGCCCTCGGACCTGCTGCTGCTCGACGAGCCCACCAACCACTTGGACCTCGATGCCCTGCTGTGGCTCGAGCAGTGGCTGGTTCGCTACCCCGGCACCCTGCTGCTTATCTCCCACGACCGCGACTTCCTCGACGCAGTATGCGACCACGTCGTCCACTTCGACCGGCGTCGGCTGGTGCTCTATCGCGGCAACTACTCCACCTTCGAGCGCACCCGCGCCGAGAAGCTGGCGCTGCAACAGGCCGAGGCGGCCAAGCAACAGGCCCGGCGTGAGGAGATCGAGCAGTTCGTGGCGCGTTTCAAGGCCAAGGCGAGCAAGGCGCGCCAGGCCCAGAGTCGCATGAAGATGCTCGAACGCATGGGCGATATCGCCGTGGCCCATGCCGACTCGCCGTTCCACTTCACCATCCCGGCGTCGGACAAGACCTCCCACCCTTTATTGGTGCTCGATCAGGCTCGGCTTGGCTATCGGGACGAGGCGGGTCATGAGAAGGTGCAGCTCGACGAGGTCAAGCTGACCCTGTTGCCGGGGCAGCGGATCGGCCTGCTGGGGCCCAACGGGGCCGGCAAGTCGACGCTGATCAAGTCGCTGACCGGCGAGCTGTCGCTGCTCGCAGGCAAGCGTACCCCGGGCGAGCACCTCGCCGTCGGCTACTTCGCCCAGCACCAGCTCGAAGGGCTCGACATGACCGCGACGCCGTTCATGCATGTGCAGCGGCTTTCGCCCACCGCCAGCGACCAGGCGATTCGCACCTTCCTCGGCGGCTTCGGCTTCAAGGGGGATGACGCCTTCGGCGAGGTAGGGCGTTTCTCCGGTGGCGAGAAGGCGCGGCTGGCGCTGGCACTGGTGGCGTGGCGCAAGCCCAACCTGCTGCTGCTCGACGAACCGACCAACCACCTCGACCTGGAGATGCGCGAGGCGCTCACCGAAGCGCTGGCGAGCTTCGAAGGCACGGTGATCCTGGTCTCCCACGACCGCCACCTGTTGCGCGCCACGGTGGATGAGTTCTGGAAGGTAGCCGACCATCGCGTCGAACCCTTCGATGGCGACCTCGAGGACTACCGCGCCTGGCTCAAGGCGCGGCTGGAGGGTGAGCGTCGCGAGGCGCGGGCCGACAAGGCCGAGCGCCAGGCGGAGAGCGCTGCGCCCAAGGAGGACCGCAAGGCGAGCCGCCGCGCCGCCGCCGAGCTGCGCGAGAAGCTGCGTCCGCTGAAGAAGGCACGCGACCGCGCCGAGCAGGCGATGGAGAGAGCACAGGGCGAACTCGCCGTAGTGGAAGAGTCGCTGGGCGACGCCGAACTCTACACCGACCCGGCACGCAAGGCCGAGCTCACCGAGCGGCTGGCCCGCCAGGGCGAGCTGAAGTCACGGCTGGAAGAGTTGGAAGTCGAATGGCTGGCCGCCGAGGAGGCGCTGGAAGCAATGGAGGCGGAGCTGCTGGAAAGCGGGGCCTGAGCCTCAACTCTCCAGCAGGAACGTCACCGGGCCGTCGTTGATCAGCTCGACCTGCATGTTGGCAGCGAACTCGCCGCTGGCAACTTTTGGCCAGGCCGCTTCGGCGCGTTCGAGCAGGTAGTGGAACAGCCGCTCGCCGTCGGCCGGGGGGGCGGCGCTGGAAAAGCTCGGGCGTAGCCCCTTGCGGGTGTCGGCGGCCAGGGTGAACTGCGATACCAGCAGCAGCCCGCCCTCGACCTGTTGCAGGTTGAGGTTCATCTTGCCCGCCTCGTCGGCGAAGACCCGGTAGTGCAGCAGTTTGTGCAAGAGGCGCTCGGCGGCGGTCGCATCGTCGCCCTTCTCCACCCCCACCAGCGCCAGCAGGCCGTGATCGATGGCACCCACCACTCGTTCATCCACCGTCACGCTCGCGCGGCGCACGCGCTGTATCAGGGCCTTCATAGGGTGAGGTTTCCTTTCTGGCTACGAGTTCGCCGAAAGGGTATCACGCTCGGAAGAGGGTGTTACCAGGCGCGGCACAACATGATGTCACAGTGCGGCTCGGAGAGCAGTGCCTCGGTGATATGGCTCTGGCGCCCCAACTGGCCGCGGCTGCTCAGCGCCAGCAGGTCGGGGGGCTGGCGCCGTAGCTGCGTCAGCAGTACTTCCAGCGGCTCGCCCTGCTCGAGGACCAGCTCGACCTCCGGCACGCTGTCCAGTTCTGCCATCAACTGATCGGTCTCGCGCTCGAGCTGACAGCGCAGGCGTTCGACCTCGCGATCGCGCCAGCGGGCGTAATCGCTGTCGGAGCCCAGTTCGCGTTCGCCGGGAATGTCCCAGGCGTGCAGCAAGGTCAGTTTGGCCTCGGGGAAGCGCTTGAGCGTTTCGCGCAGGGTGTTGCGGCTGGCCAGCGAGAAGTCCACCGGTACCAGAATGTCCTGCCAGTCGCGGTTGGCCGGCTGTGATACCGACAGCACCGGGCAGGGTGCGCTGCGCAACACTCGTGACAGGGTGGTGCCGGCGACCAGGTCGGGTTGGCCGCGCTTGCGGTGGGAACCCAGCACGATCATGTCCACCTCGCGGTCGTGCGCTTCGCGAATGATCTCGGCATAGGTGGCGCCGGCTACTGTCTGCAGCAACACGCTTGGCTCCGGCAGCGCATAGTCTTCGCGTATGTCCGTCAGGATCGCCTGCATGTCATCGACGACTGCCTTTTCGAGGTCATGCAACACCCGGCGTGGCAGGTAGGGGTCGAGCACATGGATCACGTCCAGCCTCGCGCCGCTCTCGACGGCCAAGCGAATGGCGCGGGCGAAGGCGGCGCGATTCTCGGCCGAGAGGTCACAGGCAAACAGCAGGGTCTGAGTCATCGAAGTCTCTCCGTTGCGGATGAGCCTGGCAGGACAGACTTCAGCATGGGCGGCACCTGGCAAAGGTGCAAGGCCGTTTCGCTACCACCACTGGTGGAAATGATGCACGGGGCCGTGGCCTTGGCCCACATCGAGCCGACCGCTCTCGGTCAGCGCCGCCTCGAGCCAATGCTTGGCTGCGGCTATGGCTTGCGGCAGGCGGTCACCCTGAGCCAGGCGGGCGGTAATGGCAGAGGAGAGCGAGCAGCCGGTGCCATGCAGGTTGGAGGTGTTGATCCGGGTGCCTTCGACCCAGCGCGGGTCGCCGTCGCCAAGCAGCAGGTCGGGACAGCTCTCGTCGCGCAGGTGGCCGCCCTTGAGCAGCACGGCCCCGGCTCCCAGCGCAGTCAGCCCTGGCGCCATGGCCAGCATCGCCTCGCGGCTGGTCGGAGCGGGTTCGCGCAGCAGCACTGCCGCCTCGGGCAGGTTGGGCGTGATCAGGTCGGCGAGCGGCACCAGCACTTCGCGCACCGCGGCAATGCCGACATCGTCGACCAGGATGTCGCCGCTCTTGGCCACCATCACCGGGTCGAGCACGACCCAGCGGGGGCGCCGCACTTGCAGGGCGTCGCGAATGACCTCGGCCACTTCGCGGCTGGCGACCATGCCGATCTTTACCGCGTCGATGGAAACGTCGTCGAGCAAGGTATCGAGCTGCAGGCGGATGAATTCCACCGGCACCGGATGAACGCCGCGTACGCCGCGGGTGTTCTGGGCGGTCAGGGCGGTAACGACGCTGGTACCATAGGCGCCCAGTGCCGAGAAGGTCTTGAGGTCGGCCTGGATGCCGGCGCCGCCGCTGGGGTCGGAGCCGGCGATGGTGAGAACGTTGGGAATGGCGCGGTCGTTCGTCATGGCGTCTCGTCCTGCATGCGTATTGGGAGTGCGGAATGCTGAGTCTGTTCCTAGTGGCCTTCGTCAGCGCCACCCTGCTACCCGGCGGTTCGGAAGTCTGGCTGGCGCGTCAGTGGTGCCTGGGCCAGCCGCTGCTGGCGCTGTGGCTGGTGGCCACCACCGGCAATACCCTGGGCAGCCTGGTGAACGTCTGGATGGGCCGCTATGCGCGCCGCTTTCAGGACCGGCGCTGGTTCCCCGCTTCGCCGCGGGGCCTGGCACGGGCCGAGCGCTGGTATCACCGCTTCGGTGAATGGAGCTTGCTGCTCTCCTGGGCGCCGGTGATCGGCGACCCGCTCACCGTGCTGGCCGGCATCTTCCGCCTGCCGTGGTGGCGAGCGATCTTGCTGATCACCCTGGCCAAGGGGACGCGCTACGCCGTGGTGCTCTATCTCGCCCAGGCGTGGCTGGCCCCTTTGTGCGGCTGAATTACAGGATCGACGGTAGCCAGGTGGCCAGCCCCGGGAACAGCGCCAGCGCCACCAGCATGCCCAGCTGCATCAGGATGAACGGGATCACGCCGCGGTAGATCGCGGAGGTCGGCACCGACTCCGGTGTCACCCCGCGCAGGTAGAACAGCGCGAAGCCGAACGGCGGCGTCAGGAACGAGGTCTGCAGGTTCACCGCGATCATGATGCCCAGCCAGATCGGGTCGAGGCCCATCATCAGCAGCACCGGACCGACGATCGGCACCACCACGAAGGTGATCTCGATGAAATCGAGAATGAAGCCGAGCAGAAAGATCACCAGCATCACCACCAGGGTGGCGCCAATGACGCCGCCGGGCAGGGCCTCGAACATCTCCTTCACCAGCTCCTCGCCGCCGTAGGCCCGGAACACCAGCGAGAACAGCGCGGCACCGATCAGGATCAGGAACACCATGCTGGTGACCTTCGCCGTGGTAAACACCACTTCCTGCAGCATCGGTACGTTCAGCCTGCGGTTGGCCAGGGCCAGCAGGAAGGCGCCGGCGGCTCCCACCGCCGAGGCCTCGGTAGGCGTGGCAAAGCCGCCGAGGATCGAGCCCAGCACGGCGACGATCAGCAGCACGGGGGGGATCAGCCCCTTGATCAGCAGCGGCAGGATGCTGCCGCTGTGGCCAAGTTCCTGCTTCAGCGCTTCACGATCGGCGGCCGGAGCGCTTTCCGGCTTCAGCCAGGCGACGGCCATCATGTAGAGGATATAAGCCACCACCAGCAGCAGGCCGGGAATCAGGGCGCCGATGAACAGGTCGCCCACCGAGACGGTCTTGGGGCTCCACACGCCCATGGCCAACTGGGCACGCTGGTAGGCATTCGACAGCACGTCGCCGAGCAGTACCAGGGCGATGGAGGGAGGGATGATCTGGCCCAGAGTACCGGTGGCGCAGATGCTGCCGGTGGCAAGCGAAGGCGAGTAGCCGCGCTTGAGCATCGTCGGCAGCGATAGCAGCCCCATGGTGACCACGGTGGCACCGACGATGCCGGTGGAGGCGGCCAGCAGCATGCCGACCAGGATCACCGAAATCCCCAGGCCCCCGCGCAGGGTGCCGAACAGCAGCGCCATGGCATCGAGCAGGGTCTCGGCCACGCGTGACTTCTCCAGCAGTACCCCCATCAGTACGAACAGCGGTACGGCCAGCAGCGTCTGGTTGGTCATGATGCCGTAGAGGCGGTTGGGCATGGCGCCCAGCATGCGTGCCTCGAAGGGCACGGCCACGCCCATCTGCAACAGCAGGTGTCCGAGGCCGGCGAAGATCAGGGCGGTACCGGCCAGCGCCAGGGCGACCGGGTAGCCCAGCATCAGCACGGCACAGACGGTAAAGAACAGGAACAGCGGCATGAACTCGAGCAAGGCTTCCACGTTACACCACCTCGTCGTGTTCGGGGGTGTTACCCGGCGCGCGGCCGCGCAGGATCAGCACCTGACGAATCACCTGTGCCACGCCCTGCACCAGCAGCAGCGCCATCATCACCAGGATCAGCGACTTGAGCAGGTAGACCGCGGGAATGCCGCCATCCGGCGAGCGCTCGAGAATCGCCCAGCTGCTGCGCACGTAGCCGAAGCTCGAGATGGCGATGAACAGCGTCACCGGAAACAGCAACAGCAGCGTACCCAGCAGGTCGATCCAGGCGCGGCCACGAGCGGAGAGCTTGCGGTAGAAGATGTCGACGCGAACGTGACCGTCATGGCGCAGCGTCCAGGCAGCCCCTAGCATGAACACCATGGCATGCATGTACATGACCGATTCCTGCATGACCACGCTGTGGAGGCTGAAGGCGTAGCGCATCACCACGATGGCGAACTGTACCGCCATCATCAGGATCACCAGCCAGGCGATGGAGCGGCCCACGACTTCGGTAAAGCCGTCGAGCCATGCGAGCAGGACCGGATCGCGGTTCGCGGTTTGCATGGGGAGTCTCGTATCGCAGCGAATCAGGGACCGCATCATCGCCGATTCCACGGCGGGCGTCATCCCCGGGCCTCAACGCCCGACCTGGTTGCGTGGCCCTTGCGGCTCTCGCGAGACAGGGGGAGGCGCTAGAGGTTCTGGCGTTTGTGCAACTCCTCGAGCACCTTCAAACATGCCGAGGGCAGCTCCACGTCGACGGCGATCGGCAGGTGGTCGGAGAACAGGTGATCGAGCACGCGCACGTCCTGGGCCTTGAGCGAGCTGGAGATCAGGATATGGTCCAGCGCCCGGCGTGGCTGCCAGGAGGGATAGCTGAGCAGTGGCCGCACCGGATGTAACGGCAGCGAGGCGCAGAAGCGCGTGTGGCTGTGCAACTGGTCCGGCGTGCAGTTGAGATCGCCCATGACCACCACATGCTGCAGCGGCTGGATGATTTCGCTCAGGTAGTCGAGCTGGCGCACCCGGCCGCGGTGGCTCAACGCCAGGTGAGCGACGAACAGGTGCAGGGCATCGGGGCCCTCGCCGTAGCGGGCATGGATGGCACCACGTCCGGGCAGCGTACCGGGCAGGCGGTGCTCCTCGACCTGGCTTGGGGCGAGGCGCGACAACAGCCCGTTGCTGTGCTGTGCGAAACGACCCAGGTTGCGGTTGAGCTGCTGGTAGTGGTGCGGGAAGCCGCCGCGCGTGGCCAGGTACTCGACCTGGTTGACGTGGCTGGAGCGGAAGCTGCCGCCGTCGACCTCCTGCAGGCCGACGATATCGAAGCGGCTCAGCACGTTGCTGACCATGTCCAACCGCCGCGTGCGGTGGGGATGCGGCAGCAGGTGTTGCCAACTGCGGGTCAGGTAGTGGTGATAGGCCGACGTCTGGATGCCCACCTGCATATTGAAGGTGAGCAGCTTGAGGTGCCCACCTTCCAGGGTCGGGGTCCTGGCGTCGACCAGGTGTGAATGCTCAAGGGACACGGTCAGTCTTCGCGCTCCTGGCGCACACGTTCGATCAGCGCATCGGCGATCTGTGGCATGTTCTCGAGGCTGCCGGCGCTGCTCGGGGTCACCAGGTAACGGCCATCGACGACCAAGGCCGGCACGCCCATCAGACGCATGGCGCGCATGCGTGCATGGGCCTTGTTGACCTGTGCCTTGACGGCGAAGGCGTCCAGCGCCTGGCGGGCCTCCTCTTCGCTGACGTCGTACTGGCTGAGGAAGCGGGCGATGCTGGCGGGATCGGTGAGCCGCTGCCCCTCCTCATGGATGGCGTGGAAGATGTCGGCGTGAGCTTCCTCACGAACGCCCAGCTCCTCGGCGGCATAGAACATCGCGGCGTGGGTATTCCACTCGCCGCCCATGGTGGCCGGCATATGCACCACCTCGACGTCCTCGCCCAGTGTCTCGTACCAGTCGGTCACGCTGCTCTGCAGGTTGTAGCAGTGCGGGCAGCCATACCAGAACACCTCGGTCACCTCGACCTGGCCTTCTCCGGCACGGGTCTCGATGGGCTCCGGCAGCTTCTCGTAGTGCTGTCCTTCGACCAGGTTGTCGGCGGCGGCCAGCGTCACCAGGCCCAGGCCGGCCACGGCAACTATGGCTGACTGGAGGATACGGAAGGGCTTGAACATGAACTCGAACTCCTGTGAAGTGGCGGCTGACCCAGCTTGGCGCTTGCGTCGTCACTTTGAGCGCCAATGCCGCTCACGGTTCCCGATCAATGGGCAAAACGCCTGGACGAAGAAGGCGGCTCAGGGCCGCCTTCGTGCCGGTCGCAGGCCGGCAATTGCCAGTTGGCGAGGCGCTCAGTGCAGGCCGTGGATGTAATTTGCCACGGCTTGCATATCGGCATCGCTCATCTTGGCGGCGATGTCGCCCATCATGTTGCTTGGGTCGTTGCTCCGCTCGCCGGAAGCGAAATCCTGCAGCGTGGCCACGGTGTACTGCGGGAACTGGCCGGAGAGTGCCGGGTAGACGGCGGTGTTGATGCCGGCGGCGGTGGGGCCGTGGCAAGCCGCGCAGGCTGGGATGCCCTTGGCCATGTCACCGGCGCGGTAGAGCTCCTGGCCGCGCATCAGCGCTTCCTCGTCCGGATCGGCCTGGCCGATGTTGGCATCTTGCTGGGCATAGAAGGCGGCGACATCCCAGGCGTCCTCGTCGGAGAAGTCGTCGACCTGCCCGGCCATTTCCGGCACCACTCGATCGCCGTCGCGGATGTCGATGATCTGCTTGGCCAGATAGGTCATCTGCTGGCCGGCGAGATGCGGGAATGAGGGTGCGGAACTGATGCCGTTCTGGCCATGGCAGGCCGCACAGCTTTGGGCTTTCTCGCGACCAGCGGCAGCGTCGGCGTCTGCTTCCAGGTCGGCGTGAGCGACGCCAACGGCGCCGATGGTAATTGCCAGGCTTGCCAGTAACTTTCTCATCGCTGATTCACTATGCCGTTATGGATTATACCGGTACGCATCCTGGGAGCTGACCCGCCTCGCCGGATTCCAGGCCGGCCTTGCCCTGCTGTGCGGAGCGCCGCTCGGGGCGGTCGCTGCCGGCAAGAGCACGATGCTACACTAGCGCGCCCAGGTCGCAGAAAAAAGACACCGCATTATAACGAAACAAGCCGGCATCGGAAATGCAGGGCGAGAACCCGACGGTGCCCACTTCGATATCACCGGCAGGAAGTTGAGGCCATGACCCGAATGAACTACCCGAGCGCGCGCTTCCTGACCAGCGCTCCCACTCTTGCGCAGTGCCCGCCCGACAATGGCGCCGAGGTCGCCTTTGCTGGCCGGTCGAATGCCGGAAAGTCAAGCGCAATCAATACGTTGACCCGGCAGAAAGCGCTGGCACGAACCTCCCGTACACCGGGGCGCACGCAGCTGATCAACTTCTTCACCTTGGGCGACGACACGACTCGCCGATTGGTCGACCTGCCCGGCTATGGCTATGCCAAGGTGCCGGAAGCGGTCAAGCTCGAATGGCAGCGCCACCTTGCCGAATATCTTCAAGGGCGCGGTTCCCTGCGCGGGCTGGTGCTGGTCATGGACGTGCGCCACCCGCTCACCGAATTCGACCAGACCCTGCTGGGCTGGGCCGACGACCAGGACATGCCGGTGCACATCCTGCTGACCAAGGCCGACAAGCTGAAGTCCGGCGCGGCCAAGAACGCCCTGCAGCAGGTGCGCAGCCGCCTGCGCGAATGGGAGGATCTGGTCACGGTGCAGCTGTTCTCTTCGCTCAAGCGTGAGGGCGTCGACGAGGCCTGCGCCCGGCTGGATGGCTGGCTGGCCGAGGAGCCCCTCGATTCTTAGCGGCTCACCTCATTGCGGCGCTTTTTGTCCCAGCCTGCGCAGCAGCGCGGGCAGTTCACGTACGTGATCGAGGCGGTAAATGCCGGACGGCAGGGGCAAGTCATCGACATGGGGTGAGATCCAGGCTGCCAGCATGCCCAGGCGTCGCGCCGGTTCGACGTCCTCGCGCCAGGAATCGCCCACGTGCATTGCGCGAGCGGGTGACGCGCCCAGCCGCGCCAGCGCCGCGAGGAAGGGGCGAGCATCGGGCTTGGGGGCGAATATCTCGCCGGCGGCAATGGCCACCGGGAAGTGGCGACCGAGCGCCAGGCGCTGCACATCCACGTTGCCGTTGGTGATGCTGGCCAGGCGATAGTGCCGGCCGAGCTCCGTCAGCAGCCCTTCGACCTCCGGGTGCGGCGCGACCCGGTGACGCAGCTCCATGAAGCGTGCCATTGCCGCGCCGGCCCAGTGCTTCGCCGTGGCCGGGTCGAGGCCGTACTCCCCCAACATTTCGCGCAGCGCACGCTCGCGCAGCCAGGTGAAGTCGCCGCGGCGCAGCGGATGGGCGCGGGCCAGCTCTCTGCGCCGCCGTTCGAAGCATTCCAGCGGGAACTGTTCGACAAAGCGCTGCGAGAACGAGCGCCCGTCCTGTGGCAGCCATTCGTGCAGGGCCTCGTCGAGCCAGGCGTAGTGGCCGGTCTCGGTGGCGACCATGACGCTGTGGTTTTCCCACAGGGTGTCGTCGAGGTCGAAGGTGATGGCCTGGAGAGGCAGTGATTCAGCCATGGTCATGTATCGCGTGATTCGTCGTTGCGCCGTCGAGCGCGGGGATGGGCTGCATCGTAGCTGGCGGCCAGGTGCTGCCAGTCGAGCTTGGTGTAGACCTGCGTAGTGGAGAGGTTGGCATGCCCCAGCAGCTCCTGCACCGCGCGCAGGTCCTGGCTCGATTCCAGCAGGTGGCTGGCGAAGGAGTGGCGCAGCCGATGGGGGTGCAGGTGCTCAGGCAGGCCGCGCCGACGGGCCACTTCGGTCATCCGCTTCTGGATGGCGCGATGGCCGAGCCGCTGACCACGATTGCCGACGAACAGTGCCATTTGCCCTGGGGCGGCCAGCGCCGAGCGACAGGCCAGCCAGGCGTCGAGTGCACGCCGGGCGCTGCGCCCCACCGGCACCTGGCGCGGCTTGCCGCCTTTGCCGAGAACCCGCACGCGACGGCTGTCGAGGTCGCTGAGATCGAGGCCGGCCAGCTCTGCCAGGCGCAGGCCGCTGGAGTAGAACAGCTCCAGCATGGCCTGGTCGCGCAGCGCCAGCGGCGAGCCGTCATGGGGGGTGTCGAGCAGCCGGGCGAGCTGATCCACGTCCAGCGGCTTGGGTAGATGGGCAGGCAGGCGTGGCGTCGACACCAGTTCGGCGGGGTTGTGGCCGAGAACTCCCGCCTTGACCAGGAAAGTGCCGAAGTGAGATACGGCCGCACGGCGGCGCGCCAGGCTGCGTGGTGCCAGGCCGCGGCTGCGCTCGGCGCCGAGAAAACGGCGCACCAGGCCGACGTCCAGTTGGCCGCCGTCGTGGACGTCGCGGGCCTCGAGGAATGTCGCCAGTGCCTCGAGATCATGGCGATAGGCGTTCAGCGTGGCGGGGCTGGCGGTGGCCGCCAGCGTCGCCAGGCAGGCTTCCAGCTGTTGGTGCAGAAGGCTGTCAGCCATGCTTGGGCGGGGTCTCGTGGGTTGGCGGCGCATGGCGCAGCAGCAGTCGTGCCAGCACGTCGCCCAGGTACTCGGTGAACAGCGTGTCCATGCTGGCGCGGAAGTGGTCCGGGTCGGGGCTCGCCAGCACCAGGTAACCCATCGGCTCACCCAAGGTCAGCCGGGCCAGGGCGCAGGAGCCGGCCTGGCGCGGCGGGCGGACATGGGGCAGCAGGCGACCCCAGTCGGTGGGCGTGAGCCGGGTACAGCGGCTGGTGCGGCCGTCGAGCAACGCGGCCAGGCGTACGCCGGCATGCTCGTCGAGCACATGGCGCGGCGGCTGTGGCGGCAGCGGCTCGTGGTCGGTGAGTTGGGCCGGGCACCACAGTGCCACGGCCGGGATCTGGAAGTGCTCGCTCATCTGCGTGGCCAGCGCCTGGCCCAGGGCGTCGGCATCCTCGGCTTCCAGCAGCGCCAGTACCAGCTCGCGGGTGCGGCGATACTGCACCTCGTTGTGGCGCGCCGATTCCAATAACTGCTCGAGCCGCCATTCGGCCTGCTCGGCGCGGCGGCGCAGATCATAGACCAGGCGCTCCAGCAGAGAGGTCGTGCCATGAGCCTCGGGGTGGGGCACCTTGAGCTGCTGCAGCAGTCCTTCACGGCCGACGAAGAAGTCCGGGTGGCGGGCCAGCCACTCGGCCACCCGGTCCGGATCGAGGGTCTTGCGCGGTTCGGGGACGGCTCGGGTCATGCTTGGCTCCTTCGGTTCGGGTGATCCCGGCAAGTCAGGCCAGGGCGATGCGTCCCTCGAAGACGCGTTCGGCGGGGCCGGTCATGAGCAATGGCGCATCGCCACCGGGCCATTCGATGCGCAGGTCGCCACCGCGCAGGTGAACCGTCACGGGGCTCTCCAGCAGGCTTTGGCGCATGCCGCTGGCCACCGCTGCGCAGGCGCCAGTGCCGCAGGCCAGGGTCTCACCGCTGCCGCGTTCGAACACGCGCAGGCGAATCTCATGGGGCGAGACCACCTGCATGAAGCCTACGTTGACCCGTCGCGGAAAGCGCGGGTGGTGCTCGATCACAGGGCCGAGGTGCTCGACCGGGGCCGTATCGACATCGTCGACCCGCAGCACCGCGTGGGGGTTGCCCATCGAGACGGCTCCGATCTCCAGCGTTTCGCCTTCTACCTCGAGCCGGTGCAGCGGGCGGTCCTCGGCGGCATCGAAGGGCAGCGCCTGTGGCTCGAAGCGCGGGCTGCCCATGTTCACCGTTACCTGGCCGTCGTCCTGTACCACTAGCGTCAACGGCCCACCGGTGGTTTCCACGTGGATCTCGCGCTTGTGGGTCAGGCGCTGATCGCGCACGAAACGGGCGAAGCAGCGTGCACCGTTGCCGCAGTTCTCCACCTCGCTGCCGTCGGCATTGAAGATCCGGTAGCGGAAATCCATGTCGGGGTTGCGCGGCGGTTCGACGAGCAACAGCTGGTCGAAGCCGATGCCAAAGCGGCGGTCGGCGAGCTGGCGAATCTGTTCGTCGCGCAGGCGCGCCCGCTGCGTGACCATATCGATCACCATGAAGTCATTGCCCAGGCCATGCATCTTGGTGAAGTGCAGCAGCATCAGTGGTGCTCTCCGTCCTGTGCCGTCGCCGGTTCTGGCAACAGTGACTCGCCGGCCCACAGATCCTCGATCGACTCGCGTCGGCGCACGATATGGTAGCTGTCGCCGTCGACCATGACCTCGGCGGGGCGCGGCCGGCTGTTGTAGTTCGATGACATGGTGAAACCGTAGGCGCCAGAGGAGCGCACCGCCAGCAGGTCCCCAGCGGCGATGGCCAGTTCGCGATCCTTGCCCAGGAAGTCGCTGGTCTCGCACACCGGGCCTACCACATCGTAGATCGCGCTGTCCCGGGTGTGGCGGGTATCCACCGGGATGATCGCCTGCCAAGCCTGATAGAGAGAGGGGCGGATCAGGTCATTCATGCCGGCATCGATGATGGCGAAGTTCTTGGCCTCGCCGGGCTTGAGGTACTCCACCCGGGTCAGCAGCACGCCGGCATTGGCGGCGATCGAGCGGCCCGGCTCGAACAGCAGGGTCAGGCCGGTGCCATGCTCCCACTGGGCCAGGCGCTCCAGCAGCGAGGCGGCATAGTCGAAGGGCTGGGGTGGGCGCTCGTCACGGTAGGGCACGCCGAGGCCGCCGCCCAGGTCCAGATGCTCCACCGTGATGCCGCGCTCGCGCAGGCGCTCCAGCAGCAGCAGCAGGCGGTCCAGGGCGTCGAGGAAGGGGGCGAGCTCGGTGAGCTGCGAGCCGATATGGCAGTCGAGGCCGACGATTTCGATGCCGGGGAGGGTGTTGGCCAGCTCGTAGACCGACAGAGCCTCTTCCACCGGAATACCGAACTTGTTGCCCTTCAGGCCGGTGGAGATATAGGGGTGGGTGCCGGCATCGACGTCCGGGTTGACCCGCAGCGAAACCGCTGCCACCTTGCCGAGCCGGCTGGCCACGGCGCTGAGGCGTTCGAGCTCGGGAAGCGACTCGATGTTGAAGCACTTGATACCGACCTCGAGTGCCCGGGCCATCTCGCTCTCCTGCTTGGCTACGCCGGAAAACACCACCTTGGCCGGGTCGCCGCCCGCGGCCAGCACCCGCTCGAGTTCGCCCACCGAGACAATGTCGAAGCCGGCGCCCAGGCGCGCCAGCAGGCCCAGCACCGCCAGGTTGGAGTTGGCCTTCACCGCGTAGCAAATCAGGTGGGGGTGGCCGCCCAGCGCCTCGGTATAGGCGCGGAAGTGACGCGTCAGGGTCGCCTTGGAGTAGACGTAGCAGGGGGTTCCGACCTCGTCGGCCACCCGAGACAGTGGGACTTCCTCACCGTAGAGCACGCCGTCGCGGTATTCGAAGTGGTCCATGATTCAGTCCGTGTCCTCGTTCTGCTCATCCTGTTGTGCCGTGCCTCTGCCGTAGCGCTCCTCGGCGGCTTCGTCGCCGGGCAAATAGAGCGGTCCCTTCTGGCCGCAGCCGACCAGCAGCATGAGCGTCAGCGCTGCCAGCGCCAGCGAGCCTCCCAGGCGCACGGTTCTCGTCTTCACCGTTCTCATGGCTAGCGACCCAGGGCCGCCAGGGCTTCGCGGGCGCGCTGTGCGGCGGCGCGTACCTGGTCCGGGGCGGTGCCGCCGATGTGGTTGCGTGCCGCCACCGAACCCTCCAGGGTCAGCACCTCGAAGACATCGTCCTCTATCACATCGGAGAATTGACGCAGCTCGTCGAGACTCATCTCGGAGAGATCCTTCTTCTCGCGGATGCCGAAGGCCACCGACTGGCCGACGATTTCGTGGGCGTCGCGGAAGGCCACGCCGCGGCGTACCAGGTAGTCGGCGAGATCCGTGGCGGTGGAGAAGCCGCGGCGGGCGGCTTCATACATGCTCGCCTTGCGCGCCTCAATGGCCGGCACCATGTCGGCAAACGCCTTGAGGCAGTCGCGCACCGTGTCGAGGGTATCGAACAGCGGCTCCTTGTCCTCCTGGTTGTCCTTGTTGTAGGCCAGCGGCTGCGACTTCATCAGCGTCAGCAGGCCCATCAGGTGGCCGTAGACGCGACCGGTCTTGCCGCGCACCAGCTCGGGCACGTCCGGGTTCTTCTTCTGCGGCATGATCGAGCTGCCGGTGCAGAAGCGGTCGGGCAGGTCGATGAAGCCGAACTGGGCGCTGGTCCACAGCACCAGTTCCTCGCTCATGCGCGACAGATGCATCAGCAGAATGCTGGCAAAGCTGGCGAATTCGATGGCGAAGTCGCGATCGCTCACGGCATCGAGCGAGTTCTCGGCGGGGCGTTCGAAGCCCAGCAGCTCTGCGGTGACGTGACGATCGATGGGGTAGGTGGTACCGGCCAGCGCCGCGGCGCCCAGCGGCATGATATTGACACGCTTGCGACAGTCGAGCAGGCGCTCGTGGTCGCGGGCGAGCATCTCGTGCCAGGCCAGCAGATGGTGGCCGAAGGTCACCGGCTGGGCGGTCTGCAGGTGGGTGAAGCCGGGCATGATGGTGTCGGCCTCGCGCTCGGCGAGTTCGATCAGGCCCTCACGCAGGCGCGCCAGCTCGGCTTCCACCACGTCGATCTCGTCGCGCAGGAACAGGCGGATGTCGGTGGCCACCTGATCGTTGCGCGAACGGCCAGTGTGCAGCTTCTTGCCGGTAATACCGATCTTGTCGGTCAGGCGTGCCTCAATGTTCATGTGCACGTCTTCGAGCTTCACCGACCACTGGAACTCGCCGCGCTCGATTTCTCCGCGGATCTCGGTGAGGCCGGTGACGATGGCGTCGCGCTCCTCGTCGGTCAGCACGCCGACCCGGGCCAGCATGGTGGCATGAGCGATGGAGCCCTGAATGTCCTGCAGGGCGAGGCGCTGGTCGAAATCGACCGAAGCGGTGAAGCGTGCGACGAAGGCATCGGTGGGTTCGCTGAAGCGACCGCCCCAGGACTGGTTGGTGCCGGGGGTTGTGGAACTAGAGCTCATCGGCGTGGGCATCCTGCGTGTTGCATGCTGTGGCGTTCTCGGGAAGCCGCGCGCGGCGGCTACAGTCAAGTCTTGCAGTGTACCAGAGTCGACGCGGGTGGCGAGGGGCGGTGGCCGCGCGGCGAGATGCCCAATTTTTCCTGTTTCGCCCGGTGCTTTATGATGAGTGTCAATGACCGTCTACCGGCCCGTGACGGATAATGTTGCGGCAACTACCGCTGAGCAGGGCCGCCCGGGCCCGCTGCATTGGGGAGAATCACGTGCGATCCAACACAACGCTGCGCATTGCCACACGCAAGAGCCTGCTGGCCATGTGGCAGGCCGAACACGTTCGCGACCTGCTGATGGCCGAGCATCCGGGGCTCGAGGTCGAGCTGGTTGCGCTCTCTACCCGTGGCGACAAGATCCTCGACACGCCGCTGGCGAAGATCGGCGGCAAGGGACTGTTCGTCAAGGAACTCGAAGAGGCGATCCTGGACGGTCGCGCCGACATCGCCGTGCACTCGATGAAGGACGTGCCCATGCACTTCCCCGAGGGCCTGGGCCTGTCGGTGATCTTCGCCGGCGCCGAGCCCACCGACGCCTTCGTCTCCAACCACTATGGCTCGCTCGATGAGCTGCCCGAAGGCGCCCGCATCGGCACCTCGAGCCTGCGTCGCGGCCTGCAGATGCGCGAGCAGCGCCCCGATCTGGAGATCCTCACCCTGCGCGGCAACGTCCAGACCCGCCTGGCCAAGCTCGACGCCGGCGAGTTCGATGCCATCATCCTGGCCACTTCCGGGCTCAGGCGTCTGGGACTTGGCGAACGCATCGCCCAGGAGCTGTCCCCCGAGGTGTGCCTGCCTGCCTGCGGCCAGGGCGCGCTGGGCATCGAGTGCCGCATCAGCGACCCGGAACTGATTGCGCTGCTGGCGCCGCTGGACGACCCGATCACGGCAACCCGGGTGCGCGCCGAGCGGGCCATGAACACGCGCCTCGAGGGCGGTTGTCAGGTACCCATCGGCGGTTACGCCACCTTCGAGAACGATGGCCAGACTCTGTGGCTGCGTGCGCTGGTGGGCAACCCCGAGGGCACCGAGGTGCTGCGTGCCGAGGGGCGCGGTTCGATCCACGAGCCGGAGGCGCTGGGCGTGCGGGTGGCGGAAGAGCTGCTGGAGCAGGGCGCCGGCGAGATCCTGGCTCAGGTCTACGGCGCCTGAATGGCGGCCTGCCTGCCCGTTCTGATCTGCCGTCCGGGCGAGCGTGCCGCTGCCTTGGCGGTGGCCATCGAGGCCCTGGGCTTCCCGGTGGCCAACCTCGATGCCATGGTGCTGGAGGCGCTGCCGGAAAGCCCGGCCATGCGCCAGGTGTGGCTCGACTTCGATCATTTCCACAAGGTAGTGGTGGTGAGTCCCTTCGCCGCCGAGTGCCTCTACCATGCCCTGGATCGCTATTGGCCGCAGCTGCCGCTGGGTACGACCTGGTATGCGGTGGGGGCAGCCACTGCCGAGACCTTGCACGAACACCTTGGCGTGCGTGTGCACTTGCCTGGGGCCGCCGCTGGCGAGGATACCAGCGAGGCGCTGCTCGAACTCGCCTCGCTGCGCTCGCTCGAGGGCCAGCGCGTGCTGCTGGTGGCAGGCGAGGGAGGTCGAGCGCTGCTGGCCGATACCCTGGCGGCGCGCGGTGCTCGGATCACGCGACTGGCGCTCTATCGGCGACGCCTCAGGCCGCCACCCGACGCCTTGCAGGAGTGCCTCGCCCGGGGCGAGTTCCGGGCGCTGGTAGTCAGTAGCGGAGAATTACTCGAACATCTGGCAAGATGGTGCACCAGGGCCACCTTGAACCAACCGCTAATCGTGTCCAGTCGCCGGTTGGCTACACTGGCCGACAATTTGGGGTTTCGCACTCCCGTGGTGGCGCCGGGAGCCACGCCGGCGGCTCTCGCCGGTGCCGTGGCCGCGGCCTGTGACCCGCAGGATGCCGATGTCGATCAAGATGATCTCGAAAAGGGCTAGCGACAGATGAGCAAGCAGACCAACGAGCAGGACGAGCAGAAGGCGCCTTCCGGTAAAAAAGGCCAGGACGACAAGGGCCGCGAGGCCGGGGCCAAGGACAAGCCCGGCAGCGACACCGGCAAGGGCCATTCCCAGGAGCGTGGCGACTCATCGCCGCCGCCCGCGGAAGGCAAGACCGGCGAGAAAACGCCGGTTGCCCCCACCGATGCTCCCGCAAGCCAGGGTAAGGTCGCCTCGACAGACTCACCTGCTCCGGCCGCTGCCACGACCGAAAACGCCAAGCCGACCGCGGGCAAGACCAGCGGCAAGCCCGCCGACGAGGACAAGCCTGCTGCCGTGAAGCCGGAGAGTGCCAAGCCGGGCGCGACCGGCAAGCCCTCGGCTGGCGACAAGCCTGGCAGCGACGCGCCCAAGGCGGCACCTGTTGGAGGTGGCGGCACGCCGGCCTCGACCAGCGCTGGTGGTGCCGGCAAGGGTGGCGGTCGCGCCGCCGGCGTGCTGGCGCTGATCCTGGTGCTGTTCCTCGGCATCGGCGCTGGCCTCTTCGCCTGGAACGCCTGGGAACGTCTCGATGCCCAACAGCAGCGTCTGGCCGAACTCGAGGAGCGTGCCGGCACTGCCGCATCCGCCGACGAGCTTGCCAGCCTGCGCGAGCAGTTCGAGAACGGCGAGCAGGAGCGCGACGCCGCGCTCTCCGAGGCGATCGAATCCATGCAGGGAGAATTCGCCAGCTACCGCAGTGAAGTCGACGGTGCGCTGGACCAGGTGCTCGAGGAACTCTCCCGCGAACAGGACACCGACGAGCGTGAGTGGATCCACGCCGAGGCCGCCTACCTGCTGCGCCTGGCCAACCAGCGTCTGCAGCTCGAGCGCGACGTGGAGGGTGCCGCGGCACTGCTGCGCACCGCCGATGCCCGCCTGAACGAGGCCGACAATCCGGCGCTGCTCTCCATCCGCCGCGCCATCGCTTCGGAGCTTTCGATCCTCGATGCGGTACCGCAGGTCGACCGTACCGGTATCTATCTGGCGCTGGACGCCCAGCAGCAGCGTCTGGCGCAGTTGCCGCTGTCGCGAGAACTGGAGGAGATCCCGGCGCGCTCCGGTATCGAGGAGGCGCCCAGCGGCGGCTGGCAGGAGCAGCTCTCGCGCTTCGGCCAGGAGCTCAAGGAGCTGGTCGTCATTCGCCATCACGACGAGGCGCTCGAGGGGTTGGTCACGCCGGAACAAGAGTCCTACCTGCGCCAGAGCGCACGCCTGGTGCTGGAGCAGGCTCAGTTGGCGCTGCTCAAGGAGGAGCAGGAGCTGTATGAGGCCAGCCTCGACAAGGCACTGGGGCTGATCGAAGGCTACTACGATACCGAGCGCAGCGAGGTACAGGCGGTCATGCAGCGGCTCGAGGAGCTCAAGGGCGAGAACATCCAGCCCGAGCTGCCCGACATCAGCGGCTCCCAGCAGGCCCTGGCCGAATTCATCGAGCGTCGTTTCGGTTCGCGCGGCGGCCAGGGAGATGAGGCATGAGAAAATTGCTGCTGATCGTTCTCCTCGGCCTGGCGCTGGGAGCGCTGTTCGGCCAGCTGATGGTGTCGGTGCCCGGCTACTGGCTGGTGCGGGTGGGCGATACTTCCTATCAGACCTCGTTCTGGTTCGGCCTGATATTGCTGCTGGCGGTGTTCCTGATCCTGCACTTCGTGCTGCGGATACTGATGCGCCTGAGCCATCCCGTCAGCCGGCTCAAGGTGTGGAACCGGCGAACTCGCCACCGCAACGCCATGAAGCGCACCGTGCGCGGCCTGGTAGCGCTGGCCGAAGGGCGCTGGAAGCGCGCCGAGAAGTCGCTGGTCAAGGCTGCCGACGACTCCAGCACGCCGCTGGTCAACTACCTCTCCGCTGCCCTGGCGGCCCACTACCAGGGTCGCTACGAGCAGGCGGACACGCTGCTCAAGCGTGCCCACCTCTCCACCGAAGGAGCCGACAGCGCGGTGGGCCTGATGCAGGTCCAACTGATGCTGGATCGCCAGCAGTACGAGGAAGCGCTGGCGATTCTGACCCGCCTCGACAGGCAGATGCCTAACCACCCCCAGGTGCTCAAGCAGCTCAAGCAGGCCTACCTCAGCGTCAACGACTGGGACGGCCTGCGCCGGCTGATGCCGCGCCTGGCATCGCGCCAGCTGATCTCGCCTCAGGAGCGCAACCAGCTGGAGCTGCGTGCCTACAAGGAGCTGCTGGTTCACGAGGCGCGCGACCCAAGCAACATCGAGCGCATTCGCAGCCTGTGGGCCGACATGCCAGACCCGCTGCGCGGCAACGTGGAGCTGGTGGTGCTCTATACCGAAGCCCTGGTACGCGGCAACGAGGAGGGCATTGCCGAACGCCTGCTGCGCCACTCGCTCAAGGAGCACTGGGACACGCGGCTGGTGCTGCGCTACGGGTTGCTCAACGTCGATCCGGCGCGCCAGCTGGTGCATGCCGAAAAGTGGCTGCAGGAGCGCCCCAACGACCCCGACCTGCTGCTCACCCTGGGTCGCCTGGCGCTGCGCAATGCCTACTGGGGCAAGGCCCAGGAGTACTTCGAGGCGAGCCAGCGCCAGCGCCCCAGCGGCGTGGTGTGTGCCGAGCTGGCGCGGCTCTATGCCAACCTGGGCGAGCACAACAAGAGCCAGCTCTACTATCGCCAGAGCGTCGAGCTGCTCGACAAGTCATTGCCCTCGTTGCCCCAGCCCGCCGAGCTGGCCGATGCCCAGAGCGACGACAAGGGGAAGGCGGCGGATTGAGTCGTCCTTGGGCGCTTGGCTTGGGCCATGGCCCAGGGAACAAAATATAGAGGTATGCGAAAGGGGCGCCGTGGCGCCCCTTTCGTATTCCTGACTATTTACCTACTTCGAGCTGGCGATCAGTCCTTCTCCTCGTAGTCGCCCTTGAACACGGGGTTCGGCTTCGAGCGCGGGTCGTCCTGGCCCTCGCGGCTGCTTTCGCCGGAGCGAGGCTGGCCGCCGGGACGGCCGTCGATGTCGAAGTTCTGTTGCATCAGACGCACATTGGCCGGCGGTGCTTCGCCCTCCTTGCCCACGCCGAAGTAGAGGGTGGTGTGGGGGAAGGGGATCTCGATGCCCTTGGCGTCGAAGTGCAGCTTGACCAGGCGGTTGTAGGCGCGTCCCACACCCCACTGGGTACCCGGCGTGGTCTTGATGCGCACGCGGATGTTGATCGAGCTGTCGCCGAGCCCCGTGACGCCGGCCACTTCCAGCGGCGCGACGATGCTCATCTTGTGAGTCTCGTCGGCAGCCAGCTCGTCGAAGGCCTCGCGCAAGGCGACGATCGCCTCGTCGATGCTCTCGCGATAGGCGATGCCGTATTCGCCGACGTGGTAGCCGAACTCGCGCATGTAGTTGGAGACGGTATCGACGCTGGAGAAGGGCACGATGTGGTAGGCCCCTGCCAGGTCGCGAATGCCCACTGAGCGGATGCTGAGGCGCTCGGCGGTACCGGTGATGCCACCTACCGTGACTACATCGCCGGTGTTCATGGCGTTTTCCACCTGGATGAAGATACCGGTGATGATGTCCTGCACCAGCTTCTGAGCGCCGAAACCGATGGCCAGGCCGAGTACACCGGCACCAGCGATCAGCGGGCCGATGTTGATGCCGATCTCGGACAGCACGATCATCCCGGTCATGGTGATCAGGGCGATGGCCAGGGCGTTGCGAAACAGTGACAGCAGCGTCTTGGCACGGGCGTCGGGCTCGCCGGTCCCCGTTTCCGGATTGAGCTTGTGCTCGATCAAGCTGGCCAGCGCCAGCCATATGCCAATGGCGACCAGCAGGATCACGGCCACGCTGGCCAGTGTACCGACCAGCCCCCGGCCGGGTTCAGAGGCATACCAGGCGGCCAGATCAAAGGCGCCCCAGGCGTTGAGCACCAGCAGTACCACCGCCACGAGGATCACGGTGCGGATGACCCGTAGCGCATTGGGCACGTAGCTGTTGAGCCGCGGTTCGAGCAGCGGCAGCTTGCGGCGCAGGTCGTCGGAAAGGCGGATACGCCGGCCGATGCTGTGTGTCAGCAGGCTGGAGAGCAGCATGCCGACTACCACCACGATCACGGTCTTGAGCGTGGCGAAGAGCACGAACGGCAGGGCATCCGCCGGACGCGTCAGGGTCAATACCAGCACCATCAGGAAGTAGGCCAGGGCGAACAGGTGCCAGGTGCGGGCGAACAGCTGCAGCGAGATCCGGGTGGCAGTGAAATCGGAGCGGGCCGCCATGCCGTTGAGTTCGTCGCGAATGCGGGTGCGATTCTTGAGCACCACCGCCACGGCGTAGATGAATGCGCCGAACATGATCAGCGCGCCGATACCCTGACCCAGGGTAGGCGCCAGATAGAAACTGACCAGCGGCACTACCACCAGCAGGCCGTAGCCGACCAGACCGATCAATCGCGCCAGCCAGCGGTTCCAGTAGGAAGCCTCGCTGGAACTGATCGGCAGCAGCCGCAGCCCCTCGTAGCGGGAGGCGAACAGCATGCGCATGGCCGCCTTGATCAGCTCGATGATCAGGAAGGCGTTGAGAAACAACGAGGCGCGGGTCGACAGCTCGCCGGTCTCGCCGATGGCGAAAGTGGCGATCAGGTTACCGCCCACGTAGGCCAGCGCGACCACCATCGCGTCGATCAGTGCCGCGACGGCGACGCAGAGCACCAGGCGGATGATCGGGTTGAGCCCGCTTTCCTGCCGCGACCACTGGCTCAGTCGGGAGAAGAGTGGCCGTGATAGGTGGCGAAAGCCCATGAACAGGGCGAAGGTGGCCAGGATGACCAAGCCCAGATTGACCAACGCGGTAGTGAAATCGCCCCAGTTCAGGGCGGTGGTATCGGTATCGGCGCTGAACAGCCCCGCCACGATGTCGAAGAGATTGCGTACCTCACCGCCGACATCACTGACGACGCGGCTGGTCATCTCGGCCAACCGCCTGGGCAGCGATATCGCTTCCTCTGCCTGGCCGGTCTCGGCGGCCAGTGCGGGGTCGGCGGCCTGGCGGCGCAAATGGTCGATCAATTGTTGCCGCGTCTGCTCGTTCTCGAGCAGCTCGGCAAGTGCTTCCGGGGCGGGAACGGCGTCGTTGTCGGCAGGCTGGGCCAGGGCTGGTGCGGCGACCAACAGGGCGAGTATCAGCCAGCCGAACAGCCAGGGAACAATCCGGTGTGGTATCACGCATGACCTCCGTCTCGGGCGTGTCGGGCAGTGAACGATATGTATTTCGTCCCGCCAATGATAGGGCGTTAAGGCTTGTGGGACGAATGTCGGTTAATTAGTTATGCAGGTATTGTACATATATTAGTACTTGTGTCATATTTGTCTCGCGCCCTTCCCCAGGGCGCGATTCCCTGAACTATCTTCTTGGCCATCCTCCCTCCGGATGGCTTCTTTTTTTGTTCCCATGCTTCGACTCGGCTAGCATCGGCTTTCTGTGGTAGCGAAGGGGGTGGAGTGAGCGTGAGCACGGGGCTACTGCTGATGATGGCTGCAGGGGGGGCGCTCGGGGGTATGGCGCGACTGGCAGTTTCCGACCTGCTTGCCAGGCGGATGGGAACGACGTTTCCCTGGGGCACGCTCGCGGTCAATCTCAGCGGCGCGCTGCTCGCGGGCGGGCTGGTCGGCTGGTTTGGCTTGTCCCATGAGACGGGCCTGGCGCGCTCGTGGTTGCTGCTGGTGGTAGGGCTGCTGGGCGGCTATACCACCGTCTCCTCGTTGAGCCTGCAGAGCCTGACGCTTTGGCAGAGTGGCCGTCGACGAGCTGCGCTCGTCAATTTGTCCGTTACCCTGGTCGCGGGGCTGGCGCTGGCTGCTCTCGGCTGGTGGCTGGCGGGGTGGCTGGCATGAGCGGTTGGCGTGTCTATGCGGCGGTGGGGCTGGGCAGCGCCCTGGGCACGCTCACGCGCTACCTGGTATCGGTGGGCACGCTGGCCGCGTTGGGGCCGGCCTTTCCCTGGGGCACGCTGGTCGTCAACCTGCTGGGCTCGTGGCTGATCGCCGCCTTTGCCGCTCACGCTTCCCTGTACGGCGGTGGCAGGGCTGCCCGCTGGCAGCCCTTCCTGGTGGCCGGTTTCTGCGGCGGCTTTACCACCTTCTCTCTGTTCAGCCTGGAAACGCTGCATCTGCTCGAAAGCGGCCGGCCCGGCCTGGCGCTGCTCTACGTCTTGCTCAGCGTGCCGCTGTGGCTGGCCGCTGCCTGGCTGGGCGATCGCTTCGTGCGGGCCCGCCACGGCTGACGGGCCCGCTGCCTTGTGCCAAGCCGTTGCTCAGCGCTTGGCCTTCTCGGGGCTTTTCCTGACTGCCTTGCCCGCCTTGGCTGGCTCGGGAGCCTCGGGCTCGCCCCGGAAACGTTCGCGCACCAGCGCCAGCAGGCCCTGGGTCGAGGCGTCGAAGTCCTGGCTATGCTCGTCGATACGCTCGCTGATCTCGCCGGCGATGCGCTTGCCCAGCTCCACCCCCCACTGGTCGAAGGAGTTGATGTTCCAGATCACCCCTTGGACGAACACCTTGTGCTCGTAAAGCGCGATCAGCGCGCCGAGGTTCTTCGGCGTCAGCTCGTCGAGCAGCAGTACGCTGGAAGGGCGGTTGCCGGGGCAGCTGTAGGGGTCGAGACGGCTGCCGCGCTGACTGCCTTCCATGAAGGCGTTGGCCTGGGCCAGCATGTTGGTGAGCAGGGCGAAGTGGTGCTCCTCCATGCCCGGCTCCGGCTCGAGCGAGGCGATGAAGTCGATCGGCACGAAGCGGGTGCCCTGGTGCAGCAGCTGGAAGAAGGCGTGCTGGCCGTTGGAGCCGGTCTGGCCCCAGACGATGGGGCCGGTCTTGTAGTCCACCGGATGGCCGAAGATATCCACCGACTTGCCGTTGGACTCCATGTCGAGCTGCTGCAGGAACGAGGGCAGCTGATGCAGCGCCTGGTCGTAGGGCACGATGGCCTGAGTTTCGGCGCCCATGAAGTTGATGTGCCAGATGCCGATCAGGGCCATCAGCACCGGCATGTTCTCGCGGAAGGGCGCGGCGAGGAAGTGCTGGTCCATCTCGTAGGCGCCCTGGAGCATCTCCATGAAACCGTCGAAGCCCACCGCCAGGGCGATGGGCAGGCCGATGGAGGACCACATCGAATAGCGCCCGCCTACCCAGGCCCAGAACTCGAACACGTTCTCCTCGCGCACGCCGAAGGCCATGGCGGCCTTCTTGTTGGTGGAGGCGGCGACGAAGTGGGCGCCGATGTCGGCCTCTTCGCCGGCATTGTCGAGAAACCAGCGTCGAGCCGTCTTGGCGTTGAGCAGGGTCTCCTGGGTGGAGAAGGTCTTGGTCGAGACGATGAACAGCGTGGAGGCCGGGTCGAGGCGGGCCAGCACCTTCTGGATATGGGCGCCGTCGACGTTGGAGACGAAGTGGAAGTTGAGTTCGGGATGGCGGTGCTTGAGCAGCGCCCGGCAGGCCATGTTGGGGCCGAGGTCGGAGCCGCCGATACCGATATTGACCACGTCGCGTATGCGCTTGCCGCTGTAGCCCTTCCACTCGCCGCTGCGTACGGCCTCGGCGAACTGGCGCAGCTGCTCACGGGAGCGGCGGATTTCGGGCATCACGTCCTTGCCGTCGACCATTACCGGGGCCTCGCCCATGTTACGCAGCGCGGTGTGCAGGACGGGGCGGTCCTCGGTGACGTTGATGATGTCGCCGGAGAACATCTGCGCGCGTCGCTGTACCAGCGCGGAGTGGTCGGCCAGCTCGATCAGCTTGGCCAGCACCGCCTCGGAAACCAGGTGCTTGGAATAGTCGAGGAACAGCCCGCCGACGCGCAGGCTCATCTTGTCGAAGCGCTGGGGGTCGGCGCTGAAGTAATCGCGGATGCGGTCGTCGGTGGTTTCCTGGCGCAGCCGCAAGAGTGCCTGCCAGGTGACGCTGCGGGTAAGCTGGAACATGATTTCCTCGCACGTGCGCGGGCTTGGCCCGCCATCTCTCGTTATTGTGGGTTGCGTGAGGCCATCCAGGCGTCGGCGTCGGGAATGGCCATCTCATAGGGTTGGCCGAGCCAGGGCGAGCTGACCAGGAAGTCGGCGCTGGCGGCATTGCATGCCACCGGCACGTTCCACAGCGCGGCCAGGCGCAGCAGCGCCTTCACATCGGGGTCGTGGGGCTGGGGCGCGAAAGGGTCCCAGAAGAAGACCAGCAGGTCGAGGCGCTGCTCGGCGATGCGGGCGCCGATCTGCTGGTCGCCGCCCAGCGGGCCGCTCATCAGCCCTTCCACCTCGAGGCCGAGGCTTGCCGAGAGGCGCCCGGCGGTGGTGCCGGTGCCCACCAGTTCGTGCTCGACCAGGGTGTCGCGCCAGCGGGTGACCCATTCGAGCAGCTCACTCTTCTTGCCATCATGGGCGATCAGGGCGATGCGCTTGCGTGCCGGCAGGGTGCGCCGCACGCTGCGCGGGGGGCGGCTATCGGTCATGGCTGGCCTACCTCGAGTATCTTCAGGGTATTGGTCCCACCGTGGGCGTTCATGTGATCGCCCCGGGTCAGGATGACATGATCCCCCGCTTCGGCAATCCCCTTCTCCACCAGCAGCGCCAGCGCCCGGTCGTTGAGTTCGCTGGCCGCCATCGTGCTGGTGTCGAACGGCAGCGAGACCACGCCGCGGTAGAGTGCCATGCGCCGCTGGGCGATGGGGCTGTGGGCCAGCCCGACGAT
>NZ_JAXQPR010000007.1:0-382937 GCF_046723295.1 Halomonas sp. A29
TCGAGCCGGGTATGCAGCTCGCGCAGCCGTTCGCCGTCGGTGTCCACCACCGTGATGTCATTCTCCTCGCGGGCCAGGTGCTCGGCCAGCGTGCCGCCGACC
The DNA here is from genome assembly GCF_046723295.1 of Halomonas sp. A29. Classification (NCBI taxonomy): domain Bacteria; kingdom Pseudomonadati; phylum Pseudomonadota; class Gammaproteobacteria; order Oceanospirillales; family Halomonadaceae; genus Halomonas; species Halomonas sp. A29. Next base: position 103 of record NZ_JAXQPR010000007.1, read on the forward strand.
TGGCCGGCGCCCAGGATGATGATCTTCATATGCTGTCATGCCCATCAAACGACTCTGCGACGCCGTTATGGCGCCGCAGCATCCGTGGCTAGCATAAACCAGCCGAAGGTGATGTAACAGGTGCGTATGGTGCTGTCCGCCGTCAGTCTAAGGTGAAGCCCACCTTGAGAGTGACCTGCCAGTGGCCGACACGGCCGTTCTCGATATGCCCGCGGGTATCGGTCACTTCGAACCAGCGCATGCCGTGAAGGGATTGGGAAGCCTTGTCGAGAGCGCGCTGAATGGCGTCCTCGATGCTCTTCTCGGAAGAACCGGTCAGTTCGATATGCTTGTAGACATGATCGCTCATGGGTGCTCCTTGCTCGTGTGAACGATGGGCGGAGTCGGGTTCAACTCCGCTTCTTCAGTCTGGCATAAAAGAAGCCGTCGTGACTGTCGGGCTCGGGCAGCAACTGGCGCCCGGGACCCACCACGCGGCCCCAGCTCACTTCTGCGGGCGTGGTGATGCTGGCGTCGGGGGTGCGCTCGAGGAAGGCGCGGACCTGCTCGTCGTTCTCCTCACGCAATACCGAGCAGGTGGCATACAGCAGCGAACCGCCCGGACGCAGCAGCGGCCACAGGTTGTCGAGCAGGTGCGCCTGCAGCTCGGCCAGCTTGGCGATGTCGGAGGGGCGCCGCAGCCGCTTGATATCGGGGTGGCGACGAATCACGCCGGTGCCGGAGCAGGGCGCATCGAGCAGGATGGCATCGAAGGGCGTACCGTCCCACCAATCGCGAGCGGTGGCATCGGCATGCACCAGCGTGGCCGAAAGGCCGAGTCGCTCCAGAGTCTCCTCGACCCGGGCCAGGCGTACGGCGTCGCTGTCGAGCGCTAGCAGTTCGATGTCGAACAGCTCGAGCAGGTGGGCCGTCTTGCCGCCGGGAGCGCAGCAGGCGTCCAGCACCCGACCGCCGGGGCGTGGTGCCAGCGCAGGCCCCAGCAGTTCGGCGGCGAGCTGGGCGGCCTCGTCCTGTACGCTGACGTCACCCTCGGCGAAACCAGGCAGCGTCTGCACGTCGCAGGGTTTTTCCAAGGTCAGGCCATCGGGCGAGTGCGCGCATAGCCTTGCCTCGATGCCACTCTCCAGCAGTTTTGCCAGATAGGCTTCCCGGTCGCCACGGCGGCGGTTGATACGCAGCGTCATCGGCCCCGGCTGGTTGTTGGCCTCGGCAATGGCGCGCCAGTCATCGGGCCACGCCTGACGCAGCACCTTCAGCAGCCAGCGGGGATGCAGCATGGCTACCGCCGGATCCTGGTCGACCTCGGCCTGCAGTGCCGCGGATTCCCGCGTGAGCCGGCGCAGGCAGCCGTTCAACACGCGTGTCGCCCACTCCTTGCCGAGCTGGCGCGCGGCGCCAGCGGTCTCACCCACGGCGGCATGCGCCGGGATGCGCAGGTAGAGCAACTGGTAGATGCCCAGCAGCAGCAGCGCCTGGATGTCGGCGTCACGGGCCTTGAACGGTGTCTTGAGCAGGCGCTCGGCCAATGCCTCGAGGCGCGGCAGTGTGCGACAAACGCCATAGCACATCGCCTTGAACAGTGCCCGGTCGCGAATCACCACCTGATGATCGTCCAGTTCGTTGAGCGAGCCCTTGCCGGTGATCACCGGGACCAGCGCGCGGGCGGCGCTGGCGCGCACCGCCTGGCCGCCGTCCTGGACGTTCTTGCCGGCGCGGGTGGAGGGCGTGGAGCGATGCATCAGGCGCTCTCCTCGCTGGTCTGGCCCAGGATTCGCCCTGGGGCGAGCCTCTCGTTGCGAGCGTTGAGCAGGTCGCGGGCCGGCAGTGGTTTGCCTCCCGGCAATTGGGCGCGGGTGACCCGCAGTACCTCGTTACCCTGCGGGCCACAGGCGATGCGCAGGGCGTCGGCATCATGCTTGAGCAAGGTGCCCGGTGTGGCGGCGGATTCGTCATCGGGAAGGCGCATCGCTTCGGCCATCAGCAGCCGCAGCCGCTCACTGCCGAAGGCGCACCAGGTCACCGGCCAGGGGTTGAAGGCGCGCACCCTGGCGGCAAGCTCGCTGGCCGGACGGGTGAAATCGAGTTCGGCCTCGGCCTTGGAGAGCTTGGCGGCATAGGTCACGCCCTCCAGCGGCTGGGGTGTGGCGGCAAGTCCTTCGCCTGCCAGCGCGTCGAGTACCTCGACCATCGCCTCGCCGCCGAGCGTGGCCAGGGTGTCGTGCAGCTCACCGCCGGTGGTCGCCGCGGTGATAGGCGTGCGTCGCGTGAGCAGCATGGCGCCGGTGTCGAGCCCGGCGTCCATTTGCATGATGGTCACGCCGCTCTCGCTGTCGCCGGCCTCGATGGCGCGCTGGATCGGCGCGGCACCGCGCCAGCGCGGCAGCAGCGAGGCGTGAACGTTGAGGCAGCCCAGCCGGGGAACATCGAGTACCGCCTGGGGCAGGATCAGGCCGTAGGCGACCACCACCATGATGTCCGCTTCGAAGGCGGCCAGTTCGGCCTGGACCTCGGCGGACTTCAGGCTCTCGGGTTGGCGGACCGGCAGGTCATGCTCGAGGGCGAGCGACTTGACCGGGCTGGCGGTCAGCTTGCGACCTCGGCCGGCCGGCCGGTCGGGCTGGGTGTAGACGGCCACCACCCTGTGCTGGCTCTGCAGCAGGGCAGCTAGGCTGGCAGCGGCAAAATCGGGAGTGCCGGCGAAGATGACGCGCAGGGGACGGGACATGTGTCGAGCCTTGCCAGTGGATGGGTCCACTCCATCATAACGGAGACGGCCCCAAACGACGAAGGCTGACGCGGTTCGCGTCAGCCTTCAGGGTCGGTGTGCTACGGGATTCAGGCGGATTGCATCAGCTTGTGTCGCTTCTGCATCTTCTTCAGGACGCGGTCGCGCTTGAGCGCTGACAGGTAATCGACGAACAGAATGCCTTCGAGATGATCGTGTTCGTGCTGGATGCAGTGAGCCAGCAGCCCTTCGGCCTCGAGCTCGTAGGGCTTGCCGTCGCGGTCCAGCGCCTTGAGCTGCACCTTGAGCGCTCGCGGCACCTCGGCATAATACTCGGGGATCGACAGGCAGCCCTCGGACATCAGCTCGCGTTCGTCACCGATCGGCGTGTATTCCGGGTTGATCAGCACCAGAGGGTTGGCCCTGTCGTCGCTGACATCCATCACGATCACGCGACGATGGACGTCTACCTGGGTGGCGGCAAGTCCGATGCCGGAGGCATCGTACATGGTCTCGAGCATGTCGTCGACCAGCCGGCGCACCTCGTCATCGACCGTCTCGACCGGCGCGGCCTTGGTGCGCAGCCGCTCGTCGGGAAATTCGAGAATCGTCAATTTGGCCATGGCGTTGGAACCACCGTTATGCTGTCATTCGGGAATTGCCCCTATTCTAAGGGGCGGCAGGCCAGGGTGAAACCGCTGGCGTGCATATCAATTCAATAGCATTGGACTATAGCACGACACGCCGGTTCCCGGCGTGGTCGGGTGAGGGCGGCAGCGCCGAGGGCATGGGGGTGGCGGGATGGACGAGAATGCAAAGCGGCGGCAGGATGGCCCGCTGAGTCGAGCATGGGCGTTGGGGGCCGGCCTTGCCCTGCTGCTGGCGGCTTCGCTGGCCCAGGCTCAGGGGCTCAGTTGGGAGCAGGGGCTGCGCAGCGACGCGCCGGACCGCTATACGGTTGTGCGTGGCGATACCCTCTGGCATATCTCGGGACGTTTTCTGCGCCATCCCTGGCAGTGGCCGGAGGTGTGGCAGGTCAACCCGCAGATCCGCAATCCGCACCTGATCTACCCCGGCGACGTGGTCTATCTGTACGACTGCAATGGCCGCCCGTGCCTGGGGCTCGAACGCGGCCAGGGTGAAGTGCGGCTATCGCCCGAGGTTCGCCGCATCCCGGTACGCGAGGCGATCGAACCGATTCCTCTCGACACGGTCCGTCACTTCCTGCGCGACCATCGGGTCATCGACGACCCTGAAACCCTGGATGAGCTCGCCTACGTGGTGGCCGGCAACGATCGTCGCATCATCAGCGGTGCCGGCGATCGGATCTATGCCCGCGGCGAGCTGCAGCGTGCACAGCGCTACGGCATCTATCGCATTGGCGATCGCTACAGCGACGCTGCAACCGGCGAGACCCTGGGATTGGAGCTGATCAGCATCGGGCGCGCCCGGGCCGAGCGCAGTGACGGGGATATTGCCATCATGGAGGTTCTCTCCGCCAGCCAGGAGGTGCGTAACGATGACATCGTGCTGCCGCTGGAAGAGCGCGAGCTGGCCAGTGAGTTCGTGCCCCGCGCGCCGGATCATGACGTCAACGGCACTATCCTCGCCGTGCCAGGGGGCGTGCGTTTCATCGGCCGGCTGCAGGTGGTGGCGCTGGACCGAGGCCGCCGCGACGGGCTCGAAACGGGCCATGTGCTCGAAGTCGAGCAGCAGGGCGAGCGCGTCGTCGACCCGCGCACCGGCGAATCGCTGCGCCTGCCCGGTACCGATGCCGGGCTGATCATGGTGTTCCGGCCCTACGAAAGGATGAGCTATGGCCTGGTGATGCGGGCGACCCGCTCCCTCGAGGTCGGCGATCGCGTTTACAACCCCCGCCGCGGGGTGGGGGTGGCTCAGCGGTGAGCGAAGCGCAGCGTATGCCGAGCCAGCGCGATTGGCTGGCATTGATGCGGCTGCCCGGAATGGGCGCTTCGCGACTGGCAGAGATCCTGTCCGTCGCCCCGGAGTGGCCCGCCGGCTGGCTGGCTCGCTTGCCGAGCCCGGCGGCCATGGCACTGCGGCTATGGCTCGATCACCCTTCCCGCAGCCCGCTGACCCAGGCGGTAGATGCCGACCTGGCCTGGCTCGCGGCCGCGCCTGCCCGCCATCTGCTGCATCCAGGGCATCCCGCCTGGCCGGCCCTGTTGGAGCAGATCGGCGACCCGCCGCCGGTGCTCTGGGCCCTGGGTGACCTGGCCGCGCTGCAGCCGCCGCGGCTGGCCATCGTTGGTTCGCGTCGGCCCACCCGCGAGGGGCTGACCAATGCCGCGGCCTTTGGCCGTGAGCTGGCCCGACGCGACTGGTGCGTCGTCAGCGGCCTGGCACTGGGCGTCGACGGTGCCGCCCAGCAGGCTGCGCTGGAAGCCGGTGGGCGCAGCGTGGCGGTACTGGGTTGCGGCGTCGACGTGATCTATCCACCGCGCCATGCGCAGCTCTATCAGCAACTGCTCGACCGCGGTGGGCTGATTCTCTCGGAGCATCTTCCCGGTACGGCGGCGCGGCCGGCATTCTTTCCGCGACGCAACCGTATCGTTACAGGCCTTTCGCTGGGCGTGCTGGTGGTGGAAGCCGCCGAGAAGAGCGGCTCCCTGGTCAGCGCCAGGCTCGCCATGGAGCAGAACCGCGAGGTCTTCGCGCTGCCCGGCTCGATCCACAACCCCCAGGCTCGTGGCTGCCTGCGCTTGATCCGCCAGGGAGCCGTACTGGTGCGCCACGTCGACGATATCCTTGAGGAGTTGACCCAGTGGGCGGCCTCGAGCCCCGCCCTGGCTCGACCCCAGGAGATGGCATCGCAGGACGCCGGCGGCGGCGATCCACTGTTGCGTTGGCTCAGCGATGCACCCTCGCCACTCGATGCCTTGGTGAACCTGACCGGCTTGGCCGTGCCCGACTGCCAACGGCGCCTGCTGGAGCTCGAACTCGAGGGGCGGGCCGCCCAGGCGCCAGGCGGCTGGGTGCGCCTGCCTGAGGGCGCCTAGGCGTGTTAGCATGAGAGCCCTCATCAGAACCGCTGCGGTACTCTGCCGGCGGTTGCTGTACTGAATGACTTGGCAGGAGACATGACCGTGGCCGAATCGCTCGATGCAGCCGTTGCCGCGCTGCGCGCTGGCGGTGTGATTGCCTACCCTACCGAGGGTGTGTGGGGACTGGGCTGTGACCCCGACAACGACGAGGCCGTGGCCCATCTGCTGCGGCTCAAGGAGCGTGACCCGGCCAAGGGGCTGATCCTGGTAGCAGCCTCCATTGGGCAGTTCGCGCCCTGGCTCGAAGGTCTGGCGCCGGAGCTGCACGCTCCGCTGATCACCAGCTGGCCCGGCCCCAACACCTGGCTGGTGCCGCATAATGGGCGTACCCATGCGCTGGTACGCGGTGGCCACGACTGCGTCGCGCTGCGGGTCAGCGCCCACCCGGGGGTGGCGGCCCTGTGTCGGGCCTTCGGTGGCCCGCTGGTGTCGACCTCGGCCAACAAGGCCAACGAACCCTCGGCCATGAGTGCCGCCGAGGTCCGCAGTATCTTCGGCGACGAACTCGATGTCGTCGTCGAGGGGGAACTGGGCGGGCTTGACGGGCCCAGTACCATCCGCGATCTACGCAGTGGTCGGGTGCTGAGAGCCTGAGGGCACCTAGCGGCGTCTCCGGGTGGCCGGCAGGTTGGGCGCACATTCGCGAATGACACGCATCGGAAGCACAGGAAGACGACATGGCGCATGCCAATCTCGAAACGGTGAAGAGCTACCTGCTCGACCTTCAGGACAGGCTCTGCGCTGGCCTCGCTGCCGAGGACGGCGGCGCCGGCTTTCGTGAGGAGAGCTGGCAGCGCGAGGCCGGCGGTGGCGGCCGCTCGCGGGTGATCGAGAATGGCCGCGTATTCGAGAAGGGCGGGGTCAATTTCTCTCACGTTCATGGCGATCAGTTGCCGCCTTCGGCCACCGCCGCCAGGCCCCAGCTCGCCGGCCGCGGTTTCCATGCGGTGGGCGTTTCCTGGGTGTTGCATCCCGAGAACCCCCACGTGCCCACCAGCCATGGCAACGTGCGCTTCTTCATCGCCGAGAAAGCGGGTGAGGCCCCGGTATGGTGGTTCGGCGGCGGCTTCGACCTGACGCCCTACTATCCGGTGCGCGAGGACGTGGTGCACTGGCACCGGGTGGCCCGCGATGCCTGCGCCCCTTTTGGTGAGGATGTCTACCCACGCTTCAAGGCGTGGTGTGACGACTACTTCTATCTCAAGCATCGCGAGGAGACCCGCGGCGTGGGTGGGCTGTTCTTCGACGATTTCAACGAGTGGGACTTCGACGCCAGCTTCGCTTTCCAGCGCACCGTGGGCGACGCCTTTCTCGAGGCCTACCTACCCATCGTGCAGCGCCGCCGCGATACGCCCTGGAGCGAGCGCGAACGCGATTTCCAGCTCTACCGCCGTGGGCGCTACGTGGAGTTCAACCTGGTGTGGGACCGCGGCACCCTGTTCGGCTTGCAGAGCGGCGGGCGCACCGAATCGATCTTGATGTCGATGCCGCCCCTGGCACGCTGGGAGTATGGCTGGCAGCCGCAGCCGGGCAGCGCCGAAGAGGTGCTGTATCGGGAGTATCTCCATCCACGCGACTGGCTGGGGGAAGAGGAGCCTAACCCATGACTGACCGCTACTGCGTCTTTGGTAATCCCATCTCGCACTCGAAGTCGCCGGCGATCCACACCGCTTTCGCCGAGCAGACCGGTGAAGATATCGAATACACCGCCATCGCGGCGCCGCTGGACGACTTCGCCGGCGCCTGGCGCCGCTTCACGGCCGAAAGGGGGCGAGGGGCCAACGTCACCGTGCCGTTCAAGGAGGAGGCGTTTCGGCTCTGCGACACCCTGAGCCAGCGTGCACAGCGGGCCAGGGCGGTGAACACCCTGCTGCTGGGCAAGAATGGCCTCACTTATGGCGACACCACCGACGGCATCGGCCTGGCACGCGACCTCGGGCGCCATGGGGTCGCTCTGGCCGGTGCCCGTATCCTGGTGCTCGGCGCCGGCGGGGCGGTACGTGGCGTGCTGGAGCCGCTGCTGGCGGCGGGACCTGCGAGCCTGCTGGTGGCTAACCGCACCGCCGAGAAGGCCGAGGCGTTGGCTGCCGACTTCCGCGACCTCGGCACGATCAGTGGTGGCGGCTTCGACGCCGTGGCCGGCCCCTTCGATCTGGTGATCAACGGCACCAGCGCGAGCCTGGCCGGCGACCTGCCGCCGCTACCCGACGGCCTGTTCGCCGCGGGAGCCACCGCCTACGACATGATGTACGGCGCCGAGCCTACCGTCTTCCTGCGCTGGGCCGCCAAGCGTGGCGCGCACACCTTCGATGGCCTGGGCATGTTGGTGGAGCAGGCCGCCGAATCCTTCTTTCAATGGCGCGGCAAGCGTCCCGAGACCGACTCGGTGCGGGAGGCGCTGCGCGCGGGGTTGTAATCGGCGGCTCATGCCCGCCCATCGCGAATATTGCCGAAGTACGCATCCGAGCCGACCTGCCCGCCCTTGAGCGCCACCTCGAGCCCATCGAAGCCCGGTTCGTCGCTGTAGGCACGACACAGCGGTGAGCCGGGCGTCTCCGGTAGTGGTAGGCGGATGGTCAAGGCGTGGACTCGCAGCTCGCGCAGGGCGTGGCTCGAGGTATCCCCGCCGGCGATGGCGACCCGGCGCAGCCCATGGATCTCGACCAGCCGGCGCAGTAGTTGCCCCAGCGAGCGGCCGATGCGATGGCGTGCCTGCGAGCCCCCCTTTGCTATCGCCGAGGCGTTCGTCTCTGGCCCCATGGCGGTATGCAGGATCACGCTCATGCCATCGGCCAGGGCGCCATTGGCCGCCTCCAGCGCGGCCTGCATGATGTCTTCGCCGCGTTCGTCACTGATCAGTCCTTCCGCATCCAGCGCGATGGCGCGGAAGCCGTTGGTTTCGGCCCAGCGGATCTGGCGGGCCGTGACCTCCGAGCAGCTACCCGATACCACGGCGAGTTTTTCCACCGCCCTCGGCGGCGGAAAGGAAGGCGCCGCGGCGGGAATTTGCTGCTGCCGGCGCCAGGCCTCGAGCAGCGCGTATTCGACACCGGACGAGCCCACCACGTAGCCGCCCTTGGGCTGGCGGGTGCGCCACAGCTGGTGCCCGACCTCGGCCTGGTGTCGCATGTCGAGTACATCGTAGAGCAGCGCCTGATGGACTGCGCTTAGCCGGTCGATGCGCTCGTCGATATCCGGCTGGGCGAGACACAATACGTCCGCCAGGCCGATGGAGAGGGCGGTCTGGCCAGACAGGTGGCGACGCAGGTCGGCCTCGCCCATGGGGGTGACCGGATGACGGCTCATCACCGGATGACGGTCGAGACGATGCGCCTCGCCGTCGAACATGGCGAAGTGCTGGCCGAAGACGGTATAGCGCTTCAACTGCGGAGCCCCCACCACCAGCGGCACGCACGCCTGGTCGAACAGCGCCTGGCCGATCTCCAGGGCGCGGCCGATATTTCCCACTTCCGGTGCGCTGTCGAAGGTCGAGCAGACCTTGTAGTGGCAGAGTGCGGCGTCGAGCGACCGCAGCCAGGCGAGGGCATGATGCAGATGGTCGTCCATCCACGCGGGCGTCTCGCTGCGGCTGGTGCCGGCGAGCCCGATCGCTTGGCAATCGGCGAAGCGTGCCAACTGCTCATCGCTGGGCAGGTCGAGGAACAGTACGGTGGCAATGCCGCCGAGGCTCAAGGCTTCCATGACGTCGGTGGAACCGGTCAGATCGTCACCGTAGTACGACAGCAGCAGTGAAGAAGACATCAGCGGAAGCTCTCCATGGCCTGGGCGAGTTCGACGTGATCGCGTGAGTAGACCTCCGGGGCGATGCCGGCGGCGGCCGCTTCCCAAGCCTGGCGCAGGCTGGCCACGCCGCCGGCAATGCCGCCGGGATGGGCCATGATGCCGCCGCCGCAGCAGTAGATCAGGTCGCTGTTGCCCAAGGCCGCATGGGTATCCTCCACCTGGACGGCGCTCTGCCCCGAGGAGAAGACCGGCATCACCGTGTAGTCCGGCGTGGCCGGCCCGAACAGCGGTGCCTGGCAGGCCCGGGCGCTGGCGATGACGCTGTCATCCGCCTCGCTGAACTTGTTGCGTAGGCCGTTGACGTGGAGATGATCGACGCCGGCCAGGCGCCACAGCTTGTGATAGGCAGCGAAACCGATGCCCACATGCGGCGAGCGACTGAAGAGCCCCCAGCCGGCCCGGTGGCCATGCAGGGCGACCTGGCAGTGGCGGCGCAGGTGGGCGACGCCGGCCAGGCCGACGCTGTTGATCGCCACCATGACGCAGGTGCCGCCGGCGGCGACCACGTAGTCGTGGTGTACGCGCATCTCGTCGATGTCTCCGCTGATGTTGAAGGCGTACATCACCTTCTTCCCGGTGCGTTCGGCGTGGGCGTTGATCAGCGGCATGATCGCATCGACCCGCGCCCTGAGCGGGCTATGGGGACCATTGGCCTGGAGTTCGTCATCCTTGATGAAGTCGATGCCGCCCTCGATCAGTTGCTGCACCATCGCGGCGGTCTGGGCGGGCGTCAGGCCGACGCTCGGCTTGATGATGGTGCCGATCAGTGGTCCCTGCTCTACGCCGCTGAGCCACCGGGTCCCCGCGGTGCCGAACTGGGGGCCCGGATAGGCCTCGGCGAAGGCAGTAGGAAGCTCGAGATCGAGAAGCCTCAGGCCCGAGAACTCCTTCAGCTCGAAGAGATTGCCAGCGACTGTCGAAACCAGGTTGGGCAGCGACGGGCCGAGGTTCGCGAGGGGCCAGGAGAGTTCGACGAGAGCGCGCTGGTAACCGCGTCGGGCTGTTGGTGCCAGGTCTGCACGCATCGGCAGCGAGGGGCAATTGACGACTTCCAGGTGTTGGATGGACTCGACCCTGGCACCGTGCGCCTCGCGCAGGGCATCGGTTTCGCTGGCCAGACGGGTAAAGGTGCCCGAAGACTGTTCACCGGCCATTACCTGGGTGGCATGCTCGAGGTCATAGGGGGTTTCGACGAAATAGTGGGCGTGGATTCTGTCACTCATCCTGGCAGCTCCGGGGGCATTAGGGGCGCGGCTCAATAGAGCAGGTCGCGCAGCAGCAGGGAGATAGATGGCACATAGGTGATCAGCATCAGGCAGGTGATGATGGTCAGTACCGGCGGCAGCAGGTAGCGGAAGAGTTGCTCCACCGGCAGCTTGGCAACCTGGGCGGCGGCGAACAGGTTGACGCCGAGCGGTGGGGTGAACATGCCGAGGGCCAGGTTGACCACGATGATGATGCCGAAATGCACCGGGTCGATGCCGAAGCCAATGGCGATGGGGGCCAGGATCGGCGCCAGGATCAGGATGGCGGCCGAGGTCTCGATGAACATCCCCACCAGCAGCAGCAGCATGTTGATCGCCAGCAGGAAGGTATAGCGGTTGTCGAAGGAACTCTGGGCCCAGGCGCCGATGTCCGTGGCCAGCCCCGAACGCCCGATGACGAAGCTCAGGGCCGAAGCTGCCGCAATGATCAGCATGACGGCACCCGCGGACATGGCGCTCTCGCGGAAGATCCTCGGCAGATCCTGCAGGGAGATGGTGCGGTAGACCGCCATGCCCAGGAACAGCCCATAGGCCACTGCCACGGCGGAGGCTTCGGTGGGTGTGAAGATGCCGCCATAGATTCCCCCGATGATGATGACCGGCATCAGCAGGGCGAGAAAGGCGCGGCGAAAGGCGGGCCAGATCGGGCTGCGCAGCTCGCCGTCCCGGGTACCGTAACCCTTGATGCGGCACCAGATCGCGATCATCAGGATCAGTGCAGCGCCGATCAGCAACCCAGGGCCGAAGCCGGCCATGAACAGCTGGGTAATCGAAGTCTCGGTACTGACGCCATACAGGATCAACGGCACCGAGGGGGGAATGATGATGCCGAGTTCCGCCGAGGAGGCCTGGACCGAGGCGGCCATCGGGGGCGGGTAGCCGCGCTGTACCATGGCGGGAATCAGGATGGCACCGATAGCGAAGGTGGTGGCCACGCTGGAACCGGAGATGGCCGCGAAGAGCATGCAGGTGACCACGCAGGTGCAGGCCAGCCCACCCTGGATGCCGCCGACCAGGGAGCGGGCGAACTCCACCATGCGCGCGGCGATGCCACCGTTGCTCATGATGTGGCCGGCGAGGATGAAGAAGGGCACGGCCATCAGCGGAAAGCTGTCGAGGCCGACGAACATCCGCTGTGGCACGACCTGGAGAGGGACGCTGGTGAAGAAGTAGAGGCCCGCGGCGGCAGCCAGGGCGATGGCGACGGCGATGGGAATCGAGAGAGCGAAGAGCCCGACCAGCACGGAGCCGATGGCAAAGTTCATGGGTGTTCTCCTGCCTGCCGCTCACCCATGGCTGGGGCATGCCGAGCGCGGCGATGTTCCTGCTCCCGTACAAGCTGACGTGCGATGACGGCAATGGCGGCGGCGGCGCAGCCTACCGGGATGGCGGCGTAGAACCACGACATGGAAATCTCGAGCATGGCGATCTGCTGGCGGGAGACCCTTGCCGTGATCAGGTAGCCCTGCCAGACAAGCAGACCCAGCAAGGTCAACACTGCGGCGCATACCAGGCGATGGCCATGAATGCGCAGATGTGTTGGAAGGCGCGAGATGAACAGGCCGATGGCGATCATGGCGCCGTGCCAGAAGGCGGCGGCACTGACCAGGAATACGCTCCAGATGATCAGGCCGCGGGCGAGGATTTCCGACCAGGACGCGGGGTTGCCGAGAATGAAGCGGGTGAAGACTTGGTAGAAGACCAAGGCCACGGCAACGGCCAGCAGCAGGGCCGCGAGGTTATGAGTGAGCCTGACCAATCCCTGTGCCAGGGCACTGAACAGAGAGAACATGAGGGCGCTCCTCGTCATTCAGGAGGAGGCGCCGCCCGGAGGAGGCGCCCGGTCGGGGATCACTGGGTGTTGCGGATACGCTCCAGCAGGTCGCCGTTGAACTCGCCGGCGAAACGGTCGTAGACGGGCTGCACGGCGGCGCGGAACTGCTCGTAGTCGATATCTTCGACTACCTGCATGCCGTTCTCGCGTAGCAGCTCGACGCCCTCGGCTTCGATACGCGCGACCGACTCGCGGGAGGCCTGGGCTGCCGCCTGGGCCGCCTGGCGGAACCAGCCCTGTTGCTCCTCGCTGAGGCCATCCCAGTAGATCTGCGACATGACCACGGCGGTCGGCGAGTAGACGTGGCCGGTCAGGGTCAGGTGGTCCTGGATCTCCCAGATGCTGTTGACGGTCAGGATCGGGGTCGGATTCTCCTGACCGTCGATGGTGCCCTGCTGCAGCGCAGTGATCACCTCTGTCCAGGAGAGTGGGGCCGGCGCCGCACCCAGCTCGCGGAAGGTTTCCAGGTGCACCCGGTTCTCCATGGTGCGAATCTTCATGCCGCGCAAATCGTCGGGAGTCTCGACAGGGCGCAGGCTGTTGGTCAGGTGCCGAAAGCCGTTCTCGGCCCAAGCCAGGCCGATCAATCCCTCATTCTCGAACTCCGCCAGCAGCTCCTGGCCGATCTCGCCATCGAGTACGGCATGAGCGTGCTCGTAGTCACGGAACAGGAAGGGAAAATCCAGCGCATAGATTGATGGGATGAAGTTGCCGATGGGCCCTGTCGAAGTCAGCGTCAGTTCCACCGAACCGATCTGCAATCCTTCGAGAACGTCGCGCTCGCCCCCCATGGCGCTGGCAGGCTGCAGAATGATCTTGAACTCGCCGTCGCTGAGACGTTCGATCTCCTCGGCGAAGGCGCGACCGGCATCGCCGTAGTGGGAGTTCAGCGGCGGAGTGAAGGCCAGGTTCATTTCCTGTGCGGCGAGGGCGATGCCGCCCGGAAGCAGAGGAAGGGCAAGCGCAATGGCGATGGCTGTCTTCTTGAGGCTGTAGGTCTTCATGGTCGGCTCCTGATTGTTGTCGTTGTACTTGTGTCATTGTGCTGGCGGTGTCCCGAGGCTGACCTCAGGTGATACGGCGGATGCTCTCGGCGATCTCCTCGGGCTCGAAGACCCGCTTCCAGTCGTCGCGCATGAGCTGTGGCTTGGCATTCTCGATGGCTTTGTTGCAGGCGTCAGAGAACACCCCGGGCTGCTCCTCGAAGGTTACGGCGGCGAGGATATTCATATGGCCGAGCAGGAAGTCGCGGGCGCACTGCTTGTCCACTCCGCGTGCCACGACCTCATCCATGGCTTCGCGCATCACCGCCAGCAGAGTGGCGCAGACGGTTTCCGACAGGCCCGGCTCGAGCAGTGCCATCTGCTCCACGGAAACCTTGTGTGAACGCACCACGGGGGCGTAGATGGTCCTCGCGATCTCCTCGCCGAGGGCGAACATCTCCTCGGGGCCTTGCATCAGGGCACTGACGATATGCTGCTTGGCCAGATGGCCGCCGAAGAAGTCGCGCTTGGCTTGTGGATCGGTCTCGTCGTTGAAGATCGGTGGGTGACAGGGGTGGGTCACGAAGTAGACCAGGTCGTCGCGTTCCGGCAGGTGGCCGGCGAAGGGCGCGGCGGCATCGAGGGTAATCACCATGGTGCCACCGGCCATCAGCGGCGAGAGGCCCTCGGCGATGCGGCCGACCAGATTGTCGGGCACCGCCAGGATCACCACGTCGGCGCCGGGCACGGCTTGATCGGCATCCACACAGTGAATGCCGAGGCCTTGGGCGAGGCGTTCCCGTCCGGCGTCGCTGACTTCCACGTGGCTGACGTCATAGTTGGATCGTTGCAGGTTGCTGGAGAGGCGATAGCCCATCTTTCCGCCAGCACCGATCAGCGCAATTTTGGTCATGAGAGACTCCTGATCGAAGGGGTCACCGCCAGCCAGGCGGCGGTGTCGGCCGGGCTCGCGAAGCGGAAGAAGGCGTTGCCCGGCAACTGGTATGATGACATAATATCTGTACCACTTAGTCAAATGCTGCTTTAGTCGTATTTGAGCGCCACGGGGTGATGTCGATAGACTGCCAGCGCGCCTGGCACAGCTGGATTCCATCTGGGTTGGCCGTCGTCCAGAGGCTTGCGAGGAGAAGAAACATGCATCCGACACCCAAGATCACCCGGCGCAAGCTGTCCGACGAGGTCTTCGACCGGCTCTACGAGATGATCGAATCCGGGCAATACCGTCCAGGCGATACCCTGCCCTCGGAGCGGGAGTTGATGGATACCTATGGGGTAGGGCGGCCGGCGATTCGTGAAGCGATGCAGTCGTTGGAGAGAATCGGCCTAGTGGGGATCAATCATGGCCAGCGTCCCAAGGTGTTGCAGCCCACGGCGATGGGGCTGATTTCCCAGATAGACCTGACCGCACGCCATATGCTGGCCAGTTCCCCACAGGCGCTGGAGCAGTTGAAGGAGGCGAGAACTTTCTTCGAGCTGGGTATGGTAGAGAAGGCGGCGCGCCAGGCGACGCCTGAGGATGTGGCGAGGTTACGGGAGCTGGTGGCGGAGCAGCGCAGTCATTTGAATGAGGATGCTGCGGCCTTTGTGCAGGCCGACATGGCTTTCCATACGGCAATAGCCGGCATGACGCGCAATCCGATCTTTACCGCCACCAGCCAGGCGATGCTAGGCTGGCTCGCCCGCTTTCACGCCAGCATCCTGCACTGGGAAGGCAATGAAGCGATCACGCTCATGGAACATGAGCGGATCATCGACTGTATCGAAGCAGCGGAGCCCGAGCAGGCGGTCAGCGAAATGAAGAAGCACCTGGAGCGGGCTCGGGCGCTTTATGCCTTGGGCAAACCGACCTAGCCGATGATGGCTAGGCACGGTTCGCCAGGCAGGCACTCAACGCCGCTTCACATACAGCCCAATCATGCACATCACCACACCAGCCACCGACAGCAGCATGCCGCCGTTGACCAGCCATGGCTGGCGCTCTACCCAGGGAACGAAAGGCTGGGGTGTTTCACGGCATACGCCCGCCAGGTAGTCCCAGTAGCCGCTCTGGACCAGGGTGCATTCGCGTACGTCGCTGAGTTCCCAGAAATACACGCCCATCAGTACGAAGATGGGCAGAATCAACAGCAGCAGTCCAAGACGTAACATCAGCTTTCCAAAGTTGAAATAGGGCTTGGGGAGACGCTGATTTATGCCGCGAGCGATGAGAGGCTGGTCGCCGCCGGAGCGCAGAACCGAGCGAAGCGACAAACATCCAGAGGATGGCCCCCGAAGGGGCGAGAAACCGAAGGTTTCGAGTCAACCGGAGTGTAGCTCGCTACATGAGGATTCCGATCACCGCCGACGGGCAGGATATCGAGCGCAGCAATAAATCAGCGTTTCCCTAGGGGCGCGGGCAATTTGGCTGCCGCCCTGCCTGGCGGGCCTGCTCGTAGCGGGCCAGGGCATTGTCCATCTCGGCCTGCAGCCCTTGGGTACGCTGACCGTGGCTGGGGTGGGTGGACATCCAGGCGGGCGGGCGGGCCCCCCCCTCAGCGCCCATGTTCTCCCACAGCGCGATGCTGGCACGTGGGTCGAAGCCGGCATCGGCCATCAGGCGCAGGCCGATAACGTCGGCCTCGCTCTCGTGGCGGCGCGAGAAGGGCAGCATGATGCCGTACTGGGCGCCGAGGCCCAGGGCGCCCATCAGCTGCTCGCCACCCGGTCCCTGCATGCCGGCGGCGGAGCTCAGCACCGACAGTGCCAACTGGGTCGAGGTTTGGGTCGAGACGCGTTCGTTGGCGTGACGCGCCAGCACATGGCCGATCTCGTGACCGATTACCGAGGCGACCTGATCCTGGTCCCGAGCCACTTTGAGCAGACCGGTATTGATACCCATGTAGCCACCGGGCAGTGCAAAGGCATTGGCCTGTTCCGATTCGAACACGCGGATCTGCCAGTCCTGGTTGCGCTCACGCTCCGGCAATACGGCGACAAGCGCTTCGGCGATGCACTGCGCATAGCGCTGCTGGGCCTGGCCGGCCGGAGGCAGGTCCTTCTGGTATTGCTCGAAGGCTTCCTGACCCATCTGGTTGAGCTGCGCATCCGACATCAGCGTCAGCTGCTGACGCCCGGTCGGCGAAGTGGTGCAAGCGGTTACGGCGAGGGCCAGGGCACCCACGGCAAGGCAGCGAATCCAGCGCATGATAGTTTTCCTCGTATTAGTCAGAACCTGAGACCCTGGACGGGGGATAACGGTTCGCCACAAGATACCCCGAACCGTAGTAAGGTCAACTGTAAACAGTGAAAGTCCCGAGGAGATGCCAACGATGGACGCCGAGCTGAGCCGACGCCTGAGTCGCCTGTTGGATCACGTGGAGCACTGGCTGCCGCCCGCTCCGCAGGAGGTCGACTGGACGCGTGACGTGGCCGCGCTGTGGCAACGCCATGTGCTGGGCGGTCGGCTGTTGCCGGTGCCGCCCCGCGATGCCCTGTCGCTCGACGACCTGCTGGGCATCGAACGCCAGAAGCTGGCGCTGGTCGATAACACGCGTGCCTTCCTGCAGGGTTTGCCGGCCAACCATGCCTTGCTGTGGGGCTCCCGTGGCAGCGGCAAGTCATCGTTGATCCGCGCCCTGCTCAACAGCCTGGCGGTGGAAGGGTTGCGCCTGGTGCAGGTCGATCGCCACGACCTGGCCGGGTTGCCCATGCTGGTGGAGCAGCTGCGTCAGCAGCCGCATCGTTTCGTGGTCTACTGCGACGACCTCTCCTTCGAGGGCCATGACGACGCCTACAAGGCGCTCAAGAGCGTACTCGATGGGGCGCTGACCGGCCCGCCGGAGAACGTGCTGCTCTACGCCACGTCCAACCGGCGCCACCTGCTTCCTGAGTCCATGGCCGACAATGAGGGTTCGCGTCTGGTGGGAGAGGAGCTGCATCACGGCGACGCGGTGGAGGAGAAGATCTCGCTCTCAGACCGCTTCGGCCTCTGGCTCGGTTTTTATCCCTTCAATCAGGAAACGTATCTGGAGGCCTGCTGCCATTGGGTCACGCAGCTGGGTGGCACCCAGGACTGGAACGCCGAGGCTCGCGCCGAGGCGATCCGCTATGCCACCCTGCGCGGCGGACGCAGCGGGCGGGGCGCCTGGCAGTTCGCCTGCCACTGGGTCGGCCGCCGTCGGTTGCACGAAACCCAGCGCCAGGCGAAATGATCAGCGCTGCGGGGTCAGCTCGCCGTCCGGACCCACGGCGAAGCGCAGGGTCGGTGTCCACAGCCCGGCCGGCAGCGTCACACCGAGACCGCGCAGGCTGCCCGGGGTGATGGCCAGCTCGCTGCCTGCGGGTAATTCGCCCTGGCTGGCCAGTTGGGTGGCGAGTTCCACCATGGGGGCCAGGCGCCGGGTGTCGGTGGCCAGCACGTCGAAGGCCACGGGCAGACGCAGGCGGGTGTCGTCGCCGGAGGTCAGCGTCACGTCCTGCTGATAGTTGCCGCTTACCGGCTCGGCGCCGGGCACGTCCAGGGTCCAGCGGAAACCTGACATCTCCACCGCCGGCATGCCGACGGGAAGCGACAGCCCCATGGCCACGGTGGCCTGTATCGGCAGGCTGCCCATGCCCAGGCTGGAGGCCACCAGCGAGGCGATGTCGCTGGTATCGAGGCCGGCCTGGATTGAGTAGGGGCCGATGCGGACGTCCTCGATGCCGAGCGAGGTCACTGCGAGGCGGAAGGCGAACAGACCGGTCTGGGGAAGGGCCAGGCAGCCGGTGAGAAGCATGGCCAGACTCAGCGGG
This sequence comes from Halomonas sp. A29, assembly GCF_046723295.1. Taxonomy (NCBI): domain Bacteria; kingdom Pseudomonadati; phylum Pseudomonadota; class Gammaproteobacteria; order Oceanospirillales; family Halomonadaceae; genus Halomonas; species Halomonas sp. A29. The sequence continues at coordinate 18,570 of NZ_JAXQPR010000007.1, forward strand.
GCAAACAGGCGCCAGCGGCGGCGCGGTGAGACGAACGACAGTACGCGACTCAGGAACATCGGCTCCTCCTGTTGGACGAAGCGGGTCAGTAAATGGGGTTGGTAGCAGGGTAGCTCATGCACTACCGATGGTGCCCGGCCTTGTCAGCCGGGCACTTGGACAAGGGTCAGCGGCGTTTGTTGCGGGCTTCGCGGGTGCGCCCCAGTTCACGCTGCTTGGCTTTCTCCCGGTCGCTGGCGCCCGCCAGCGGGTCGAACGGGTTGTTGCCGGAGCGGAACTCGAAGCGGATCGGCGTGCCGCGCACCTTGAGTACCTTGCGAAAGGTGTTGGTCAGGAAGCGCTTGTAGGCTTCGGGCAGGGCTTCGGTCTGGTTGCCGTGCACCACGATGATCGGCGGATTGCTGCCGCCCTGATGGGCCATGCGCAGCTTGATCCGGCGACCGTGGACCAGCGGCGGTGGATGCTGGCTGACGGCGTCCTGCAGCAGGGTGGTGAGCCGGTTGGTCGACCAGTGGCTGTTGGCTGAAGCGAAGGCGCGCTCGATGGAGGGGTAGAGATCGCCCACGGCGGTGCCGTGCAGGGCCGAGATGAAGTGCAGCTCGGCGTAGTCGGCAAAGCCCAGGCGGCGCTTGATCTCGGCGCGCATCTTCTCCTTGGCTTCCTGCTCCAGGCCGTCCCACTTGTTTACCGCCAGTACCAGGGCGCGGCCGGTGGTCAGCACGTAGTCGAGCAGGTGCAGGTCCTGTTCCACCAGTCCGCTGCGCGCATCGAGCACCATGATCGCGACGTGGCACTCCTTGATCGCTTCCAGTGTCTTGATGATCGAGAACTTCTCGGCAATCTCGCTGACATTCTTGCGCCGCCGCACGCCAGCGGTATCGATCAGCACGTAGGGCTTGCCGCGCCGCTCGAAAGGGATCTCGATGGCATCGCGGGTGGTGCCGGCTTCATCGAAGACCACTACCCGCTCTTCGCCGAGCAGACGGTTGACCAGCGTCGACTTGCCCACGTTGGGCCGGCCGATGACACCGATGCGAATGCCCTTGGTGCCGGTATCCGCCGGAATGCTCAGGTCGCGTTCGGGGAAAGGCTCCAGCACTTCCTCGATCAGGCTGGTGACGTTGCGTCCGTGGGCGGCAGCGATGGGCCGAGGGTCGCCCAGCCCCAGTTTCCAGAAGTCGGCCATGGCCGAGTGTTCTTCAAGACCATCGGTCTTGTTGACGACCAGCCAGGTCTTCTTCTGGTTGACCCGCAGGTGGTTGGCGATGGCTTCGTCGGCCACATGCAGGCCGGCCCGGGCGTCGACCAGGAACAGTACGATGTCGGCCTCGTCGATGGCCGCCAACGACTGCTCGGCCATGGCGGCATCGATGCCCTCCTCGTCACCGCTGATGCCGCCGGTATCGATGACGGTGTAGGCCTTGTCACCGAGCAGACCGTTGCCGTACTTGCGGTCACGGGTGAGCCCGGGAAAGTCGGCCACCAAGGCATCGCGGCTGCGGGTCAGGCGGTTGAACAGGGTCGACTTGCCCACATTGGGACGGCCGACCAGGGCGATCACGGGTGTCATCGTTTGATTTCCAGGGCCTCGAGACGGCCGCTGTTGGCCAGCACGTAGATACGGCGGAAATCGGTGATCGGGCGCACGCTGATGCCTGAACTGTCGACCCGGGTGCGAGCCGTGAAGCGACCGTTCTGGATATCGAGCAGGTGCACGTAGCCTTCGAAGTCGCCCAGCACCAGGTTGCCGTCGGCAAAGGCCGGTGAGGTCAGCCAGCGGCCCTCCAGGTCACGGTTGCGCCATACCTCTTCGCCGGTGCGAGAGTCGAAGGCAATCACGTGGCTGGCTTCGGTAACGGTGAACAGGCGGTCGCCCACCAGCACCGGGGTCTGGAAGCTGGAGTGCTCGCGCTCCCACAGGACTTCGCCAGTGGGTGCTTCCAGGGCCACCAGGCGGCCGTTGTAGCTGGTCACGAATAGCCGGCCGTCGGGTGTCAGCACCGGCTGGCCACCCAGGTCGACCATGCGATCGATCTCGCTGCGCCCACGGGGCACGGCGATGCGCCGCTCCCACAGCGGCTGGCCGCTGCGGTTGTCCAGCGTGACCAGGCGGCCGTTGGCAAAGCCGGCGAAGGTCACCGGGTCGATGACCGTGGGCGTGCCGGTGCCGCGCAGTGTGAGGGCGGGTTCGGTGGTGGTGTGGACCCAGCGCTCGCGCCCGGTGAGGCGGTCAAGCGCCGTGACGGTGCCGTCGACGCTCTGCACGATGAGCAGTTCGTTGTTGGGCTGTGGCGGGGCGAGCACTTCGCTGGAGACGCGCGCGCGCCAGCTGACGTCACCGCTGGACTGGCTCAGTGCCAGCACTTCGCCGTTGCGGGTGCCGAGATAGACCTGCCCGGCGATGGCGGTCAGGCCGCTGGAAATGCCGACCTCAAGGTCGGTCTGCCAGCGGCGCTCGCCGCTCTGGGCGTCCATGGCCATGACCCGGCCGCGCTCGTCGGCAGAGTAGATCACGCCGTTATCGAGCGACGGCGCGATGGGATAGGTAGCCCGTCCCAGGCCCCGGCCGACCCGCTGGCGCCAATCGGTGTCGAGCTCGGCGCGGGCGTCGAAGCGCTGCAGCTCCTTGGGGCTGTAGCGCGGTTCCGCCTTGTTGGCGCAGCCGGCCAGCAGGCCGAGTGCAAGGGTAGCCACCAGGGCCAGGGAGGACTTGCGAGCCAGGGATGACTTGCGCGTTTGTGTCGTCTTCATAGCGTGGCCTCTTCGGCACCCAGGGCGTCGAGCTTGAGCTGGACGCCGTAGATCGGCTGATTGCGTTGTTCGGCGACCGCAAGGGCCTCCTGCCAGGCTTGGCGGGCATCGTCGTTGCGGCCCAGGGCGTGCAGGGCATCGCCGCGCACGTCGGCCTGCTGGGCGGCCAGGGCCGCCGGGACGTCACGTGACAGGGTATCGAGCGCGGCTTCTGCGTCACCTTCGGCTACCTGCAGCCTCGCCAGGCGCACGCGTGCCAGCCCCTGTACGTAAGCGCGTCCGCTGGATTCGATCACGCTCTCGAGGACTCGGCGGGCTTCGCCCAGGTCACCCTCGTCCACGGCGAGACGGGCGTCGATCAGACGGGCCAGGTCGGCATACAGCGTACGGCCGTGATTGTCGGTGATCTCGCCGACCAGATTGCGGGCCTCGCCGACTTCACCGCCGTCGGCCAGGCTGACCAGGTGCTGATAGCGCATCGAGGCCGCTTCCGCCTGGTTGTCCTGATAGTTCTGCCAGGCATTCCAGCCCACCACACCGGCGATGGCGATGGCTACGCCGGCGATCAGCGCGGTGCCGTTCTCCTTCCACCAGCGCTTGATGGCTTCCAGCTGCTCTTCTTCGGTTCTCAGCTCCGCCACGGGCGGTCTCCTTTATACAGCAAAATGCGGTTCGGTCAGGCGCGCTCGCCGCTCACCAGGGGGGCAAGGGTCTCGGCCAGGGCATCCTGGGACAGGCTCAGTTGATCGCGCTCCTCGCGCAGGAACTTCAGCGTGGCGCGGCCCTGGGCCAGTTCGTCCTCGCCCAGCAACAACGCCAGGCGGGCGCCGCTCCTGTCGGCCTTCTTGATGCGGCTCTTGAAGCTGCCGCCGCCGCAGTGCAGCTGCAGGCGCAGCGCGGGAAGCTCACTTCTGATTCTTTCGGCGAGCAGCATGGCCTGGGCGTTGGCGACATCATCCATGGGCAGCACGTAGAGGTCCAGCTCGTCCAGGGCGGCGTCGGGTACCAGCTCCAGGGTTTCGAGCAGCAGGATCAGCCGCTCGATGCCCATGGCGAAGCCCACCGCCGGAGTCGGTTTGCCACCGAGTTGCTCGACCAGGCCGTCGTAGCGGCCGCCGGCGCACACCGTGCCCTGGCTGCCCAGCGCGTTGGTGGTCCACTCGAACACGGTGCGGCCGTAGTAGTCGAGGCCGCGCACCAGGCGCGGGTTGATCACGTAGTCGATGCCGGCGGCCTCGAGCAGGGCGGTAAGGCCTGCGAAGTGCTCGCGTGAGGCATCGTCGAGGTGATCCATCAGCTTGGGCGCGTCGGCCAGCATCGGCGCCATGTCGGGATTCTTGGAGTCGAGAATGCGCAGCGGATTGCTGGTGAGGCGGCGCAGGGAGTCCTCGTCGAGCTGGTCGCGATGCTGCTCGAAGAAAGCCACCAGCTTGTCGCGATAGGCTGCGCGGGCCTCGCTGGAACCCAGCGAGTTGAGTTCCAGGGTGACGTGTTCGATGAGCCCTAGCTCCTTCCACAGTCGCGCCGAGAGCAGGATCACCTCGGCATCGATGTCCGGGCCTTCGAGGCCGAAGGCTTCCACGCCGACCTGATGGAACTGGCGGTAGCGGCCCTTCTGCGGGCGCTCGTGGCGGAACATCGGGCCCTGGTACCACAGCCGCTGAGTCTGGTTGTGCAGCAGGCCGTGCTCCATGGCGGCACGCACGCAGCTCGCCGTACCCTCTGGGCGTAGGGTCAGGCTGTCGCCGTTACGATCCTCGAAGGTGTACATCTCCTTCTCGACGATGTCGGTGACCTCGCCGATGGAGCGAGCGAACAGGGCGGTCTGCTCGACGATGGGCGTGCGGATCTCGGCATAGCCGTAGCGCCGCGTCAGCGCCTGGACGGTACCTTCGAAGTACTGCCACAGGGCGGACTGGCCCGGCAGCAGGTCGTTCATGCCACGAATGGCCTGGATCTTCTTCTGGCCGGACTCTTTAGTGCTCGGGGACTTGCTCAACGGTGACTCCTTGATGGTCGACGGCCGCTCAGGCCTCGCGGGCGATCACGTTCTGTTCGGCCTGTTCCTTCTCGCGTACCTTCGCGCGGATCAGGGCCTCGAGATCGTCGACCAGATGTTCATTGCCTAGCTTGGATGCGGGCTTGCCGTCGATGTAGACGAGATTGGCGGGGCTGCCGCCGGTCAGGCCGATGTCGCTCTCCTTGGCCTCGCCGGGGCCGTTCACCACACAGCCGATCACCGAGACGTCGAGGGGCGTCATGATGTCTTCCAGGCGCTCTTCGAGGGCGTTCATGGTGCCGATCACGTCGAAGTTCTGGCGCGAGCAGCTGGGGCAGGCGATGAAGTTGATTCCCTTGCTGCGTAGGCGCAGGCTCTTGAGCATGTCGTAGCCGACCTTGATCTCTTCCACCGGGTCGGCGGCAAGCGATACGCGAATGGTATCGCCGATGCCATCCATCAGCAGCATGCCGAGGCCGATCGACGACTTGACGGTCCCCGAGCGCAGCCCGCCGGCCTCGGTGATGCCGAGGTGCAGCGGTTGCTCGATCAGCTTGGCCAACTGGCGGTAGGCGGCCACGGCCATGAACACGTCGCTGGCCTTGACGCTGACCTTGTACTCCTGGAAATCGAGGCGGTCGAGGTGGTCGATGTGGCGCATGGCCGATTCTACCAGCGCTTCCGGCGTGGGTTCGCCGTACTTGCGCTGCAGTTCCTTCTCCAGCGAACCGGCATTGACGCCGATGCGGATCGGGATGCCATTGTCGCGAGCGGCAGAGACCACGGCGCGCACGCGATCTTCCTTGCCGATGTTGCCGGGGTTGATGCGCAGGCAGTCGACGCCGAGTTCGGCTACGCGAAGGGCGATCTTGTAGTCGAAGTGAATGTCGGCCACCAGCGGTACGTTGACCTGCTGCTTGATGCGGCCGAAGGCCTCGGCGGCGTCCATGCTCGGCACCGAGACACGCACGATATCGGCCCCGGCGGCCTCGAGGCGCTCGATCTGGGCGACGGTGGCAGCCACGTCCAGGGTGTCGCTGTTGGTCATGCTCTGCACCGAAATCGGGGCGTTGCCACCGACCGGTACCTTGCCGACGTGGATCTGGCGCGACTTGCGGCGAACGATGGGCGATGGGGAATGCATAGGCATCACTCTCCCAGGGTGAAACGGGCGACGTTGTTGGCCCCGGCGCGGGCGCTCAGGTCGACGCGCTCGCCAGCCCAGCTCAGCTCGACGCCCGTAGCGTTGCCGATGGTCAGGCGGAAGGGGGGCTCTCCTTCGACGGTTGCCGTGGTGCCGGGTTCCTGAAGGCCGACGAAAACGCGCCGATTGTTGGCATCGAAGATCTCGGTCCAGGACTGCTCATTGAAGGTCAGCTGCAGCATGGTACGGTCGGCGGGCGACGGTACCTCGGCTTGCTCAGGCTCTTGCTCGTCGATGATCGGCTGCTCGGTAGGTGCCTCGACGCTGGCCTCGTCAGCGATGACCGGCTCCTCCTCGCTCATGCCGGTGATCAGCTCGGCTCCGGCGGGGTCGACTTCGCTGGGCGGCGGCGTGGTCTCGTCGCCGAGCGGGTCGACGCCCTCCAGCGGCACCGGCGGCAGTGCCTCCTCGACCTCGGGGCGTGGCTCCTCCTCGATGGTCGTCGTGCCATCCAGGGTCTCGACCGAAACCGGACCGGTCGCATCGACTTCAGGGGGCTCGTTGCCGTCGCGGCTTTGCCACCACACCAGGGTCAGGCCGATCAAGCCGGCAATGACCAGCAGGGTGACCAGCTTGAACAGCCAGGCGCCAATGCGCGACGGTGGTTTGGTTATCTGTACCGGTGTCACCCGCTGCTCGGTCTCCTGGCTGCCGAAGCGGTCTGCGTAGGCTTGCAGCACAGGGCGATCGTCCACGCCCAGCAGGCGGGCATAGGCACGCAGGTAGCCGCGGCGATAGGTGGCAACCGGAATCTGCTCGTAGTTGTCCTCCTCCATGCCAATGACCACGGCAGGGCGCAGGTTCAATGCGGTAGCGACTTCCTCGCGGGACAGTCCTTGCGTTTCACGCTCACGGCGAAGCAGCTCCCCTGGGGAAGCCGGGGACGCGAAGTCGACGGCATCGATATCTTGATTGTCGCTCATGGCTGAGCATCCTTCGTCTAGAGTCGTTGATCAAGGTGCGTCACGCGGGGTATCGGATCCGGGGGTGACGGTCATGTTCGGGGCGCTGGTGATCTGCTGTGCCAGTGCCTGTGCGGCCGGCGTCAGGCCGGCAAGTCCTACGAATATTTCCAGCTGCTGCCGGGCGCGGTCGGGGTTGCCCTGTTCCAGCTCCAGCTCAGCCAGGGTGAAATAGGTTCTCGGGTTACGCGGGTCGAGGCTGCGAGAACGCTCCAGGCTATGTCGTGCCTTGTCTATCTCGCCGATGTCCCGCTGGCACTGGCCCAGGTTGGCAAAGAGCTGAGCCCGGTTGGCATAGCGGGTGTCCTGGGATGCCAGTTCGAGCTGCTCGCAGGCGCGCCGTATCTGGCCGTTGTCATAGAGAAAGACGGCATAGTTGTTACGGGCGCGGCTATTGTTGGGAGCCGCATCGATGGCCCGTCGGAACATCTCGTCGGCCTGCTGCCGCTCGCCCTGGCGCTGGTAGACGATGGCCATGGCCTGCAGCGCCTCGGGATCGTTGGGCGCGCGCTCCAGGGCACGATTGAGAGCCGCCATGGCGCGCGGCAGATTGTTGTGCTCCAGGTATGCCATGCCCAGCTCGGTAAAGGCCTCGGCCGGGTCTGCGTCGCCCTGCTGAACGGGTTGGCCGGCGCAGCCGGCAAGCCACAACGATACGATCACCATCGCTACCAGCGGCATTCGTCGGCTTGGCAGATAGGGGGAGCGCGTCATGGCATCCTCATGGTCGGGCCTGTCGGGCTGTCGTTGACTTGCGTGCCTGGCGCCCGAGCGGCGCTGGCCAGGGGTAAAAAAAGCCTGTCCATCAAAGCGCCGTGACGTGTTGAAGTCAAGGCAGCACACCGCTTCAATCGGCGTCGATCTGGATCGAGCGGATATAGCGCTCGTGGCGCCGCGTACGGTCCTTCACGCGCCCCACCAGTTGGCCGCAGGCGGCATCGATGTCATCGCCGCGGGTGCTACGGATCGGCGCCGTGTAACCCAGCTCGTAGAGCCACTGCTGAAAGCGCACCACCTGGTTGCGCGATGGCTTCTCGTAGCCCGAGTGGGGGAACGGGTTGAACGGGATCAGGTTGATCTTGCACGGCAGCTCGCGCAGCAGCTCGGCGAGCTGTCGGGCGTGCTCCTCCTGGTCGTTGACGTCCTTTATCACCGTGTACTCGATGGTGACCATGCGTGTATCGTCGCACTTGGCCAGATAGCGGTGGCAGGCGTCCAGCAGGGTGCGGATGTTGTACTTGCGATTGAGCGGTACCAACTCGCTGCGCAGCTCGTCGGTAGCGGCATGCAGCGAGACGGCCAGGCTCACGTCGAGTTCGTCGCCGAGCTTGTCGAGCATCGGCACCACCCCGGAGGTGGAAAGCGTGACACGACGCTTGGATAGTCCATAGCCGTTGTCGTCGAGCATCAGCTTCATCGCCGGCACGACGTTGTCGTAGTTCATCAAGGGTTCGCCCATGCCCATCATCACCACGTTGGTGACCGGACGGTTGGCGGTATCCTTGCGCGGGCCCACGCTGCGTTGGGCGACCCACACCTGGCCGATGATCTCGGCGGCGGTGAGGTTGCGCTGGAAGCCCTGCTTGCCGGTGGAGCAGAAGCTGCAGTCGAGCGAGCAGCCCACCTGGGACGAAACGCACAGGGTGCGGCGCTTGCCGCCGTCGGCGGGGATCAGCACCGTCTCCACGTAGCTGCCGTCCTCCACCTCAAGTACCCACTTGCGAGTACCATCGCTTGACGTGCCCTCATAGACCACGCCGGGGCCGCGAATCTCGGCCACCTCGGCGAGCCGCTGGCGCAGCGCCTTGGAGAGGTTGGTCATGGACTCGAAGTCGTCGCAGCCCTCGTGATGAATCCACTTCATCACCTGGGCGGCGCGGAACTTCTTCTCGCCGATGGAGAGGAAGAAGTTTTCCATCTCCTCGCGAGTCATGCCGAGCAGGTTGGTACGTTGGGCGGTGGTGGTCATGGCATCACGTAGGTCGGGGCGGGACGAGAGCGGGGGCTGGAGCGCCCCCGCGAAATGCTCGGCTGGCCGGAAGTGGCTCAGCGCGGGCAGATTTCGTCGCTGTTGAAGAAATAAGCCACTTCACGCTCGGCGGAAGCCGGCGAGTCGGAGCCGTGCACGGCGTTGGCGTCGATGGTCTCGGCAAAGTCGGCACGGATGGTGCCCGGCGCGGCTTCCTTGGGGTTGGTGGCACCCATCAGGTCGCGGTTCTTGGCAATGGCGTCATCGCCTTCGAGTACCTGGACGACCACCGGGCCGGAAGTCATGAAGCCCACCAGATCCTTGAAGAAGGGGCGCTCCTTGTGCTCGGCATAGAAGCCGCCGGCCTGCTCTTCGGACAGGTGCAGCATCTTGGCGGCAACGACCTTGAGGCCGGCCTTCTCGAAGCGGGAGATGATCTCGCCAATGGCATTCTTGGCGACTGCATCGGGCTTGATGATGGACAGGGTACGTTCGGTTGCCATGAGGCTCTCCGTTGATGGTGGGCTGATGGTCGAATGGTGATAGCGCCGCGTCATACCGGATCTCTCTGGGAGTCAGCATGGCGCGGCGCTACGGGGTACCTGATGCGCTCGATGTCACCGGCCTCGAACCTATCGGCAGGGCGACGGGGCTGCGCAAACGATAATGGGCGCAGAGTATACCGCTGCCGGAGGGCGTTGAACAATCGTCGTCCCGGAGAGAAGGGTCGCCCAAGTGGAGGGTTGCTTCAAACGGTGAAGCTCTCGCCGCACCCGCACTGATCCTTCACGTTGGGATTGTTGAAGCGGAAGAAGCGATTGAGCCCCTCCGAGACGTAGTCGACTTCACTGCCGTCGAGCATTTCCAGGGCCTCCGGGGCGACGAAGACGGTAGCGCCGTGCTCTTCGAACACCGCATCGTCGTTCGCGGCTTCATCGGCGAAGTCGAGCACGTAGCTGTAGCCGGAGCATCCGCTGGGCTTGACCGAGACCCGCAGGCCCAGGCCGTGGCCGCGCTCCTCGAGCACCCGCTGGATCTGCTCGGCGGCGTTGGTGGTAATCGATAGATGCGCCATGTCGTTCTCCTGCAGCGAAAAGTGGCTTGGCGACGGTCAGCGTCGCAGGCCCGGAAGGGCATGATGCAGAGCCCCGAGCGCCGCGTCGATATCGGCTTCGGTGGTGAAGCGGCCGAAACTGAAACGCAGCGAAGCCAGGGCCAGCGAGCGCGGCACGCCAATACCCTTCAATACATAGGATGGCTCGACGCTGGCCGAGTTGCATGCCGACCCGGTCGACAGGGCGATGCTGCGCAGCGCCATCAGCAGCGACTCGCCGTCTACGCCCTCGAACGCCAGATTGAGAATGTTGGGCACCGCCACCTCGATGGCGGTGTTGCAGTGAATGCCATCCAGGTCGGACAACCCGTCGAGCAGACGGTTCCGTAGTGCCAGGATGCGCGCCTGGTTGGCTTCACCTTCGGCGCCAGCCAGGCTGAAGGCTTCACCCATGCCGACGATCTGGTGAGTGGCCAGGGTGCCGGAGCGCATGCCGCGCTCGTGGCCGCCGCCGTGTATCAACGGCTCGATGCGCAGGTCCGGGCTGCGCCGGACGAACAGTGCGCCGATGCCCTTGGGGCCATAGGCCTTGTGACCCGACAGCGACATCAGGTCGATGCCCAGGCGACCTACGTCGAGATCGATGCGTCCTACGCCCTGTGCGGCATCGACATGAAAAGCCGCCTCGCCGGCATGCGCCACCTCGGCAAGGGCGGCCAGATCGTGCATGCAGCCCAGCTCGTTGTTCACCGCCATCAGCGATACCAGGATGGTGTCGGGACGCATGGCCTCGCGCAACTGCTCGGGCGTGATGAGGCCGTTGGCGCCAGGTGTCAGCCAGGTGACATCGAAGCCCTCCTTCTCCAGCGCCGTGGCGGTATCCACCACCGCCTTGTGCTCGATGATCGAGGTGACAAGATGCCGGCCGCGTTCGCGATTGGCGCGCATGAAGCCGATCAGTGCCAGGTTGTCGGCCTCGGTGGCGCCGCTGGTCCAGACGATCTCGCGCGGGTCGGCACCGATCAGGTCGGCTACCTGGCGGCGCGCGCTCTCGACCGCCTGCTCGGCCTGCCAGCCGAGCATGTGGCTGCGCGAGGCGGGGTTGGCATAGGTGCCATCCATCGTGAGGTAGCGCTGCATTACGCCAGCGACCCTGGGGTCGACCGGGGTAGTGGCGGCGTAGTCGAGATAGACGAGGGCGCTCATGGGCTCACGGAATCTCCGGTCTGTTCCTCTGCCGGGGTGTTCAGGGCGAGGAGGTCAGGATGGTGTTGTCTGAGTGGCGACTGCGCTGGCGGGCAGCGATGCGGCGCACGTCGCCATGCTCGACCAGCTGGCCGAGGGTGATGCCGTCGAGGAAGCCGCGGATCTGCTCGGAGAGGTCGCACCACAGATGGTGGGTCAGGCAGGTGTCGCCCTGCTGGCAATCCGACAGCCCCTGGCAGCGGGTGGCGTCGACCGATTCGTCCACCGCGTCGATGACTCGTGACACCGATATCTCGGCAGCGGGTAGCGCCAACAGGTAGCCACCCCCCGGGCCGCGAACGCTGTTGACCAGCCCGGCGCGACGCAGGCGGGCGAAGAGCTGCTCGAGGTAGGGCAGGGATATCTCCTGGCGACGCGAGATATCGGCTAGGCAAATGGCCCCCTTGTCCGCGTTCAGGGCCAGATCAAGCATGGCGGTGACGGCGTAGCGTCCCTTGGTAGTCAAACGCATGGCGGGCTCTTCAGGCGCATCGGAAAGCGTGCCTCAGCCCCGTGGAGGGGGCGGAAGGTCAGCGAGCGCTCGCCGCAGGCAGCGAGCCGTGAATCAATGCGCCATTATGGTAATGCCCGAGTGCGAAGGTCAACCATTCCCCCGCGGCGTGTCTTGGCCGCCTTGATCTGGATCATGCCCGGAGCCGTTGTCGACGGTTGGGCCGCAGCAGCCATCGACGTCGGAGAGCATGTCGGCGAAGTCCTCGTCGCGCAATGCGGGCAGTTTGCCCTCGCGATAGCTGGCGTCGAGCTTGCGCAGGGTGCCGCACATGCGCTCGATGCGCTCATCCACGGCGTGCATGTGATCGAGCATGGCCTGGATCGAACGTGCCACCGGATCGGGCATGTCCTCGCTCACGCCGTAGGCGTCGAAACCGAACTTGCGTCGCATCGCCTCGCGGCGTTCGGGGTCGATCTCCAGTACCTCGGTGGTATCCGGGTCGGCGCGCTTGACGATCTTGCCCGGGATGCCGACCACCGTGGCGCCGGCGGGCACCTCCTTGGTCACCACGGCGTTGGAGCCGACCTTGGCGCCGGCGCCGACGCTGAAGGGGCCCAGGATCTTGGCGCCGGCGCCGACGATGACGCCATCCTCGAGCGTCGGGTGGCGCTTGCCCTTGTGCCAGCTGGTGCCGCCCAGGGTGACGCCCTGGTAGAGAGTGACATCGTCGCCGACCTCGGCGGTCTCGCCGATCACGACGCCCATGCCATGGTCGATGAAGAAGCGTCGGCCGATCTTCGCCCCAGGATGGATCTCGATGCCGGTGAGCCAGCGCGAGAAGGTCGACAAGGTGCGGGCCAGCCACTTGAGATGCTTTTTCCACAGCCAATGGGCGAGGCGATGCAGCAGCAGCGCATGCAGCCCCGGATAGTTGGTCAGCACTTCCAGGAAATTGCGTGCCGCCGGGTCGCGGGCAAATACGCTATTGATGTCCTCGCGCAGTCGTTGAAACATGCAGCGGTCCTTGGTGGCGGTGAAGCGGCCTGGGCGGCGGGAGTGGGTGAATGACCCTCATATGGGGGCGCGCCGGGCAGCGTTCAAGGTGCTTCGCGTGCGAGCCATGGCGGCCGTCCTAGGTCTCTCCGTTGCGACACTCCCCGGCCTGGCTTGCGCTGGTCTTGGCGGAGGCATCCGTGTTGCCCGCCGCGCACTTCTCCGTGGCTGTCAGCATGCCACGCAGAATATTGAGCTCCATGCGTTCGGGGCGGGCGCGCAGGGTGAAGCGCCGCAGCCGGGCCATCAGCTGGCGCGGCTGCGCCGGATCGTGAAAGCCGATAGAGATCAGGGCGCGCTCCAGATGAGCGAAGTAGTGTTCCAGCTCCTCGTGGCTTGCCAGCGGCTGGTGCGGCTCCTCTTCCTGCTCTTGCGCACCGCTGCCGGCTTCGAGCCACGACAGGCGACACTCGTAGGCCAGTACCTGCACGGCGGCGGCCAGGTTGAGCGAGCTGAAGTCCGGGTTGGTGGGGATGTGCACGTGGGCATGGCAGCGCTGCAGCTCGGCATTGGAGAGCCCGCTGTCCTCGCGACCGAACACCAGCGCTACCCGCGCTTCCGGGGCGACGAGCTCACTCGGCAGGCGCTCGCCCAGGGCTCTTGGCGTGATCATCGGCCAGGGCAGGGTACGTGAGCGGGCGCTGGCACCCACTGCCAGGGTGCAGTCGGCGACGGCTTCCTCGAGGGTCTCGACAAGGCGGGCATCGTGCACGATATGGTCGGCCCCGGAGGCCCGCGAGATGCTCTCGCTGGTCAGCGGCTCGCAGCGCGGTGCCACCAGAGCAAGGTCGGCGAGTCCCATGTTGTGCATGGCGCGGGCAACGGCGCCGATGTTGCCGGGATGGCTGGTGCCGATCAGCACGATGCGAATACGGTCGAGCATGCAGGACTGCCTCTGCCGTTGGCGTGATAAGTACGGGTAATCAGGAAAGGGATAAGTCTACCATGCTCGCCAAGGGCAATGGCGGATGCCAAGCGATTCTGCTAGGATGCGCGCCACGCGTTCGACCCCGTACGCCGCGTTCGACTCGAGCTACGCGTTCGAACTAGCCTGTTCTTTAACATCACCGACGCTCCAAGGCCCGATCATGCATCCGATGGTCCAATTTGCCCTGCGCGCCACGCGCAGCGCCGCTGAACAGTTCCTGCGCATTCGTGAGCGCATCGAGAACGCTCACGAGGAACATAGTCTCGAGCGACTGCTCGAGGATACCGCCCGCAATGCCGAAACGCTGATCGTTCGTCAGCTAAACCGCGGCTACCCCCAGCATGGGGTCGTTGGCCGTTTCACGCCCTACCGTGCCGGTGAAGGCGAAGGGCGGGACATCGAATGGCGCATCGAGCCCTTCCATGGCTATTCCAGCCTGGGCGTGGCCGGCAGCGGCTTTGCCCTGTCGGTGGTGTGCCTGGTGAAGGGACGCCCGGAGCATGCGGTGGTGATCTGCCCCTTCAGCGACGACGAATACCTGACCAGCCGCGGCCGTGGTGCCCAGCACAACGGCAAGCGTATCCGTGTGCCCAAGTCCAGCGTCATCCTCGGCGCGCGGGTGGCCATGAGCCTGCCCGAGAGCGGGCAGCGCTCGCGCCACCTGCCGGCCTATCTGACCCTGATCCAGCAGCTCGGTCCTCAGGTCGAGGCCCAGCTGGCTACCGGCAGTGGCCTGCTCGACATGGCCGAACTGGCTGCCGGCCGCGTCGACGCTGCCTTCGTGCTGGGGCTGGAGGAGCAGGACCGTCTGGTTGGATCCCTGTTGCTCAAGGAAGCCGGTGCGCTGATGGGCACGCCCGACGGCCAGCCCAGCATCGAGGCGGAAAGCCAGCTGATGGCCGCCGGCCCGCGCCTGTACAAGGCGTTGGTGCAGCAGCTCAAGCCGCATTTCTAAGCATCGATTCAGCCCGCAACGAAACCGCCCCCGCAGCGCTGCTGCGGGGGCGGTTTGCGTTGCGCGCCCAGAATGGTGGGAAAGGCTTTAGAGCGCGGTAGACCTCAAGGCAACTGCTCCTCTTCCTCGTGCTCCTCCTTCTTCGGCGGGATCAGGTCCTTGCGCTCCAGCTTCACGGCCAGCAGCAGGGCCGCTGCCACGTAGATGGAGGAGAAGGTACCCACGACCACGCCCAGGATCAGCGCGATGGAGAAGTAGTGGATCATGTCGCCGCCCAGCAGCAGCAGGGCCATCAGCACCAGCAGGGTGGTGCCGGACGTCGCCAGTGTGCGTGACAGGGTGAGGTTGATCGCTTCGTTGAAGATCGCTGGCATGTCGTCGATCCGCGAGGTTCGGATCGTCTCGCGAATACGGTCATAGACGACGATGGTGTCGTTGAGCGAATAGCCGATCACCGCCAGCAGTGCGGCCAGCACGGTGAGATCGAAGTCGAGCTGGAACAGCGAGAACACGCCGACCACGATGATCACGTCGTGCATCAACGCCAGCAGCGCGCCGATGGCGAACTTGTACTGGAAGCGGAAGGCGACGTAGAGCATTACCACGCCCAAGGCCACCAGCAGCCCCAGGCCGCTCTGGTCGCGCAGCTGCTCGCCGACCTGGGCGCCGACGAATTCGGCACGTACCAGCTCCACGGCATCGCCTTCGGCGCGAAGCAGGGCGATCACCCGGTCGCCCACTTCCGGGTCGAAAGCTTGCTGCAGGCGGATCAGTACCTCGGTGGAGGCGCCGAAGGTCTGCACCGAAACGTCGCGGAACTCGGCAGCTTCCAGTGTCTGGCGAACCGCATCCAGCGAAGGCGCCACGGCGTAGCGCACCTCGACCAGCGTGCCGCCGGTGAAGTCGAGCCCCAGGTTGAGCTGCTGGAACAGCAGCGAGGCGATCGACACCAGGATCATCAGCGCCGAGATCGCGAAGGCGATCCGGCGCTTGCCCATGAAGTCGAACTGTCGGTTGACGAGGGTCTTCATAACCACCTCAAGTTGGTGAGCCTTAGATCCAGAGCTTCTTGACCGGTTTGCCGCCGTAGACGAGGTTCACCATCGCTCGGGTCACCAAGAGTGCGGTGAACAGCGAGGTGATGATCCCCAGCGACAGGGTCACGGCGAAGCCCTTGACCGGGCCGGTGCCGATCGAGAACAGGATGACCGCCACCAGCAGGGTGGTGATGTTGGCATCGACGATCGAGCTGAAGGCGCGTTCGTAACCTGCATGGATCGCCTGCTGAATCGACAGTCCTCCCCGCAGCTCCTCGCGTATTCGCTCGAAAATCAGAACGTTGGCGTCTACCGCCATGCCCAGGGTCAGCACGATGCCGGCGATGCCAGGCAGTGTCAGGGTGGCGCCGAGCAATGACATCGCCGCGATCAGCAGGGTCAGGTTCAGCGCCAGGGCCACGTTGGCGAAGATGCCGAACACCTTGTAGCGGATCAGCATGAACAGCACGACGAGCAGCAGGCCGATCTGCACCGACATCACGCCGCGCTTGATGTTCTCGGCGCCGAGGCTCGGGCCGATGGTGCGCTCCTGAACGAAGTAGATCGGTGCCGCCAGCGAGCCGGAGCGCAGCAGCAGGGCCAGTTCCGCCGCTTCGGTGGGCGAGTCGAGCCCGGTGATGCGGAAGCTGTTACCCAGTGCACTCTGGATGGTGGCCAGGCTGATCAGGCCGCGCTCGGTATAGGGCTCGCGAACCGTGACTTCCTCGCCATCCTCCATCACCACCCGGTCGCGGGTCTTGTGCTCGATGAAGAGCACCGCCATGTTGCGGCCGATGTTGGTGCGGGTGGCGCGGTTCATCAGCGTGCCGCCGGTGCCGTCCAGGTTGATGTTGACCTGTGGGCGACCGTTCTCGTCGAAACTGCGGCTAGCGCTGGATACGCTGTCGCCGGTGATGATGACGTCGCGCATCAGGTCGGCGGTGCGATTGGGGTTGTTGCGGAAGGCGAAGCTCTCGGTCTCGACGTCCGGCGTGTCCGGACGCGCCTCCAGGCGGAACTCGAGGTTGGCGGTGGCACCCACCACGCGCTTGGCGGCCACGGTATCCTGCACGCCGGGTAGCTCGACCACGATACGATCCGGCCCCTGGCGCTGCACCAGCGGCTCCGCCACGCCCAGCTCGTCCACCCGGTTGCGCAGGGTGGTGAGGTTCTGGTTGATGGCGTAGTCCTGGATCTCGGCCACCGCCTGGTCGGTCAGCGTCATTACCAGCAGCGAGGCGCGGCCTTCCTCCTCGTTGGCGTAGTCGAAGTCGCGGAACTCACGGCTGATCAAGCGGCGAGCGGTATCTCGGTCCTCGTCGCTGGCAAAGGTGATGGTCAGCGCGCGGCCGTCGATATCGGTACCACGGTAGCGGATGCGCTCGCTGCGCAGCTGTTCGCGCATGGCACTGGCGTTGACTTCGAGGCGCTGGGTCACCGCTGCGTCCATGTCCACTTCGAGCAGGAAGTGCACGCCACCGCGCAGGTCCAGGCCCAGGGTCATGGGCGAGGCGGCCAGGCTCTGCAGCCAGGTGGGGGTGGATTCCGCCAGGTTGAGCGCCACCACGAAGTCGTTGCCGAGCTGCTCAGCCACCAGGTCGCGGGTACGCAACTGGTGGTCGGCGTCGTCGAGGCGAATCAGCACGCGGGCTTCTTCACGCTCCACGGCCTTGATGCCGATGCCGGCATCTTGAAGGGACTGCTGGACGCGCTCGAGCTGCGCATCGTCGAGGGTCGTGTCGCCCTGAACGCTGCTGATCTGCACCGCCGGATCCTCGGGATAGAGGTTGGGCAGCGAGTAGACCAGGCCGACGAGCAGCACGATGAGTATCAGCAGATACTTCCACAAGGGGTAACGGTTGAGCATGGGAGCCCTGCCTAGGTTGCGTAAAGAAGGCTACAGGACGGCAGCGCGGCCGGGAGCCCCAATCCACGAATGGAGAAGGGCTCCGGCCGCCATGCGACCCTCGCCGTCACCCGGCTCAAGGAAGAGCCATCGGCAAGGGCGAGGAGCATTGCGTCAGATGGACTTGATGGTGCCCTTGGGCAACACGTTGGCCACGGCACTCTTCTGTACGTTGACTTCGGTATTGTCGGAGATTTCCAGGGTGATGAACTCGTCGCTCACCTTGGTGATGCGACCCACCAGGCCGCCACCGATCACTACCTCGTCGCCTTTTGACAGGCCGCCGACCAGTTCGCGGTGCTGCTTGGCACGCTTGGCTTGGGGGCGCCACAGCAGGAAATAGAAGATCAGCACGAAGCCGACCAGCATGACGATCTGGGCGATGCCGCCACCGGCACCACCGGCGTCCTGGGCCATGGCCGGGGAGATGAAGAAGTCCAGCATGAGAAGCGTATCTCCTGAAAGGTAAGTTAAGCCGCGAGTGAGAGTGTTGCTGCCGGCCGGCACGGTCATCTACCCGACATCACCGGCCGGTCATTCATTCTGGTGCGTCAGGTACCGGCAGCCCCCGCTGCGCATAGTAGCCTTCCACGAAGTCAGCCAATGTACCCGCTTCGATGGCACCGCGCAAACCGGCCATCAGGCGCTGATAATAGCGCAAGTTGTGGATGGTATTGAGCATCGAGCCGAGCATTTCGCCGCAGCGGTCCAGATGGTGCAGATAGCCCCGGGAGAAGTTCTGGCAGGTGTAGCAGTCGCAGTCCTCTTCCAGCGGGCGTGTATCGTGGCGATGCTTGGCGTTGCGGATCTTGATCGTGCCCTCGGCGGTGAACAGGTGGCCGTTGCGGGCGTTGCGGGTAGGCATCACGCAGTCGAACATGTCGACGCCGCGGCGCACGCCTTCCACCAGGTCTTCCGGCTTGCCCACACCCATCAGGTAGCGCGGGTACTCCTCAGGCATCCACTGGGGCAGATAGTTCAGTACCCCGATCATCTCGTTCTTGGGTTCACCCACGGAAAGACCGCCGATGGCCAGGCCATCGAAGCCGATCTCCAGCAACCCCTCCAGCGAGCGGTGACGCAGCTCCGGATACATGCCGCCCTGAATGATGCCGAACAGTGCCGAGGGCGAGCTGCCGTGGGCATCGCGTGAGCGCTTGGCCCAGCGCAGCGAGCGCTCCATGGAGAGCTCGGCTTCCTTCTCGGTGGCCGGGTAGGGCGTGCACTCGTCGAAGATCATCACCACGTCGGAACCCAGCGAGCGCTGCACTGCCATCGACTCCTCTGGGCCCATGAACACCTTGGCGCCGTCCACCGGCGAGCGGAAGTGCACGCCCTCTTCGGTGATCTTGCGCATCTCGCCCAGCGAGAAGACCTGGAAGCCGCCGGAATCGGTAAGGATCGGTTTGTGCCACTGGGCGAAGTCGTGCAGGTCGCCGTGGGCCTCGATCACTTCGGTACCCGGGCGCAGCCACAGGTGGAAGGTGTTGCCGAGAATGATCTCGGCGCCGATCTCTTCCACCGATTTGGGCGTCATGCCCTTGACCGTGCCGTAGGTGCCCACCGGCATGAAGGCCGGCGTCTCCACCGTGCCGCGGGGGAAGGTGAGGCGGCCGCGTCGCGCCCGGCCGTCGCTGGCCAGCCGCTCGAAGGACATGAAGCTTTCGTTTCGCATGAAAATCTCTTCTTTCTGCAAGGCGTCGCGAAGGGCGGGATGCCTTGCGGGCCAGTAACTTATGCGGATCGGTAACTCGTACGGGTCAAGAACATGGCATCGCCGTAGCTGAAGAAGGCGTAGCGCGCGGCCACGGCTTCGCGATAGGCCGCCATGATCGTCTCGTACCCGGCGAACGAGGAAACCAGCATCAGCAGGGTCGACTCGGGCAGGTGGAAGTTGGTGATCAGGGCATCCACGCAGCGCCACTCGTAGCCGGGGTAGATGTAAATGTCGGTCTCGCCGCTGTAGGGCGCGATCTCTCCGCTGGCACTCTTCATGCAGGCGCTCTCGAGGCAGCGCACGCTGGTGGTGCCTACGGCGACAACGCGACGCCCTGCGGCCTTGGCCGCGCGCACCTTGTCGCAGGCCGCTTGGCTCACCTCGATCCACTCGCTGTGCATCTGGTGCTCGCGGATATCGTCGGCGCGCACCGGCTGGAAAGTGCCGGCACCCACGTGCAGGGTGGCGAAGGCACTTTCGATTCCCTTCGCCGCCAGGCGTTCCAGCAGCGGCTCGTCGAAATGCAGCCCGGCGGTGGGAGCGGCCACGGCGCCATCACGACGGGCATAGACGGTCTGGTAGCGGTCGCGGTCGGCGAGTTCGTCGGCTCGGTCGATATAAGGCGGCAGCGGCATGTGGCCGTGGCGTTCGAGCAGCTCGATCAGCGGCGTCTCGCCGAGAAAACGCAACTCGAACAACGCCTCGCGGCGGCCCTCCACGACGGCGCGTACATCGCCCTCGAAAATCAGTTCGGTACCCGGCTTGGGCGACTTGCTGGAACGGATGTGGGCAAGACCTCGATGGGCGTCCAACGGACGTTCCAGCAACATCTCTATCTTGCCGCCGCTGGCCTTGTGGCCGTGCAGCCGCGCCGGAATCACCCGGGTGTCGTTGAACACCAGCAGGTCGCCGGGTTCGAGCAGTTCCAGCAGGTCGGTGAAGCGGCGGTGGGCAAGCTCGCCGCTCTCGCCGTTCACACACAGCAGGCGGCAGTCGCTGCGCCGTTCGGACGGATAGCGGGCGATCAGCTCCTCGGGAAGCTCGTAATGGAAGTCGGCGCGCTGCATGCAGTGGGTCCACGAAAAGATCGAAACGGGCGACTGCCGGGCAGCCGCAAACAGCCGGCAAGGATACCGAAAATTGCCCTTCGCGTCAGGTCTGGCGATTGACCTGCCGCACCGGCCACGTATAATGCTCGGCGCTGCCGGCGTGGCGGAATTGGTAGACGCAGCGGATTCAAAATCCGCCGGGTGCAAGCCCTTGTCGGTTCGAGTCCGACCGCCGGTACCATCCTATAGCTCTTTGTATTGTGATGACTTTCCTTCGGAAGGCGGGCCTTGTGGCCCTGCTGCTATCCACGCCTTAGTGACACATGGCGTGACACTTGTACCCTGAGAAGTGTTCCTGCCAGCATAACGCTCTCCATTAGGGCAGGCAGGCTGCAGCCTCGATTCTCGCGCCCCTCACGACCCTTCATGCCGTTTTCTCAGCATACCCTAACCACGTATCGGTGCAGGCATCTTCACGCTTCCCGGCGCTCCTAGGGCATATCCGTTATGCAAAATATGCCGAGTAGTTCTGTGCGGGTATCTGGCGCGTTCCGCGCTGCTCCCGTCCCCATGCTGGGTGCTGCGCCGCATGCCTCCGGCCCCCTTCTGGCAGCTCGAAGCCCGGCAGATCCTGGCCACTCGGGTCCGGCCTGTGCAGCGGCAAGGAGAGGTTAGGTGCTAGCCTTGTAGCCTTGCCGCTTAGGCCAGTTTCCGCCGTAGGGTCTCGGTACTCTCGGCCATGCCGTACCTTACATATGAGGGCGGGAAATAACGTCCGGTTGTACTGGACAGCTCCGTCTGGCCCGAGCCTTGGTGAGAGCCTTGCCCCTGTCTGCCAGGCGTTTACGAGCAGGCAGGCAGTGGCCAGAAGCGTTCCGAGAAGGTGGAGAAGAGGGTGGCTGTGCGTGGCCGTGCTTGCCGCCGCGGCAGCAGCGAGCCAGGCCCTCCGGTGAGGTGCGAGGGCAAGGGCGGCTAGCCCACCAATACCCTTATTTCCTCACCTTGGCGGGCCTCTGGCCCGCAACCGCCGTAGGCGGGAGTTGAAGAGGAATCAATAGGTTAGTACAAAAAGCCCACTATAGAAGAGAGCAAAGCATTCGAAGTCCAGAAAGTCCGGGACACTCCGTTAGGAGGAAGAATAGAAAGAAACGGGTAGCTATCGCGTCCAGGCAGTCCAGGACATCCCAAGCAATCCAAGGCAGCCGGGGGCTTACAGGATATAAGGGATACATGCCTTGTGCCTCGGTGCTGTCATACCACCCCAGCAGTGGCGATGACGGAGACGGCGGAGGTGGGCCGCTTGGATGGCCGCCATTGAGCCCAAGAGCGCTTTTCAGAGGCTTCATGCAGTGTGGGCTACCAAGGTAGCCCTATGTCAGTGCGGGCCGTAGCGGGGCTGGTGAGCGGTATCCGATTCACTGAGCTGCCTTGATGGCCCGCTGCACGGTGCTAGGGCTGCAACCCAAGATGTCCGCCGTTTTGCGAACGCTGAGGCCTTGGCCCCGAAGCTCTCTGATGCGCTGGTGCAGCTTCTGGTCCGATGGGCGGCCCTTGTATTGGCCTCGTTCCTTGGCCTGCTGGATACCCTCCGCCTGCCTCCGGCGCCTGTCGTCGTAGTCTTTGCGGGCTACTGCGGCCAGCATGTCCATAAGCATCGAGTTCACAGCGTCCAGCATGCGGCCTGTGAAATCGTCGCTGGCGCTAACGGTCATGGCTGCATGGCTGGTGGGCAAGTCCAAGGATACTATGCGTATGCCAGCGGTCTGTATCGCCCCCTTGAGGTGTTCCCAATCGCCCTTGTTCAAGCGGGTCAGGCGGTCCACTTGCTCGATCAGCAGCACATCGCCCGGCTCGGCGTCATCAATCAACCTCATCAGCTCAGAGCGATCTGTACTAGCCCCGCTGGCATTCTCCACGTACCACGCTGCTACCTTCCGCCCGCGCTCCTTAGCGAAGCTCGTTAGGGCCTTCTTGGCGCGGCTGGCATTCTGGTCCTCACTGGACGCCCTGAGGTATGCCCTGATGAATGTCTGGTTTGTCATGGTTGCGCTTCCGAATGCTGGTGTAACCGTTAGGGTGTGCTCAATATGGATGTAACCGTTTGGGTTGTAAAGAGGGATTTATGGGTACAGATTTGGCGCATTCAGAGCCGTGCTCGTCCAGGTATACTCATGTCGGTACGCTCCCTGTCGTCTAACTCGCCGATATGGTGCGGATCTGGGAGACAAGCAGTAGGTAAGGTATGTTGGGCCTGACTCGGACTAGATAGGCGGGCTGCCAGTGACAAGCGTATTCTTCTCCTACTCACATGCAGACGAAGAGCTGCGAGACCAGCTAGAAAAGCAACTGTCCATTCTGAGGCGGCAAGGTGTAATCGAGACATGGCATGATCGGCGGATAGGCGCAGGCCAAGAGCTTCACGGTGAGATCAGCCAGCATGTGGAAAATGACGATGTAATTCTGCTCCTGGTCAGTTCGGATTTTCTTGCTTCAGATTATTGTTACGAGACTGAGATGCTCCGGGCGATAGAGCGTCACGATGCGGGCGAGGCTGTTGTGATACCCGTCATCTTGCGTGCATGCGACTGGCACAGCGCCCCCTTTGGCAAGCTAATGGCTACTCCGACAGACGGCAAGCCCGTGATGCAGTGGGCGGATCGGGACCAAGCAATGCTAGAAGTCGTGCGGGCTGTGCGCGAAGCGGTGCAACGCATAGCCGGGCAGCCTAAGGGGAGTGTCGTTAGGCGGCAGGAGTCCCGCCGTGTATCAGAAAGCGGAAGTCTGCCCAGCTCGGACCCTGTTAGATCGAGCAATTTGCGAGTGGCCAAGCGCTTCTCCGACCGGGATAAGGATGCCTTCAGGCACGAGACGTTCGAGTATCTAGCGAAGTTTTTCGAAAACTCCCTTGAGGAACTAGCCAATCGTAACCCTGATGTGGATGGCTCCTTTCGACGTGTCGATGCAAACCGCTTTACCGCGACTGTTTATCGTGATGGTAAAACCATCCGAAGCTGTACCGTCTTCCTTGGTGGGCTTGGTGACGGTATCGCCTTTGCTCAAGGAACAACAGATCAGAGCAGCAGTTACAATGAGCTGCTCTCTGTCCACGCGGATGACCAAATGCTGTATTTGAGGAGTTTGGGTATGGCCCACATGGGCAGGTTTGCCGGGGATAGAGAGGAAAAGCTGTCCCCGCAAGGTGCCGCTGAGCTTTACTGGGAAATTCTCATTGAGCCTCTACAGCATAGATAGTTCCCAGGTGGCGGCGAGCGGGGCGTGAGGCAGTTGGAGCACATCCTTGTGCCGCTGTGGGATGCTTTGTGGCAGCCTTTAGATCAGCGGCTTGAAGTAGCGCCCGCTGACATCGATCTTGTGGCTGGGGCTCCCCTTGACGTGGCCGGTCAAATCAAAGCTTTTGTCAGTAGCAGGCCCGCTCACCTCTAGCTCGAACTGATCTGCTGGCCCGAAGATCGATTGAGCACCTGGGTTGAACCTCGTTACCTCCAGGGTGGCGCTCACGCCTTGCCCGTCATCTTGGAGACGACCTTGGTATACGTAGGCGTAATCACCACCGTTTACTGCTCCGTCGGTGATCACCACCACGCCTGAGCCCTCGTCAGTAGCTGACCTAAAGTGAACAACGTATAGTCCGTCGATCATGTAACTTCTCCTAACTGTGGGTTGCATTACAAGAAGTAACACGTCCAACGACAGGCCACAATGAAGGCAAGCGGACCGCGTCGTGCACGGCAGGCAGTGCAGACCACGAGTAAGCGGCAAATACCGCCACAGAGGCAGGCTCGGCTCGGGCAAGCGTTACACCAGTCTACCGCTGTAGACCATCTACGCCGCATAAACACGCACTTGCAGCCATCTGTCTGTTTTGAATTTGCATGCCTGGGCCGCTGGCGCCGCATTGACGCCTAGGGCCTTCTCGAATCGTCCCGCTTATGTTCCTCGTCCTTAGCGGCCTCCCTTGCCTTACGGTCGCCATGGGCGAGCATCCAGACCAGCCAGGCGAAGCCTGCCAATACCAGCCACGTCCCTACCTCAGTGCTCACGATGTCCGAGTGAACCCGCCCCGGCCAGCCTGTTATCCAGTCGATGAGAGCCTGCATGCTGCCTCCTTGTTTTCTCTCACTCTAACCCGACACCAACAAAGAGCCCACTAAAGGAGATACCGGCGCTAGGCCTCTAGTGGTCGCGGCGGCTCCGCAATCGCTCGCATGTGCGGGTTCAGCAACTAACACCGGGAGGGCAAGATGAGCAAATGTATAGAGTGGGTCGGAGCGGTAAACTCTGGGGGATACGGAAATCGCATCTTTGATGGGTGCATGACAGGCGCACATCGGGCTGCATATTGCGAGGCACGGCAACTCCGACTCAAGGATATTGCGGGCTTAGTGGTCAGGCAGGAATGCGGAAACCGGCTTTGTATCAATCCGGAACATCTGAAGCTTGGGAGCCTGTCTGAAGCGATGCGGGCAGCACACCGCAGGCGCGTGAGTCTCCAAGAAGAACGACTAGAGCAACGGCAAGCAGCCACAGCCCCAAGTGAACAAGAGAGGGTGCGGCCAGAAAGACTCCATGGACAGCCAGTCACTCTCCGCAGCCTCATGGGGAATTTGTACCACTTCCCGTGCCAGAAGGTGGCCGTGGAAATACTCGACCTTGACCAATCGGCCTTGAGCAAGCTGGTACGGGGTAAGGTGCAGCGTCACAAGGGGTGGGCGATGGCATGATCCAAGAGCCCAGTGGGTAAGCTTGGGCTCCTGGTCGCGCAGGCTTAGTTAAAGCAGTTGGTACACTAATGGTTTAAGCAGAGCCCCGGTTATCCGGGCGCTCTGTCTGTTTCTTTTAAACCTGAGAGGCTGAGTCTCGGATGTCGTTACCTTCTAGCGCGCCGGTCAGCCAGGAGCCCCATACTTTCATGGCCTCCCGCTTTTCCCGCAGGTACTCATAGCGGTCATAGTGGCGACTGGATACATCGTGCATAGCATGCCCGTGCAGTCGATCCCGGATGTCCTTGGAGACACCCAGCTCCCCAAGGATGGTTTTGGCGGTGCGTCGGATGTCTTCGATAGCCCACCCCGAGGTCTTGTACGCATCCCTGTGCCTGGCTACCAGTTGAGCGGGGCTCGTGGTGCTCATGTGCCGATCCGGTCGGTTCCTGTGAGGGAACAGCATCTCAGTGCCCCTGGCCTTCGAGCGGTGCACCAGGCGCTCCAGTATCTCATGGGCTTGCCCGGTGAGCGGCACGACATGCGGCCTACCCGCCTTCATGCTCGAACCGGGCATGTCCAGCAGTCCACGCTTCAGGTGTACGTCCTGCACCGTGAGGCGCACGAGGGAGACGAGCCGCTGCCCGGCTGTAGCCACACAGAGCTGCACGAGCGGCACTGTTAGTACATCCTTCTGCACCATCCCCGGCAGTGTCGTCCAGACTCCTCGGACATCAGATAGAGTCATAACATGCTCGCCCTGGCGCTCCCAGTCCTGCTGTAACGGGACGAAGGAGACCGGGTTTAGCAGTACACCCCACCTAAGACTGGAAGCCCTACGAGGGTCATTCTCGGCCTTCAGTGCGTACTGGAAGGCGGCATGCATCCAGGCACGCAGCCGGTTAACTTGGGTGGTCACTCCCCGCTGGATGTGGAAGGCCAGGACCCGCTTCACCACCTGCGCATCCACGTCACGAGCCTGCATGCGCCATACGTCCGGGAATGGCCGCAAGATGTACCCCTCGGTGCACTTCCTGAACTCGTTGTGAGACGTCCTCCCTCGCAGCTTTAAGTCCTGCTGGTACTCCTGCATAAGCTCGCCCACTGTTCCGTACAGTGTGGCGGGGGCTTCAGGCTTGCCCTCTGACGGCTTCGGGTAGGTGGGTGGGGCCAATGTATTTCCTGGGCGCTCTAAGCCCTCTGAAGCCGTCCTGTGCACGCTCACGCGGGCCTGTTCCAGTGGCATCTCCGGCCAGGTGCCGATAGTCTTGAAGCGGCGCTTGCCGCCCTGGATGGTGCGGACCCGCCACTCCTTCCTGCCGCCCTTGCGAACCGTGAGGATCAGGCGCACCCCGGTGCGTTGCCGGGTATCGTCAGAGCGGTTGTAATCCTTCCCGATGTCCTTGAAGCCCCGAATCTGGCTTTCTGTAAGCATTTCTAACCCCCACCTCATGTGACACATGGTATGACATTTGTGTTAGGTGGGCACGAGAAACCCGAGGTATTCCTAGGTAAGCCATTGTTTAACAAAGAGGATGGCTGTCGGGGTGTGATTCAAAATCCGCCGGGTGCAAGCCCTTGTCGGTTCGAGTCCGACCGCCGGTACCATTGATAGAAAAATTATTAAAAACAGCCGCTTATGAGCGGCTGTTTTGCGTTTCTGGCCTTCCGTTCCGGTGCTGGACCGCAGTTTGGGCGCAGTGCTCCTACCCAAACCACCTGGCCAATGTGGCCTTGGCCTGCTCCCGGTGCTTGTCGTTGATATGCGCGGCGACGATGGCGAGCGCGCCGGCCAGCACGCCCATGTCGTCGGTGTAGCCGATGATGGGGGTGAGGTCGGGGATGGCGTCGATGGGCGAGATGAAGTAGCCCAGCGCACCATAGATGGCGGTTTTCGCCCATAATGGCGTGCTGGGGTCCTGGGCGGAATAGTACATCTTGAGCGCCGGCTCCAGGGTTTTCCTGCCTGCTCGACGGGCGCTGTGGGCAACCTTGTCCCAGAAGCCTTCCTCGGAATAGTGCGCCTCGTTGGCTTCCAAGGTGGCCGCGACATCGCGGGGTTTACTACTGCCGTGGAGAGTGTCAGCTGTCTGCATGGTGGCTCTCGACTGGGTAAAAGCGTTCCTCCTTCGACCCTCCCGGACATCCCATGTTCCACTCTCTTGTTGTGCCGGCTTCTCGTTCAGGGGCGGTATTTCCACTTTCCTTGATGTACCTCCCGTTCCGCTGCATGCTGAGGCCTATACTCGAAGCTGAGGACTGCGGAATGGGTGTGAAATGGTTCGCCTGGGTGCTGGTGGCGCTTGGGCTGGCGTTGGCGGCGTATGGCTGGCAGGCGTGGAACCCGGTGGCGTTCGTGGGGCTTGCCCTTGCCGCGGTGGGCATCGTGGTGCTGGCCACTTCGGGGCGCCGCCCAGGAGGGTAGCGCTCGCGCAGTCTCATCCGGGCCTGACATTGCGTGGGCTTGGGCTTATGATAGTGAGAGTCACAGTCCTTCTCCCCGCTTTGGGGCGAAGGGCTGTTTTCGTTGCATGGCCGGCAGCAACTATCGCAGCAATCAATGCAGCAACTCGTGCTGCCGGTGCCAAGGAGGTCGTATGTCGTCTCGTCCCCCCATCATCATCAACCGTCTGGACGCGGAGCGGCTGCAGCGCCTGATCGACCAGGCGAATGAGAAGGACCGCTTCGTTGCCGACTGCCTGGAAGAGGAGCTCGAGCGCGGCGAGGTGATCGATCCCGAAGAGATCCCCGAAGATGTCGTCAGCATGAACAGCCAGGTGCAGTTCACCGATCTGACACGTAACCGTCAGATGATACGCACGCTGGTCTACCCGCATGCGCTGGCCAACACCGAGGACGGTATCTCGGTGATGGCGCCCATCGGCGCCGGCCTCATCGGACTGCGCATCGGTGACGAGATCGACTGGCCGCTGCCCGGCGGGACGGAGGTGCGCCTGCGTATCGATGCGATCCTCTGGCAACCCGAGCGGGAAGGCCAGTTCCACCGTTGAGATAAAGGCGCCACTGCGCCACAAAAGTCGAAGAGGAGCGGGGATGCCGCTTTCATTATGGATGTCGCTAGTGGCCGTATGCGCCATGGGCGCGATGTCGCCGGGGCCAAGCCTGGCCCTGGTGCTGCGCCATACGCTTGGCGGCGGGCGCATGCCCGGCATCGTGGCGGCACTCTCCCATGCCCTGGGGGTGGGGTTCTATGCCCTGCTCACGGTGCTGGGGCTGGGGGCGCTGATCGTGCGTTTTCCCACGCTGTTCCAGGCCATCACCTGGGGTGGAGCGGCTTACCTGGCCTGGCTCGGCATCAAGGCCCTGCGTGCCGGCAGGGCGGCAGCGTTGGAGGCGGCTGGCGTGGCGACTACCCGCCGCCAGGCGGCCCGCGAGGGCATGTTGGTGGCGCTGGGCAATCCCAAGCTGATCCTGTTCTTCGTTGCGCTGCTCAGCCAGTTCGTTACCCCGGACATGTCGCTTGCCGCCAAGGCGGTGATCGTGCTCACGGCGATGATCATCGACGGTGGCTGGTACGTGATGGTGGCGGTGTCATTGACGCATTCACGTGTCCTGCCCTGGCTGCAGGCGCGGGCGCACTGGATTCATCGCATTACTGGCGTGATGTTGCTGGCCCTTGCGCTGCGCGTGGTGGCAGGTCCCATCGGTTGATGGGGCAGCGTTGACAAGCTGGCCGGCCGGTCGTCAGGGATGATGGTAGTCTCAGGATAATTCGAGAGCGGATCCTCCCTGATGAATATCTTAGCGGATGTGGAAGACGAGCGAGCCTTGGCCATGGTGCTCGACGAGGATCCCGACGTGGTGGCGATCCTGTCGCTACAGCTGCACGTGCTGGGGCTGGAGAGCCGCTGCTACCGCCGGGCCGATGCCTTGCTGGCGGAACTCGACGAATGCGCACCGCAACTGGTGATCATGGGGCTGGAGTTCGGCGCCGCGGATGGCATCGAGCTCTTGCGGCTGCTGGCCGAACAGCGCTTCGCCGGCTGGGTGCTGCTGCTGGGAGGCGTCGAGCGCAAGATCTCGCGTATCGCCGAGCGGGTCGGACAAACCCTGGGGCTGCAAATGCTCGGCTCGCTGGACAAGCCGATGCGGTTGGCCGAACTCCGCCAGCGCCTGGACCGCCTGCGTCCCGGCGGGAAACCCAACACCGTGCCCGAAGACAGTCCCTTCTTCTCCGCCGATGAGTTGGAGTCGGCGCTCCAGCGCCGCGAACTCACCGTGCACTATCAGCCTCAGTTCGAACTGGCCAGCGGCCGCCTGAGCGGCGTCGAGGCGCTGGTACGCTGGACACATCCCGAGATCGGCCTGATCGGTCCGGCGAGTTTTCTACCCATGCTCACCGCCGGGCAGAGCCGGCGGCTGACCTGCCATGTACTCGAACAGGCCCTGGCCGATGCCAGGCGCTGGCGCGAGCAGGGCGTACTGCTGTCGCTGTCGGTCAACGTTACCGCCGACGACCTGCTGGAATCGCAGCTGCCGCAGCTCACTCGCCATCTCGTCCCGGGGGATTCGCCGCTGGTGATTCTCGAGATTACCGAAACGGCGGCCATGGACGACGAGCTGCTGGGCTCCGAGATCGCCGCGCGTCTGCACCTGAGCGGCATGGAGGTGGCAGTGGACGATTTCGGCGTCGGCTTTTCGTCCCTGGCACGCCTGCAGATGCTGCCCATCAGCGAAATCAAGATCGACCGTAGCTTCGTGCGCCACGTGAAGCACGAGAGCCAGGATGCGGCCATCGTCGAGGCGATTGCCTTGCTCGGCCGGCGTCTGGGCATTCGCGTGGTGGCCGAGGGTATCGAAGAGCTCGACTGCCTGCCCATCCTGGCCCGATTCGGCTGTACCCACGTGCAGGGCTTCGGCCTGTCGCGGCCGGTACCGGCGGACGAGATTCCGCTGCTGGCGTCCGATCAGTCGCCGATTCGCGCCAGAATCGCCGCCAGCGGCGCACCGGCCGGCAGCACGCCGTAGACGGGGCTTGCCTCCACGCCGAGGCGCGAGCGGCAGAAGGTCTCGGCAACCTCGCTGGGGCCATGACGCAGCAGCAACGCAGCCTGCAGGCTCTGGGTCAGGCGTTGGGCCAGCCAGCGTGCGCGCGACTCGAGTTCCTCGGCGGGCAGCGCCAGATCGTGCTCGAGCCCGGCCAGGGCCAGGTCGAGGTCCTGCTGCAGGCCCTGAGCCGCGCGTAGTTCGTCGCGCAAGGCGGCGATCGATTCGGGATGACGCGCCAGTACCCGCAGCAGGTCCAGGCAGATCACGTTGCCCGACCCCTCCCAGATGGAATTCACCGGTGCCTCGCGGTAGAGCCTCGCGAGCGGCGTCTCTTCCACGTAGCCGATACCGCCCAGGCACTCCATGGCCTCGGCCATGAAGCCCGGGCCACGCTTGTTGTGCCAGTACTTGGCCAGGGTAGGCAGCACTCGTGCCAGGGCGGTCTCGTGGGCCTCACCGCGGGCATCGCCGTCGAAGGCTCGGGCGGTACGCAGGACAAGGGCCAGGCCGGCTTCCACTTCCAGCGCCAGGTCGGCGATCACTGCCTGCATCAGGGGCTGCTCCGAGAGCTGGCGGCCGAAGGCATGACGCTGGCGCACGTGCCCCCACGCTTCGGCAAGTGCCTGCCGCATCATGCCCACCGGTGCGGTGGCGGCATCCAGGCGGGTCTGTTGCACCATGTCGATGATGGTGGTTACGCCACGGCCCGGTTCGCCCACCAGCGTGGCCCAGGCACCGTGATACTCGATCTCGGCCGAGGCGTTGGCCCGGTTGCCGCACTTTTCCTTGAGTCGCTGGATCTCGATGGCATTGCGCTCGCCGTCTGGTGCAAAGCGCGGTGCCAGGAAGCAGGAAAGGCCTGCATCGGTTTGCGCCAGGGTAAGGAAGGCATCGGACATCGGCGCGCTGCAGAACCACTTGTGGCCGGTCAGACGCCAGCCCTCTCCGTCGCGCTCGGCGCGGGTGGTGTTGCGACGCACGTCGCTGCCGCCTTGCTTCTCGGTCATGGCCATGCCGAAGGTGAGGCCGTGCTTCTCGCAGGCAGGTAAGGGACGCGGGTCGTAGGCATTGGCCAGCAGCCCCGGTGCCCATTCCGCCTCGATCTGCTGGCTACGGCGCAACACCGGCATGGCAGCGTGGGTCATGGTCACCGGGCAACAGAAGCCCGGCTCGGCCTGGGTCAGCAGGTAGAGGGCGGCGACATGGGCCTGGTGCCCACCGCGGCCCTCCTCCTGCCAGGCCACGGCGTGCCAGCCGCTCTCCATGGCCAGGCGCATCAGCTCATGATAGGCGGGGTGATAGCGCACTTCGTCCAGCCGTCGGCCGTGGCGGTCGAACAGGCGCAGCTCCGGAGGATGACGGTTGGCCGTTTCTCCTAGCTCCTGCACGTGCACGCTGCCCAGGCGGCGGGCCAGCGGTGCCAGGCGCTCGGCCACCCAGGCCGGGGCCTCGCGCTCGAGCGCTTCGCGCAGCGGCAGGTCGCAGGCC
The DNA here is from genome assembly GCF_046723295.1 of Halomonas sp. A29. Taxonomy (NCBI): domain Bacteria; kingdom Pseudomonadati; phylum Pseudomonadota; class Gammaproteobacteria; order Oceanospirillales; family Halomonadaceae; genus Halomonas; species Halomonas sp. A29. The sequence continues at coordinate 50,072 of NZ_JAXQPR010000007.1, forward strand.
AGCAGATCCCGGTCGCCGGCGGGCTCGGGCTGGTTGAGTACTTCATGGGTGGCCAGGCGGCTACGGGGGGCGTCGTTGCGCATGTCACCTGTCCTCCGTGCGTTGCTTCGGGTTGCGTATCTATCGCAGCATGGCCAGTCGTTCGAGTACGGTCAACGCGCGCTGGGCGTGACGACGCTGCCGCTTCTCGGTAGGCTTGAGGCTGGCGTACCGGTTACGTCTGGCTGGGCCGGCAGCGTGAAGAAGCTGCCCCGGCGCGCTGAGTGATGCTACGTGTCAAACGTGGCGTGGTGAAAGGTGATAGCGAGGCGGGTGAAGTATGGCCATCCACGAACACGAATGCCGCACCTTTCGCGGCGAACCCTTCAACCTGGGTGCCCTGCAGGGGCAGGTGCTGTTGATCGTGAACGTGGCCAGCCGCTGCGGTTTCACGCCTCAGCTCGGTGAACTGGAGCGCCTCTACCGGCGCCACCGTGATCGCGGCTTCACCGTGCTGGCCTTTCCCTGCAATCAGTTCGCCCGTCAGTCGCCGGAAACGGCCTTGGATTTCTGCGCCTTCAGTTCGAGTCAGTATGGCGCCACTTTCCCGGTCATGGAGAAGGTCAAGGTAAACGGCCGCGGTGCGCATCCGCTGTTCGTCGAACTCAAGCGCAAGGCGCCGGGCGTGATGCATACCACGATGATCAAGTGGAACTTCACCAAGTTCCTGGTGGCGCGGGATGGCCGGGTGATACAGCGCTTCTCGCCGCGGGCGAGCGGCCAGGAGCTGGAGCGAGCCCTGGAGCAGGCGCTCGACGAAGACTTTCAGGTTTGAATCAAGGCGACTCGCCGCGTTCCATCATCACCCGGGCCATCAGCTCGTTCCAGCGGTGCCGGGTCATCATCGTGGTCAGCCCCGAGAACAGCGCCCAGCTCTTGCGACGCCAGCCCGTGAGCCGCAGGTTGTGAGCCACCAGTTGTTGCATCAACTGGTAGTCGTCGAACTCGCGCCATTTGCCGGCGATCGACATCTGGTTACGCGCCAGCACAGGGGCCAGTTCGAGGCGAAAGATCCACTCCAGTTCGTGCAGCGTCAGCTCGTGGCGCTGGATCACCTCCACCATGCGTGCGTAGTGGCGTTCGCTGGGCTCGCGATCCAGCCACAGCGGGGCCAGTGCCAGCCACAGCTCGCCGCGCTCGTCCACTAGTGCCTGTGCGTTCATACCCACCTCCTGCCATGGCATTGCCGGGGTTGCATCGTGCCCCAGGTGCCATCGTCGCTCAAGTGCGGACAGACGCAAGCGTGGCCGCTAGAATGTCGCCACTGTCCATTCGTATCGATCCGGCGTCCTGCGCGGCGCTGCTACATCAATAATGAGGTCTGTCGTGATCATCAAACCCAAGGTTCGCGGTTTCATCTGTACCACTACCCATCCGGTCGGCTGCGAGAAAAACGTGCTCGAGCAGATCGAGGCGACCCGTGCGCGTCAGTTCGACAAGGCCAGTGGGCCGAAGAAGGTGCTGGTGGTGGGTGCCTCCAGCGGCTACGGCCTGGCGGCACGCATCACCGCGGCGTTCGGCTACGGCGCCGATACCCTGGGTGTGTTCTTCGAGAAGCCCGGCAGCGAGAAGAAGCCCGGCACCGCAGGTTGGTACAACGCCGCCGCCTTCGACAGGTTCGCCAAGGCCGAAGGGCTCTACAGCAAGTCGATCAACGGCGATGCCTTCTCCCATGAGGCGCGCGAGAAGGCCATCGAGCTGATCAAGCAGGACATGGGGCAGATCGACCTGGTGGTCTACTCGCTGGCTTCGCCGGTGCGCAAGCTGCCTGACAGCGGTGAGCTCAAGCGCTCCGCGCTCAAGCCGATCGGCGAGACCTACCGCGCCACCGCCATCGACACCAACAAGGACACCATCATCGAAGCCGAGGTCGAGCCCGCCACCGAGCAGGAGATCGAGGATACCAAGGCGGTGATGGGCGGCGAAGACTGGGAGCTGTGGATCGATGCACTGGACCGTGCCGGCGTGCTGGCACCCGGCGCCCGCAGCGTGGCGTTCAGCTATATCGGCACCGAGATCACCTGGCCGATCTACTGGCATGGCGCGCTGGGCAAGGCCAAGGAGGATCTCGATCGCGCCGCGGGCGAGATCGACGCCAGGCTCAAGACCAGCGGCGGCGGCGCCAACGTGGCGGTACTCAAGTCGGTGGTGACCCAGGCCAGTGCCGCCATTCCGGTCATGCCGCTCTATATCGCCATGGTCTACAAGGTAATGAAGGAGAAGGGCCTGCACGAGGGCACCATCGAGCAGCTCAACCGCCTGTTCGGCGAACGGCTCTATTCATCTCAAGGGCAGGGAGGAGAGATGACGACCGACGAAGCGGGTCGCCTGCGCCTGGACGATTGGGAACTACGTGACGACGTACAGCAGGCGTGCAAGGACCTGTGGCCCCAGGTGACCACCGAGAACTTGTTCGACATCACCGACTATGCTGGTTACAAGCACGACTTCTTGAAGCTGTTCGGGTTCGAGCGCGATGACGTCGACTATGATGCCGATGTGAACCCGGACGTTGATTTCGATGTCGTGACTTTATAGGCCCGTCGAAGCGGAAATCGGCTTTCCATGGCGGGCGAATCCAGCGCCATAAGGAGGTGCCCCATGGACACCAGGGAGAGCAAAACGCCGCAGGAAGAGTACGAACACCTCAGGGAAGTGAGGATGCCCGAGGACTATGAGCACCCGGAGCCTGATGCCGAACAGCCGGAAGCCAAGCGGCCCGCCAAGGGCTGGCACTGGCTGGTGCTGGGGGTGGCGATAGCCATCGGCCTGTTTTTGACCTATCGGCTGCTGTCGGTGGCCTGGCTCTGACCTGCCCGCCGACATGATGTGACGCGCCCTGTGGTTCCGGGCCAGGGGGCGTCGTTATCCTGCGGTATTGCCAACGCTGCCGATCGAGTACCATTTCCGCTTCGATCCGGCACATGGCGCTGTGCAATGCCTGACACCTCCACCTCCGATGCTCGCGACAATCCGACCCGCTGGGTGGGGGTGCTGACGCTGCCGGGATTCTCGCTGCTGGCCCAGGCTTGCGCGCTGGAGCCGTTGATGGTGGTCAACCAGTTGGCTGGCCGGCGGCTCTATCGGCTCCAGGCGTTCACGCCCGAAGGTGGTGAGGTCTCCAGCATGGCTGACATCAGCCAGGCAGCCTGTACCCCCTTCGAGCTTGCCTCGGCCGAGCTGGACATGCTGATCGTCTGCGCGCCGAGCCCGCTACCGCCGATGCACGAGAGTGCTCTGCCGGGCCAGTTGCGCCTGCTGGGGCGCAGCGGCGTGGTGCTGGTAGGTGTCGGTGGGGGTACCGAACTACTGGCCCGCGCCGGTGTGCTGGACGGCTATCGCGCCACATTGCCGTGGCAGCGTTTCGCCGCCTTCACCCGTGCCTTCCCTCGCGTGCGTTTGACCCAGCAGCTGTTCGAGATCGACCGTGAACGCCTCACCTGCGGCGGCGGCACCGCGGCGATGGACATGATGATGACCCTGATCGCCTCCCACCACGGCAGCGAGCTGGCCGAGCGGGTCTCCGAGCACTTCGTGCTGGAACGGGTGCGCATGGCGGATGAGCCGCAGCAGGTACCGCTGCGTGCCCGGCTGGGCCATGCCCCGGCACCGCTGGTGGATGCCGTGATGCTGATGGAGGCCAACATCGAGGAGCCGCTGACCACCCATGAGTTGGCCGAGCACCTCGGCATCTCGCGCCGCCAGCTCGAGCGGCTGTTCAAGAAGTACCTGCAGGCGGTTCCCGGCCGCTACTATCTCGACTTGCGTCTGAAGGAGGCGCGGCGCCTGCTGCGCGAGAGCGACCTGCCCGCCGGTGAGATCGCCATGAAGACCGGCTTCTCCTCGCCGGCGCATTTCTCCACCGCCTACCGCAACCATTTCGGCGTGACGCCACGCGAAGAGCGTCTCTAACCGCGTTTTACAGCCTTTTATACAAATCGGGGTCCCATTGGTGAAAGCCGACCGGCGTGTCGCTCCTTATACTCGAACGACATCGTTGCGTTGCTATCACCCCTGCAGGAATGGAGACCGAGATGAGCCATACCCCGACCCGTGCCGATTTCGACCAGTACATGGTGCCGAACTACTCCCCCCAGAAGGTCATACCGGTGCGCGGAGAGGGTAGCCGACTGTGGGATCAGGAGGGACGCGAGTACATCGACTTCGCCGGCGGCATCGCCGTCAATTCCCTGGGGCACTGCCATCCGGTGCTGGTGAAAGCGCTCACCGAGCAGGCCAATAAACTGTGGCATCTCTCCAACGTCTATACCAACGAGCCGTCGTTGAAACTGGCCAAGACCCTGGTGGAGCGCACCTTTGCCGACAAGGCCTATTTCTGCTCGTCCGGCGGCGAAGCCAACGAGGCGGCGCTCAAGCTGGCGCGGCGCTGGGCCCACGACAACTTCGGCGAGCACAAGCACCGCATCGTCTCGTTCCGTCAGTCGTTCCACGGTCGCACCTTCTTCACCGTCAGCGTCGGCGGTCAGCCCAAGTACTCCCAGGGCTTCGGCCCGATACCCGGGGGCATCGTCCACGGCGAGTTCAACGACCTCGACAGCGTGCGTGACCTGATCGACGACGATACTTGTGCGGTGATGGTCGAGCCGATGCAGGGCGAAGGCGGCATCCAGCCGGCCACCCAGGAATTCCTGCAGGGGCTGCGTGACCTGTGCGACGCTCACGATGCGCTGCTGATCTTCGACGAGGTGCAGACCGGCGTGGGCCGCACCGGCTCGCTCTACGCCTACATGGAGTACGGCATCGAGCCGGATATCCTCACCAGCGCCAAGGCGCTGGGCGGCGGCTTCCCCATCGGTGCCATGCTCACCACCGATCGCGTCGCCCCCGCCCTGGCCATTGGCACCCACGGTTCCACCTACGGCGGCAACGCCCTGGCCTCGGCCGTGGCCCTGGCCGCAGTGGAGCACATCGACACCCCGCAAGTGCTGGATGGCGTCAAGCAGCGCCATGATCTGTTCCGCGAGCACCTCGAGGCGATCAACCGCAAGCACGGCGTGTTCAAGGAGATCCGCGGCATGGGTCTGCTGGTTGGCGCCGAGATGTCGTCCGAGTACCAGGACCGTGCCAAGGACATCCTGCCGCTGGCCATCGAAGAGGGTCTGATGGCACTGATCGCCGGTCCAAACGTGCTGCGCATGGCGCCCTCGCTGGTAATTCCCGAGGCCGACATCGCCGAGGGCATGGTGCGGCTGGAGCGTGCCGTGGCGCGGCTGGTGGCGGCCAAGTGAAGGCAGGCCGAGCCATGCAGGACACCACCGTCAATCGAGGAGATCCCGCCATGATGGTCGTTCGTCCCGTCAGGCAAGCCGATCTGCCGGCACTCGAGCGGTTGGCTGGCTTGGCCACGCCGAGCCTGACCAACCTGCCGGCCCATCGCGACCGCCTCGAGGAGCGTATTGCCCGTTCGCGGCAGTCGTTCGGCCGCGAGGTGGATTTCCCCGGCGACGAGCATTACACCTTCGTGCTCGAGGATCTCGAGCGGGGCGAGGTCGTGGGGACTGCCACCCTGCGCGCCGAGGCCGGCGCGCGGGAGGCCTACTACACCTACCGCCAGGAAACCCTGATCCACGCTTCGCAGCCGTTCAATGTGCGCCGCGAGGTGCAGACCCTGTCGCTCTCCCATGAGGTTTCCGAAACCACCCAGCTGTGCGCCCTGTCGCTGGACCCGCGCTATCGCGGCACCAGTGCCGAGAGCCTGCTGCGCCGTGCGCGGCTGATGTTCATCGCCCAGTACCCGGAGCGCTTCGCCGAGGTGCTGGCGATGGCCTTCCCGGGTTATCTCGATGAGCAGGGGGAGTCGCCGTTCTGGAACAGCGTGGGGCGCCACTTCCTTTCGTGCGCGACTACCACGAGATCAATTACCTGGCCGGGGTGCGCTCGAAGAGCTTCATCGCCGAGGTGATGCCGCAGTTCCCGCTCTACCTGGCGCTGCTCACGCCCCAGGCGCGGGCCGCCATCGGTCGCGAACACCCGGCCCACGAGGCGGCCATGGCCGAGATGCTGGCCGAGGGCTTCATGCGCTCGCGCCACGTCGACCTGTTCGACGCCGGCCCGGTGATCAAGGGCGAGCGCGACCGCTTGCACACCTTCCGCCGTGCCGCCTGGCATCCGGTTCGGGTGCGCCCGGCCCACGCCCTGCCGGACGCCGAGCCGGCGATGATCGCCAACCAGCGCCTGGCCGACTTCCGCTGCGTGGTGGCGCGCTACGCACTGTCGCCCACCGGGCAGTTGATGCTCTCACCGGAGCATGCCGAGCTGCTCGGCGTTGAGGAGGGACGAGCGGTGCTGGCGGCGCCTCTGGCGTTGCCGACCGCGGGCGAGGACGAGCTGGGTTTCGACGAGGGGGAGCTGTGATGCGTATCCGACCGATTGTCGAGGGCGACCTGGACGAACTGCAGAAGATCGCCCGCGAGACCGGTGTCGGCTTCACCTCGCTGCCCGACAACCGCGAGTTCCTCGCCGCCAAGATCACCGCCGCGATGGCCGCTTTCGAGCAGCGCACGCCGGCTGACCGGCGCAACTACTTCTTCGTGCTGGAGGACGAGGCGAGCGGTGAGCTGGCGGGCTGCTGCGCCATCGAGGGACAGGTGGGCCGCGAGGTGCCGTTCTATCATTATCGCCTGGGCACGCTGGCCCACTCATCGGTGCAGCTCGACCTGCACCGCACCATCGATACCCTGTTCCTCAGCTCCGACCACACCGGCGACGCCGAGGTGGCCTCGCTGTTCCTGCGCCCCCAATACCGGGGCAAGGAACGCCAGCATCAGCGCAACGGCGCGCTGCTGTCGATGATGCGCTGGCTGTTCATGGCCGAGTTCCGCGACCAGTTCCCCGACAAGGTGTTGGCCGAGATGCGTGGCGTGTTCGACGAGCGTGGCAAGAGCCCGTTCTGGGAGTGTCTGGGCAGCCATTTCTTCCCCATGGACTTCGACGAGGCCGACCGCCTCACCGGGCTCGGTCAGAAGAGCTTCATCGGCGAGCTGATGCCCAAGTTCCCGATCTATACCCCGTTCCTTTCCGACGAGGCACGGGCCTGTATCGGCCAGGTGCACCGGCACACCCGCCCGGCGCTGGCCATGCTCAAGAAGGAAGGGCTGCGCTGGGAAGGCTTCATCGACATCTTCGATGGCGGTCCCACGGTGGAAGCCTATATCGACGACGTGCGGGCAGTGCGCAAGTCTCGCCGCTGCCGGGTCGAGGTTCACAGCGGCAGCGAGACGCCGCCTGCGCGCCCGCGCTGGTTGGCGGCAAGCACCCACATGGCGGATTTCCGTTCCGCCTGGGTGGCCCATGGCCCCGACGAAGAGGGCACTCTCACCCTGAGCGAGACGGAAGCCCAGCGGCTGGGCGTTGCGGCCGGCGACCCCCTGCGGGTACTGGATACCGAGGAGACTTCATGAAAGCGATGCAACAGCTGATGATCGGCGGCCGCTGGCTGCAGGGCGAGGCGACGGGCTTCACCAAGCGCGATCCGGTCTCCGGCGAAACTCTGTGGCAGGGCGCTGCCGCCAGCGATAACCAGGTGGCGGCAGCGGTGGACGCCGCCCGCTGTGCCTTTCCGGGCTGGGCCCGGCTCGCCTTTGCCGAACGCCTGAGCGTGGTGGAGCGCTTCCGCGAGCTGCTCGAGACCCACCGCGAGGACCTGGCCCGCGCCATCGCCGGCGAGACCGGCAAGCCGCTGTGGGAGGCCCGCACCGAAGTGGGCGCCATGATCGGCAAGGTGGCGATCTCGGTGCGCGCCTATCAGGAGCGCACCGGCGAGCGTAGCCGCGACCTGGGCGACACCACCGCCGTGCTGCGCCATCGCCCTCATGGCGTGATGGCGGTGTTCGGCCCCTACAATTTCCCCGGCCACCTGCCCAACGGTCACATGGTGCCGGCGCTGCTGGCCGGCAACACGGTGGTGTTCAAGCCCAGCGAGCAGACCCCGCTGACGGCCGATCTCACCCTGCAGTGCTGGCAGCAGGCGGGCCTGCCTGCCGGCGTGATAAACCTGGTGCAGGGTGCCGCCCCGGTGGGCCAGGCGCTGTCGTCGCATCCTGGCATCGACGGGCTGCTGTTCACCGGCAGCGCCCGGGTCGGTGGCCTGCTCAACCGTCAGTTCGCCGACCAGATCGAGAAGATTCTGGCGCTGGAGCTGGGTGGCAACAACCCGCTGGTGGTCAAGGAGGTGCACGACCAGGACGCCGCGGTACTGGCCATTCTGCAGTCGGCCTTCCTTTCCGGCGGCCAGCGCTGTACCTGCGCGCGGCGGCTGATCGTGCCCGAGGGGCAGATTGGCGATCACCTGCTCGACGCGCTGGTCGATGCCATGGCCCGTTTGCGGGTCGCAGGGCAGTTCGAGGAGCCGGCGCCGTTCTACGGTGGCCTGGTCAGCCCCGAAGCGGCCCAGGGTTTGCTCAAGGCCCAGGACGAGCTCGAAGCGCTGGGCGGCGTGGTGCTGGCGCGCATGGAGTGCCTGCAGGAGAACACCAGCCTGCTCTCGCCGGCGCTGATCGACGTCACCGGCCTGCCGGTGCCCGACGAGGAGCACTTCGGTCCGCTGCTCAAGGTTTACCGCTATCGCGACTGGGACCACGCTCTCGAGCTGGCCAACGATACCCGCTATGGCCTTGCTGCGGGCCTGATTGGCGGCGAGCGCGCCGACTGGGACGACTTCCTGCTGCGCATTCGTGCCGGCATCGTCAACTGGAATCGCCAGACTACCGGTGCCTCCGGCGACGCCCCCTTCGGTGGCGTGGGCATCAGTGGCAACCATCGCCCCAGCGCCTATTACGCCGCGGACTACTGCGCCTATCCGGTGGCCTCGATGGAGGCCGAGACCCTGACCCTGCCCGACAACCTGCCGCCTGGAGTCGTGCTATGAGCGAAACGACGAATGCCGCCGACTACCGGGAAGTCAATTTCGACGGCCTGGTGGGTCCAACCCACAACTACTCGGGCCTGGCCCACGGCAACGTGGCCTCGATGCGGCACGGTGGACTGATTTCCAATCCCCGCGAAGCGGCGCTGCAGGGGCTGGGCAAGATGAAGGCGCTGATGGATGCCGGTTATGCCCAGGGCGTGCTGCCGCCCCAGCAGCGCCCGGACCTCGGCGCGCTGCGCTCGCTCGGTTTCTCCGGCAGCAATCGCGAGGTGCTGGCGCGGGCGGCCGGTGAGGCGCCCCAGGTACTGCGTGCGGTGTGCTCGGCTTCGAGCATGTGGACGGCCAATGCCGGCACGGTGACGCCAAGCCGCGATGCGCCGGATGGGCGAGCGCACTTCACTCCTGCCAACCTGCAGTCGAGCTTCCATCGCTTCCTGGAGCCGGAGACCACCGGTCGGGTGCTGGCGGCGATCTTCCGCAACGAGGCGCACTTCGCTCATCACCCGGTGCTGCCGGCCACACCGGCCTTCTCCGACGAGGGTGCGGCCAACCACACGCGGCTCGCCGGTGAACACGGCGATGCCGGGGTGCACCTGTTCGTCTACGGTCGCCAGGCCTTCGGAGGGAATCCTGCCCAAGAGCCCAAGCGCTTCCCCGCGCGCCAGACCCTGGAGGCGAGCCAGGCGGTGGCCCGCCAGCACGGCCTCACGGCGGCACAGACGGTGTTTGCCCAGCAGCATCCCGATGCCATCGACGCCGGCGTCTTCCACAACGACGTGATCGCAGTGGGCAACGGGCCGGTGCTGCTCTATCACGAGATGGCTTTCCGCGATGAGCATGCCACCCTCGACGCGCTGCGCAGCAAGATGGCCTCGCCCTTGATTCCGGTGCGTGTGCCCAGCGAAGCGGTGAGCCTCGATGACGCAGTGGCTTCCTACCTCTTCAACTCGCAATTGCTGAGCAACCCTGACGGCAGCATGAGCCTGGTGGTGCCCGGAGAATGCCAGGAGCGCGAGGCGGTGTGGCGCACTATTCAAGACCTGCTGCTGGCCGGGCATAATCCCATCGGTGAAGTCGTGGTAAAGGACGTGAAGCAGAGCATGCGCAACGGCGGCGGCCCTGCCTGCCTGCGCCTGCGGGTGGTACTCTCCGACCAGGAGCGTGCGGCATTGACTGGCCGGGTGCTGCTCACCGACGGCCTGCACGCCGAACTCACCGCCTGGGTCGAGCGCCACTACCGCGACCGCCTGGCACCCGACGACCTGGCCGACCCGCAGTTGGCCGACGAGACACTCACCGCGCTGGACGAACTGACCCGCATCCTCGAGATCGGTTCGGTCTATCCCTTCCAACTGGGCTAAGCGTCCAGCGCGGTGAAGAGAGTAAACGGATAAGGACATCATGCGAGATCTCATCATCGTACGCTTGAGCCCTGACTCGCCCCATGTTGCTACGGTGGCGAGCTGGACATTTGCCGAGTGGGGGCACCTGCACCCCGGCAGCACCGCCGAATCCTACCGTGAGGCCTTCCGCCGCGAATGCGGCGAAGGCGGCGTGCCTTCGGTATTCGTCGCCATGGCGGGCGACCGGCCGGTGGGTACGGCGTCACTGCTGGCCGAGGACATGGACAGCCGCCGCGAGCTCACGCCCTGGCTGGCTTCGGTATTTGTGCTGCCTGAGTGGCGTGGGCGGGGCATCGCCGCTGGGCTGATTCGCCGCGTCGAAGAGGAAGCCGCAGCCAGCGGTTTCGACCATTTCTACCTGTTTACCCCTGACCAGCAGGGGCTTTATCGTCGGCTCGGCTGGCAAGACCATGAAGAGCTGAGCTACCGGGGTGAAGAGATCACCATCATGCTGCGCCAGCTCGAGGCATGACTGCCGCATCACCGCTGGCACTGTATCGCGATGCGGTAGAGCGTCACGGCTTCGCCCCCGACGAGGCGCAGCAAGCTGCCGCCGCACGGCTCGACGCCTGCTTCCAGACGCTGCATGGCGAGGCCGATCTGATGAGCCGTCGGGCCATACCCGGGGTCTATCTTTGGGGGCCGGTGGGTCGCGGCAAGACCTGGCTGATGGATGGCTTTCATCGCCACTTGCAGGTGCCCTCCCGGCGTCTGCATTTTCACCACTTCATGCGCTGGGTGCACCAGCGTCAGTTCCAACTGAGCGGTACCAGCGACCCTCTCAAGGCGCTGGCGCGAGAGCTGGCGTCGGAGGTGCGTGTGCTGTGCCTCGACGAACTGTTCGTCAGCGACATTGCCGATGCCATGCTGCTGGGCCGACTGATGCAGGCCCTGTTCGAGCACGGCCTGGTGCTGGTGTGCACCTCCAACCAAGCGCCGAGCCAGCTGTATGCCGACGGCTTCAACCGCGAGCGCTTCCAGCCGGCCATCGAAGCCATCGAGCGCTGCATGGAGGTGGTGGAGCTCGACGGCGGCTTCGATCACCGCCTGCACCCCGGCCGAGCGTGTCAGCGCTACTGGGTGGCCGAGCCTGGCCGGCCGAGCGCAATGGCAGTCGTCTTCGAGCGCTTGAGCGAGGGGGAGACGACAAGCACCAAGCCCAGCGCCGATTTTATCGAGCTGGGTCATCGTCGCATCGCGGTGGAGCGGCGCAGTCAGCGAGTGGTGTGGTGTCGTTACGCCGAGCTGTGCGAGCAGCCGCTGGCGGCAATGGATTTCATCGCACTGGCCGATGAGTTCGAGCATGTCCTGCTGAGCGAGGTACCGCGGCTGAACGATGCCCATGCTCTGGGTAGTATCGCCCGCGGAACCGAGGATGGTGCCGAGCGTGTCGAGGCCGGCGAGCGAGAACTCCCGCCGCTGTCGCGACGCGACGATGGTGTGCGCCGCTTCATTGCCCTGGTCGACGAGTGCTACGACCGCCATGTGCCGCTCTACGTGGAGGCCGAGGTCGCCATGGACGAGCTGTACCCCAATGGCTACCTGGCATTTGCCTTCCGGCGTACCTTGAGCCGGCTGCGCGAAATGCAACTGGTGAGGTTTGGTGGTCTACCTGCAAGCGACGAAACTGACTTCGTCATTCGGTAAGCGGTGCCCCAATGCACTGCGTGAAAACCGCGACCATGGGGTCATAATCGCAACAATAAGCGGCAATGTTGGCTCGGATCCACTCGTCCCGGTCGAGCCCGGCCCATGATATCTCGTAGCCGCAATTGATGATCAGGTGTTCGAAGAGGAGTCGCTGCGCCCTGCCGTTACCATCACGAAAAGGATGCAGGACATTGAGCTCACCGTAAAACTCGGCAGCGGCGACTACCAGCTCGTTACGTTCAAGGCCTGTGTACCAATTGGCGTTTGCTAGCTGTGTAAACAGTTTTTGGGCTTCCGGCTCGATGCGGCCACAATGACAGAATCGCGTATCGCCTTTGGAAATGTCTATGATGCGGACTTCGCCGGCCCAAGGGTACAGATCGCCGAAGAGCTGTCGGTGCAGGGCCTTGAGGTAGTTGAAGTCATAGGGAGGGGGGCTGAACGGGATCCCGTCGGCAGCAATAATCGTCAGCTCGCGTTCGGCTTCCTGCAGGATTGCATCGTCACGAATCTCGAGGAGATTCTTGAAAATATTCGTTCCGTCGTAACAGTAGGGGTCCTGACCGACGCCGTACTTGTCCATGACAGTGGCGAGCGGCCACGCTCAACGCTGGCGATATTTTTCCAGGGTAGCGGACTTGCTGGGCAGGCTATGAGGCGCGTCGGGAGCGCTGAATCCCTCCAGGCGCAGGCTAGCCGCATAATTGTGTAGCCTGACCTTGGCGAAATAGTCCTGCTTGGTCTTGAGGGGTACCTTGATCATGGGTCTACCTCGAAGTTGCCGATGGCCCTATTTTAACGCATATCAGCCCACGATGCTTCTTGTCTGTAGCGCATCGCTTGTCGTCGAACAGGTGCCCCGGTATCGGCCTGATGGCCGATACCGGGGCTTGAGCCGCTAGCTGTTGGCCGCCCCGCCGACGATGCCGCCGCGCAGGCCACCCTGCCTGTCGCTGCCACGCAGGTGCTGCACCACGGTATCCTCCGGAGAGCCGGCCATTTCGCGGAACATGCCCATGGAGCCGAGCAGGGCGGAGGATTCGTAGGGCACGAAGACCCGTTCGCCGTTCTTGGCCATATTGGGCAGAACCTTGATGTAGCTCTGGCCGAGCAAGTAGCCCACTACGGTACGCTTGTGCTCGTCGCTTTCGCCGATGGCGCTAAGCACCAGCTTGATTGACTCCTGCTCACCCTGGGCGCGCAGGATGGCCGATTCCTTGTCACCCTGGGCGTTGAGGATAGCCGACTCGCGCTGGCCCTGGGCCATGGCGATGGCGGCGGCCTTCTCGCCCTCCGCTTCGGTCACGGTGGCACGGCGCTTTCGCTCGGCGGCCATCTGCAGGCGCATGGCGGACTCCACCTCTTCCGGCATGGCGATGTCCTGGACCTCGACGCGGGAGATCTTCACCCCCCACTTGGAAGCGGCTTCTTCCATGGCGGCCTGGATCTCGTTGTTGACCTCGGCCCGAGACTCGAACAGCTTGTCGAGCTCCATCTTGCCCACTACCGAGCGCAGGGTGGTCTTGGCCAGCACTTCCACCGCCTGGCTCATGTTCTCCACCTCATAGACGGCGCGTCTCGGGTCGATGATCTGGTAGTAGAGCGCGCCGTTGATGTTGACCGTAACGTTATCGGTGGTCACCACCGGCTGGCCCGGGAAATCCATGACCGTTTCACGACGATCGATGCGGACCTCGTTGCTGGTTATCGGATGGTAGTCCTCGCCCATCTTGCGATAGCGAATCATGGTGATGGCGCGGGGTTGTTCGATGAAGGGAATGATGATGTTGATGCCGCTTTCCAGCAGGCGATTGAAGGATCCCAGTCGCTCGATGACCATCACCTCGGACTGGCGCACGATGACCAGCCCCTTGGCGATGATCAGAATGCCGATGACGACGACGATGAGGGCGAGTAGCAGCCCCGGATTGATGGGTAGATCCATGTTCACGTTCCTTCATGTTGTGGCGTAGGTGCTGACGGGGCAGGCGTTCGCCCCTCAACGGTCATGCTCGGTTCAGCGCGGTTGGATATGGCTGACGATGGCCGTGGTGCCGTCGAACTGCTGGAAGACCACGAGCGTACCCTCGGGCAGCTCGGTCTCGCCGGTCTCGGCCACGCGCAGGCGATAGAAATCGCCGTTGATCTTGACGCCGCTGGCGCCGTCGAAGTCGCGCTTGAGGGTGGTATAGGTGTGCCCCTGCTCCACACCGGTGCCGGTGGTGCCGTAGGAGACGCCGCTAGGCGAGAACCAGGGGCGGATCACCTTGACCGCAAGCGGAATCATGATGCCCGAGAACACGCCCATGGCCAGTAACTGCCAGGGCAGCGTGAGGCCGAATGCCGCCAGGGCCGAGGTGAGGGCGGCAGCCACGCCCAGCGACAGCAGCACCAGGCCGCCGGAGGAGAGTTCGGCCAGGCCCAGCAGCAGGGCGATGGCCAGCCATATCAGGGCGGGGTTCCAGTCCATGGTAGTCTCGGTAATGAATTGTTTCCCAGAGCGCCGGTGCGATGATCTTCGCGGCGCCTGGTTCTATCGTAGTCGTACGACACCCATGGTAAAGGAGAGCACCATGTCGCACACCCTGGCAGTCCGTCCTTTTTCTGCACTTGCCCTCATACTGGCCGGCAGCGCCTTGCTGGTAGCGCCAGCCCTGGCCTCGGAAGAGGAAGCCCAGGCACAGGAACAGATCGAGCAGGCTGAACCCGCCGAGGCGGAGGAGCAGCAGACCCAGGATGAAACCGACGATGCCAACGAGGCCGACGCGGATGGAGCCAGCGGCGAAGAGGCTGTCGACGCACATGCCGCCGATCACGACCACGTCCAGGAGCCGGACGAGCACGCCGACAACGAGGCCGTGCAGGCCTACCGCGAGGTCAACCGGCGCATGCATGAGGACATGGCGATCGACTTCACCGGCAACCCCGATGCCGACTTCTCCCGCAGCATGATCCCTCATCACCAGGGTGCCATCGACATGGCCAACGTGGTGTTGATGCACGGCGAGGACGAGGCAATCCGCGACCTCGCCCGCGAGGTCATCGAAGCCCAGGAGGAGGAAATTGCTTTTCTGCGCGACTGGCTGGCCCAGCACGGCCATGAGGTCGAATAGTCCTCTTCCGTTGCGTTGAACCCGTTCGGCGGCATGCACAGATGCCGCCGAACCTGTTTCTACTCCAGTCGCGGTCCCACTACGCCCCACCCATACGCCACCGCTACGCCCCCCGGGGAGGAGGACGCCTGCGCCGCGATTGGCGAGTCTAGGCGTGTCCCCCCGCGCCTTGCCGCAATGGCATTTGGCGCCGATAACAACAACCCGGAGGTTCAAACTCATGCTTCGGACACGCCACGGTGTGCTTCTCCCTTTGCTGGCCGTGCTCGGCGGCGCTCTGGCTGTCTCCGCCAACGCCTTTGGCGACGACCGGCTGACGATCTGGATGGGTGACAACAAGGGCTACGACGGTATCCGCGAAGTCGCGCGCCAGTTCACCGACGACACCGGCATCGAAGTGCAGGTCGTCAACCCGGACAACCTCACCGACCGCTTCCAGCAGGCGGCGGGTAGCGGCCAGGGGCCCGACATCGTCATCTGGGCCCACGACCGCATCGGCGAATGGGCCCAGAGCGGCCTGCTTGTCCCGGTCACCCCCGGCGACGATTTCCGCGAACGCTACTTCGACTTCACCTGGGACGCCACGCTGTGGAACGGCGAGCACTACGGCTACCCGATCTCGGTGGAGGCGCTGGGCCTGATCTACAACAAGGCGCTGGTCGAGACGCCTCCGGAGAGCTTTGCGGAGTTGGTGGCGCTCGATGCCGAGCTTATCGGGCAGGGCAAGAAGGCGATCCTGTTCGACTACGGCGAGCCCTACTACGGCTGGACGCTGCTGGCGGCCAACGGCGGCTACCCCTTCCGTCAGACCGAGGAAGGCTTCGACGTCGACGATATCGGCGTCAACAACGAAGGAGCCCTCCAGGGCGCTGAGCTGCTGCTGGAGCTGATCGAGAGCGGGGTGCTGCCGCGGGGCACCGACTACAGCATCATGGACACGCGCTTCAACCGAGGCGAAGTGGCTGCCATGATCAGCGGCCCATGGGCCTGGAGCAATCTGGAGCAGAGTGGTATCGACTACGGCGTGGCGCTGCTGCCCAAGGTGGGCGACGAGCGCGCCAAGCCGATGTTCGGCGTAATGGCAGCGATGATCAACACGGCCTCGCCCAACGACTTCCTGGCTGTGGAATTCCTCGAGAACTACCTGCTCGTCGAGGAGGGCATGCATACCTTCAATAGCGACGGCACGCTGGGTGCCGTGGCGCATATCGGCTACCAGCAGGAGCTGGAGCGCGACCCCAACATCGCCGCCACGCTGGAGAACGCCGAACTTGGCATGCCGATGCCCAACATCCCCGAGATGGGCGCGTTCTGGGCGGCCATGGAGCCGGCGCTGCAGAACATCGGCAGTGGCCGCCAGTCGCCTCGTGAAGCCCTGGACGCCGCGGCCCGCCGCATGCGCCAGTAACGAGGACGCAACCCCATGTACACGACCAATGCTTCCCGGGGGCTGCCGCGGCATCGCTCCCGCTACCCTTCCGAGCGTTACACTCGCTGGGCACTGCGCGGCCTGGTGGCGGCCCTGGTCCTGGCCCTGCTGTGGCTGGTGCTGGCCTTCCATCTCAACGGCCAGCCGATCTTCGCCATGTTGTTCCTGGTGCTAGGCGCTGCGCTGGGCGTGGTCTTCACCCGCCGTCGCTTGATGAGCCACCGCTATATCTTTCCTGCCGTGGCCAGCATGGTGGTATTCGTCATATTTCCCCTGCTTTATACCGTTGGTATCAGCTTCAGCAACTACAGCTCCAGCAACCTGCTCAGTGAGGAGCGGGTGCGTTCCCAGCTGTTGTCGCGTACCTACCAGGAGGAGAGCGCCACCTTCGGCTTCTGGCTCTATGCCACCGAGGAGGGCGTGCGGCTCTTTCTCGAGCGCGAGGGCAGCCCGGGTGGGGCAATGGACGAGGGCGAAGCCGAGGCTGAGGCGGCGCTACGCGGTGTGACGCGTTTCGCCACGGGTCCGATGGCGCTCGGGGGTGGCGAACGCCGCCATGTAGTCATCCAGCCCGCTGAAGTAGAGCCGAAAGGCGAAGCGCTGCCCATGCGTGAGGTAATCGCCAATCGCACAGCGCTGCAGAACCTGGTGCTGGTGACACCCGAAGGGCTCGAGCTGCGCATGGCCGGGCTGCGCCACTACGCCCCCATGCTCGACCGTTATGAAGTCCGTGACGACGGCAGCCTTCACGACCGCCGCGACGACCGGCTATTGGTCGCCGATAGAGAGACGGGCTTCTTCGTCACCGACGAGGGCGAGCGCATCACGCCGGGATGGCCGGTGGCGGTGGGGCTCGACAACTACGCGCGGATCTTTCTCGACCCCGACATTCGCGGTCCTTTCCTGCAGATATTCGTCTGGACCTTCGCCTTCGCCGGGCTCACCGTGCTGTTCACTTTGATCGTCGGCTTCGTGCTCGCCTCGTTGCTGCAGTGGGATCAATTGCGCGGCAAGGCGCTCTACCGCACCCTGCTGATCCTGCCCTACGCGGTGCCGGCGTTCATCTCGATCCTGATCTTCAAGGGCATGTTCAATCAGCACTTCGGCGAGATAAACCTTATCCTCGATGCCCTGTTCGGCGTTCGCCCCAATTGGTTCACCGACCCCTGGCTCGCTCGCACCATGCTGCTGGTCGTCAACACCTGGCTCGGCTACCCCTACATGCTGCTACTGTGCATGGGCCTGATCCAGTCGATACCCAAGGACCTGTACGAAGCCTCTGCGGTGGATGGCGGCGGCCCGTTCACCAACCTGTTCCAGATCACCCTGCCGCTGATCCTCAAGCCGCTCACGCCCCTTTTGATCGCCTGCTTCGCTTTCAACTTCAACAACTTCGTGCTGATCGCCCTGCTCACCGGGGGCAACCCCGACATCCTCGGCGCGAGCACCCCGGCGGGCACCACCGACCTGCTGGTGAGCTACACCTACCGCATCGCCTTCCAGGACGCCGGACAGAACTTCGGGCTGGCGGCCGCCATCGCCACGCTGATCTTCCTGCTGGTTGCGGGCCTGGCGCTGCTCAATTTGCGCCTGGCCAAGGTCAGGGTCTGATTCGCAAGGTCACAGGAGAATCGTCATGGCCATGGTCCAACCCCGCTCGATTCGTTTGCGCAAGCTGGCGGCTCATCTCGCCCTGATCGGCTTTCTCACGCTGATCCTCTTCCCGCTGCTGCTGGTGATCTCGATCTCCTTTCGCGAGGGCAACTTCGCCACCGGCAGCCTGATCCCCGAGCGCTTCTCGCTGGAGCACTGGTCGTTGGCGCTGGGCATTCCCTGGGAGCGTGCCGACGGCAGCGTAGTGCAGCCGCCGTTCCCGGTGCTGCTGTGGCTGTGGAACTCGATCAAGGTGGCGCTGGTGTCGTCGCTGCTTATCGTGCTGCTCTCCACCACCAGCGCCTACGCCTTCGCCCGCATGCGCTTTGCCGGCAAGGCGCCGATTCTCAAGGGGATGCTGATCTTCCAGATGTTCCCGGCAGTGCTCTCGCTGGTGGCGCTCTACGCCCTGTTCGACCGCCTGGGGCAGTTGGTGCCGGCGCTGGGTATCAATACTCATGGTGCGTTGATCGTCGCCTCGCTGGGGGCGGTGGCGCTGCACATCTGGACCATCAAGGGCTACTTCGAATCCATCGACGGCTCGCTGGAAGAGGCCGCCATGGTCGACGGCGCCAGTACCTGGCAGGCATTCCGCTACATCCTGCTGCCGCTGTCGCTGCCGATCCTGATGGTGGTGTTCATCCTCGCCTTCGTCATGAGCATCATGGAGTACCCCATGGCCTCGGTGCTGCTCGTCGACGAGCACAAGCTGACGCTGGCGGTCGGTGCCCAGCAGTACCTGGCCGACCACAACCAGCGCTGGGGCAACTTCGCCGCGGCGGCGGTACTCTCCGGCCTGCCCATCACCGTGGCCTTCCTGATCTGCCAGCGCTGGATCATCGGTGGGCTCACGGCGGGGGGCGTTAAGGGCTGACAACAAGCACGAAGACTGGCTGCGCTCATACCAACGACGCCCCGGCCTCTGGCGAGGTCGGGGCGTCGTTGGTAGCCGTGGACGCTGGTGCTAGTGGGTCACGCCGGGGATGCGTGCCTGGCGCGGGCAGGCCATGCCGTCACTGGCGAACAGATGGCAGCGCTCACCGGAGAGGCCAAGCTCGATTCGTTGCTCATTCTCCAGCTCGGCCAGGCCGTCCAGGCGCTGGGTCAGAGTCTCGCTGATGCCTTCCACCCGCAGGTGGGCGAGGGTCTCGTAGCCGAGTTTCTCGGCTACCATCAGGCGTGCCGCCAGACGCGCGTCGGCGGCGTCGGGTGCGACGAAATCCTCGGCGCGCACCGCCAGGGTGGCGCTATCGCCGGCCTTGAGGCGGGCGCCGTCCACCGCCACGGCAAGCGTCCCGCCGTTGGGCAGGCGCACCGAGGTGCGCTGGCGGCCGGGGTCGAGAACCTCAACCGGTACGAGATTGATCCGCGGCGAGCCGATGAAGCGTGCTACCTCCAGCGTGGCCGGGTAGTGGTAGAGCGACAGCGGCGCGCCGACCTGGGCGATGTGGCCGCCGGCCAGCAGCACGATGCGATCGGCCAGGGTCATCGCCTCGACCTGGTCGTGGGTCACGTAGATCATGGTGGCGCCCAGCCGTCGGTGCAGCTCGGCGATCTGCACCCGCATGTCGACCCGCAGTGCGGCGTCGAGGTTGGAGAGCGGTTCGTCGAACAGGAACACTGCCGGTTCCTTGACCAGGGTGCGGCCGATGGCCACCCGCTGGCGTTGGCCGCCGGAGAGCTCCTTGGGCTTGCGCTCGAGCAGCTCGCCGAGATGCAGCATCTCGGCGGCGTGTGCGACGCGACGGCGAATCTCGGCCTTGTCGGTGCGGGCCAGCTTGAGACCGAAGGCCATGTTCTCGGCCACCGTCATGTGCGGGTAGAGCGCATAGGACTGGAACACCATGCCGATGTCGCGCTCCTGGGGCGGCACCTCGTTGATACGCTCACCGTCGAGTCGCATCTCGCCGCGGCTGATTTCCTCCAGCCCGGCGATCATGCGCAGCAGAGTCGATTTGCCGCAGCCGGAGGGGCCGACGAAGACGACGAATTCGCCGTCCTCGATGGTCAGGTCGATGTCGCGGGAGACCTCGATACCTTCGTAGTCCTTGCCAATGCCGGTCAGTGTCAGACGTCCCATGTGAATTCCTCCCCGATTGGACAGCGGGCGATGGCGATGCCGCAAGGCGGAAGGTGAACCTTGCCAGCGTTCCAGGTACCGTTGACCAGGCCGGGGGCGTCATCGAGCGGCTTCGCTCCCTGCGGGGCGTTCAGGGCGCGAGGCTCGTAGCTGAAGTTGAGCGCTACCAGCAGCCGCCCGCGTGGGGCGTGTTCGGGGTGGCTGCGCTCCAGGCACAGCACGCCGTCGCGCAGCGGGTGGTAGCGAATGGCTCCTTTCACCAGCTCCACGTGCTCGCGGCGGAAGGCGAGGAAGGTGCGGTAAGCGTTGAGCAGCGAGTCGGGATCGTCGTCCTGCCGGTTCATGGCCAGGCCCAGGTGCTCATCGGGTACCGGCAGCCAGGGCTTGCCCTGGGAGAAGTCGCCGTGGCGTCTCTCGGCGGACCAGGGATGCGGTGTGCGGCAGCCGTCGCGGCCCTTGTAGGCCGGCCAGAAAGTGATGCCGGCCGGGTCGGCCAGCTGTTCCAGGGCGAGCTCGGCTTCAGTCAGCCCCAACTCCTCACCCTGATAGAGGCAGACGCTGCCGCGCTGGGTCAGCAGGAAGGCGAGGTAGAGGCGCAGCCTGGCCGGGTCATCCGCTGCGTTCCAGCGTGTGGCGACCCGGGGGACGTCATGGTTGCCCAGCGCCCAGCATGGCCAGCCGTCACCTATGCGCTCCTCCATGGCGGTCATGGTCTGGTGCAGGAACTCGGGGTCGTGGCGCTCGCCCAGCAGGTCGAAGGAGTAGGCCATGTGCAGGCGGTTGCCGCCTTGGGTATAGGTCGCCATCACCTTCAGTGAATCGTCGTCGCCCACCTCGCCGACGCTGGTGGCGCCGGGGTATTCGTCGAGCAGGGTGCGCAGCTTCTCGAGGAAGGCGAGGTTCTCCGGCTGGGTCTTGTCGTGCAGGTGCAACTGGTAGCCGTAGGGATTGTCGCGGCGCACGCCAAGAAAGCCATCCTCCAATTCGCTCCGGGGCGGGTTGTCGACGAGCTCGCCATGGGTGCAGAAGTTGACGGCATCCAGGCGGAAGCCGTCGACCCCGCGGTCGAGCCAGAAGCGTACCTCCTCGAGAATGGCTTCGACCACTTCGGGGTTGCGGAAGTTGAGATCCGGCTGGCTGACGAGGAAATTGTGCAGGTAGTACTGGCAGCGGCGGGTGTCCCACTGCCAGGAGCTGCCGCCGAACACCGACTGCCAATTGGTAGGCGGTGAGCCGTCGGCCTTGGCGTCGGCCCATACGTACCAGTCGGCCTTGGGGTTGTCGCGGCTGGCCCGGCTCTCGACGAACCAGGGATGCTGGTCGGAGGTGTGGGACAGCACCTGGTCGATGGTGACCTTGAGCCCGCGGGCGTGGGCGGCCTCCACCAGGCGGTCGAAGTCGTCGAGCGTGCCGAACATGGGATCGACGTCGCGGTAGTCGGCGACGTCGTAGCCGAAGTCCTTCATTGGAGAGGTGAAGAAGGGCGACAGCCAGATGGCGTCGACGTTCAGCGAGGCGATGTAGTCGAGCTTGTCGATGATCCCCTTGAGGTCGCCGATACCGTCGCCGTTGCTATCCATGAAGCTGCGTGGATAGATCTGGTAGATTACCGCGCCGCGCCACCAGTCCTGGCCCTGCCTGCCGAAGAGTTGCCTTGTGTTCATGCGTTGTCCTTGTCGCCGTCGTATCGGTAAAAAAAGAAGCCTGAACACGATGGTGCCGCGACCCATGGTGGGAGCCATCCTCTGCCCTTCGAGGGGCAAAGGCGTAGATGGGGGGAGGAGGCGCAGGAAGCCGAGCTACTCTCCCTGGATGCGCGACAGCAGCTCGCCGGCCAATGCGATGGCTTCCTCACGACGCCGAATGTTCTGCTTCTGATACAGGCTGCGGATGTGCGTCTTGACCGTGGTGGGGGCCACCGTGAGCTGCTCGGCGATCTGTTCGTTGGAGAGTCCGGCATGGATCAGACCCAGTATCTGCCACTCGCGGCGGGTCAAGGGCGAGGTGCGGATCAGCTCCGGTACGTCGGGGCGCGAGACGATGTCGTCGATCACCGAGTCGTCGAGCATCAGGCGTACGGCGCGGCCGAACTCGCGCTGGCGCCGGGCCAGGCCCACCAACCGCTCGGCATGGCCTCGGGCCATGGGCTCCAGGGCGTCATCGGCGAGCAGCCGTTCGAGCATCTCGGGCAATACCTGGCCCAGGCGCAGGAAGCTGCCGGTCAGTGCGGTGCGGGTGGCCAGCGCCAGCGCCTGGCGCAAATGCTCCAGGGCTGCTTCGTGTCGGCCTTGCTGCCAGACCAGTGCCGCCAGGCACAGGCGGTTGCGGTTGGCGTCGGTGACGAGCCCCAGGCGCTCGGTCTGGCGCTCGAGCTCGACGAGCAATACTTCGGCTTCGTCGAAGCGGCCGAGCAGTATCATGGCGCGGGCGTGGTTGCGCAGGTTGCACTGGGCGAAGTGGTTGGTGGCCCGTGTCGGATCGCCGGGCGGCGCTTCCTGTAGCCAGCGCGCCACGGCGTCGAGGTCGCCATTGGCTTGCCACCAGGCGAGCAGGGTGGCATGGGCATTGGCCTGCCAGTCGATGTGGTAATCACCCTGCACCAGGATCTTGCGCAGGCGCCGGATATGGTCGGCGCACTGGGCCTGGTCACCGCGCGAGAGCGCTACCTTGGCCAGGCTGATGTGGCACTGCAGGGTCCAGCGCTCGCCCTGCGTATCGAGCACCTCGATACCCTTGAGTGCCGCCTGTTCGGACTCTTCCAGCCGCTGCCACTCCCACAGCAGTTGGCTGCGGATGCGATAGAGGAACTCCGCCACCGGCAGGCGCTCGAGCCCGCTGCGCTCGACATGGGCGATGGCACGCTCCTGCACGTCGAAGGCAGCCTGCAGGCGCCCCTGTGCCACCAGCGTTTCCGACTGGTGGCACAGCGCCCACAGCAGCATCTGGTCGTCGCCGAGGCGGCTTGCTTCACGCTCCACGTTGCGAATGCGTTGCAGTGACTCGTCGAGCTGTCCCTGTACGAAGCGCGCCTCGCCGAGAATCGCCGCGGCGGTAAGCGGCGTGGTGGCCAGGTAGCGGGGTGGCAGGGTCAGCGCCCGCTCGGCGAGCGGTGCTGCCCGCTCGGCGTCGCCCTCGTTGATTGCCAGTTGGGCGCGCAGGGTGGCGAACTCGGCGGCCAGCGTCGCCCACGCGGGCTCCTCGAGCTGCGCCTCGATCCAGTCGATGGCCTGGCGGGTACGATCGAAGTGGTACTGGGCATGGGAGGCCCAGCCGTGCAGCAGGGTCAGTTTGGGCGAGCCGACCAGTCGCGTGTCGCCGAGTGCGGCAAGCCCGCGGGCCAACAGCGAGAAGTGGCCATTGGCCAGCAGGGCGGGGCCCTCCTGCTCGAGCAGTTCGGCCAGCGGCTCGGGTTCTTCGGCCTCGATGGCCTGGGCCAGTGCCAGCGCGGGGTTACCCAGGCGTAGCCAGGCGGTGCTGGCACGCTGGTGCAGCTCGTGCTGCGTGGTCAGGCTGAGTTCGTGGCGGCGATGACGCAGGTAGCCGGCGAACAGCGGGTGGAAACGCAGCCATTGGGAATGGGGCTCGACTCTTTCGATGAACAGGCCGGCCCGGTCCAGCGCCTCCAGGCGTTGGGAGAGCCGTTCGCCCTCCAGCAGTCGGGCCACCAGATTGGGCGAGAAACGCTCCAGCACGCCGAGCTGCAGCAGTAGCTGGTGGTCCTGATCGTCGATGCAGCCTTCGAGCAGCTCGTCGAACCAGGCGACGAAATCTGGGTGGCTGCCGTCGAGGCGCTCGAGCAGGCTGTCGAAAGAGGCACGGGTGGTGGTGCGTTCGATCAGCCAGGCCAGCGCCAGCGGCCACCCTTCGGTGCGGCGCAGGGCACGCTCCAGGCTGACCCGGGTGGGCGGGAAGCTGAGCTGCTCGGCGCACAGCGTCTGGGCCTCCTCCGGGGCGAAGGCCAGCTCGGCCAGGCCGATTTCCTCCAGCTCGCCGCGCAGCCGAAGCTCGGGCAGGCCCAAGGCGGGGCGGGTGCGCGAGGCAAGCGTCAGGGTCAGCCAGGAGGGCTGGTGGCGTAGCCAGTGATGCAAGGCTTCGAGGATTTGCGGATGGCGCAGGTGATGGAAGTCATCGAGTACCAGCCGGCCGGGTTCGGACTGGCGTGGCAGGGCGGCGAGCCAGCCCTCCAT
Source organism: Halomonas sp. A29 (assembly GCF_046723295.1). Taxonomy (NCBI): domain Bacteria; kingdom Pseudomonadati; phylum Pseudomonadota; class Gammaproteobacteria; order Oceanospirillales; family Halomonadaceae; genus Halomonas; species Halomonas sp. A29. The sequence goes on from NZ_JAXQPR010000007.1 coordinate 74,513, forward strand.
GGCCTCGGCCAAGGGGGCAGCGTGCGGCAGCTCGACCGCGAGGCCGAGCTCCCGACACAGGCTGGCCAGGGCTTCACGGAAGTAGCTGGCGAAGCGCGCGGGATCGTCGTCGCGTGGGTCCAGGCGCAGCCAGGCTGCCGGCTGTTCCAACTGCGGCAGGCGCTCGGCCAGCAAGGCGCTCTTGCCATAGCCGGGCGGCGCCTGGACCACCAGCAGGCGTACCCGCTCGGTCAGGGCGAAGCGGTCGTTGAGCCGTTCCCGAGCCACCGCGGTGGCGGGTAGCACGGGCGGGCTGAGCTTTTCCTGAAGCAGGGGCATGGCGAACCGGTGGCCGAACTTTAACGTTTCAGTTTTGCAGTATGCCGGCAGATCCGCTCTGTTTGTGAGCCATTCGACCAAGGATGTAGAGCCGAGGCAAAGGCCGGCCGAGCCGAGTGGCCCGACCGGTGTGCGTGAGAGTAGCCGTTGGTGGTTACAGGCCCAGGCGTTCCTTGACCCGCCCGAAGGCGGCGAGGGCGAACTCCAGGTCGTCGCGGCTCAGGGCGGCGGACATCTGGGTGCGGATGCGCGCGCGGCCCTGGGGTACCACCGGGTAGGAGAAAGCGATCACGTAGACGCCTTCCTTGAGCATCTCCTCGGCGAAGCGGGCGGCAAGGCCAGCGTCGTGCAGCATCACCGGCACGATGGGGTGCTCACCTGGCAGCAGCTCGAAGCCGAGACGCTCGAGGCCCTCGCGGAAGAAGGCCGTGTTCTCCTTGAGGCGGTCGCGCAGCTCGGGGGACTCGGCGGCAAGCTCGATCGCCTTCAGCGCGCCAGCGACCACCGGCGGCGCCACGGTGTTGGAGAACAGATAGGGCCGCGAGCGCTGGCGCAGCAGCTCTATGACTTCGCGCTTGCCGCTGGTGTAGCCGCCGCTGGCGCCGCCCAGGGCCTTGCCCAGGGTGCCGGTGGTGATGTCGATACGGTCCATGCAGCCGCGATATTCGTGGGTGCCGCGGCCGCTCTCGCCGAGGAAACCGGTGGCATGGCAGTCGTCGAAGTGCACCAGGGCATCAAAGCGCTCGGCCAGGTCGCATATCTCGTCGAGCCGAGCGATGTAGCCGTCCATGGAGAACACGCCATCGGTGGTGATTAGCTTGAAGCGTGCACCGTCGCGCTCGGCGGCCTTGAGCTGCTGTTCGAGATCGGCCATGTCGTTGTTACGGTAGCGGTAGCGCCGAGCCTTGCAGAGCCGTACACCGTCGATGATGCTGGCGTGGTTGAGCTCATCGGAGATCACCGCGTCCTCGGCGCCGAGCAGGGTCTCGAACAGCCCGCCGTTGGCATCGAAGCAGGAGGGGTAGAGGATGGTGTCCTCGGTGCCGAGGAAATCGGTCAGGCGCTGCTCGAGCTGCTTGTGCAGACTCTGGGTGCCGCAGATGAAGCGCACCGAGGCCAGGCCGTAGCCCCACTCTTCCAGGCCCGCCTTGGCGGCCGCGTTGACCTCGGGGTGCTGAGCCAGCCCCAGGTAGTTGTTGGCGCACAGGTTGAGCACTTCCTGGCCGGCACTGATGCCGACATGCGCTCCCTGGGGCGTGGTCAGCTGGCGTTCGTGCTTGTACAGTCCGGCCTGTTGAATGGCGTCGAGCTCGCCTTGCAGGTGCTGTCGAAAGGCTGCGTACATGGTCATGGCTCCCAGTTGAGGACGACCTTGCTCGCTTCACCGCTCAGCATGGCATCGAAACCCTGCTGGAATTCGGTGTAGGGCAGGCGGTGGGTGATCACCGGCGAGATGTCGAGGCCGGACTCGATCATCACCGACATCTTGTACCAGGTCTCGTACATCTCGCGGCCGTAGATTCCCTTCAGCGTCAGCATGTTAAAGATCACCGTATTCCAATCTATGGCGATCTCCTCGGTGGGAATGCCGAGCATCGAGACCTTGCCGCCATGGCACATGTTGGCCAGCATGTCGCGAAAGGCGGCAGGGCTGCCGGACATCTCCAGGCCCACGTCGAAGCCTTCGGTCAGCCCCAGCTCGCGCTGCACGTCGGGCAGCGTCTCGTGGCGCACGTCCACGGTGCGGGTGGCGCCGAGACGCTTGGCCAGCTCGAGGCGGCCCGGGTTGAGATCCGTCACTACCACGTGGCGTGCCCCGGCGTGGCGGCACACCGCGGCGGCCATGGCGCCGATGGGACCGGCGCCGGTGATCAGCACGTCCTCACCGAGCAGGTCGAACTGCAGCGCGGTGTGCACGGCGTTGCCCAGGGGGTCGAACAGTGCTGCCACATCCAGATCGATGCCTGGCTTGTGCTCCCATACGTTGGACATTGGCAGGGAGACGTACTCGGCAAAGGCGCCCGGGCGATTCACCCCCACGCCACTGGTGTGGGCGCACAGGTGGCGGCGCCCGGCCAGGCAGTTGCGGCAGCGGCCACACACAACATGGCCCTCGCCGGAGACGATCTGGCCGGGATGGAAGTCATTGACGTTGGAGCCGACCTCGACGATCTCGCCGACGAATTCGTGGCCCACCACCATGGGCACCGGAATGGTCTTCTGGGCCCAACTGTCCCACTTGTAGATGTGCACGTCGGTGCCGCAGATGGCGGTGCGCTTCACCTTGATCAGCACATCGTTAATGCCGACCTGTGGTTCCGGCACTTCGTCCAGCCACAGGCCGGGTGCCGCCTCCTTCTTGATGAGTGCTTTCATTTCTCTACCTTCCTGACTTGTGGTTGGAGGATTCAGGTGAGTGGGCTGCGAGTGGCTTGTGGCAATTCGCAACGAGACGTTTACTATAGAAGAATGAATTCCAGTATTGCAGAACATTTCTTCTATGCAAGAAAAAATTCCTTCATGGTAGAAATCCGTTTGCCATCAGGATGGCCCTCGAACCCAAGCAGCGCCTGGAGATGTCTGGGTCGGTGAGGAGAAGTGTAGGTGGACGATAGAACGATGACCGAGTCGCAGGCGGAAGCCGGAAGTCTCTCCACCCGTGTGATCGAGCTGCGCAAGCGGCGCGGACTCACCCTGGAGCAGTTGGCGGCGGCATCGGGGGTCAGCCGCTCGATGCTCAGCCAGATCGAGCGCGGCAAGGCCAATCCGACCCTGGCGGTGACGCTGCGCATCGCCCAGGCCTTCGACATGAACATCGGCGACCTGGTGGATCAGCCCTGGACGGCTTCGCGCATCGAGGTGGTGCGCGGCAATGATGCCAGCCAGCTGTTTCGCGACGACCACGACTGCCGCATTCGTACGCTCTCGCCGCTGCACATGGAGAAGAATGTCGAGTTCTACGAGATCCGGCTCGCGCCGGGGGCACGCCTGCACAGCGCCGCCCACTTCGAGGGAACCCGGGAATTGCTGACCGTTACCCAGGGGCAGGCGCGGGTTGTGGCAGGAGAGAATCGCTGTGAGCTGAATCCGGGAGATTCGGCGCACTACCATGCCGACCTTGAACACACCATCGAGAACTGCGGCGAGGGGGAGCTGGTGAGCTTTCTCGTCGTGACCTATCAATGAGCGGGCGGGTAATGACCGGCGCGCGAATAACACACGAATCGGGAGAGCGACTTGACGGGGCTGGTGTACTGGCTGGACATGGCGGGTGTGATCGTCTTTGCCCTCTCGGGCGTGATACTCGCCTGTCGCTCACGCATGGATCCGTTCGGTATGCTGGTGCTGGCAGCGGTCACCGGTATCGGCGGTGGTACCCTGCGCGACCTGGTGCTCGGCGTGCGGCCGGTATTCTGGGTCGCCGACCCCACCTATCTATGGGTGATCCTCGCCACCGTGGGCCTGTCGATCGTCGGCTTCCACTACATTCACCGGCTGTCCCGCGTATTTCTGCCGGTGGCCGATGCCTTCGGGCTGGCGCTGTTCACGGTGATCGGCGCGCACAAGGCGCTGCAACTGGGGGCGCCCGGCGTGGTGGCGGTGCTGATGGGACTGTTGACGGGCGTGGCCGGCGGCATGGTACGCGACGTGCTGGCGCGACGCGTACCGATGGTGCTGCGCCAGGAAGTGTATGCCACGGCCTCCATCGCTGGCGGCATTACCTACGTGGGTCTGGGGGCGCTGGGTATACCGGCCGGAGTCGCCATCGGCTTGGCGCTTGCGGTGACGCTGGGCCTGCGCCTGGCGGCCATCCACTGGAAGGTATCGTTGCCCGTGTTCGCCTGGGTCGTGATTCATCCCCCCGCCGAGCCACCGCCGGCTGGCGTCGACTCCCGGGCCGAAGCGGTCGCCGACAACACGGCAGAGAAGAGGGCGGCACGCCCCAAGGTCAGGGTACGCATGATCTCGCCCCGTCAGCGGGACAGAAAAAATGGCTGAAGGCGCCCTGCAATACCGCTTCGCCGGGCGTTGGCTCATCGCTCTCCTGCTGGCGTGGTTGGCCGGCTGCACGACTGTGGTCTCGTCGCCAGCGGAGGATCACCGGGCCGCAGGTCAGGCGATCCAGGCCGTCTATGAGGCGGCCTTGCCCGAGTTACCTCACGACAAGCAGCGTCACTATGCCCAGCGGCTCTACCGCATCAGCGGTGACGCGCGCTATCTCGAATTCCTCGAAGCGCACGGTCGCCTGCTCCTGACCCAGCTCGAGCGTGACATCGCCGGTCTCGAGGAGCCTGGCTATGCGCCGGCTCGCGCCCGAGAGATCGTGGCCAACTATCCGCAGCGTTCTGCCAAGCAAAGGGCGCGCAGGGCCATGCTGGAGGAGTGGGGAGAGATCGCCTTTGGCCGACAGCTGCTGTTTCGCTTGATGCAGGCGGACTACTACGGCCTGCTGGAAGGGTTGCCGGAGCGTCGACAGGCTCTGGACTACCTGGCGAGCCTGGAGTGGCGGCGTTTCCTGACCGACCCCGAGGTCATGCGCATCTATGCCGCCCAGGTGGCGAACCAGGCCTGGTTCCTGCATCAGCTCGGCATCGTCGACCTGCGTGATGAAATGGTCGAGGCATTCCACTCCGTCTATCCCGCGCAGGCAGTGGTGGACTTGGGCGAAGTCGACTACCACAACCGGCTATATGGCATGACCCACATCGTGATTGCCGACAGCCGCTACTATCAGCGCTGGGTGTCGGCCGAGCGGCATGCCTGGATCCTCGATGCCTTTGCTGCCGAGATCGAGCGCATTCTCGACCAGGCTACCGAGGACATCCAGGCCGAGGTGGCACTTGCCTTCCTGCTGACGGGTAACGAAGGCCACCCCGCCGTGCCCCGGATTCGCCAACGCCTGACGGAGTCGGTGGACCCACGGGCCGGAATCATCCCTTCAACGCGGGGCGATACCGACCTGGCGCGAGGCGAGCACCGTAACGTGCTGGCGATCATGGTGCTCACCTGGCCGGGGCAACTGCACCCGGGTCCGAGTCTGTCACGACTGTTCCACCAAGCTGAGCAGGTCGCTATCGGCCAGGGCGTGGGCCAACTGAGTGGCGAGCTGATGCCGAATGTTACGATAGGGTTCGACCAGCTCAGGGTGCATATCCTGCTGGGCAACGACGTTATCGATATAGAAGGCATTGCGCAGGCCATGTAGTTCGATCGTATCGCCGATACGCCTGAAGCGAAAACCCGACATGGCCAGCAGCCGCGGCAAGCGCGACGACATCATGGCGAATATGTGTCGGCGATCGACCAGCTCAACCAGCGCATGGGTAGCCAGAAACAGCGCGATGGTCAGCAATGGGAAGACGCGTCTCTCCTCGGGCGAGAAATCATATGCGAGATTGTTCTTGTCGAGCGTTTCGTGCTTGATCGGGCGGTTACGGAACTCACGTGCCGTGGCGAAGCGTGATATTTCGCAGATCTTGTCGATGGGAAGCCGGTCGGGATGCAGCGTCTTGTGGGTCAGGCTCCGCCCCCCATACTCCTGCAAGGGGAGCCTTATCTTCGAGCGCTGGCAATCGTGGGCAGGCAGGACGAGCCGAAAGCAGCCTGCCGAGACTCCCGATTTGCGGTGCTCCAGCAGGCAGTGCAGGGAGTTCTCGTCGTAGGCATCCAGCTCGAGGGCGGCATTATCCTCGTTTGGAGGGTTGTAACCGATTTCCTGACAGTAGACTCGATATCTCAAACGGTAGACACGACGTCTATCATGATCGTCGTAAGCCAGCTTGAAGACGAAATCTTCACCAAACTGTACGAAGAGCTCGCTCCTGTTGACCGTTCCCTGCGGGGGAAGCCTGCGTGGTCCCATGATGCGCTCCTTGCTGGTTCGTGTTGTAGTAAAAAACCTCTTAGCTGTAAGTTAGTCGTTAGGGCGATAAGGAAAAGTCAAAAGGTGTCGCTTAGTGGCGCTGGCTTTCCAAGATGGTAGCCCTGGCCGTAAGAGATGCCGTAGGAGATGAGAAGAGGGATCAGGGCTTCCTGGTCCACGAACTCGGCGATTGCCAGCTTGCCGAAGCCTGACGCGATGTCGGCAATGGCCTTGACGATGACCTGGCTGTCCGGGTTGGTATTCAGTGTACGAATGAAGGCGCCGTCGATCTTGATGAAGTCGACGGGCAGCTCGCCGAGGTAGTGAAAACTGCTGAAGCCGACGCCGAAGTCGTCGAGGGCGGTGCGGCAACCTATGTCGCGTAGCGCCTGCAGCACCCCACGAGCGCTGGAAAAATCCGTGACGGCAGCCGTCTCGGTGATCTCGAGGATCAAATGATGCGGGTCCGCACCGGTGGCCGATAGTTCTTCCATGAGAAATTGCTTGAGCCCGTCGTCATGCAGGGTCTGGCCCGACAGATTGACGGCAAGGCTGATGCCTTGGGCCTGAACGCGGCTCAAGGCGCGCAAGCTATGGCGTAGCACCCAGCGGTCGATTTGCACGATCTGGCCGCTGCGCTCCGCCACGGGAATGAAGTGAGCAGGTGAAATGAGGGCTCCCTTGGGGCCTCGCATACGCAAGAGCACTTCGTAATGGCGTACGTCGCCATCACTCAGGCGCACGATCGGCTGCGCCATCAGCTCGAATCCCTCTTCGTCGATGGCCTGGCGAATTCGTTCCACCCAGTAGACCCGCTCCTGCAACTCATCCTTGGCGCGCTCGAGCGTCGAGAGCAGATGCCAGCGCTGTGAACCGCTCTCCTTCGCCTTGTACATGGCCAGGTCGGCGTTGGCCATCAGGTCGGCGGGGTTGTCACCATGGGTGGGGAACAGGGCGATGCCGAGGCTCGAAGTTGCCCTGTGGCGCTGGCCGCCGGCATCCAGGCCGGTACTGTCGAGCAGCGGAGTGATTTGTCGGGCAATACTGATGGCTTTCCGGGTGTCGGCGCCCTCCAGCAGTATCGCGAATTCATCGCCGCCCAGGCGCGCAATGGTGCCGCAATGACCGAATTCCTGAAACAGTGTATCGGCCACCATGCGCAGCAGTTGGTCGCCAGTATGGTGGCCGCTGAGCTCGTTGACATCCCTGAAGTGATCGAGATCGAGCAACAGAACAGCGCCGCTGCGTCCTCGCCGCATGACGTTGCCCAATACTTCCTGGAAGTAGCGACGGTTGTACAGCTCCGTCAATGGATCCCGCTCGGCTAGCCAGGTAAGGCGCGCCTCGGCCAGCTTGCGCTCGGTGATATCGAGCCCGACCGAGATTCGTGACGCCCGCGCATCGCTGCGTGAAGCCAGAGGAGCGTGATACCAGGCAATGGTCCGTTGCCGGCCGTCTGCCGTCACCAGGCTGCGCTCTTCCTGAGTCATTTCGTCATCGGTGTCACTGCTTTCCCGAGGAGTGAAGACGCCGTCGAAAGGACGACCTAGCAGCCGTTCTTCTTGCATGGCCAGTGTCGTGAGGGCGTAGTCATTGACCAGTGTGATGCGTCCTTGGGCATCCTGGGTGACGATGAAGACACGTGCGGTATCCAGCAGGCTGCCGACGAAATCACGCTCACGAGCCAGCTCGTCCACTCGTTCGGCAAGTTGAAACCCTCGGGCGGTGACCTCCCGCTCCAGCGTTTCCAACTGATCGGAGAGTGCCAGCGTCGTACCTTCCAGCACGTCGATCTCGTCTTCGAAGCGGCTGTGGGGGGCGGGAATGGCGCTGCGGGTCTCGGCGAAGCCGCCGTGGGCCAAGGCCGGAAGAACGCCAGCCAGCCGGCGCAGCCTGGCCATCGGGCGCAGCAGGATGGCAAGCAGCAACAGCTCGGCTGCCAGCCAGCCACCGATGCCGACCAGCAGCAGATTGCGGGTATTTTCCTGGATGGCTCGAATCTGGGTGCTGATGTCGGCTGCGAGGAGGAAGAAACCGCTGCTGCGCCGGCCATCTTCTGCTTCCATGCGGACTGCGGACAATTCGTAATCGCGACCGCCGTGTTGCAGGCGCAGCGGTGTCTCGAGGATTTGGCCGAGCGTGCCCACTCGGGCGGCCTGCTGCAGTATCGGGAGGTAATGATCCGGGTGCGTCAGCGCAGCCAGGTGGCCGTTCCAGTTAGCCAAGTGTCGCTCGGGAGCCACTTCCGCTTCCTGAGCCCCGGTGATCAGCAGGGCGACATCGCTGCCGGATACCTGTTGGGCCTGGCGGGTCACGTCTGCCAACGAGCGTGACAGTATCACCATGCCGACGCTCCCGCCTCCGACCAGGATGGGCACGGCGGCATATTGCCGGCAATCATTGGCGCAACGCAGTGCTGAGAGCGGATACTCGGTTTCCATTACCTGGCGTATCCAATCCTGAACTGGCCGCTCCTGGTCCGTTTGGCCCTGGCCCCACTCGGCCAATTGGCGGCCCTGGGCGTCGAATACCATGATCTCGTCGATACCGGCTTCCAACTGAAGCGTGGGCCACTGGGATGAGAGCGATCCGACCAGTTGCGTCTGGTCGCCGCTCGCAAGCGCCGGCCCCAGGTCGGGAGAGGCGGCTGCCAGTGCCGCGATCTGTTGCAGGCTTACCTCGGAGCGCTGCAGGGCAAGCTGGATTTCTCGTGCTTCCCGCTGGTTGCTCTCCTTTCGGCTCTCCTCGAACTGACGGGTCAGATTGGCGTGGCCAAGCCAGGTGAACAGTCCCGCCAATACGAGCAGCAGCAGGCTACTCAGAGCGAGCACTCGCCAGGTCAGGCTAAAATAAGGGCGAGGTTCCCGGGATGTGGAAGCGCTCATGCGGGCAATCTCTGACCGATTCGAGTGAAAGGTATGGATCAGAAGCGCAGTGAGAGCTGGAACAGCACCATGTTCCAGCGTCGGCGCGTCTGTGTGGGGTCGGGTTCATCCTGAAGGGGCAGCCAGGCCGTACCATCGATGTGATGATACTCGGCGGCCACCAGCACTCGGGGTGTCACGCTCCATTGCAGGCCCAGAGTTATGTCCTTGGCATACTGGGTATGGGCCGGCCCGCCGCCCATGGCCTCGAAGGCCCGGCCGGAGCGGTCGTCGCGATTGTTGACCAGGCTGTCATAGCGTACCAGCCACTGCCAGTCATCATGGAAGCGCCGCGTATACTGCACGTACCAGCTCTCACCGGTAACGTCAAAATTCATGAACGGGTTGGCGAAGCCGTCCAGCGTCGAGTTTCTCACCGCATACTCGCCAGTCAGACTCCACAACTCGGCGTTGTACTGCAGCGAGAGAATCCAGGGCCGAAAATGGAAGCTGCCATCACTCATGCCGGGGGTGCCGGATTCGAAGCGGGCGCGGGCGCTGGCTGTGCTGAGTGCGGCAACCATGCGGCCTCCATCATGCTCGTAGCGTACCTGGCCGATGGCCGAGCGTCTGGGTTCCAGTGAGCCGGGCGTGTTCTCGAGGCGCATGGTACGCCTGAGATCGTCGCCCGCCTGTATGTCTCCGACGCCGACTTGGGTACGAATGATGCCACCAGTGGGAATGCGCTCTTCGTGATAAACGGTCAGCCCATCGGCAGCAAGCCCGAGTGAGCGGGTGCGGTCGAAGTAGATCGACTGGGGTAACAGGATGCTGGGGCGGGTGAAGGCAACGTCCCGTGTCTGGTTGTAGAAGCCGAAGGGGTTCTTGAAGCGCCCCACTTGAATACCCAGGGTCCGGCGCTGATCGGAGAATGGCTGATAATCGACCACGCCGTAGTCGAGTGCCGGCCGAGCGTCGCTGCCGTCTCCACCGGCCCTTCGGCTGAGTACCTGTGCTGCCACAAGCACGTCATGACGCGGCCGAATCGAGGCATTGGCGCCGATCTCGGTGTATTTGAGGCTGCCTCCGCTGCTGCTGGGCCCGAAGAAGTCGTTGTGATCGGTGATGACGAGCGCCTGGCTGAGAAAGCCATGTACCTGCAAGGTGTCCATGACCCCTTCCGCCAGGGTCGTGGGAGCCCAGGCGAGAGCCAGCGCCAGGAGCACTGGGCGTGAGCGACGGCTACTCCAGGGTAATGACTTGGACTCTCTCATCCAGATACTCCCTTTCCAGATACCCAAGGGCGCCAGGTGTTGTGGCGACGCGTTCCAGCATCTCTGACTGGCTATTGACCTGGCTTGGTGCCTGTCCCGTCCCCGAGAACACCATGCGATCCCAGGCCAGCTGCAGTTGATGGGGGTAAACGGTAAGCCGTTCCTTGGCGAAGCGTGCATGGACGGGATGGGCATTGGGCAATACGAAGACACGAACGGCCTGGCCATCGGGCCAGCTGCGCTGGCGCATGGCAAAGATTGCCCGGGTGGTGTCGCGGGTCAGAAAGGCGTTGGCCACATTCGGGTGAGCGATCAGAACTATCTGTCGCTCCGCGGCCTGCACGGACAAGGGTAGCAATGCCAGCACTAATGGCAGCAGCAACCAGCGTGTCAGTCCAGCCACGCGCCACCGTCCCGAAGACTTTGCAGTGCCGAACCTGCGTGACCCGGAAAAATGGCTCCCAAGCCTGGCTCAACGTAGACGATGGCTGACCAGGACTTTCTGAGCGTATCGATAGTGTTATCCCCCAATCCCTGACTAGCTGGAGCGGTCATGCCCGTTAGGCCATGCTCCCTGATGATTATGTCTCGTACTTTAGCCGTTGGGCGTCGTTGTACAATATACGTATACCACAAGAATGACGAGTGTCGGCAAAGTCGCCAAGGGCCGGGGGGCAGGCCACTCATTGTTAGCACAGCATACTGAATTCAATGGCTTATGTTTTCGCTGTGATGAGCAGGCTGGAAACGGCAGGATCAAGGCGGCGTAGGTGTCGTGTGTGCTCGCCCCGGCTGGAAGTGGCCGCGCCGATGGAAAAAATGGCATTATCGCCAACTTGAGCTATTCCAACCAAGGACAGGCCAGAACACGCATGTTTCTCGACCCTTACCATACGCAAGCGGGCGCGGGCGTTCGTATCTCCGCGCAGCAGGCCAGCGATTTCGCCAAGCGCGTCGCCGGCGACTTCAATCCCATACACGATGCGGGAGCCCGGCGGTTCTGCGTTCCCGGTGACCTGCTGTTCGCCCTGGTGCTGAGCCGGTTCGGTCTCTCGCGGCACATGGACTTTCGTTTTCGCAGCATGGTAGGCGACGGAACCCTGCTGAGCCTGGAACAGAACGCCGCGGGGCAGGTAGAAGTCAGGGACGAAGAGGGCAAGCAGTATCTGGAAGTGAGCCGGGAAGGCGATACCAACCATGAAGTCGCCGCCATCGAAGCCTTCACGCGCTGCTATGTGGCTTTCTCGGGCAAGAACTTCCCCCATGTACTCAAGCCGTTGCTCGAGTCACGAGGGGTGATGTTCAACCCCAAGCGCCCGCTGGTGATCTACGATAGCATGGGCTTTTCACTGGACCGGCTCGACCTGGCCGAGCCTTGCCTGGAGCTGGTCGACTCGAGCCTCGAGGTGAGTGGCAAGCGCGGTGACGTCAAGCTCGAGTTTCGCATCAACGACCGTGGCGAGCCGGTCGGAAGTGGCTCGAAGAAGCTGGTCGTCAGCGGCCTGAGCGACTACGACGCCGCCGCGATGGACGACATCGTAGCCGAGTTCTATCGCTTGAAGTCGGCTTACGAGGCCACCAGCTGAGGAGCCTCCTGGCGGGAGGGGGCGCTACACCACTACGGTGATCGGGCAGTGAGCCAGGTCGATGGCACGATGGCTGACACTGCCCACCAGTTTCTCGCGCAAGGTTCCCATACCTCTGCGACCCATGACGATGACCGGGTTATTTTCGAGCCCATGGGCAAACTCGGTGATCGCTTCCGCGTAGCGGTCGCTTTGCAGCAGGTGGGTCGTGATGCCCGCCGGCACCTCTCCCAAATGCTGCAGCGCCTGGCTAAAGACCAGCTCGGATTCATCTGCGCCATTCTTCTGCGGGGGCGGCGCTCCGGCTGGACGGCACAGCAGTAGCTCCACCTGCGCCCCTGCGCTGCGGGCAAGGTCTCCTGCCAGCCTGGCGGCGTGGTCGCTGTGGCGAGAACCGTCGACGGGCAATACCACTCTGCCGATTCGCCCACCATCCTCTGCGGCTGCCTCGGGATGCACTATCGTGACCGGGCAGGTGGCCTTGTGCACGATCTCGTCGCTGATGCTGCCTTCCACCAGCTTGCCAAGATCGCTCAGGTGGCGGGCACCGACCACGAGCAGGCAGCCTTCGTGCTGGCGTGCGTAATCGACCAGGGTGCGGGCTGGGTGGCGCACGAAGCCGCTCTCTTCCAGCGTAACCTCCTGTGGGGGTGAGTCGAGTGCCGGCTCTATGGCTTGCCTGGCACTGGCAAAGGCATCTCTGGCCGCCGCCAGCCGCTGGGAGCGGTCGCGGTCCTGCTCGGCCTGACGGTTGGCCGGAACGTCGCTCAATTCCGCTGGATTGAGGGGCATGACATGTACCAGCCGCAGGGGAGCGTGAAGCAGGTGGGACAGCAGTGCAGCATGGCGAGCCGCGGCTTGTGCCGTGGGCGAGCCATCGACCGGTACGATCACGAGCGAGATGTGATCACTCATGCAAGGTTCCCCCTGATTTCGAGAAGAGAGCTGTCGTTTCAGGCATATAGCCTAGCGCATTTGAGGGGCGGGCGTCTGTCGGTCCGCTGGTACGTACAGGGTCTTGCCGAACAGCATGCCACCCCCGGGAATGCGGTTGGCGACCCAGTTCAACGCGATGGAGCCGGCCATGCCCACTATGATCAACAACAGCGAATAGACGAACAGCGAGAAGGAAACGAATTCACTGGCGAAGTCCACCATGGCAAAGAACATGGGGTGGGCCAGATAGATGCCGAAAGAGTAGCGATTGACGAACTTGACCAAAGGCGTGGCCCGAACATTTCGCAACCGCGTGACGGCAAACAGCGTGAACAGGATGAAGAGCGGCACGACCCAGGTTTCCTTGGAGGAGTGTTCCAACCAGCCGAACCAGGTGAACAGCCCGATCACGACGACGTAGGCCAACAGCAGCTCTGGTCGCGACAGCCATTTGATCCAGGGCACTTCGTGCAGCCGCTGAGGTGTGAGCTGCGGATAATGGCGTACCACCAGCATGGCCAGGAAGAACAGGTAGATCCAGCCGAGCGGGGCGATCCAGAGCAGGTAGCCCGGCGGGTCGATGGCGAAGTAACGGGTCAGGCCCCAGTAGGCAATACCGATCAGGCTGCCGATCACCAGCCAGGGGCCGGGAGGCAGACATCTCTCCAGGCCATAGCGGGAGTAGAGCCAGTAGAAGGCATAGAACTGCATGGCGATGATCAGGAAATAGCCGTGCCAGCCGGCATAGATCAGATAGTCGACCAGGGTGTCGACGAGGTCGACCGGCACGCCCTCGCGGCGCAGGTTTGCATACTTCGTCAGTGAATAGATCAGGCCGTAGACGACGTAGGGCACCATCACGTACTGCAGGCGCTTGACCAGGAAACCGTCAGGTGGCCGGTCGCCATAGCGGGCCGAGAACAGGAAGATCGAGATGAAGATGAAGATGGGCGTACCGAGTACGGTAGGGATACGGCCCAGGTCGATATAGACGCTGCTGATGTACTGGTTCAAGCGGTCGAAAAAGTGGAAGCCGAACACGGCCAGGCAGCCATAGAAACGCAGCCAATAGATTTCTTCGATTCGCCTCATGAACGCCTGGCCTTCCCTGGAGCAAGGAACATCGGTCACCGTTTCCCTGTCGGACCATGATGAGGTGGAAAGATTCCATTAACACGCTAGCTTTTTTCGGCACAGTTTTTCCAGCACAGGGAGTCAAGTGCTATGACACTCAAGCGTACGATTGCCGCTCTGCTGGCGGCGTTGTGGTGTGGGCCGATGGCCCAGGCCAGCGAGGTCACTTTTCACCGCTTTTCTTCGGAAATTCTGGGGCGGGATTATCACTACACCCTCTACCTGCCCGACGGTTATCACGAGACGAACCAGGCCTACCCGATTCTCTACCTGTTGCATGGCTCGTTCGGCAGCGAGCGGGATTGGGTCGAGAGCGGCAATCTGAAGGAGACCGCCGACCGCATGATTCGCAACGGCGTCCTGCCGCCGACGATCATCGTCATGCCCGGCAGCGTGAGCTGGTGGATCGACGGTCACAACGAGTCGGCGCGCTCGGCTTTTCTCGACGAGCTGATGCCCTACGTGGAGGAAACCTGGCAGGTCGTTTCCCAGCGCGAGTGGCGCGCCATTGCCGGGCTTTCCGCGGGGGGCTACGGCACTCTCAACTTCGTGTTCGAACGCCCGGAACTGTTTGCCGCCGCTGCGGCCCTCAGCCCGGCGAGCTACCACCCGTTGCCACCTAGGAACTCGTCGGCATGGCGGCACCCCGCCTTCCTCGACGCAGCGGGTAACTTCGACGAGGAGCTGTGGCAGCGTCGCAACTATACCGCCTACCTGGATCGCTACCTGGAGCGAGGAGAGGCCGTACCGCTCTACCTGAGTGCCGGCAACCGCGATGCCTACAACGCGGAGCACCATGCACGGCTCGTGCGCCAGGCACTGGTACCGCACCAACCGGACCTGGTGGCAATGGAAGTGCTCAACGGCGGTCACACCTGGCGTGTCTGGCGAGCCAGCCTGCCCAATGCTCTGGCCTGGATAGGGCGCTTTCTGCAGGGGCCGGTGCCGCTCGAGGTCCTGGCCGAGGATACCGCCGCGGAAGAGGCATCCACTGTCACCGGTCATTGATGCGACCAAAGCGCGTGTCATGGCAGCCGAAAGCGGGGTTGGCGTCGCGCCCTGTAGACCTTAGTCTCAAGTCTCGACTCTCTTTCAGGTCCATCGGATGCACCCACAACGCGAACGCCTGCACAACGAACTGCACGCCCGTCCGTCGATCTATTTCTCGGAGCCGGCGCACCTCTACCATTACGCCTTCCTGGCCGATGCCCAGGGCCATGCCGATCTCCTGGCACGGCTGGGCGAAACGACTGGCCTTGGCTTCGACAGCGAGGTGGTCCAGCAGATCCTTACTCACCAGGACCAGGTGTTGAAGTGGGAGCGGCACACCGAATTTTCCACCCTGACCCTGATGGTGCCCAAAGCCGGGAGCGACGACCCCTGGGCTGAGCCGCCGGCATGGCTGGCGCAGGTCATCGAGTCCCACAGCGACATCCTGATCAATGCCACCCTGGTGCTGGTGGAGGGCAACGATACCTGGCGAGGCAGTGCCGAGGCCTACGGTTTCACCGATCCGGCCGGCTCCCAGGTCGGCGGCGGTGATGCCACGGTATGGAGCGATTTCCATCTCGATGCGAGAGGTGTCAACCGCCTGCTGTTGCTCAACCATGGCCTCAATGCGTTCCGGCTTGGGCGCATGGTGCGCCGTCTGCTGGAGATCGAGACCTACCGCATGATGGCTTCGCTGTCGCTGCCCCTGGCCAAGGAACTGGCCACCGAACTGCAGGAATACGAGGTGGAACTGGGCGAGCTTTCCGATCGCAACGCCGAGCAGGAGGATGCCAACCCACGACCGCTGCTGACCGCACTGTCGCAGCTCTCGGCACGGCTGGAGCGCAGCGGTTCTCGTTCGCGCCAGCGCTTCAGCGCCACGGATGCCTATGCGCGCATCGTCTTCTCCCGCATCGAGGAGCTCAGGGAGGCTCGGGTCGACCACTGCCCCCGCCTCGGCACTTTCATTCTTAGGCGGTTTCGGCCCACGGTGCATTACTGTGCCGCCATTCATCAGCGACAGGAGAACCTGGCCGAGAGCGCTGCCAGGCTCAACGATCTGCTGCGCACCCGCGCCCAGGTGGAGATCGAGGAGCAGAACTCGAGCATCCTCAACAGCCTCAACGAGCGGGCCAGCAGCCAGCTCAAGATCCAGAAGGCGGTGGAGGGGCTCTCGATCATCGTCATCAGCTACTATGTCTTCAGCCTGTTCAAGCTGGGCTTGGAGAGCCTGGATGCGTTGGGCGTTGCGGTTCCACCCCACACCGCGGCGACCGTCCTCGGGCCGCTTGGCGTGTTGATCGTCGGCCTGCTGGCCTGGCGAATCTGGCGGGTGAAACGGCACTGAGAGGCGCTCAGCGGCCGGTGCTGTGCCTCACCCTGGCGCGAAGGGCAACGAGACCCAGCATCAATAGACCGACCAGAGCGGTCAGCAGCAGGGGAAAGGCGCCCGTACCGGCGCGTTCCAGCAGTGGGCCGGTCAGGGAGGGCAGTGCCATGCCGCCGAGCCCGCTGGCCAGGAATATCCAGCCGGTGGTACGTCCGCTGGCGGGCATCAGCTGATTGCTCAGGCCGAACAGGATGGGAAAGACCGCCGATGAAGCGAGGCCGAAGAGCAGGGCCACCAGCGGCAACGGCAGCCACAGGAAGTGCAGTGCCAGGGCGCTGAACAGGCCCAGCCCAAGGCAGCCGCGCAGCACCTTCCACGGCGACAGCCGGCGAACCAGAGGGATGGCCAGCAAGCGCCCGGCCGACAGCGTCAGCCAGAACAGCGTCACCAGCAGGGCGGCATCTCCTGGCGCGCGGCCGGTGAGGACGCCATAGGCGGTTATCCAGCCAGCGAAGGTGACCTCCATGCCGACGTAGAGGCCGAACATCAGCAGGAAGATCGCCAATCGCCAGCCATCCTGGGGTGGTGGGGCATCGCGTTCGCTCACAGTGAGGTCGGGCGGGCGCGGGCTCTGCAGGCGCAACAGCGGGACCAGCAGAAGTGCAACATAGAAGGCGACGAGCCAGAACGCCCAGGCGAAGGAGAATTGCAGGCGCAGCACCGCCACCAGCACCAGCGGTACCAGCATATTGCCCAGCCCGAAGCAGAAATGCAGCGCGCTGATCCAGGGCGGTGACGCAGCTCCGTGGGTCCACAGCAGCAGGGTGTTGGCGCCAGCATTGACCGATACCTCGGCCAGGCCGAGCAGGAACATCACGGCGGTGAGCACTGCCAGCGCTTGGCTGAACGGTACCGCGGCGAGCCCGACGGCCAGCAGCAACAGCATCGCTGCCAGTACCTTGTGTCCATCGAAGCGATCTATCAGCGCACCGGACAGCACCGAGCCGAGCATGGTGCCCAGTGCGCGAGCGGTAAACAGGATGGCGATCTGCCCCATGCCCGATCCCGTCATGTCGGCGAGGTGTGGCAGTGCCGGACCGAGCAGACCGACACACATGCCGATGACGATGAAAGTGACGAAATAGCACAGGGTAACCCGTCTTCCATGATCGAGCCTCAGCGTCGGCATGTATTCTCCAAGGTATGAGGTAGGGCAGGCGGTGCTCTCGCGCGCTTATACTCTCCGAGAATGGCGTTTGGGGAAATACCCGTCGCCGGAGGCGGCTCAGGAAATGGCTGGACACGCGTCGCCATTATGCTGGAACAACATCTGTGAGGCCCTATGACCCGTATCGCAAAGACACCGGAGCCGCCTTACTACGCGGTCATCTTCACTTCGCTGCGCACCGCCGGCGACAACGGCTATGGGCTGATGGCCGAGCGCATGGCCGAACTGGCCGCCCAACAGCCGGGTTTTCTCGGGCTAGAGTCTGCCCGTGAGGAGCTGGGCGTGACGGTTTCCTACTGGCAGAGCCTGGAGGCGATCCAGCAGTGGAAACAGCAAGTCGAGCACCGCGAAGCGCAGCGTCTCGGGCGCAACGACTGGTATGCCGCCTTCCAGGTGCGCATCGCTAAGGTCGAGCGCGACTACGCGTTCGGTGATCGCGGCGGCTTCGAGGACTGAGCCGCCCCGTTATTCGAGGTGCCGGGGCGAGCCTCAATCTTTGCCGTCGATGCGCTCGAGCAGGTCGGCCACCGCCTGTTCGAGCTGGCGGTCGCGTCCGGCCACCTCGTCCTGCGGCGTCTGCTCGACCAATAGATTCGGTATGGCGCCGTTGTGCTCCATGTCGGTTCCGTCCGGCAGGTACCAGCCGCGGAAGGGGCGCCGCACGGTGGCGCCGTCGATCAGGGTGTGACTGTTGGTGGAGATCACCCCGCCGTAGGTCTGCTGGCCGACCAGCGTGCCGCGACCGAGTGTGGTGAAGGCATGCGCCAGGATCTCCGCATTGGAGTAGCTCTTCTCGTTGGCCAGCATATTGATCGGCAGCGTATAGCGCGGCGCATCGAGGCGATCCTGCGGATAGTGGCCGGTTTCGCCGCGGTCGGCACCCGCCGGGATCGTGTAGGCATGCACGCCGGCCATGATCGAGGTCAGGATACGGTCCGTGGTGTTGCCGCCGCCGTTGTTGCGCACGTCGATGATCAGGCCGTCCTTGTCTGCCGCCGCGGCATAGAGATCGCCCTGGAAGCCCTCCAGCGAGGTCTGGTTCATGGCCTGGATATGCAGATAGCCGAGTCGACCGTCCGATAGCTCGTCGACGCGACGCCGGCTCTCCTCGCGGAAGGCGTCGTACTTGAGCCGGGCGAGTTCGGAGAGGCCGACTGTGCGCAGCATAGTGCGGTATTCGGTGTAACCGTGATCCCCCGGGCGGTCGAAGGTGATGATCACCTCCTGGTCCACCTGGCCGCTCAGCCGCCGCAGCAGCGTCTCGTTCTCCTCGAAGGGCTGCAGGCCGATCGCGGTGATGATGTCGCCCCGCGCCAGCGGCATGGGGCCGCGATTGGCCGGTCCGCCGGGTATCACTGCGATGACGCGATAACCGATGCGGCCATCCTGCTGCGAGATGATGCGTTCGTACTCGATTCCCAGCCGGCCCGAGGGTTCGCGCAGTGCCGATACCGGCCCGGGGTTGGATACTCCCATGTGTGACGCCGCCAGCTCGCCCATCAGCCGGTTGGCAATGTCGCTGAATTCACTGGAGGTGCGTGCGCGGCGAATCAGCGCCGCATATTCTTCGACGACGTCGGGCCAGTCCAGGCCTTTCAGGTCGGTGCGGTAGAAGTTCTCACCGATGACCCGGGCCGCCTCGTGGAATTTCTGCAGCGCCTGCTGGCGCAGGTCGATGCGTAGCCGGTCGGAGATGTCCAAGTAGCGGGGAGAGCCATTGCCGGAGAGATTGGCCACGCCAACCCGGCCGTTGACGATATAGACGACCTGCTCGCCAGTGATGTTGAGATGCTGAACGTTGGCGCTCGGGCCGATGCGGGTGCGGTTGCTGCCGTCCCAGTTCATTGCCACGAGCCCCTCGCTACCGGCGTTGAAGACGTAGCGGTCGCCCCCTGGGCTCATCTCGTTGGCCGTCTGGTGGGCCGGCGAGGCGGTGATACGCTCGACGCGACGCCAGGCGTCTTCCAGCTCGAGCTCCGCCTCTGCCTCATCCCTTGTCACGCCTTCCTCGGCCTCGCCATGCACCGGCAACGGTGAGGTGCCCAGGGCCTCGTCCCGGGCGTTGCGGTAATAGGTGCTGAGTTCACGTGGCGTGTAGGTTTCGATGTCACGGTCCAGGTAGACCCGGTAGAGATCGTAGTTCTCGCCGGAGCGGTTGGAAATAAAGGTCAGCTTGCGGCCGTCTGCCGACCAGCGCGGGTTGAGATCGTTGCGCGGATGGCGAGTGATGTTGACCGGCTTCGCCGAGCCGTCAGCCGGTACCACGAAGATGTTGGCGCTGTAGTCGAGGTCATTCTGGGAGTAGGCGATGTAGCGGCTATCGGGAGACCAGCGCCACCGCATGAAGCTGTCCCAGCCTTCGACCAGGGTGCGCTCTTCGCCGCTCTCGAGTTCGAGGATCACCAGGTCACCGCGTCCACGGCGAAAGGCCAGGGAGCGCCCGTCCGGCGAAGGTGACACATCGCGATCATTGGTCGCCTTGGCGACTACCGGGTTGACCTCGAACTGAATGGCATCGTGCCAGCGGGTCGGATCGCGGTCGGCGGGAAGATCGTCGGGCAGTTCCTCCTCCAGTTCCTCCTCGGGAATGCTCTCGACTTCTACCGGGGGATCCTGGGGCGGTGGCGGTATGTCGGTGGGGGCGCCGGGCCGTGGGATCAGTACGGGATCCAGGATGAAACCGGGATCCTGCGGCGCGAAGGGGTCCTCCGGTTCCTCGCCACGCATCGCCAGGTCGGGGTCATAGTCCGCCTCGGGTTCCTCCGGGAGATCGATGTCGATACTGGGGGCCGTCGAAGCCAACGGGACGGTGGGCTCGCCGTCCCAATGACGGCCTGAGGCTCGCCCCCTGGCACGCTGGCGCTCATGACTGCGGCGTACCTCGTCCCGGGTCAGTACCACTCGCGCCTCGTAGATCGACTCGCTGCCGTCGGCATCGTTGACGAAATAGAGTCGCAGGCCATCGGGCGACCAGGCCAGGCTGTGATGCCGGGCGTGGGAGCCGGGCGTGACCAGCAGCGTCGGGCTCTGCTCGTCCACGTGACGCACGTAGACGCGACCATAGGCTATGTAGGCCATGGTCTGGCCGTCCGGACTCAATGCCGCCTCGCTGACGTCGCGGTCGATGCGCCGCAGAGAGTAGTTGTCACGGCCATCGTCGGGCGCGCGCAGGACGATGGGCTCGGGTTCGGCGTCCGGTGTCTCCAGGTCGAGGGCCAGCAAGGTATCCCAGATCTGAAGCACGGCGGTGCTGCCATCCAGAGAGACATCGAAATACTGCAGGTCATGCTCGTCGAACTGGGTGAGACGCTCGATGGTGCGCTCGGCGTCGAGTTCCATGCGGTAGAGATTGACTGTCTGGTCCTCGCGGTCGGACATGAACAGCAGGGTGTTCTCATCGATCCAGCGGGCCATGCCGTCGTCGCCGTCGCGCTCGGTCAGCGGTTCGAAATGATCGGTGCCGAGTTCGTGCAGCCAGATATTCATGGCATCCGGGCCGCGGTAGTGGCGCCGGTTCCAGTCGTGATAGGCGCCTCCCCGGGTGAAGACGACGCGCTTGCCATCGGGCGAAAGCTGCGGTTCGGAACCGAAGGCGTCATGCAGCCGGGTGTACTCTCCGCCTTCCGGTGAGAGCAGGTAGGGGCGCTGGTCGCGGTACACGTCGGCCTCGAGCATGCCCGAGAAGGCGATGACCGGCTCACCGTTCTCGTCGCGACCGAAGGAGGGGTTGCGCAGGTGCTGGTCACCGTGGGTGAGCTGGGCAAGCTGGCTGCCGTCTCGGCGCATGCGCCACAGGTTGAGATAGCCGTCGCGCATCGAGGCGAACACGACCCACTCCCCATCAGGGCTCCAACTGGAGTGCAGGTCATCGAGATTGTGGCGGGTCAGGCGCACCGCTTCACCGCCTTCGGTCGAAGCGCGCCACAGGTCGCCGCGCCAACTGAAGATGAGCTCCGAACCGTCCGGGCTGATGGAGGGAAAGCGGGGCAGCCCGACCTGGCTGGCCTGCGCCCAGGCAGTGGCTGGCACGCTGGTCAGCAGGCCAACCACGAGTATCAATAGCGTGGGCCTGTGTGCAGCCTTGCTCGGCGCTCGAAAGTGCTGGGCTAATACCTTCTTCATACCGATCCTCTAGCCATGCCATGCTTTCCTCCATGCCTTCCCAACGTAGCAACGATTGCCTGGCACTTCGAATGCGAATCGGTCACTTTTGGCTCGTCCAGCCAGCCTGGGCTAGGCTGCTGGCTGGAAGCGGGCGTTTCATCATCCATTCAGGGAAGGAGAGGCCATGAGCAGCGCACGCGACCCATATCCCGATGCGTTGCGTGCCATTGCACTGCTGGTCGTGGTACTCGGCCACTGGGTGGCCACGCTGCCGCGAATCGAGCACGGCATGCTGGTCGAGACCGGGCACCTTCTCGACGCCTGGGGACCGGCGGGCTATTTCACCTGGATCTTCCAGGTCGTGCCGCTGTTTCTCTTCGTCTCCGCCGCGGTCAGCGCGGAAGGGGTATGGGAGCGCTATCGGGCCGGCGAGTCACATGCGCACTGGTGGACGGAGCGGGCCTTGGGGTTGGCTCGGCCCACCGTGACCTACCTGGCCGTGCTGGCCATCTTCGTGGGGGTCGCCTTCTTCACCCGCGAAGGCGTGCTGGGGCCCCTCAACCACTCGTTGACTGTACACCTCTGGTTCCTGCTGATCCTGCTGGGGGTACAGCTCATGCTGCCGCTCTGCGTCTGGGCCGACCGGCGGTTCGGCCTGTGGGCGGCGGCCATGCTGATCGTCGGCATTGCCGTGGTGGATCTGCTGCGTTCGCGTCCCGCTGCGGTCGACGAGTGGCTCCAACTGGGTTCACTGGTCACCGAGCGCCACGACTATTTCGCCTGGATCAATACGCTGTTCTTCTGGCTGCTCCCCCAGCAGCTCGGCATTGCCTGGTGGAGCGGTCGATTCGCCGGGCGGCGCACGGGAATCGTGCTGATGCTCTTGGGCCTGGCCTGGCTGGTCTCGGCACTGGCTCTTGGCTATCCCGCCTCGATGGTCAATGGAAACCCCGGGGGCGAAACCAACCTTTTACCGCCGACCCTGGCCCTGCTCGGGGTAATGTGGTTCCAGGTCGGACTGGTCGTGCTGTTCGAAACGCCGGTGCGACGCTTCCTGCAACGGCTGCATCTGGGCCGCTGGATGGCCATGCTTGGTGCGCTGGGGCTGCAACTCTACCTCTGGCACAAGTTCGCCGAGCTGCCGGCGGCCTGGCTGGGCCGGCGGCTCGGCTGGCCGATCGATGCCGGCTTGCCGGGCGAGCCGGGGTTCTGGGTCGGCCGCCTGGAATGGATCGGGCTGTGTGCCCTGATGGTGGTACCGATAATGCTCGTGGTCGTGGCTTTCGAGCGTTACCGCAAGCAGCACGTGGCAGCGACGGAGCGCCCTGGCCGGATCGTGGCTGGTGGTTTGGCGCTCTTCGTCGGCCTTGCTGTCAGCCTGGGGCTGGGGGCTCGCCCGGGGGCGCTCATCGGCCTGCCGCTGGTGGCCGTGGCCTCTTGGCTGCTGCGGGCGCCACGCCAGAAGTAGATGACGTACCGTGTCATGTGCCGCCGTTTTGCCTGGCGGCAGGAGATTCGATCACCCAGGGCTGACGGTCGACCTCATCGCGGCAGCTGTCGTCGATGGAGGCATGGGGGTCGTCGAGGAAGTCCTGGACCATGGTCGAGCGGCACTCGTTGACGGGGTTGTGCCCGAGCCCCTGGAAGACGACGTACTGCAGGTTGGGCATGGTGCGGCCGAGGTGTTCGCTCCAGCGCGGAGTGCAGCAGGGGTCCATCTCGCCGTGCAGCGCCAGCACCGGCGTCTCGCTGACGGGCGGATCGTTGTGCTCGGCGGGCACGTCGCCATCTTCACCCCACCAGGCACACAGCCAGGGCGGCTCGAAGCCGAGCACGGCGGGTTCGCGGGCCACGGCGGCGGTGGAGTCGGCCACGCTTGGTCGATTCGAGCCCATGTCGTTGCACACATGGGCGAGAAAATAGCCGAGCGCATAATTGGGCGCCTCGGGTTCGGGATCGTAGTCATCGATGCGGAAGAAGCCGGGCAGGCGAGAGTAGTCGCCTACCTCGATGCCCGCCACGAGGCTGGGTAGCTCGGCGTAGTCGTCGGCCAGCGTCAGGTAGAGGGTGTCGAGGAAG
The DNA here is from genome assembly GCF_046723295.1 of Halomonas sp. A29. NCBI lineage: Bacteria > Pseudomonadati > Pseudomonadota > Gammaproteobacteria > Oceanospirillales > Halomonadaceae > Halomonas > Halomonas sp. A29. Next base: position 98,219 of record NZ_JAXQPR010000007.1, read on the forward strand.
GCGGCGCCGTCGAAGTAGAGCGCCTTCTCGCTGCCGTCGGCTTCCTGCACCTGGGCGACGAAGGGACGGCCGTCCAACGTACGGCGAGCACGATCGATGGCCTGGAACCAGTTAGGCAGCAGCTCGCGGCAGGCCTCGTCTTCGGCGACGCATAGTGCCAGGGCGTCGGTGAAGGAGTGCTTGGCCGTATACAGCTCATCGACGGGCGAGCGGTTGCGCAGGTGGTTGTACCAGGCCCAGCCGAGGATCGCAGCACGGATGCTGTCGGGGTAGTACTGAATGAACGAGACGACCGTGCCGCTGCCGGTGGAGGAGCCGAAGGCATCGATCCGGTCGTAGCCGAGTAGCTGTCGAATCTCGTCCACGTCGCGCGAGACCGCATGGGCATTGTACTGGCTGACGTCGATGCCCTCTTCGACCAGCTTGCGATAGCAGTCGCTCACGCCACCGGTGATCTTTTCCATGCGCTCCATCGGGTCCAGCGAGGCGGTGATTGCCGGGGTGTGAATGATGTTGTGATAGGGCGAAACCACAGCGTATTCGGGGCACTCCAGGGCCGGTTCGGCATGAATGAAGCCGCGGTGGTCCATGGTCACCAGGGTTCGCTCGCCGATGTCCTCGAGCAACTGCTCCATGTACTCGCGCTCGCCCAGCGAGGAGTAGCCTGGACCACCGGGAAAGAAGAATACCGGGGGCGTATCCTCATCCGGCTCGCCGCCCTCCGGTTCGAGCACAGCGACGGGCAACGAGATCGTATTGCCGTAAGGAGCTTCCCAGTTCTCGGGGGCGTGAAAGGTGTGGCAGGTCGCACCCAGCTCCCGAAGAGCCTCGGTCGGACACTCCGCGCTCTCGAGACGGGGCAAGTCGTCGTTGGTTTGTGCTGCGCCTGGTGTGGAGAACAGTAGTGTCAGCGGCAGGGCACCCAGCAAGTGCCAGACGCGAGAATCCCTTCTTCTCATGGCGGACCCCAGTGTTGTCGTCGGTCGTTGTGGCTGGGCTTCGCTAGTCAAGCTAGCAGCCGCGGAAGAGGCGTCAAATCACGGGAAACCTCCCTTAACCGACAGTAATAAATAAAGACAGGGTTGGTTTTGATGCGACCAATGCCACGAACTATTTTTTAGATGGACTCAGCAGGAAGCAGCGCGGTTTCGATCGTGCGACATGTAAGAAAGGAGGTAATCATGCAAGTACGTGAAGTGATGACCAAGCGTCCCGATTATTGCCCGGCCGATGCCACCATCCGCCAAGTCGCCGAGCGTATGCGCAAGGACAATTCCGGTTTCGAGCCGTTGGTCCAGAATGATCGGATCGTGGGTACCGTCACCGACCGCGATCTCACGGTTCGCGCTCTCGCCGAAGGCAAGAGTCCGGACGACAAGGCAAGCTCCGTTGCCTCTACTGATGTGCTGTACACCTTCGAGGACCAGGACGTGAAGGATGTGCTGCGTAACATGCAGCAGCAGCGAGTACAGCGTCTGGTAGTGCTCAACAATCAGAACGAGAAAAGCCTCGTTGGTGTGGTGACGCTCAGCGACATTGCAGGTCGCTGTGAAGACGATGAGATGGCGCGCGAGATCACCAACTGCAGCAAGCACTACCATTGAGCATGCCAATTCTTCGAGGAGCGCCATCGGCACGTTGGACGTTCCTGCGCACTGGGCATTGCCACGGCGATGCCCTTTCTCTTGTTTGAGCTTTAGAAATGTCAGAGTGGCCCAGGGCTCGGTCGCGCCATGGGGGGCGTATCGGCAGGCGTGTCGCGTAGCGCCTTAGACGGTGCGGATTGGGCAGAGACGAGCCGCTCACACAGCACCTCGAGTACGCTTGGTCGTGTGAAGGCCGAGACGTTGGCCATACGGCCCAGGTTCTCCCCATCTGCGGTCAGGGTGTGGGCGTGGCGCAATTGGATGTGGCACTGCGGTGCCTGAAGATGTTCCACGGTATCGTCATGACGAGGCGTATGCCGTAGCAGGCGGGTCATGACGAAGGCAAGCATCAGGCGTAGCCAGGAGCGCTGGCGCACTGCCACTACATCCAGCAGGCCGTCGTCGATCCGCGCTTCGGCGATGTCGTGGCCGCCGCCGAAATAGGCACCCGAGGCAATGGCGATGGTGAGCCAGCGGCCCTCGGCGACCTTTTCACCGCACTCGATGCGGCCCTGGATACCACTCTGCAGCCCGATTCGTCGCGCCAGGGTGAGCAGATAGCTGAAGCGGCCCAGGCGCCGTTTTTGCGCCTGGGAGGCATCCCGGGCGGGAAGGGTGCCGAGCCCGATATGGGCGACATTGAGAAACATGTGGCCGTTGAGCCAGGCCGCGTCGACTTTTACGCTCTGGCCCGAACGTACCAGGCGACACAGCGCAGCCGGATCCTCCGGCAAGCCCAGGTTGCGCGCGAAGTCGTTCGCCGTGCCCGAGGGCAGTACGCCGAGGACGGCTTTGCGCTCGACGCAGACCGAGGCTACCCGATTGACCGAGCCATCGCCGCCGGCCGCCAGGATCCGGTCTCCCGGCGCCACTTCCCGCTCCCACTCGGTATCCTCGAGCGCGCGAACACGTACCTGATCGATTCCCGCCGTCCGGAGGTGCTCGCGCCAGTAGCTCTCGCCTCGGTTGCCATCGCCGGCAGCGTCGTTGACGATCAGCCAGTAGTTCATCGGTGTCTCCTTCACCTTGGTTTCTCCTGGCTGTAAGAATAGCGAGCGATCTTTTGCTGCGCCTTAGCCCAGGTGATGCCGGTTCGCCGAAAGAACACCCACTCGGAACCCACAAAAACAGAAAAAAATCCACGGGCTCAACGGTATGCAGCCACGGGCAGGGCGTGATTCAATCTGCCCCATATCGACACGCCGGACAGGCAGTCCCACCTCCATTCGCTTTTTTATCGTTCCACCACGACGCTCGGGCGGCGCGACCAACGCGCTGGCTCTTCGGCATGTCGTTGCCTGGAAGCGGCGAAGTGAGAATGCGAGGGGGAGCCATTTGCTCCGGCGTGGTAAGCGACCGCCATCGAGGCTCAGCCAGGAGGACCACCATGCCTACAGAGAACGTGCCGAGCATTCCGGCCACCATGAACGCCATGGTCCTGACCGGCCACGGCGACATCGACAAGCTGGTCTATCGCGACGACGTCGCCACCCCACGCCCGGGGCCGGGCGAGGTACTGGTGCAGGTCACTGCCACGGCCAAGAACAACACCGACCGCAAGGCCCGAGAGGGGCTCTATCCGACCAAGGACAAGGGTGACGTGACCTCGTTCGCCATGGGCGGCGAGCCGACCCTGACCTTCCCGCGCATCCAGGGTGCCGACGTGGCCGGTCGCGTGGTGGCGGTGGGCGAGGGTGTCGCTGCCTCGCGCATCGGCGAGCGTGGCCTGCTCGACTTCAACCTCTACCCCGACGCGCGGCGCGACATCAACCTGACCCCCGACTACTACGGCCATGGCGCCGACGGCGGTTATGCCGAGTACGTTGCCGTGCCGTCGGACCAGTTCCATCACGTATCCAACCCCGAGCTCGCCGATGCCGAGCTGGCGGCGATGGGCATGTGTTCCTACCAGACCGGCTACCACATGATGACCTCGGCCAGGGTGGCGGCGGGCGAGCGAGTGCTGGTCAGCGGCGCCAGTGGGGGCGTGGGGGCCGCGCTGATCCAGATGTGCCGTATCGTCGGTGCGATTCCCTATGCGGTGAGCCAGCCCGACAAGGCCGAGGCACTGCTGGCGCTGGGCGCCGAGGCGGTGATCGACCGCGGCGACCTGTCGAGCTTCGTCGAGCGCGTGCTCGAAGCCACCGGCGGTGCACCCATCGACGCCGTGATGGACCTGGTTGGCGGCGAGATGACCGATCTGTTCATCGATACCATGATCGGCGACATGAAGGCCCGTACCACCTATCCACGGCTCTCCATTGCCGGTGCCAGCGGCGGCAACCTGAGCGAGATCATGTGGACACGCATCTACCTCTACCAGGTGCAGATCTTCGGCGTTTCCCACGGCACCCGCGAAGAGGCCGAGCAGTTGATCGAGTGGATTCGCGGTGGCCAGCTCAAGCCGGTGCTGCACGCGGCGTTCAAGCTTTCCGAACTGCATGAGGCGGAGCGCTACTTCGTCAATCGCGGCAGCAACTACCTGGGCAAGATCGTCATCGTGCCCGATTCCCAATGGGCCGCTCACGGTGCCCCTTTTGCCCTGAAGGAAAACGCATGAGCCACGAACTCACGCTACAGCTGCTCGACACCCACGCCGGCGGCGACGTCAGCCGCATCGTGATCGGCGGCATCGATCCGCTGCCCGGCGACACCGTGCGCCAGCAGATGGAGTACCTGGAGAACGACGCCGATGGCCTGCGCAAGCTGCTGCTGAACGAGCCCTACGGCATTCCCGAGATGTCGGTGGACCTGATCGTGCCCGCCACCGATCCCAAGGCGCAGATGGGCTACATCATCATGGAGGTGATGGGCTACCCGGTCTATTCCGGCTCCAATACCATCTGCACCGCTACCGCGCTGCTCGAGACCGGGCTGATTCCCAAGCGCGAGGGCATCCAGCACTTCACGCTGGAATCCCCCGCCGGGCTGGTGCAGATCGAGGCGCGGGTCGAGAACGGTGTGGTCGAGGCCATCACCTGCGGCGGCCTGCCGAGCTACATCGACACCCACCGGGCGCGCATCCAAGTGCCGCAGGTGGGCGACGTAACTTACAGCATCGCCTACAGCGGCGGCTTCTATGCCTTGGTGGATGCCGAAGAACTCGGCTTCTCGCTCAAACGCGAAGAGGAGCGGGCACTGGCGGAGTGCGCCCACCGCATCGTCGAGGCGATCCAGGCCCACAGCGGCTTCTCCCACTACACCCTGGGCGATGTAGGGCCGCTGCCGTTCCTGCACTTCATGGGGTCGGTGGAGCAGATCGCCGACGATTTCTACCGCTCGCGTTCGGCGACCTACGTCCATCCCGGCGTGATCTGCCGCAGTACCACCGGTACCGGTACCTCGGCGCGGCTGGCGCTGATGCACTACGAGGGCACCATCAAACCCGGCGACAAGCTGGAGACGGTATCGCTGCGCGAGACCGGTTTCATCGGCCAGTTCGTCGAAGCCCGCGAGGCCGGTGGCAAGCACCAAGTGGTGGAGAACACCATCACCGGCAAGAGCTACGTGCTGGCGCGCTCGGAAATTGTGGTCAACTGCGACGACCCGATGGTCGACTGTGGCGGGGTGCATCATATTCTCAGCTCACGCCACCCCTGATCGGGGCCGCAGCGCCTCAGTCGTAGCGGCGCCGCCACTGCTTGACGGCGATCTGCTCCTTGACCAGCTCGAGCATGTCGACGAGCACCTGTTCGGTCACCCGATCAGTGTGCTCGTCGACCTGCAGCCAGGTATCGAAGCCGCTGTCGGCCAGGCGCTCCACCAGCGCGGTGAACTCCGGCGAGCGTAGCCCCGCCATCGCCTCGTCCACCAGACGGCAGGCCAGATCGCGCAGGCTCGACTCCATGCTGCGCGCGAACGTATCTCCCATCGGCAGGCGGCGCAGGCGTTTTATCTCCTGGCTTTCGGCCACGGTACGCCCAACCAGCGAACTCACGTAGTGCATCGTCTCCTGGCGGTTACGCGCATAGGCGTTGCCGGTCATCTCCTCCAGCCGTCGTGAAAGCTCGTGGATCAGCTGCTGCTTGCGCGGCATCACCACCCGGTCGATGACTCGCGTCGACAGGGAGTCGCTGGAGAGAATCTGCTCCTGCATGTTGCCCAGCAGACGAATCGCCACGCGGTCGGAAAGCTCCTCGAAGAAGATCTCGTAGTACTTGGCGTAGACGGCATAGAGCCGCCAGCCGCGCACGTCGATCAGCCTCAGCCGGTGCAGCCGGGTGAGCAGCGAGATCACGCGCAGGATGCGCAGCAGGCGGAAGCCGCCCACCGGAATGCAGCCGAGCACGTCGTACCAGTGCACGAAGGGATAGAAGAACCAGCGGTGGTAGCGACGCTCGGCAATGGCCACGCCCCAGCCCAGCAGCACGTCGAGCACGAAGATGGCCACGAACACCAGATCGATCTCGACGAAGTTGGCGTGAACGTTGTTGTCGTAAGCGGCATGAAGGCCCGGTGCGATGGCAGCGAAGACGTTGTTGATAGGGCCGAGAAGGAAGAGGCTGTCGAACAAAAGCAGGGCCAGATTGGCCACCACCAGCACGATGATCAGCAGGTCCCAGATCAGATGCAGGCGCTCCAGAGCAGGGCTGAGCGGGCGCGAGACTCTCCTGGGCGGCATGGCGGCTCCTTAGCTGGCAGCGTTTGCTTAAGCCTAGCAGGCGCTTACGGTTTTACCTTTCCGCGCAGCGACTTGGTCTGACCCTTCTTGGTCTTGCTATCCATGCGCCTGCGCTTCGAGCCGAGGGTCGGCTTGGTCGGCTTGCGCGCCTTGCGCGTCTTCACCGCTTCCTGAATCAGCTCCTTGAGGCGCTCCAATGCATCCTCGCGGTTTTGCTCGAAGGTGCGGTGGCTCTGTGCCTTGATCACCACCACGCCTTCCTTGGTGATACGCCGGTCGGAAAGCGTCATTAGCCGCTCCTTGTAGAAGGGTGGCAGGCTCGATGCGGAGATATCGAAGCGCAGGTGCACCGCCGAGGCGACCTTGTTGACGTTCTGGCCGCCCGCACCCTGGGCGCGGATCTGGCTGATCTCGATCTCGTGGTCGCCCAGCTCCACGGTATTGGAAATGCGCAGCATCGCTCCCTTGCCCGTTCATCGTATTGAGCGCCCAGGCTAACACAGGGCAGGCAGTAGAGGTTTGGTGTAGCCCATGGTCTAGGCCTGGTCGCCGTAGGCGTGGTGCACCTCGTCGAGCAGCCAGGTCTGGAAGGCCTCCATGGCGGGGCCCGGGGTACGTGACTTGAGTCGCGTGATCCAGTAGCTGCCAAGCGCAGCATGGATGTCGAAGGGTTGTACGATCTCGCCACTGCTCATCTGGCGGGCAAACATTCGCGGCGGGGCGAGGGCCACGCCCGCGCCCTGGACCGCGGCTTCCATCATCGCCAGGGAGGAGTCGAACGTCACGCCATGGGCACGTGCCGGTGGCCGCGATACGCCTGCGGCAGCGAACCAGTGCGTCCATTCGTTCTCGCGATAGGAGCGCAGCAGGGTGTGGCGGGCCAGGTCTGCCGGTATTTGCAGGGATTCGGCCAGGCGAGGAGTACACAGGGCAGACAGCGGGGCATCGAAGAGCCGCTGCGCCTCGAGCCCGTGCCAGGCGCCATCGCCGAAGCGAATGGCGTAATCGAGTCCCTCGATGGCCATGTCGACCCGATTGTTGTGGGTCGAAATGCGCACCTCGACAAGGGGATGGACGGACTGAAAGCGCTGCAGGCGCGGCAGCAGCCAGCCCACCGCAAAGGTTCCCACCGCACCCACGTTGAGAACGTCGCGTACCTTGCCGCCTTCGAGCCGTTCCAGCATGTTCGCCATGCGGTCGAAGGCATCGCGCATCACGGGAAGCAGCGCCTCGCCCTCGGCGGTAATCATCAACCCGCGGGGCAGGCGCTTGAACAGCGCCACGCCCAGGCGCTCCTCCAGCAGCTTGACCTGGTGGCTCACCGCCGCCTGGGTCACATTCAACTCGTCGGCGGCGCGGGTGAAGCTCAGGTGGCGGGCCGAGGCCTCGAAGGCGCGCAGGGCGTTCAATGGCAGGTAGGGTCTCGTCATAAGCCCAAGCTCAGTTTATGGCTCATGCAAGATATCATGGTTTGTGGTAGCTGCGAGGCCTTCGCTAATCTCCCTTCCGACGCGTCGCTTCACCCCTGATGAACGAACCCATGACAAGCGGATGGAATCATGACCCCAAGACCCTTGAAGCTAAAAAAACTGGCGCAAAGGACAATGATGGCTGGCGCTCTCGTGTTGGCCCTGACTCCCTTCAGTGCCTTGGCCGATGCCTGGCAGGAACGCGCCGACTGGAGCGAGATCTTTAGTGCCAACGAGGCCAGCGGTACGCTGCTGGTGGTCGACAAGCGTGACGGTGCCAACGCGACGCTGGTGCATGACAGCGATCGAGCCCGACAACGCTTCTTGCCCGCCTCCACCTTCAAGATCCCCCACACCCTTTTCGTTCTGGATGCCGATGTCGTGGAGGATGAGTTCCAGGTGTTTCCCTGGGATGGCGTCGAGCGTGAGTTCTCGCAGTGGAACGCCGACCACGATCTGCGCTCGGGTATGCGCCTTTCGGTGGTATGGCTCTATCAGCTCTTCGCCCGGGAGCTCGGTGAGGAGAGGGAGAAAAGCTATCTGGAGGCGATCGACTACGGCAACGCCGACATCGGCGACGACCTTGAAAACTTCTGGCTCGAGGAAGGCATGCTGGAGATATCGGCCGAGGAGCAGATCGAATTTCTCGAGCGGCTCTATCGCAACGAGCTGCCGTTCGACGAGGCGGATCAGCGACTGGTCAAGGACCTGATGATCACCGCCGCCGGTAGCGACTGGATCCTGCGCGGCAAGACCGGCTGGAGCGGCAAGCTCGGCTGGTGGGTAGGCTGGGTGGAGCGTCCAAGCGGCCCGGTTTTCTTCGCTCTCAATATGGAAACGCCCAACCGTATGGCCGACCTGCCCAAGCGCCAAGGCATCGTCAATGAGGCGCTGCGCACCATCGAGGCGCTGCCGCCCGAGGGTTGATCCAAGCCGGGTTGCCCGTTGAGTCAGCGCCAGCCGCCGCCCATACCACGATGGGGCGGCGGCTGGTGTTTCGCTCAGTCGAGCCTTCGTTCGATGGCCTCGAAGTAATCGCGTATGCGGGCTGCATTGGCGCCTACATCGCCGCGTCCCATCCGCGAAGCCGAGCGTACGTCGATACGCACGTTCTCATCGGCTTCGCTCAGGCGGATCACCACGTCATCCTTGAAGCCGAACCAGGTAGTCGTGTCGGTCGCCTCGATACTCGTGAGCGAGTTGTGGGCGATTTCCCAGCCCATATCCAGTACCGCCGCTTCGGCGACTTCCCGCGCCAGACCCAGCGGTAGCTCGAGAACGAGCGGCTCGATGTCGGGATAGGCCTCGCGCTGCTGACGGGCGAATGCCTCGCCGGGATATTCCACTGCGTTGGGCGCGGCTTCGCGGGCTTCTGCTAGCGCTTCGAAGGCGGGTGGATTCTCTGTATCGGTGGTGATGTCGTGGATCGGCGGAGCCGTCTGGGCACGCTGCCAATGCAGCCATGGCACGGCAAGCATGGCGGCAGTGGCAGCCATCACCAACCCACCGATCAGCGCCGGCCGCAAGCGGCGACAGAAGGTGGCGGCGATCAGCGCCAGGAAGCCGACGATCGCCGCTGCGGCGGAGATTTGCACACCGCGGCGCAGCATGCCGAAGGCGCTGCCCAGCGGCAGCAGATCCAGACGATAGGCCGGACCGGCGCCTGCCAGCAACAATGCGGCCACCAGCAGCAACAGCACACTGAGCCAGGCGATGCGTGCCGGCCAGCGCCCGCCGCGCAGGTGGCGTTGGTGTCTCAGAGCGGACATGGGTCCTCCGGCTGGCAGCAAATAATACTTCCTAGCATATCCGGCCAAGCGAAGGCGTGCCGCATCGCCCTGCACGATCCCCACTCACGGCTGCTATCGTGATTTCAAGGGCGCATGCCCGGCGCCATACGAGGTAGCCATGCACCGACGCGGCGTGCCCGCGCAGTTTTCCGGAGGCAAAGGATATGCCGACTCACTCCGATTCCGACCGCTATGGCAGTTCCCAGCGACACAACCTGCTAGGTGTGCCCGTGCACCGCGCCGTCTTTCTCACCGCGGCCACCGTCATCCTCACCTTGGTGGCCTTCGGTGCCGCCATGCCCGAGCGGCTTCAGTCCGGGGCCGAGGCGGTGCAGGACGCCATCGCCGATAATCTCGGCTGGTTCTACCTGCTGGCAATGAACGCCTTCCTCATTCTGGCGCTCTACTTGATCCTCAGTCGCTATGGCAGCGTGCGTCTTGGCGGAGAGGACGAACGTCCGGAGTTCTCCAACTGGGGCTGGTTCTCGATGCTGTTCGCCGCCGGTACCGGGGTCGGCTTGCTGTTCTACGGCGTGGCCGAACCGGTTTCCTTCTTCGCCGACCCACCCTTCGGCGAGGCCGAGACCGAGCAGGCGGCAAGCGACGCCCTGGTGCACAGCTACTTCCACTGGGGACTGCACGGCTGGTCCATGTACGGCTTGGTTGGGCTGTCGCTGTGCTATTTCTGCTACAACCGCGGGCTGCCACTGACCATACGCTCGGCGTTCATGCCATTACTGGGAAAGAAGCGGGTAGTGGGGCCGATTGGCAACGGCATCGATGCCATGGCGGCGGCAGGCACGTTGATCGGTGTGGCGGTATCGTTGGGCCTGGGTGTGCGCCAGATCAATACCGGCCTGGGGCACGCCTATGGAGTGCCCGACAACCTTGGCGTGCAGATCGCGCTGATCGCCGGTATCACCACGGTGGCGCTGATCTCGGTGCTCTCGGGGCTGGCCAAGGGCATTCAGCAGTTGTCGAAGCTGGCACTGCTGCTTGGCGCGGTGCTGGTGGTCTATGTGCTGCTCTTCGGGCCGACGCAGTTCATCTTCAACTCGATGCTGCAGAGCCTGGGCAACTACATCAACGAGATTCCCCGTCGCGGCACCTACACCGAGGCCTTCAATCCCCCCGGTGCGGAAGCCTGGCAGAACGAGTGGACCCTGTTCTATTTCGCCTGGTGGATCTCCTGGTCGCCCTTCGTCGGGCTGTTCATCGCCCGTGTCTCCCGTGGTCGTACCCTGCGCCAGTACCTGCTCGGTGTGCTGTTGGTGCCCACATTGGCATCAGTGCTGTGGCTCACGGCAATGGGCGGCTCGGCCCTGTACCGGGAGTTGTTCGAAGCGGCCGGGCTGGTCGACATCGTCGAGGACGAACCTGAGCTGGCATTCTTCCTCTTCCTCGACAACTTTCAGATGCCGGAGTGGGTGGTGTTGACCAGCATGACCATGATGATCGCCACGGTAGCGATCTTCTTCGTCACCTCGTCGGATTCCGGTTCGCTGATCATCGACATCATAACTTCCGGAGGCGACCCCCATCCGCCCAAGACCACGCGCGTATTCTGGGCCACTCTGGAAGGTATGGTGGCAGCCATCCTGCTCACGGCTGGCGGCCTTGAGGCACTCCAGGCGGTAGCGACCATCTCGGGGTTGCCGTTCGTGGTTATCCTGCTGCTGATGTGTGTCGGACTCACCCTGGGGCTGCGGCGATACGAGGGGGCCGGCCAGCAGCCATCAGGAAAGTCATGAGAAGAGCGAGCGCAGCATCTGTCGAAGTGAAAGGAGACAGCATGACCATGCAGGTCGAATACATGGCGTCGGCGCCGAGCCTCGAGGAAGTGCGTTCCCTTGCAGGCGTCACCGTGCTCGAGTTCGGCACCCCCTGGTGCGGCTTCTGCCAGATTGCCCAGCCCGGGCTCGCGCGGGCTCTGGCGCGCCGCCACGACGTGCACCATCTCAAGGTCGAGGACGGTCCCGGCCGGCGTCTGGGGCGAGCATTTCGCATCAAGCTGTGGCCGACGCTGGTGTTTCTCCACAACGGTGAGGAGGTGGCGCGGCTAGTGCGCCCTGGCAGTGGAGAGGCCATCGAACAGACCCTCGAGGCCGTGGCGGCGTGAGTGCGCTGGCACATCGCCGGGCGGGCGGCAACTTGACGAAGCCTGCTATCGGGACCAGCTTGAAGAGAAAGGAGGTCAGCACAACGGTAAAGCCAAGGAGGCAAGACTATGGGCCGTTATCAGCAACGTCGGGCAGACGAACTTGAGGTTGATATCCGTCATTCCCGTGCCCACCTCGACGATACCTTGCACGAACTCGAAAGCAGGCTTGCGCCAGCGCAGCTCAAGCAGAACGTCTTGCAGCACATGCCCAGCAGAGATGGGGTCACGGCCAGCGTTCTCGGCAGCCTGGGGCGTTCGATCCGCGAACATCCCATGCCTGCGCTGGTGACCGGCATCGGCCTGGGCTGGCTGCTCGTCTCCCAACTGCGCTCCGGTACCCGTGGGCAGGCACATTCGGGCGATGCCCTTGTAGCGCGTGGCACGATGCCTTCGGCTCGCCTGGAAGCCCCACAGCGCATGGTGGCCACCCACCTGGGCACCCAGCAGGGGCGGGCGGAAATCTCGACGCACCGGCCCGATGTGGTCGGCGAGGCGACTCATCTGGGTACCGGCCAGGGATGGCGCGGCTACGTGTATCCAGGAGCATGAGCTGGCATGGCCGCAAGCGGCACGACATCACCGGGAGGCTATCGCTTTCATATCAAGGAGTAAGGTTGGGTTGCGTAACGCTCACGCAGTTTGCTATTCGTTAACGTTTTGCTTCGCTACGTTTCTGGCAGCTCATGGTTGCAACCGCCTATCTTGACGAAATAGGACCACTCAAGGAGAAGTGCCATGAAAAGGACATTACTGGCTGTCGCCATCGGTGCCATCTCTGCCGGGCTCGTCGGCGGTGCTTTGGCGCAGGACAACGAGGCCGAACTCAACGATGATGCCGCGATGGGCGAAGAGCAGGCCGCCGAAACCCAGCAGGCTCAAGAGGAGAGGGAGCGGCTTGAGGAGGAGCAGGACGCCTCTGCCGATCAGGAAGAGCAGGATGCCGCGGCAGACGAGGAGGACGACCAGTCCGATGTCTCGGTAGACGAAGAAGAGTTGCCTGACGAAGGCGCCGATGCCGAAGACTACGAGGAGGTGCGTGAGGAAGAGGCCGAGAACGGCGATCAGGCTGACATGGAAGACCCGGAAGCCGACGGCGACGAAGAAATGCAGACCGACCCGGGCGAGCAGGCGACTTCAGCCGAACCCGCTGCGGAGCAGGCCCCCGACGGCGAGCAGGAAGACCAGGCCGGACAAGCCGCACAGAGCGATACCGAGGCGGGCTTCGAGGAGATGGAACCAGCAGGTGCCTCCCTGGATCCGTCGATCGCCTCCATGCAGGTCAGCGAGATCGAAGGCATGACCATCGTCAACGCCGAAGGCGAGACCTTGGGGCAGGTCGAGAACGTGCTGCGTCATGACGATGCCGGCGACCTCCATGCCGTCGTCTCGGTGGGTGGCTTCTGGATCTTCGGTGGCTCCGAAGTCGCCCTGCCGTTAGCCGACATGCAACTCGAAGGCGAGCAATTGGTGCTACAGGACACCATCGGCCAGGACGAACTCGACGGTCTGGCCAGCGATTACGACGAGGATCGCTACAGCGAGGTGGATGGCGACATGACCTTGTCAGACGCTATGGGTCGCTAGTTTCTCCCTTCGGGTAAGTAAGCATTGATAGTGACAAGTCCAGGCAAGGCCAACTGGCCTTGCCTGGCTTTTTGAGGGATTGGGGAAACACATCAGTTACTTTCGGTTTCCATTCGTATCCTAATTTTTCTTATGGCGGCCAGGGTAAGCGCTATTGTCAAAAGGTGGGACTTAAGTCAACTCTAGGAGGGAGTGAGATGAAAAGGACATTATTGGCAATCATGATCGGCGCCATCTCCACTGGCTTGGCAGGAGGCGCCCTGGCCCAGGACACCGCAGACGAGGAAAATGTTCTCGATGGTGATGCCGCCGTAGGCGAAGAGCAGGCCACCATGGAGGAAGGCAACCAGAACGATGCCGACCTGATGGAAGATGCGCCAGACATGGAGGCCGATGAGGCGGCTCCAGGCGCTGAGGCCGGAACAACGGGTGCCGACGGCATGGCGACAGGTAACCAGTTGGACGACTCGCTGCGCGACAAGCAGATCAGTGAGATCGAGGGTATGACCGTCGTCAATCAAGAAGACGAAGAGATCGGTGACGTCCAGAACGTCGTTCGGGACAACGACACCGGCGATCTGCATGTCGTCGTCACCGTAGGCGGCCTGTGGGGCATGGGTGGTACCGACATCACCCTGCCGCTGGCCGAGATGCGGCTGCAGGACGACCAGTTGGTGACCCAGCAAGCCTACGGCGAGGATGAGCTCGAAGAGTCCGCAGAGGAGTACGACGAAGAGCGTTACACCGAGCTGGACGATGATGATATGACCTTGGGCGATGCCTGGGGCCAGTAATTCACGCTGAGGTTTCGAAGCCGGCAATGCCGGTGACGACAAGAAGGCAAGGCCGAATGGCCTTGCCTTTATTATTGTGAGCTCATTCCCTGAACCGCTTCGCCAAGCCATGTTGCACGACATCTGGCAGACTACGCTGAAACGTATTTATTTCCGTTGAGAAGGGAAGCCATATGAGTGAGAGACACAAGCCATGGGCCGAGCCCATGTCGGAAACACAGTTCACCCTGATGCAGCGCATCCTGGATGCTCCCAGCCCCGTAGGACTGGAAGGGGCGATGACCTATGGTGTGCTCAAGCCTCACTTCGCGAGCTTCGCCCCCGAGGGCTGGCACCTGCATCAGTACAAGGGACACGCCGGGGTGGTGTGGGATACCCACCCGGGACGCGACGACCTGTTCAAGGTGATGATCATCGGCCACGCCGACAAGATCCGCATGCAGGTGCGCAGCATCGGCGACGACGGCAAGATCTGGATCAACACGGATTCCTTCCTGCCCAACGTACTGATAGGCCATGAGGTCAAGCTGTTCAGCGAGGATCCGGAGCGGCCGGGTCGTTATCGCATCATTCAGGGCGGGACCGTGGAGGCACTGGGCGCGATTCACTTCTCCGACCCGGCTCAGCGCGAAGGGCGCAAGGGCATCAAGAAGGAACAGATCTACCTCGACCTGCAGATCCATGGTCAGAACAAGAAGCAGCAGGTGCTCAACCTCGGCGTGCGCCCCGGCGACTCGATCATCTTCGACCGCCCCATTCGCCACGGCTTCAGCCCCAATACTTTCTACGGCGCCTACCTCGACAACGGCCTGGGCTGCTTCGTCACCGCCGAAGTGGCGCGACTGATCGCCGAGGCCGGTGGCACCGAGAAGGTACGTGTACTGTTCGCCATTGCGAGCTATGAAGAGATCGGCCGCTTCGGTAGCCGCGTGCTGGCCGGCGAACTCGAGCCCGATGTGGTGATCGGTGTCGACGTCAACCACGACTACGTAGCTGCCCCTGGCATCGGTGACCGGCGCATGCAGCCGCTGGAGATGGGCAAGGGCTTCACCATGTCGGTAGGAGCGATCGCCAGCGAGCAGCTCAATCGCATCATCGAAACCACGGCACGGGAGCATGGCATCCCCATGCAGCGCGACATTGTCGGCGCCGATACCGGCACCGATGGCATGGCCGGCGTGCTGGCCGCCATCGACTGCGCTGCGACTTCCATCGGTTTCCCCATCCGTAACATGCACACCATCTCGGAGACCGGCAACACCCAGGACGTGCTGGCTGCCATCCATGTGCTTGCACACACACTCCTGGCGCTGGATGCCCTGCCGGATCCGCATCGCGAATTCCTCGACAACCACCCGCGGCTCGACCAGGCCGAACGCCTGACGCACCAGGGGGCGGCCAAAGAGCCGGAGCAGGACGATACGGGCCATCAGCAGAAGCATCCATCCTGAGCGAAGACAGGATAGTCCTGCGGCCACGTTCCCAACCTCGCATCGGGACGTGGCCCGGCCCCAGGCAAGAATCGAAGGAGAACAGAATGAGTGTCGAGAAGCGCACTTTCGGTGCAATGCGAGTAGCCAGGCATGTCGGCATGCTGTGCCCCCTGGTCGCGGCGGCCTGGCTGATGATGGCAAGCCAGCTGCTATGGGCGCACTCCCATGTAGCCGCCACGTACCCTGAGGCCGGTGCGACGCTGGAACAGCCGCCGGAGCGGCTGGAGCTCCAGTTCGACTCGCCGATTCGTATCACCCAGTTCGACGTCACAGGCCCGGAAGGTATGGTGAAACTGGGCGAAGACCCGCTCGGCCCGCTGGCGGCAGAGCATAGTGCCATGCCGGCTGAAACCCTGCCGCCGGGAGAGTACGAAGTCGTATGGCGCGGCATCGCCGAGGATGGTCATACCATGTCGGGTGGTTATCGCTTCACGATTCAAGAGTAGGCGACGAACGTAATGGCATTGTCCGACCTGGATGCATGGACGATCGGTCGTGTTCTCGTCCTTGCAGGATTTTACCTCTCGGCCCTGCTGGCGGTGGGGGGCGTGCTGTTTCGCTGCGCTTTTCCCGCACTGCTGCCACGCGACATACGTGTTCTCGACCGCTGTACATGCATTGCCGCCTGGTGCGGTGCCGGCATGCTCCTGCTGCTGTGGCTGCTGCAAGCCGCCTACCTGGGAGGCGGCAACTGGAGCTCGGCCTTCAATCCGGTATTGCTCGGCATCGTTGGCGAAAGCGCCCAGGGCGAGCGGCTGCGCCTGGCAATCCTGGGGTTGTTGCTGCTGCCGCTGGCCTTGTGGCAGGGCACGCCGCTGACCGTGAGCTACGTGGTCAGTGTGCTCGGCATCGGCCTGGTGCTGGTGGGTTTCGCCCAGGTTGGCCACACTCGCGGTTCACCATGGCAGAGTGCGCTGCTGATGCTGCATTTGAGCCTGGCTGCCTTCTGGGCCGCGGCACTACTGCCGCTCTACCGGCTGGCCAGAAACGGCTCGCCTGACGAGTCGGCTCGGCTGCTGCTGCGCTTTGGACGCTTCGGTCTGTTGCTGGTGCCGTTGCTGCTCGTCGCCGGGGGTAGCCTGGCCATGTGGCTTCTCGGCGGTAAGCCAAACGCCCTGTTGAATACGCCCTACGGCCAGTTGCTTTCGGTAAAGCTGGCCCTGGTGGCGCTGCTGCTGTTGCTCGGCGCGGTCAACCGCTGGTGGCTGGTACCCGCGGTGGCACGGGGCGAGCGCAAGGCCCCTCAGTGGCTGAGCTGCAGTATTGTTCTCGAAGCGGGGCTGATGCTGAACATCGTCCTGGTTGCCGCCTTGCTGCTGACCACTTCCTCGCCGGCGCGGTAGGCTAACCCTTCACGAGCCGAGTTACCGATCTGTCATGACACACGAAGCCAGTTTGCCTACCCAGGCCCGACATCTGCTCGAAGCCGCCCCGGCGACCTCGCTGCCGATGACCTACCAGCAGCTTGCCCACGCTCTGGGGCTCACCCCACCGCGCACCATCCAGCGCGTGGCCCAGGCACTCGAAACGCTGATGCGCGATGATGCCGAGCAGGGCCGCCCCTTCATCGCCGCACTGGTGGTAAGCCGGCGAGGCGATCTGCCGGCACCAGGCTTCTTCGAACTGGCAGTGGCATTGGGCCGTTTTTCCACCGACCCGGCCCGGCATGCCGAGGCGTATCGCGAGGAGTTCCGGCGTGCGTTGGTCGAACGGTAAGGGTGGCAATCACCCCTGAGCCGTTTCCAGCCATGTGAAGAGTTCATCGAAGTTTTCCAGGACGGTTGTAGCCGCACTGAAGTCATGCTGACGCGTCATCCTGTTGGGAATGGCGATGCAGCTTATGCCCGCCGCCGTCGCTGCGCTTACGCCATGTTCCGTGTCCTCGATGGCAAAGCATTCCGACGCAGCGATGCCCAGTCGCTCGAGGGCGAGAAGATAGACATCTGGCGCCGGCTTGCTTGCAGTGACATCATCCCCAGACACGACGGTGGCAAAATGCCTGTGCAATCCATTGTGCCGAAGAGTGGCTTCCACGCCATTACGACCCGCGCCAGTTACGACCCCCAGCATCAATCCTTGTGCATGGCAGAAATCGATGACCTCTTTCACTGCGGGGCGGAGTGGAAATGCCTCGGTATCGAGTCGCCGTTGTGTCACGAGGCTCTTCTTTGCCGCCAGTTCCTGATGAGGACGTTCCAGGTGAAAGCGTTCCACCATGTCCTTGGCATTGTCCGTGGTTGGCTTACCTGCGTATTGGGCTATGTAGGTTTCCTCGAGCAGCGTCACGCCATGATCCGCGAGGATGCGTTCCCACATGTGGAAATGAACGGGCTCGGAGTCGACCAGGGTACCGTCATGATCGAAGAGCAGGGCTCGAATTGGCATGTCAGGGATGCTCCCGTTGCGGCCGAAGCGGTTCGAGTAGCTCACCAAGGCCGTTATGGTCGATCTCGAACATCAAATGAAGCAGCTCGCCGATCTCGCCTGAGGGAAAACCCTCCCGGGCAAACCAGTTGAGGTAGGGGCCCGGCAGGTCGGCGATCAACCAGCCTTCGTACTTGCCGAACGGCATCCTGCGGGTGACCAGCTTTTCCAGATCCTCGGGCTTCACTCGCTCTCTCCTTCATCGGTTCGCCAGGATGTATCCAACCAGTAAAACCTGCACAGAGGCAAGCTGTCGCCACGTTTGCTCTACGAAACACATGGTTACAGGTTGCGCATTGTATTGCTGCGGGTGCGTACTAGGGTCCAAGAGAACCCACTCCTCAATGACCGATGGAAGGGAGGTGCAGGCATGGAATCCGATCGCTCTCACGACCCGGCACGTCGCAAATTCGTCGGCGGCTTGGCCAGCGGTATGGCCGCCGCTGTCGCTGCCCCCGCCTTTGCTCAGCAGAACGGCGGCAACCAGGCATCGGCCCAGGGCAGCCCCGCAGACAGCCCCCTCACGCAGCAGCAGGACCCGCGGGAGCAATTTCCCAAGCCGCCGTTTCCCGAGCAGCCCCAGGAGTGGCCGGGCTTGGCAGGCGAAATGGAACCGCGGCCTGACCATGGCGAAGAGAGTTACCGCGGCAGCGGCCGGCTCACGGGGCGCAAGGCGCTGATTACCGGTGGCGATTCCGGCATCGGCCGAGCAGCGGCCATCGCCTACGCCCGCGAGGGAGCCGACGTGGCCATCAATTATCTGGAGGTGGAGGAGCCGGACGCCCGCGAGGTGATCGAACTGATCGAGGCGGAAGGGCGCACCGCGGTGGCCATTCCCGGCGACATTCGTGACGAGGCGTTCTGCCAAGAGCTGGTGGAAACCGCGGTGGAGCAGCTCGGCGGGCTCGACATCCTGGTCAACAACGCCGCGCGGCAGCAGTGGGCGGAGACGATCATGGACGTCAGCACCGAGATATTCGACGACACCATGAAGACCAACCTGTATGCGATGTTCTGGATCACCAAGGCGGCCCTGCCGCATCTCGAGGAAGGGGCTTCGATCATCAACGTCGCCTCTATGGTGGCCGAAGATCCGCCCAAGATCCTGCTTGAGTACAACATGACCAAGGCGGCCATCGTCAACTTCTCCAAGACGCTGTCCAAACAGGTCGCCGACCGTGGCATTCGTGTCAATTCGATCTCGCCCGGCCCGTTCTGGACCCCGCTGCAGCCCAGCGGTGGCCAACCTCAAGAGGAAGTCGCCACCTTCGGCGAGGACTCCCTGATGGGCCGTCCGGGGCAGCCGGTGGAGATCGCCGGAGTGTTTGTTCTGCTCGCCTCGCAGGAGTCCAGCTTTGCCACAGGGCAGGACTATGCCGCCACGGGTGGTGCATAGCGTAATCGTGGCAGGTGGTTACCAGGCCCCGAGGCGGGGCCTGGTCCGGGTCGGCTCAGTGCTGCGGTTGGTAGGGCAGCGACGAGTGGTGGAGGCGGATGCGAAGGTCGCCGTCCTCGTCCTGGAAATACCCGAAGGTGAATTCAACTTTGACTTCGTCGCCTGAGTTGGCGTCGGTGAAGTAGTAGTTGCCCATGGCAAGGGCAGAGTCTTCATCGAGGATGATGCCATCGTTCTCGAAGCGGACATCGCTCCAAGGCTGAATGGCGAAGCCATGATCCTCCGGTACGCTTCCGGTCACGAAATAGGAGAGAGCTTCCTCCTTGCTCGAACGGAACTGCTCCTCTGCTGCCTTGGTTGGCTTGAACAGAACGGATCCTTCGTCATAGCCGTACAGTCTGTCGATGACCTCTTCGGCCAACGCTTCGTAGTCCTCCTGCGAGGTATACGCCTCGCCGATAGCGACGATGGCCTCGCCCCAGACCTGCTGGGCATGGATGACATCCTCTTCGGTAATCTGCCCGTCTTGACCTGCCATTACCTGGCCAGAGCCAGCAAATACAAGACCTGAAATTACCAGCGCTGACAGTAAATTTCTCGCATGCATTTTCACTCTCCATTGAGAATAGTCAGGGTTTTAATATCTAATTTTTCTTCGAGTGTAGGCCGAAACATCCAAGCACAAGAGCTGAATGAGATATATGAAATGAGGCTAAGCTTTGAAGTCAGCACGTGTTTATTTGTACCGACGCTGCGATGACCATCGTAGGTTCTGTCCTGCATTAGTCCATCTATATATGCCCTGATGCGTCACTCTGCCACAGCTCGGCCGCCCATTGATGCGGAAAAAGGATAGGTATCGGTTGATTCAGAAATGGGTCTGCGATTGACACATACCCTTGATCCGCGCGAGGCTAAGAGTAGCGTCGCAAGGCGTCCACGTCCGCGGAAAGGGCTGCGCCCATCGCTTCATATCGCTGATTCCATACGACTCCCGGCCTGCCCGGCGGACACAGGCGCATGGAGGGAATCGTATGTCCACGCTCCCCCGGCGTGACGCCACGTCACACGGCCGCTTCAATCTCGAACAGCAGCGCAAGCGCGCCAAGGAACTGCTCAAGGCCGCCCGTGGCGATGAGCCTACCGCCCTGGCACGGATCATTCAGCACATCCCACCGCGCGAGGCGCCGCTGAAGCTAAGCGATGCCCAGTGCGTCATCGCCCGCGAATGCGGTTTTCCCAGTTGGCCGAAGCTCAAGTCGCATATCGAGTCGCTCGATGTTTCGCGACGGCTATTGAACGAGCATGGCGACCGCGACATGGCCACGCTGCACATTCGCTGCGGTTCGGATATCGAGCATACCCTGCGCACCGCCGGTTTCGAGGGCGACTTCCTCGAATTCTCCGATCCGTTCTGCATCGGCCCACTGCGCGACCTATCACCTGAGGAGCTGATGCATCTGCGTGCACGCTACTTGACGGAAATCTCCGGCATGGCCGAGCGCGACGTCCTGGCCCGGCTGCGCAAGGGTTACGAAGCGCTGGACGACCTCTCACGCTATGAACGCATCGTGCTGTGGTTCGAACACGACAGCTACGACCAACTGATCCTTGCCTACCTGCTTCACCGGCTACGTCAGAGCCCGCCCGAGGCCCGGGTCGAGCTGGTGGCGGTAGAGTCGATACCGGGTGTGGAGCGCTTCATCGGCATCGGCCAGCTTGCACCGGATCTACTAGCCTGGCTATGGCGGCAGCGACGCCCCGTCGAGGCATCGCTGCTCGAGCTGGGCACCCGGGCCTGGCGGGCACTCACGGCCGAAAGTCCCGAAGCGCTACAGGCACTGGCCGCCGCCGGCACGCCGGCCCTGCCGATGATGGGCCGCGCGCTGGCCCGGCACCTGCAGGAATCGCCAGCTCCAGATACCGGCCTTGGCCTGACGGAACGGCTGACGCTCAAAATCGTACGCGACCATGGCCCGCTAACGGTGGGCAAGGCATTCTCCTATCTGATGCGTGAATACGAGCCGCTGCCTTACCTGGGCGACCTGATGTTCTGGTGGCTTCTCCAGTCGTTGATTGCCGAACCAGAGCCGCTTCTAGCCATCAGCGATATCCACCGGGAGTGGCCCCACCGCCAGCTCGCCCTTACGAAGTGGGGGCGGGACGTGCTCGAAGGGTGACGTATCTGGACGCCGCAGTAACGGTACGGAGAGCAGTGAAACGTCGGATCAATCGTTCGATGGAATGGCCGCCGGGTCCATCCAGAATGACTCCCACACATGGCCGTCGGGGTCGGCCAGTGCGCAGCTGTACATGAAGCCGTGGTCCTGACGCGGGTTGACGTCGGCGGTGCCGCCATTGGCGCCGGCCGCCTCGTTCATGACATCTACCGCTGCGCGGTTCTCGCAGGAGAGAGCCAGCATCACCTCGCTAGAATTGGTTGGCGGAATCGGGCGGTCGGTGAAGGTTCGCCACTTGGCGTGAGTGAGCAGCATCACGTGGATCGTTTCGCTCAGCACCATGCAAGCCGCCGTCTCGTCGGTGAAGTGTGGGTTGTTGGTAAAGCCGAGCGCCTCGTAGAACGCCATCGACTTCTCGAGATCGGCAACGGGCAAATTCACGAAGATCATGCGCGACATGGCAAAGCTCCATCGGATTGAGGAAGGGGTACTCCTCAGTATCGGATGGAGCGGGGCGATTTCGACAGCCAATATGAGAAAGGCGCCCTCGGGCGCCTTGGCATGGATTACATCGGTGAAATTACATCTGCGAGAGCAGGTAGTTCGGCTTGCCCAGCATCTTGATCAGCCGCAGCTGTTGCTCCAGCCAGTGGGCATGATCCTCTTCGGTATCGGCCAGCAGCCCGAGGAGTACGTCGCGGGTCTGGAAGTCGCGCTCCCGCTCGCACAGGGCCATGGCTTCCTTGAGTGCGTCGCCCACTTC
The DNA here is from genome assembly GCF_046723295.1 of Halomonas sp. A29. NCBI lineage: Bacteria > Pseudomonadati > Pseudomonadota > Gammaproteobacteria > Oceanospirillales > Halomonadaceae > Halomonas > Halomonas sp. A29. The sequence continues at coordinate 120,540 of NZ_JAXQPR010000007.1, forward strand.
GTATTCGAGCTGCAGATCGTTGGCGATCATCTCTTCCACGTCGCTGCCGATACGCACCGGGGTTCGGGTATGAATGTCGGGCTTGCCTTCCAGGAACAGGATGCGCTCGATCAGCTGCTTGGCATGGCCCTTCTCGTCGTCGAACTCGTGGGCGATGCGTTCGTAGAGCTTGGTGAGGCCCCAGTCGGCGTACATCTCCGAGTGGAGGAAGTACTGATCCATGGCGGCGAGCTCTGCTGCCAGCAGGCCGTTCAGGGCGTCGATGATCTCTTGGTTGCCTTTCATGCGGTTCCCTGTATTAGCGCTAACGGGTAGATTGACTCATCCTAGGGTGAATCATTGGCTAGGTCAATTTTCCTTTAAATTCATATGGTTGATATTGAATTCGCGTGCGATTCGCATTTGATTCCCAAAGCGGTCACGACGGCCAGGTGTGGCCAGGATTGACCATCTCAGGACAGGCGATGCAATGCGATGGAGGATGAAAGATACTAAGCAGAGTAACGATTGTCAGGAATATACGCGAGGCGACATGAATCCCACCATCGAACTGCTGAAATCCCACCGCTCGATTCGCAAATTCACCGACCGCAAGATTCCGCACGAACTGCTGCTCGAACTGATTCGTGCCGGCCAGGCTGCGGCGACCTCCAGCCACGTCCAGGCCTACACCGTCATTCACGTGCAGAACCCGGCCAACCGCGAGATGATTGCCGAGCTGGCAGGGGGCCAGTCGTATGTCGTCACCGCCTCCGACTTCCTGGTCTTCTGCGCCGACATGAAGCGACCCACCGAGGCCTCCGAGCGTACCGGTGCCAACGTCGTGCGTGGCATGACCGAGCAACTGCTGGTGGCCAGCGTCGATACCGCGCTGATGGCGCAGAATGTGGCCATTGCCGCCGAATCCGAAGGGCTCGGCATCTGTTATATCGGCGGCGTACGCAACAATCCTCAGACCATCAGCGACCTGTTGCGCTTGCCGGAGCATGTCTATCCGGTGTTCGGCATGTGTCTCGGCTACCCGGCCGCCGATCCGGACGTCAAACCGCGCCTGCCGGTGGAAGCTATCCTCAAGGAGGACTACTACACCGACGACAGCGAACAGGTGGCGGCCTTCGACGAAGCCATGCAGGCCTATTACAGCGAGCGTAAGGGCGGCAACAAGGACAGCAACTGGTCGCGGAACCTGACCCCGCTGTTCGACAGCAAGCTGCGAGCCCATATGCGCGACTTTCTGGTCGAGCGCGGCTTCGAGATGAAGTGACGCACACCAAACTCAAGCGGAGGCACCATGGAAACGCTACTGAACTCGCAATCGGAGGTGACGGAGGCAGCCCTGGCCGCCATCGCGCACATGCCCACCGCCAGTTTGCCGGTGCTGGTGGATGATGCCTTCACCCAGCGCTTGGCCGATGCCGACTTCATGCGGATCGCGGTGCTGCTGGCACAGAAGAGCCATGACGAGGGCGGCTGCCCCATCGGCGCAGTAATCGTCGATAACGCCACGCGTCGCATCCTCGGCAAGGGACATAACACCCTGGTGCAGGAGAATCACCCCTACAACCACGGCGAGACCTCAGCCATTCGCGATGCCGGCCGCCTCGACTTCAGCCAGGCCACGCTCTTTACCTCCCTGAGCCCCTGCGAGATCTGCGCAACCCTGCTGCACATGCGGGGCTTCGCCCGCGTAGTGGTGGGAGATGTCACCAATGCCTCCGGGACAGAACCTCTGCTGCGCGACAAGGGCGTCCAGGTGGACATTCTGGAAGACTCTTACGGTATCGAGCTCTACGCTCGCTTCCGTGCCGAACGGCCCGAGCTGGACCTCGAAGACTGGATGGGTGTGAGAGCCACGCGGTGAACCATGGGGTTTCAATTACTACCGAACTGCCGATCGGTGTCATCAGCGATACCCACGGGCTGCTGCGTCCCGAGGCGCTGACGATGGTGGAGGGCTGCGAGCTTATCCTGCACCTGGGCGACGTGGGCAGCCGGGACGAGGATGCCGCCATCCTCAAGAGGCTGGCGGAGCTGGCACCGGTGGTGGCGGTACGCGGCAATATCGACACCGCCCCTTGGGCCGAGGCGTTGCCGCTGACGCTGGATCTCACCGTCAACGGCTGGCACCTGCACCTCGTACATATCCTGCAGGCTTTCGATCCGGCCACGCCCTGCGACGCGGTACTCCACGGCCACTCCCACAAGCCGCGCAACGAGTGGCAGGATGACCGGCTGCTGTTCAATCCCGGTGCCGCCGGCAAGCGCCGCTTTCGCCTGCCCATCACCCTGGGCAAGCTGTGGGCCGACGAGCGCGGCTTGCGGGGCGCCATCCTGCACTTGCCGCTGTAACTCCGAGCTAAGTCAGTCGGCATCGGCCGCAAAGGCCACGTCTCGCTGCGCCTCAAGCATCTGAAGCCGCGCTTCCAGCGCCTGCTTGATGCCCGTATACGCTGAACTGCCGAGTGCCAGCCGCATGGGTGGTTGCGCCGCGTCGGCGGCAGCGATCATGGCCTCTACTGTTCTTTCGGCATCGCCCTTTATCTCGAAGCTGCCCTCTGCCACGGCGCGCCTGACATCGCCCGCCGGCGTGGCGTCGTAGACCGCCATCGGCGTGCCGTACACGAGCCCTGTGGCGAAATCGGTCGCGGTGGGGCCCGGTTCGACAATGATGAAGTCGATCCCGAACGGCGCCACGTCCTGCGCCGTCGATTCGACGAAGCCCTCGATGCCCCACTTGGTGGCGTGGTAGAGCGAGAAGTTGGGGTAGGCCTTCTGGCCGCCTTCGGAGGAGACCTGCACGATGCGCCCGCCGCCCTGGTCGCGCAGGTAGGGCAGCACCGCGCGAATCAGTTGAATCGAGCCGGTGAGGTTGGTGGCGATCTGGTGATCGATCTGTTCATCGCTGCACTCTTCGGCGGCACCGAAGAGCCCATAGCCGGCATTGGATACCACCACATCGATCCTTCCCATGCGCTCGAAGGCCTGGCGGGTGACCTCGCGGATCCCGGCCACATCGGTAAGATCGAGTTTCAGCACCAGCAGGCGCTCGCCATGGGCCTGCTGCAGTTCGTCGAGCACGCCTTCCCGGCGCAGCGTGGCAACCACGCGATCGCCACGCGCCAGCAGGCGCTCCGACATCAGACGGCCGAGGCCTGAAGAGGCTCCGGTAATCAACCATGTCTTGCTCATCGTTTCGTTCCTTCCTTCGGATGGATTGACGAAACCATGGTCGCGCTTCCGATTGGAACGCAGAAGTAGGCTACTGTTGTATGAACTCGTGAGAGAAATTCACCAATGAGCAAGCCAAGCATAACCAAGCCAACTCTGGTCGACCTGGAAGCCTTTGCGGTGGTGGCTGCCGAACGCAGCTTTCGACGCGCCGCCGACGTCATCGGTGTCTCACGCTCGGCGCTGAGCCACCGCATGCGGCATCTGGAAGAGCAGCTCGGTGTGCGGCTACTGCACCGCACCACCCGCAGCGTTTCCCTGACCGATGCCGGCAGTCGGTTCCTGGCGCGTATCACGCCCACCTTGAGTGAACTGAACGCCACGCTAGATACCCTCGCCGACGACCGTGGCGAACCCGGCGGCATGCTGCGCATCAACGCCAGCAGAGCGGCGGCCCGGCTGCTGCTTGCCCATGTCGTGCCGGATTACCTGCGCCGCTACCCGGCGGTGGAGCTCGATATCGTCAGCGAAGGGCGGCTCGTCGACATCGTCGAACAGGGCTTCGACGCCGGGGTACGGCTTGGCGAGGCGGTCCCCCAGGACATGATTGCGGTGAAGCTGGGCGGTGCCATGCGCTTCCTGGCGGTGGCTTCACCGGATTACCTGCACCGCTTCGGCACGCCAAGCGTTCCCGACGACCTGCACAAGCACCGCTGCATACGTCAGCGTTTGCCCAGCGGCAAGCGCTACCGCTGGGAGTTCGAGCGGCGAGGGCAGGAGATCGCCATCGACGTTCCCGGCACGCTGACGCTAGACGATAACGAGCTCATGGTCGAAGCGGCAGCCGACGGCCTCGGCATAGCCTACGTTCCCGAAATTGTGGCCAGCGAGCGCCTCGCCTCGGGGCAGCTCGTGGCGCTGCTCGAAGCCTGGAGCCCGCCATACCCCGGCTTGATGCTCTACTACCCCGGCCATCGCCACGTGCCTGCGGCACTACGTGCCTTCATCGATCTGCTGAAGGTGTCAGATGTCTAGGCGGGCATGCGTATGGCTCAGGACGGCAAATGATGGCCGTAAAGCCGATCATGCACTAAGCCTGAACGAACCATCGCATGGGCTTGGCGCGTCTTGCACAGGCTCCACCAGGGAGGCGCCATGACGCCACAAGACCTATATCGCCGGATTGCGCGCGGAATGTCTTTCCTGTTTCTGGCAAGCACGATGGCAATACCATCGACGATTTTTGCCGATACCGCAAAACCGACCCTGGCCTTGGCCCAATTCGATTTCCAAGACACATCGGGCGAAGACCAGGATCAAAGCGCCGAGCACGCCGCGAGACTGAGATCGCTCAATGCGACGTTGCACGGCGGCCTTGCCGGTAACCGGGAGATCACGCTTGTCGGCCTGACCTGCGAGGTGGAACGCTGTACGCACCGGACCCCCGGCCTGGCCGTTCTAACAAGCCAGGCCAAAGCCGCTGGTGCTCGATATCTCCTTGTCGGCGAGGTTCACAAAGTGAGCACGCTGATTGGAAGGGTAAGGCTGGCTGTATTGGATCTGAACGACAACAACAAGTTTGCCTGCGAGCAACTCTTGTCTTATCGGGGCGATACCGATGAAGCATGGCAACGCATGGCACAGTACACCTTGCGTCACATCGAGGAGAGCTGCATTCCACTGCGCTGATACTAAGGCAGCATAGCCTTGGAAAGGTAATGAGCCCGCTCGCCTGCGTGCGGCTGACGGGCGACGACAGGCTGTGGTTCGAGGCAGAAGGTGTCACTGAACGCTCCCTAGGCATTGCGCGCTTTCATCGACCTGTTGAAAGCGTCAGACATCTGTTGACATGTCTCCGAGTCTGGGCTAAATCTGAATGCAATGGGTAAAGACGAGTTAGTCGAATCCCATTGGACTCACTGTCGAGTCCTCGATTACAGGACCATAGAGGCTCCCTGACTGGCGGCTCACTTGCTGAGCCGGAGGCGGGGGGCTTTTTTTTTGGAGGCGTTTTTTCATGGGACGATTGCGTTCCGCCGATGCATGGGTCGTGGGTATCTTGTTCTCTCGAACGGGTGTGACTTCCGTCATAGAGAATTCCCAGTTCAACGGGGCCCTGCTGGCGATAGAGGAGATCAATGAAGCCGGGGGAGTCCTCGGGCGTCCGATCGAGCCGATCTGCTACGACCCCGCTTCGGTGGTGAGTCGCTATGGAGAGCTGGCAGAGCGTCTTCTTGCTGAGGATGGCGTCAACGTCATTTTCGGCTGTTATATGTCTTCTACGCGCAAAGAGGTGCTGCCCATAATCGAGCGGCGCAATGCACTTTTCTTCTACCCCACCCTATATGAGGGGTTCGAGTACTCAGCCAACGTCATCTACAGCGGCGCCGTACCCAATCAGAACAGCGTTCCCCTAGCCAGCTACCTGCTGGAAAACTACGGGAACCGGTTCTATTTTGTCGGCTCGGATTACATCTACCCCCGCGAGTCCAATCGCGTCATGCGCAATATCCTGCGTCAGGGGGGCGGCGAGGTCGTGGGCGAGCGTTATGTCTCGCTGGAAGCCGGAGCCGAGGATTTTGCCGATGTGTTGGAAGAGATCGAGGCCCTGGCACCCGACGCCATCTTTTCCACTGTGGTCGGCACCGGTACCGTGAACTTCTATCGGGCTTACCTGAAAGCGACCAATGGGGACAGGCGGGCTCCCATCGCAAGCCTTACCACCAACGAGGCTGAGGTGGCGGAGATGGGGGCAGAGGCAGCGGCCGGCCACATCACCGCCGCGCCCTATTTTCACAACATCAAATCGGCGGCCAACAGTCAGTTTCTCGAGCGCTACTACAAGCGGTTCGGCACCGTAGATACGGTGACCAGCTGCTGCGAAGCGGCCTACTTCCAGGTTCACCTGTTCGCCAATGCTTTGCGCCTCACCGGATGCATGGATACCGACCACCTGCGTGAAGCCCTGCGCGGCGCCGAATTCGATGCTCCGCAGGGACGAGTGAAGATCGATCCTGACAACAACCATACCTACCTGCATTCGCGCATCGCGAAGCTGGATGAGCAAGGGGAGTTTGTCGTCGAGCTGGAGGTCAGGCGTCCGATCAAGCCTGACCCCTACCTGGTGGTGCCGGCGCTCAACGACTGGAACTTCAGGCTTACACCACTGAAGCAGGGCTTGAGTAACTGACCGGGAGACTGGATGGCAACGAGCAACATCATCAGAGACGTGCGTGCCCTGAGGGTGCTGGTGCTGCATCCTCAGGACACCCACGCCGAAGAGCTGCTGCAGCAGATCAGGCGCATCGGTTGCAGGGCCGAGGCAAGCTGGCCGCTGCCAGGCCGCTTGCCGGTGGGCGTGGACGTGGTGTTTGTTGAGGTCAAGGAAACTACGCCGAAAGGGCTCGACAGCCTGTTCGGGGCTGAAACCCTGGATCGCCCAACGCTCATCGGGGTGGCCGGCTACGAGAACCCTTCGGTGTTGCAGAACCTGCTCGATCTCAAGGTCGATGCCGTGGTGACCAAGCCCCTGCGCCCCTACGGGGTATTGAGCAGCATCGTCATGGCTCGACGGATCTGGCAGGAGTTTCGGGCGGTAGATAGGCAGATAGCGCAGTTGAAGGACAAGGTGCAGAACATTCAGAAGGTCAGCCAGGCCAAGTTCATTCTCATGCGACTGCACCAGATAACGGAAGAGGAGGCATACAAGGTCATACGGTCGCAGGCAATGGCCAAGCGAACCACTACCGCCGAAATTGCCCAGGCGATCATCAACGCTGATGGCATACTCGGAAATATAAGTACAAAAAAAATTATCTATGAAAGTAATGAGAATATTAATAAAGCTACAGGCTATGACGAAGTAGATTCGTAGACCGACCTCGGCGAGGAGAGCTTATGTCGAGAAAATGCATCGAATTGTACGTCTGATTAACAGGTATCCGCGCTTCTGTATCGCGCTTGCTGACGTTCTGCTCGATCGCGAATCGTCTCGCTTCGAGCGGGCGGCAATGGTGCCGTTTGATGATCTTCAGCAAGGTGGCTGAGTTCAGAGGATTGATTTGGTGTTGCCTGTTGGATATGGAAAAAATGCCTGCTTTATTTGGTGGGATGATACGTTGCGTCAAATGCTTTTGTTTGGTGTTGCAAGTTAAAAAATAATGCTTGCAAGAGTGGTATTTTTGTTCTTAGAGTGAAGTAAGTCCCGGTGCCGACAATGTCACAGGGTCTACAACAGGCAGAGAAGCCCCTTGGTTCGCGATGACCAGTCGCAGCTGAGGGGCTTTTTTGTTTTCCAAAAATAAAAAAGCCCCTTGCTGGTACAGCGGGCACAGAAGGAGAAACAACAAATGAAAAGGCGTGATTTCTTGAAGGGCGTGGCGGTGGCGGGAGCCGCCGGCGTGGTCGGCTTCCCGGGAATTTGGACACAGCGAAAAGCGGCCTGGGCAGCGAATGGTGAAATCCCGGTCGGGATTCTCTTTTCGCTCACTGGCGCCGTGGCAGTCGTGGAGCGTACGTTGCACGACGCCGCACTGCTGGCGATCGAGGAGATCAATGACAACGGCGGCATACATGGCATGCGCCTGCGTCCTTACATTGAAGATCCTGCATCGGACCCAGCGACTTATGCGGATCGTGCTCGTCGACTGGTATTGCGTGACAACTGCGTTAGCGTATTTGGCTCCTATACATCAGCGAGTCGCCAGGCGGTACTGCCTGTGGTGGAAGGCAGGGACAATCTCTACTGGTACCCCACCCTGTACGAGGGGCGCGAGTGTTCACGTAACGTCATGTACGGCGGTGCGGTACCCAACCAGCAGCAACAGGAGTTCGTACCCTGGCTTGTAGAAAACTTCGGTGGGCGCTTCTATTTGATCGGCAATAACTACGTCTACCCCAGGGAAGAGAACAATGTCTGCAAGATGATCCTGGAGCAAGTTGGTGGTGGGCCTGTACATGAAGAGTACGTTCCCATGGGCCACTCCGACTTCAGTTCGGTCATCAACCGAATCCGCCAGACCAACCCGGACGTCATCTTCTGCACCTTGGTGGGCGATTCTGACGTGGCCTTCCAGCGGCAGTTCCATGCGGCCGGCTTCGACCCGGAGCAGCTCCCTGTGGCCAGCCTTACCCGCTCCGAAGTCGAGGTCAAGGCGATGGGCGGGGCGGCCGCTGCGGGGCACTTCAGCTCCGCACCTTATTTCATGGCTCATGCCTCTCCGGAGAACGCCCGCTTCGTCGAAGCCTATCAGCGTAAATACGGATCGGATCAGGTCACTCATTTCGTCAGCGAGGCGGCCTACTTTCAGATTTATCAGTTCAAGGCAGCGGTCGAGCAGCTGGCTCCCAGCGACATCACACCGACCAACATCCGAGCTGCCGCGGTGGGGCAAACCTTCATGGCACCGCAAGGCGAAATCCTCATCGATGAAAACCTGCATACCCACCTCTGGCCCAAGGTTGCCCAGTGGGATCGTAGCGGTCAGGCAAAAGTCGTCCTGGAGCCGCAGGAGCGCATCGCCCCGGAGCCCTACTGGGCCTACGAAGGGCAGCAGTGCACCGGCGAAGGCCTCGTCACGTCGTGAAAAAACAACGGTGCGCCCGCGCATTGGACGGCTGCCGGGCGCACCAGCTGAATCTGAGGTGTCTCAATGGATGCTTTCCTAAATCAAGCCTTCGCCGGGCTCAGCATGGCATCGATCCTGCTCATGGTGGCTCTCGGCCTGGCCATCATCTACGGCGCCATGGGTGTGATCAACCTGGCGCATGGTGAGTTCGTCATGCTCGGTGCCTACAGTGCCTGGCTGCTGCAGACCTACCTGGGGCTGGGCATCCTTGTAGCGTTGCCACTTGTGTTCCTGATGGTCGCCATGGTGGGGCTACTGGTGGAGCGGGGCGTCGTTCGCTGGCTCTATCACCGCCCCCTGGACACGATCCTGGCGACCTGGGGTGTAGCGATTCTCCTGCAGCAGGTGGTCCGTAGCGTTATCGGACCCGAATCGCGCTATGTGGCAGGTCCTTCCATTCTGGACGGAAACCTCGTCCTGGGTGGTGTGGTGATGTCCAACTACCGAATTTTCCTGATCTTCTTCTCTTTGTCGGTGGTTGGCGCCACCTGGTTTCTACTCAAGCGCAGCGAGTTCGGCACCAAGCTCCGGGCGGTGATCCAGAACAAGGAGATCTCGGAGTGCTACGGCATCCGTGCGGACCGGGTCTATGCCCTGGCGTTCGCCTACGGTGCGGGTCTTGCCGGCATGGCTGGCGCGCTGATCACGCCCCTCGTCAGCGTCACTCCCACCATGGGTACCTACCTCGTCGTCGACGCCTTCCTGGTGGTGATCGTCGGTGGTGTCGGCAGCCTGCTTGGCACCGTTGCCGCTGCCGGCCTGGTGGGTGAGGCAACGGCCATGTTCTCGATGTTGTTGAACGACACCCTCGGGCGTATCGCGGTCTTGCTCGCCATCATCTTCCTGATTCGGTTCAAGCCCATGGGCCTGTTCCCGGACAAGGTACGCCGCTGAGGAGTCTCACCATGAACAGAACCTTCAAGACTGACTGCATCGGCTACGCCTTGTTCGCGATACTGCTGTTCGTCGTCATCCCCTGGGTCGTGAGCTTCGACGGCTTCGCCCTCAACACCTACGCGCGTTACCTTGCCCTGGGCATGGTGGCGATGGCATTGGCGCTGTCCTGGGGCTATGCGGGTATCCTCAATCTCGGCCAGGCCGTGCCGTTCTCCCTGGGCGCCTACATCATGGCGATGCACCTGAAGTTGCAGGCCAGTGCCCACATGCCCGGCAGCCTGCCGGACTTTATGGGCTGGACCAACGTCGAGGCGTTGCCCTGGTTCTGGCAGCCGTTCCATTCGCTGCCGGTCACCCTGATCGCCGGTATCGCGATACCTGTCGCCCTGGCGGCGCTGCTGGCGGTGTTCATGTTCCGCGGGCGGATCACCGGCGTGTTCGTCGCCATCATCACGCTGGCGTTCCTGGTAGCGGTCCAACTGGTATTTATCGAGGAGCAGCGCTACACCGGCGGCCAGAACGGGCTGACGGGACTGGCGCCGCTGCAGCTGTTCGGCTGGCGCGTGGACAACTACAGCACCCAGTTCTACTACCTGGTGGCCGTCTGCCTCATGACTTCCTTGACGATCGGGCTCGCCCTGGTACGCAGCAAGGTGGGTCTGGTGCTCAAGGCCATTCGTGAGGATGCAAGCCGGGTGCGCTTCTTCGGCTACGACGTCGCTCGCTACGAAACCCTAGCGTTCTGCACCTCCGCGGCGATTGCAGGTTGGGCGGGCATGCTCTACGTCCTGGTCCTCGAGTTTGCCTCTCCTACCTACATGGGTGTCACCTTCAGCCTGGCCATCGTGATCTGGTGCGCGGTGGGCGGACGGGAGTCGCTAGTGGCCGCCGCCTTGGGCGGGATCATCGTCAACCTGCTGGAGGGCAGGCTGTCCGACATGTTCGTCGACGGTTGGACCTTCTTTATCGGTGCACTCTTCATCGTCGTGGTTCTGGTCGCTCCCCGGGGGCTGTTCGGACTGGTGCAGAGCGCTGTTCGTCATACCAGCAAGGCGCTTCGCTCGGAGAGAGGCGGCACACGTGCCAGGTGGCTGGCCACCGGTGTGGGTACGCGGCGAATCGACAACGGAGGACGCTGACATGGCGCATTTGGAACTCAAGAACCTGTCGGTCCATTTCGGTGGCTTGAAGGCTGTCAATAACCTCGACCTGTGCGTGGCGCAAGGCGAGCTGCGCTGCCTGCTCGGCCCCAACGGCGCGGGTAAGTCGACCACGCTGGATCTTATCTGTGGCAAGACCGCCGCCACCTCGGGCCAGATCCTGTTCGAAGGGCGCGACATTACCAGCTTGAGTGAGCACAGGCGGGCGCGCCTGGGAATCGGACGAAAGTTCCAGACACCCTCGGTCTTCAAGGAGCTGACGGTGTTGGAAAACATGGAAATTGCACGCTCCCAGAACCCCGGCATCCTGGCATCGGGCTTCGTCTTTCGCACCCACATTCGGGGCCGATTGAGGGAGATCCTGGAGCTGGTGGAGCTGAAAGATCACGTCCACACCAAAGCGGGCAATCTCTCCCACGGTCAGACCCAGTGGCTCGAAATTGCCATGCTGCTTATTCAGGAGGCCAAGCTGATTCTCATGGACGAGCCGACGGCAGGCATGACGATCCAGGAGACCCGGCGTACCGGTGAGATATTCAACTCGCTGAAGGGGCATCACACCATGATCGTGGTCGAGCACGACATGACCTTTGTGCGACAGATTGCCGAGACGGTAACGGTGATGGAGCTGGGAGCCATGCTGGCGCAAGGCTCGATCAAGGAGATAGAGAGCGATCCGAAGGTCAGGGCAGCCTATCTGGGTAATGAGGTGGCCAATCATGCTTGAAGCACACGACCTTTATTCGTTCTACGGCAAGAGTCCGGTACTCCAAGGTGTCAACTTCAAGGCGGAAAAAGGCGAGCTTGTCAGCATCCTGGGCCGCAACGGTGTCGGCAAGACCACGTTGCTAAAGAGCATCATGGGGCTGACGGACGGCATCAAGGGGTCACTGCGGTTCAAGGAAGAAAGCATCGGAGAGCTGCCCACCCCGGAACGCGCCCGCCGGCGGATCGGCTACATCCCCCAGGGCCGAGCCATCATCCCCCGCTTCACCGTCAAGGAGAACATTCTAATGGGCGCCTTCGGCCGTGAAGATGGCCGGCGCGAGATGCCGGAAGGGGTTCTGGAGCTCTTTCCCATTCTCAAGGAGTTCATGAACCGCCGCGGTGGTGACCTGTCCGGCGGACAGCAGCAGCAACTGGCCATTGCGCGCGCCCTGGCGCTTGGCCCTGAGGTGCTGTTGCTGGACGAGCCCACCGAAGGCATCCAGCCCAATATCGTTCAGCAAATCGAGGAGGTGATCGTCCATCTCAACAAGAAGATGGGAATAACCGTCTTGCTGGTGGAGCAGAACATCCCGTTCGCACGCCGGGTTTCCGACAAGTTCATCGTACTCGACAAAGGCCGGGTAGCGGTGGCGGGCAGTGCCGAGGATCTCACTGACGAAGTCGCTCACGAGTTCCTCGCGTTCTAAGGCTGGCCTTGCGTCAGCAGTATTTGCTGCGTAAAGGCGGCGATCTTGAGACGTAAAACAACAGGAGTGGAATCATGAGACACGGTGATATTTCGAGCAGTAACGATACGGTAGGCGTGGCCGTCGTCAACTACAAGATGCCGCGCTTGCATACTCGCCAGGAGGTCCATGAAAACGCCCAGAGGATTGCCGACATTATTGTTGGCATGAAACAGGGCCTGCCGGGCATGGACCTGGTGATTTTCCCGGAGTACAGCCTGCAGGGGATCATGTACGACCCCGATGAGATGATGGAGACCGCTGTCACCATTCCGGGAGAAGAAACCGAGATTTTCGCCCGCGCATGCCGCAAGGCCAACACCTGGGGGGTATTCTCCCTCACCGGCGAGCGCCACGAGGATCACCCCAAGCGCAATCCCTACAACACCCTGATCCTCATGAACAACCAGGGCGAGATCGTGCAGACCTACAGGAAGATCATCCCCTGGTGCCCTATCGAAGGCTGGTACCCCGGCAATCAGACCTTCGTCAGTGAAGGCCCCAAGGGTATGAAGATCAGTCTGATCATCTGCGATGACGGCAACTACCCCGAGATCTGGCGCGACTGTGCCATGCGTGGTGCCGAGCTGATCGTCCGCTGCCAGGGCTACATGTATCCCGCCAAGGAGCAGCAGATCAACATGGCCAAATGCATGGCCTGGGCCAACAACTGCTATGTGGCCGTGGCCAACGCCGCTGGCTTCGATGGTATCTACAGCTACTTCGGCCACTCCTCGATCATCGGTTTCGACGGGCGCACTCTGGGCGAGTGCGGCACCGAGGAGAACGGGATCCAATACGCCCAACTTTCTGTCAGTGCGATCCGCGATGCGCGCGCCAATGACCAGTCACAGAATCACCTGTTCAAGATCCTGCATCGAGGTTACTCAGCTCTGCACGCCGCAGGCGATGGAGACAAGGGCGTGGCGGACTGCCCGTTCGAGTTCTACCGCAACTGGGTGAACGATGCAGAAAAAACCCGCGAGCATGTCGAGAGTTTCACCCGCTCCAAGGTCGGTGTCGCCTGCGCTCCGGTCGGAACGCTACCGTACGATGCCAAGGAAGAGGAACGCGGCGGCTGACCTGCCGTTGTACTGACCCGGTCCGGCCGATAGGCCGGGCCGGACCCATGCAGGGGGAGCGATATGCCTTTTCTCAATGAAATGCTGGATGAAAGCAGCCGCAAGCGGCTGGAGCATGAGCGCCTTGCGGCGGAAAACGAGGGTGCTGCCGTACCGGCGCAATCGCTGGGTGCCGCGACAATTGAAAGTCGTTACCGCTTCGACGTAGACGGTATCATGGCGGCCGTGCGCAGCGAGATACTCGGACAGGACGAAGCCTTGGCGGCACTCGAACGGGCACTACGTATCGTACGAGCGGACATTGCCGACCCTCGGCGCCCGCTGCATATAGCCTTGTTTCTCGGTCCGACAGGCGTAGGCAAGACCGAGATGGTCCGTGCCCTGGCCCGAGCTCTGCACGGCGACGCCGATGCGTTCTGTCGCATAGACATGAATACTCTGGCACAGGAGCACTATGCTGCCGCCCTGACCGGTGCTCCGCCGGGTTACGTGGGTAGCAAGGAGGGTACCACCCTGTTCGACCAGAGCCTGATCGAGGGCTCCTCTGGCAAACCGGGCATCGTGCTCTTCGATGAGCTGGAAAAGGCCTCGGATGAAGTGGTTCAGGCACTGCTCAACGTATTCGACAATGGACGCCTGACGGTTGCCTCAGGAGAGCGTACCTATAGCTTCCGAAATTCGCTGGTGTTCATGACCAGCAATCTGGGCGCCAAGCGCATCCAGGCTCATGAACGTGCCAAGAGCCGTTGGCCGAAGCGGCTGCTGCCGACATCACCGCAGCGAGACAAGAAGGTCCTTGCGAAGCTTGCAGAGCACGAGTTGCTGCACCGCTTCACTCCGGAGTTCGTCAATCGAATCGACACGATAACCGTCTTCAACTGGCTGAACAGCGATATCCTCGATTCACTGATCGACATGGAAATTCAGCGTGTCAATCGCCGTCTGGCGAAGCACGGGGTCACACTTACGCTGGACCACGCCGTCAAGCAGCATATCGGCAAGACCGGCTTCGACAGGAAGTACGGTGCACGTTCGCTGCGCCGCGCGATACGCCAGCACGTAGAGGCCCCGCTTGCGGTCTTTCTTCTCAGTGATTTGAAGCGTGGTACTGAACATCAGGTGTTGGAAGCGTTTCTGGAGGCGGGAACGGTGAAGTTTCGGCATAGCGAAGTGGAGCGCACTAGGTAACGGGTACCGCTTCGACACCAAGCTCAATTGCCCTCTTCAAGGACGATGGTTCGTACTTCTCGTTCGGTGACCAGGCTGATGTGGCGTGGGGCTACTCCTCCTCACGCCCCATATCGTCACGGTCACAGTCGTAGCGCTTCATGTGCGGGAACGGCGGCAGCCAGGACTCGCGACGGACGGTCCAGCTCTCGTAGGTGGGCATCAGCTGGTCGGGCTCATCCAGTATGCCCAGGTGCACTTCGATCTCGTCTCCGGTGCGTGCGAAAACGGAAGAGCCGCAGAGGGGACAGAAAAAACGCCCCTTGTAGTCGCGTGTCTCGCCTTCGATCGTCACCGCATTCTCGGGGAACACAGCCGAGGCGTAAAAAAGCGCTCCGTGGTGCTTGCGGCAATCCAAGCAGTGGCAAAGGCCGACCCGATAGGGCCGGCCCGACGCCGCAATTCGAACGTTACCGCAGAGGCAACCGCCCGTGAATCGGTCCATGCTGCGCCTCCTCAGTCCGGCCTCGCCAATGGCTATTCCGATGAACTAGAAAAATAGCAGATAGACGCATGGCCGGACGCAGACAGTTTCCGGCCAATGCCTGGCGAAGCTCAGGCAGTCGTCAGCCCCCTTTGATCTACCAGCCTTGGCGCTTGGGCTTCTGCGCGTGAAGGCAGGGCTGCCATGGTATCGGCCTCCCGAGATCCGTCCGCCAGCTTGAATCGCGCCACCGCTTCATCGAGGCGCTGCGCCTCGGCCTGAAGCTGGCTTGCGGCCAGGCTCGCCTGCTCGACGAGGGCGGCGTTCTGCTGGGTGGTATGGTCCATGTCGCCGACCGCCGTGTTGACCTCACCGATGCCGGAGCGCTGTTCGTTGGACGCCACGGCAATCTCGTTCATCAGCTCGTTGACGCGCTGCACCGAGGCCATGATCGAACCCATGGTACTGCTGGCGCTATCGGCCTGCTGGGTGCCGGCTTCGACCTGACGCACGGAAGTCTCGATGAGCTGGCGGATCTCCGTGGCGGCATCGGCGCTACGCGTGGCGAGCTTGCGCACTTCGTTGGCCACCACCGCAAAGCCGCGGCCATGCTCGCCGGCGCGAGCCGCTTCCACCGAGGCGTTCAAGGCCAGGATATTGGTCTGAAAGGCGATGGAGTCCATCAGACCGATGATCTCCGTAACCCGCTGGGAGCTCTCGCGAATTTCCTCCATGCGCGAGACTACGTTGGCAACCACATCACCGCCTCTGTCGGCTCGCTGGGCGGCCTCGCGGGCCATCTCGCTGGCCAGCGAGGCGTTCTCGCTGTTGCGCTCCATGGTGGAAGTCATCTCCTCCATGCTCGAAGCCGTTTCGGTCAGCGAGGCGGACTGGCGCTCGGTGCGTGCCGCCAGGTCGCGGTTGCCACTGGCGATCTCGCGAGAATTGGAGAGAATTTCCGCACTGCTGTCGCGTACCGTGGCGACCGTCGTCGCGAGCCCTTGCTGCATGGTTGCCAGCGCCGCGAAGAGCTTGCCAATCTCGTTCTTGCCGTGCGACTCCACGGGTGCCGAGAGATCGCCGCTGGCCATGCGCTGGAAGTGCTGCACGATACGATCCAGCGGCCCGATCAGGCTGGCGCTGACGCCCCGGTAGACGACGCCGATCACGATAAGCGCGACGATGAAGACGAGCACGATCACCCGCTGCGCGGTGGTGACCACCGTGCCGAAGCTTTCTGCGCGTTCGGCCCCTTCCGCTTCCACTTGGTGGAAGAAGCCGACGGCGGCCTGGTAGAAGCCGGCGTTGGCGGCAGCGGCCCAGTCACGCAGCGCCTGGTAGGTGGCCAGATCGCCGGCTGCCAGGGCCTCTGCCTGCGGCAGCAGGCTGCTTTCCATCATGGCGTTGAAGCTGGCCTCGATGGGTCCCATCAGCGCCGCGTGCTCGGGGCGAACGGGCAGCTCGAGGAAGAGATTGAAGTTGTCGGTAACGGCTTCGAGCCGCTCACCGAGACGATGGGCATCCGAGCCATGGGCGCCGGCCCCGGCAACGGAACTCTCCAGGAGCTCCTCATAAACGCCGGCCATGTCGATCCGTACGCTTTGCAGCATCGAGTTGGCGCGGTTGAGCGCGGCCTGCTGGCTGACGTTCACCGCACTGAAGGTGTCGAAGCTGCGCTGGCTGTGGTTGACCGCGTAGAGCCCCATGGCGCTCAGTGCGATCAGCAGGGCAAGAAAGGCGAGCAGGACCAGCGTCCAGCTCATTTTCACGGAAAGATGGCTCAGGCTTTTCACTTGTGGCTCCTGGTGGCCCTTGGTCAGGGCTCGAGATGCATCGCGATGGAGAGGTGCTCGGCCCGGCCGGGGCCGGGCCGAGCTCAGCTGTTGCTGGCCTGGCCAGCCGAGCCTTCCTGGCGATGGGAGTAAGTGACGCCTTCCCGGTCCTGAGTGGTTCTATTGCTCTTTCCTTCGGCGCAGGCCATCCGCTCGCGCTCACGCTCCTCATCGGCCAGGGAGACTCGGGGCAGAACGAGATTGAGGGTGAAGGCGGTGATGGCTGCGACCACGATGGGCGCGCCGCCGATCATGCTCTGTATCCATTCGGGCAGCTGTGCGATTGCCTCGGGCACCTGGGCGATGCCCAGGCTCAGGGCCAGCGACAGGCCGACGATGGTCATGTTGCGGGCCGAAAGCTCATCCTTTATCAGCAGCTTGATGCCGGTCATGGTGATCATGCCGAAGACGATGACGGTGGCGCCGCCGAGCACGGGGTAGGGAATGGTCGTCACAAGGGCGCCGAACTTGGGGCTGAATCCCGCCAGCAGCATGAAGCCGCCGGCCAGCGCCAGGACGAAGCGACTGATCACGCGGGTCATCGCCACGATGCCGACGTTCTGGCTGAAGGTGGCGGTGGGCAGGGCGCCGAAGAAGGCGCTCAGGGTGGTGGTCAAGCCGTTGCCCAGCAGCCCCCCGGTGAGCTCGCGGGTTCTCAGCTCGCGGTTCATGCCGCCCACGGTGGTGGCTGACAGATCGCCGATGGTCTGCACGGAATTGATCACGCAGATGATCACCATGGCGATGATCGCCGAGGTGTGGAACTCCAGCGTGAAGGGCATGAACCGGGGCACCGCGACCCAGCCGGCATCGGCGACTGCCGCGAAGCTGACCATGCCGAGAAGCAGCGACAGCGCATAGCCCACCACAATGCCGACGATGATGGCCGAGAGCTTCACCACACCCCTGCCGAACTGCGAGGCGACCAGCACCGTTGCCAGGGTGACGAGGGCTACCAGCCAGTTGAGCGGCTCGCCAAAGCCGGGTGCCTCGACGTTGCCACTGCCCGCCATGTAGCGCACCGCGATGTCATACAGCGACAGGCCGATCACCAGCACCACTGTGCCGGCCACCACCGGCGGGAACAGATGGCGGATGTACTGGATGAAATAGCCCACCACCATCATGCAGATACCGCCGATGAGCTGGGCACCGAAGATGCCGGCGAGGCCGTACTGGCCGCCTACGGCGACCAGGGTGGGCACATAGGCGAAGCCCACGCCGAAGATGGCGGGCAGGCGCGCGCCGAACTTCCAGGCACCATAGAGCTGGAACAGCGTGCTGACGCCGGACGCCAGCACCGCGATCTGGATCAGCAGCAGCCGTTCTTCGACGCTGGCACCCACCACGCCCGCCACGATGATGGGCGGGGTGATGACGCCGGCGATCATGGCCAGCACATGCTGAAGGGAGAGGGGCAGGGCCTTGGCCACGCTTGGCCTGCCGTGAAAGTCAAAAATGGACCTGTTGGCCTGCTGCTTGGGCATGAGGACTTCCGATCTGTTCTTGGATTTGTATTACATCTGCTTTCTATGATGTCTACAGTGGCCCATAAAATTGTATACTAAAAATATTTTTCACAGATGAATCGGGTCAGCACAAGGATGAACTGGCTGTTCGCCTGGGTGTGCCTGCCGCCAGAGCATGTTGCTCAAGCGGGGCGTGATCGAGTCGACCGATATCGCTGTGGGCAACCATCTCGAGAGATACGTGCTGCCGGCTCAGTGAGTCTCACTGCAGCGGCAGATGTGGAAATTCCCGGCACCGATATAGGCCGAGGGCAGGGCATCGAACATGTCGCGGGCCGTGCGCACCAGGTGCGGCTGGTCGTAGAAGCCCGCTTCCGCGGCCAAGGTGGAGAGGGTCATGCCTGGCTGCCAACGGGCCATGGCGCGAGTGATCTTCAGGTAGAGCAGGAAGCGTCGCAGCCTCACCCCCGTTTGCTCGCGAAACAGATGCGTGAGTCGCGACGTGGAGACCCCGGCGCGCTCGGCCAGCGCCGCGGCATCCAGTTTCTCCGGCAGGGCTTCTCGCAAGTGGTGGCAGATATCCGCGATCCGCGGATCCAGCGGCAGCGGTGGCGCGTCGGTGGTGGCGAGAAATTGCGCCAGGTTGTTCGAAAGGGTGAGGCAATCGTCGCTACTGGCCAGCATCCGGGCCAGGTCCTCGGCCAAGGGCAGGTCCATGCTGACCTGCCCCGCCAGCTTGCCGGCCAGGCGGCGCCAGGCATCGCTGTCAGGGTCGAGCTGGGCCACCAGCATGGTGGTCTGGCCCGGGTTCAGGGCCTGGGCCACGTCCGGCGCCACCACCGCGGCTCGGGTCTGGCGGCACTCGCCTTCTACTTCCAGCTCGAACGCCCCATCCAACCCCAGCAACAGCGACGCGCTGACGTGCCGGTGCGCCCTGTTGGCCGGCAGGTGGCCAAGCAGCATCCAGCGGTCATTCCACAGGTAGAGGGTTCCGCGCACCGGCGAAGTATCCGTCACAGGCAGTCCGTGGCAATCGGTTAATAAAACCGAGAATACGCCATTCAGGCAGCCACCGGTGCGACAGGCTCAATGTCCGGCTGGGCGCGGCACGTGCAGCCCCAGCTTGTGCGCCACTTCGAAGGTGACGAAGATCGGACCTATCAGCAGGAATACCAGATCCTCGATGAAGGACGGCTTCTTGCCCTCCACCTTGTGGCCCCACACCTGCACCGCCCACGACGCCACCCAGACGATCAGCGAGATCCACAACAACGACCACCCCGTATTCAGGATGGCGAGAATGCCCAATACGGAAAGAGCGAACCAGGCGACCATCATCAGGAAGACACCGAAGGAGAGGCGCAGGTAGACCAAACCGGCAAGCGCGCCCAGCAGGGTGGCGCCGTTGACCCACTCTGCCGCACCGGCCTCCAGCCCCAGCCAACGGCCAATCGGCACCAGCCATAGCAAGCCCAGGGTAGAGAAGAAAATGGCCGGTACACAGACGATGTGCACCCACTGGTTCACCGGATGGCGATGGCTCTCGCCGTAGTCGTCGAGAAATTGCTGCAGGCTACGCATGGTCGTGCCCTCGTTGTTCTTGGAGGCTCAGGGTTATGCCCATGCTAGGCTCCTCAGTGGGACGCTGCCTTGTATGTAACTGCTACGAGTTAAAAGCGAGAAACTTCCTTAACTACGAGTCGAAGTGATGACCGCCACCGAGCCCCGTATCATCCTGAATCCGCAAATTCACCGAGTGCAGGTCATGATCGGCGACACACTGCTCGCCGACACCAGCCGCGCCTTCGAGCTACGCGAGCGTGGCTATCCGCCACGGTTTTATTTTCCCCGCGAAGACGTGCGCATGGACCTGCTGACCCGCTCCGATACCGTGACTCACTGCCCGTTCAAGGGCGATGCCGCCTACTTCTCGTTCGGCGACCAGTCCGATGTGGCATGGAGCTATGAGCGACCGTTAGAGGGCATGGAGACGATAGCGGAATATCTGGCATTCGATGACGCCAAGGCCGTCGTGACACAAGGCCGTTAGACGGTATGGCTTAGCCGCCTGGACTATGCTTCAGCTCATTGAATACAAGGGCCACAAGCGCCACGCCAGCCAGGACGAGCCGCAATACGAGATCAAGAGCGACAAGACGGATCACATCGCCATGCACATGGATTCGGCGCTCACCAAGCTGGGCGACTAGGCTTGGCTATCCAAGAGTAAGCTCATCGACACTGGCCCTCTCCTTCAGCAACCACGCCCCAAGCCCGGCGACGGCTGGCGAAGAGCATGAAGGTGGCGACATGGCCTTCGGCCCCGACAAGCCTGCCCGCCAAGGGAGAGCCGGCGACCTGACCGATCGAGGTGGCGAGCAGCGGCA
Source organism: Halomonas sp. A29 (assembly GCF_046723295.1). Taxonomy (NCBI): domain Bacteria; kingdom Pseudomonadati; phylum Pseudomonadota; class Gammaproteobacteria; order Oceanospirillales; family Halomonadaceae; genus Halomonas; species Halomonas sp. A29. The sequence continues at coordinate 141,267 of NZ_JAXQPR010000007.1, forward strand.
GCACCGGGCCGAAGGCGGGTGCCTTGGAAATGATTTGTGTGCTCCTGACCAAGTGGAAACCGGTAAGAATGCTTATATAGGCCGATCTATCTAAATATAGGCAAATCTAAAACCAGCAGCGCCGGAGGTGTCAAACGATTACGCCTTGGCTCCATACTGAAGACCAAACCATTCGAATAATCTTGATATGGGAGAAATTATGCTTCGATGCTAGGCTGAATCAAATATAATCTAACGATACAAGCAATACGAATACGGGGTGGCACGCTAGAGCTGACGTTGTTTGCTGACGAAATCTGAACGTCAAGGTGGCCCATGGTAGCTAGAGCATTCAACGCAATAGATGAGCATTTGCCGGATATTTACCTGGGGCTGGATGGCCTTGCCGAAGAGTCGGCCGAGCGTACCCTGCTCGAGATCCTGCATGCCCTGCGCACCCATCTAGGCATGGAAGTCGCCTTTATCTCGGAGTTTAAAGACGGTAAGCGATTTTTTCGCTTTGTGGACGAAGAGGCGGATGCACCACACCTAGAAGTCGGGGCATCGGATCCTCTTGGTGAAAGCTACTGCCAGAGAGTTGTGGAGGGCAGGCTGCCGGAGGTGATCCAGGATGCTCAACAGGAGCCGGCGGCGCTGGACCTTGCGGCCACCCGGGCGGTGCCGGTAGGCGCGCACCTCAGCGTGCCCATACGTCTGAAGGATGGGAGTATTTACGGCACGCTGTGCTGCTTCGATCGCCAATCCAATGCCACATTGAATGAGCTTGACCTGGCCATGATGCGGGTCTTCGCTGATTTTGCTGCACGGCAGCTCGAACGCCAGCGCACGCACAACCTGCAGCATGAGGCCGCCGAGGCAAGAATACGCGATGTGCTCGACCATCGTCGCTTCCACATCGTCTTCCAGCCCATGTACGATCTCGTCGACCAGCGTATCGCCGGTTATGAAGCGCTGTCGCGCTTCGTCGCCGGGCCAAGCCGAGGTCCCGACAAGTGGTTCGAGGAAGCCGCGACGGTGGGGCTGCGAGTGGAACTCGAGCTGGCGGCCATCGAGTTGGCGTTGCAGGCACTGCCCGAGATTCCTAACACGGCCTATCTGTCGCTCAATGCCTCGCCGGTCACCATCCTATCCGGCCGGCTTGCCGATCTGCTCGCCCCCTATCCCCTTGACCGCCTAATGCTCGAGGTCACCGAACACGATGTTGTTGATGACTACGCCTGCCTCTTCGAGGCGCTGGTCGCGATGCGCAGGCAAGGGCTCAGGCTGGCGATCGATGATGCTGGCGCCGGCTATGCCAGCTTTCGTCATATTCTTCGCCTGGCGCCGGACGTCATCAAGCTGGATCGATCCCTGACCCATGGCATAGACACTTGTGCCGACAGCCGAGCACTGACCGCGGCACTCGTGGGCTTCACCGCCGTAACGGGCAGCCGGCTGCTCGCCGAGGGCGTCGAGACGCAGGCCGAATTGGAAGCATTACGTGGCATCGGGGTTCGCAAGGCCCAGGGCTACCTGCTGGGTCGGCCGGGGCCCCTGCCTTCCTGACGAGGCCCCGCCGGTGTGTTGGGGTTAGGCGGCTCCCGACTCCCGGAAGTGATGCCAGGCATGATGGTAGAGCACGCCGGCATAGCCGTTGCGCTGGATGATCTTGAGAATCTTCGCAGGATTTTCGTCATCCAGGGCCTTGTGCAGTTTCGCCCGCTGCTCTTCATCCAGGGCCTCGTACCAGTGGTAGGGCGTGCCCTGGGCATTGCTATCCTCGGCCTTGCGCATCAGGTCCATTTCGATGCGCCCGCCATGTCGATACAGGATATCGAAGCCCTCCTGCAGTTGGGTCGACGGTACGTCGCATGGCTTTTCGAGACCTTCCAGCACGTTGTAGTAGTAATAGCTCAGCGGTTGCATGTGGCTCCTCCAGCGGTATGCCGTTGCTTGTGTCTGCCAACCTGCCTTCCTTTCTCCATCCTGCCTGAGACAAGGCGACAGGCTCAATGGAAAAATGTAACGCCATCCGCGCACCTGCTCCCTCCCTGAGTCGGCCACGGCGGAGCCGCACGGGAGCAAGCCTCATCTCGTCGGAATCACTGCTGGAAGATATTTGGCCAGAGGCTATCGGCAGCGGCGATGTGGCCAGGGATGTCTCGTTCCCAGCGCCACTGGATCAACCTGCTGAAGTTCAGATAGAGCTTGCCGTCGACGATCTTCCACGCCTCGGGAATGGTCGCCGCGGCCTCACCTCGCGCCGCCGCCCAGGCGTACCAACCACCGTACTGGGGCACATAGGCCTCGGGGTCCGCCTGGATCGGTCGCGATGCTCGGCCGAGGCGAATCGCCAGGTGGCATTGCCCCACTCCACCTGATAGTCGGGCGAGCCTTGCACCGGCTGCCCGTGAGTGAAGTAGGCCACCGGATCCGTGCCGCCGATGGCCAGGCCATGGCGGGTAAAGATGCGCCCCTCGGCGAATGCCCCCAGGGGGCCAAGCCAGGCCGATCAACAGGGCGGCTGCCAGCCACCAACTCGTACGCTTCATGCTTTACCTCCTCGCGACTCGTCGCTCCAGAGGCGCTGTCGAGAAGTGGCCCTACACCTTAACTTAGCTACCGAACTTCTTGTTCTCGCCAAGGTTCGGCTTAGCGTTTTTCTTGACATTGGCCTTGGCAAACTCATAGAGGATAGAACGCTCCTTGAGCGGATATGTCATGGCAGGCGTTCATGCTCCGGTAGGGCAGCCAAATAGTTAAAGGGCCGTCTTCTTGCGAAGACGGCCCTTCAATCGTGCGCTTACTTATAAAGCAAGTATTATTGATGCGATGCGCTGGCCGATTTCTTGCTCTTGTCGGCCTGCTGCTGGCTTTTCTGTTGAGTACCGTCAGCCTTTTCCTTACCTTTTTGCAAGCTGTTCTCTACTTGCTCCTTTCCCTTCTGCATGCCTTTTGCCGTCAACTGCTGAGTCTCCTGTAAATACTCCTGGCTCAAGGCACGAATTTTTTCAGCGTCTTCCTTCATCTTCTCACTCAGCTCTCGAACGGCCTGCTGTTGCTGCTCGATCACCTGCCGAAAACTGTCGGAATCTTTGACTTCAAGCCAGGAGCGTGATTGCGCCAGACTAGTGTCCGCGAAGGCGCGAACGGCGTCGAACTGAGCCGCGAAGAGCTTTTCAAAGTAATCGGTGGTCAGTGCGCCGTAGGCACGTACCGGCTCGACGATGGCCTCGTCGAATTGCTGGTTGCCGCGTGCGGTACTCTGGTTGCTATCCGACTTGGTTTTTTCAGTATTCATCTAATATTTCCTTCTCTGTAACAAGCAAGCAAAATCGTTCAGGTGAATACTTGATTCAGAAGTTGTTTCTCAACAAGCTGCTGTTAACTTCACCTGCCACGACATACCAAAGCATGAACGCTGCAAGAGATTATTTCCGTGCGGTAGCACACCGAACTCACCTTATTTGCCATTAAGCCTTGAAGAAAACAATGACAAATAGTTTTGTTTTGTAAGGGCTTTGTTGGCTCGGGTTCCTCCACTCTTGGAGTTGATCCAAAAACGGTTCGTGGGGACGAACACGGTGCTCACTCCTCGTGGCCAGGCGGCAAATGGTATTCGGTTGACGATAACGCCCACCCCAGAGGGAAGATTTCCCATTCGCTGGTCTATGCTACCAGCACGAACCCTTTACCCCTGATGAGAGGTGAGCAATGGCCAAGCGATTCAAGGTGGGCGACCATGTACGCTGGAACTCCGAGGCAGGGCACGTCAGCGGAAAGATCGTCCGCGTTCATACCCAGGACACGGAGTACAAGGGACACAAGCGTCATGCCAGCGAAGACGAGCCGCAGTACGAGATCAAGAGCGACAAGACCGATCACATCGCCATGCACAAGGACTCGGCGCTGACCAAGATTGACGACTAGCGGCCTACGTCGACGGCAGCTAGCGCCGCACCTATCCTCGTTAATGCCGCCCTCACCGGAGCCCTGCCATGTCCGATTCACTGCATCTGGCCTGTCCCCACTGTCTGGCCATCAACCGTGTGGCCACGGCGCGGCTGGCCGACGCCTCGCGCTGCGGCAAGTGCAAGCAGCCACTGTTCACCGCCGCGCCCCTGGAACTCACCAGCGCCAACTACACGGCCCTGGTCGAGCGCAGCGAGCTGCCGGTAGTGGTGGACTTCTGGGCCGGCTGGTGCGGCCCCTGCAAGATGATGGCGCCGATCTTTGCCCAGGCCGCCGCCGAGCTGGAGCCGCGCATCCGCTTCGCCAAGCTCGACACCGAGGCGGAACCGGCCCTTGCCGGGCGCTTCGGCATTCGCAGCATTCCCATGCTGATCGTTTTCAAGGAAGGTCGTGAGATCGCCCGTCAGGCCGGGCTGGTGCAAGGGCCGCAACTGAAGCGCTGGCTCGAGCCGCATCTCATCTAAGCCAGACCGGCAATGGTCCTTGGTTGACCTGTGAGCCGAGACGCTCTCGCCGACATCGAGCGCACCCTGGCCAAGACCCGCTTCTGGCAGCGATTCGCCGAAGCCGGCCTGTTGCCGGAGCAGATCAAGGTGCTCAATCGTTTGCTGGATGGGGGAGAACAGAACTTCGAGAATGGCTTCGAGGGTGGCATCAGTGCTGCTCAGTATCAGAAGGTGGCCAAGGTCAGTAAGGCCACTGCGACCCGCCATCTTTCCGATCTGCTGGCCAAGGGCTGCCTGGAGAAACTGCCGGGGGAGGGCGAAGCACGCGCCACCGAGTGGTGGGTTACGGCCCGCCGCCTGTCCCGTGAGCGGACATAGACCTTTAAACCTACCGGAGAGAGACCATGATGGAGCGCCTGACCCCATCGGCTGTATTGAAGACGCTGCAGGACAATGACGGTGTGCCCTTCGCCGAGGTATTCCGGCACGGCTCGCTCCAGGTCGAGATCTACAAGCCGGAAGGCGTGGATCGCCAAATACCGCATACCCGAGATGAGGTGTACGTCGTCATCTCCGGCGCGGGTCATTTCGTCAACGGAGACACCCGACAGCCCTTCGAAGCCGGTGAGGTGCTGTTCGTGCCGGCGGGCGTCGTCCACCGGTTCGAAGACTTCACCGAAGACTTCGCCACCTGGGTGTTCTTCTATGGCCCGGAAGGTGGCGAAGCTGTGCCGGACACTCCCTGATCCGGGAACTCCGAGCGTCAGAGCGCTAACTGGCCCTTGGCAAGCGCCACACCGAGGCGATCGACGGCGGAGGCCAGCTTCTCGTCGATGACATGGAGATATTCCGTCCAGTCGTCGACGTGGTGCAGCTCTGTCTTGCCGTCCGAAATGCCGCGCAGCACGATCAGCGGTACGTCGAAGCGCATGCAGGCGCGCAGGCAGGCATAGCTCTCCATGTCCACCATGTCGGCGGCGATGGCGGCATAGGCCTCGCCCGAGATGATGTTGGCACCGGTGGAGAGCGTAGCCTCACGAATGCCGGGAATGCGCAGCGGTAGGGGAACGGTCGCCGGCAGGTCGAGAAAGGGCGTGGCGCCCTTTTCGAAGCCCAACGGCGAGGCGTCCATGTCGCGGTAGGCGATGGAAGTCGCCTGATAGATCTTGGTCTGTTCGAGTGCCCGACTACCGGCCGAGCCCAGCGACACCACCAGATCCGGCAGGCGCTCGCTCTGGGCGAGGGCGGCAAGGGCAGCGGTGAGTTCCACGGCCGCCTCGACGGGGCCAACGCCGATGACCAAAGGATCGAAACGCTTCCTGAGATGTGTGCCGTATTCGGCCTCGGCCGCCATCGCGAACAGGACGTTGTGGCCGCCCAGTGGCGTCAGCGGCGCCTGCGTGTGCTGTGCCGCGTTCATGCTTCGATCCTCATCCGTGCCTCAGGCATCGCTCGCGTTGCCGACCGTCTGAATGACCTCGAACCCTTCGAAGTTCGGCGGGCCCAGGTAGAGCCCCTCGCGCTTGCTCTGGCCGGCGTTGGCGTGCGCCTTGCGGAATGCCTCGGAGTGCGTCCAGGCTTCGAAGTCCTCGCGTGAGCGCCAGATAGTGTGCGAGGCGTAGAGCACGTGATCCTCCTTCTCGGGGCCGCGCAGCATATGGAACTCGACGAAGCCGGGCAGGCCCTGCAGGTGGGTCTCCCGCTCCAGCCAGATCTGCTCGAACTCTTCCACTCGCTCGGGGTTGACCCGAAAGCGGTTCATGGCGATGAACACGATATTGCTCCTTGTGGTCAGGCGGCCAATGGTCACCGGAAGACGATGACACCGACGCCGGCAGGGGGCAAGCATGTTAGAGCCCGGCGCTCTTCCCCTTGATCGGATGGCCTTCAACCCCTGCCGGTCGACTCGAGGATCGCCTGGCGCAGTGCCTCGGGCGGTTGGGCGCCCGACAGGCCGGTGGTGCCGTTGATGATGAAGGTGGGCACACCGCTCACTCCCAGGCGCCGCGCCTCTTCAAGGCCGGCTCTGACCTCTGCCCGGCCCTGGTCGCTGACGAGAAAGGCGGGGATGTCGATGTCCGCTAGCCCGCCGTCTCGGGCGGCGCTGGCCAGTACCGCGCTGCCACCGATGTCCTCGCCCTCGACGAAGTAGCTCCGGAAGAGCGCGTCGACCACGGCCGACTGGACGCCATGCTCTCCGGCGAGCCAGATCAGCCGGTGGGCGTCGAAGGTGTTGGGCGTTCGCCTCATGCGTTCGTGGTGGATCTCGAGACCGGCCTGGGCGGCAGCAGCCTCTACCTGGGCATCGAGAGACTGGGAGCGCTCCCAGGAGCCGAACTTGGCGGTGCGGTAGTCACGCCGCGACAGGCCCTCGGCGGGCATGTCGGGGTTGAGTTCGAAGGGATGCCAGGCCACCGATACGCTGATTCCCTCGGGCAGTTCAGCCAAGGCGAGGTCGAGGTGGCGTTTGCCGATGAAGCACCATGGGCAGATGGCATCGGAGATCACGGTGATGTCGACGTGGGGCATGGTTGCTGAGCCATTGGGTAGGATTCCCTCGAACCCTACCATCTCCAGGTTATGTTTGACGTTGGTTTCAGCCATCGGATACCGAAAGGGGTATCGTAAGCGAAAGTCACCGGGGAGAGACGCCGATGCACCAGGGAAGCTGCCTGTGCGGGAAAGTGAAGTACGAGTACCGCGGCGAGATCGATGAGGTCTCCATGTGCCACTGTCAGCAGTGCCGGAAGGCCCAGGGCTCCGCTTTCGCCGCCGTGGCGCCCATCCGCTCGGCCGACTTTCGCATCACCCAGGGCGCGGAATACCTCAAGGAGTACCGCGCCACGCCGAGCAAGGCGCGGGTGTTCTGCGCCGAGTGCGGCAGCCCGCTCTACAGCGCCCGCGACGACCTGCCCGAAGCCAAGCGCTTGCGGCTGGGCACCCTGGACACGCCGATAGCGCCCAGCAAGCGCTACCACGCCTGGGTCTCATCCAAGGCCGAGTGGTTCGACCTTGCCGACGAGCTGCCCAGGTTTTCCGAATTCGCCCGTTGAGTGATCAGTGGCCCGCACAGGAAGGGCACAGAGTAGAGAAGAGCGTAGTAGAGAAGAGAACAAGAGCAGAGCGCAGGAGAGACCGGATGGCATACGTGGCAACGGCGGTGGGTCTGCTGCTGATAGCGGCACTGGCCATGCAGGCCTGGCGCTTGGCCGATAACCGCGCGGTGGACAAGGCTTGGGCCTGGCTGCAATCCCAGGCGCCCGCCACCGTCGAGACCTTCGATCCCGCCATGGTGGAAGGCCTGCCCGATGCGGCCCGGCGCTACTTCCTCTACACCATCGCCCCGGGCACGCCGCTCCGTGTCGTCAGCGAAATTCATATGAGGGGCGAGATCGGCCTCGGCAGCAAGCAAGCACCCAGCTACCGCCCCATGCGGGCTCGGCAGATACTTGCTCCGCCGCACGGCTTTATCTGGCGGATTCGGGCCGGTGCGGGAATCCTGCAATTAAGCGGCTCTGACGGCATGGCCAACGGCCGCTCCTGGACGCGCTTCTGGCTCAACGGCACGCTGCCCGTCGCCAGGGTAGGGGGTGACGACAACCACCTGCGCGCCTCGTTCGGCCGCGTGGCAGGGGAGGCCGCCTTCTGGGCACCCGCCGGCCTGCTGCCGCAGCATGGCGTTTGCTGGGAAGAAACCGGCGAGCCAAACCTGGCGCGAGCGATCATCACCCACGGCCCGCTGGAGCAATCGATAGAGATCGCCGTGGCCGAAGACGGCCAGCCGTGCTGGGTGCAGTTCCAACGCTGGAGCAACGCCAATCCCGAGAAGGAGTGGCGGCTCCAACCCTTCGGCGGCTATCTCGACGACTTCCGCAATTTCGAAGGCTACACCCTTCCGACCAGGGTCGACGGTGGCAATCACTTCGGCACGGAGGCGTACTTTCCGTTCTTCCGGGCGAGGGTGGAGGAGGTACGGTTTCCGGTGCGGTAGCGCGGCTTGACGGCGAGAAGCTGAATCCTCACTCCACCAATCGCAGCTCGAGGACATGGCGAATTCGCTCGCCGTCCCACTCATAGCCAAGGTGCCTGCCCTGCCAAGTGGCCGACAATACTGGCGGACGTAGCACCGCGGCACATTCGCCCCCCGGATCACGCACGCTTGGGTAGACAATCCCATCGGCATGGGACTCCCAGGCCTTGCGGCCAAACGCTTGGCCCGCGCTCCAATCATCCGGGGCCAGTAGAGGGGCAGCCCCGGGGGGATTGTCGCGCAAGTCGATGAGTTCGCCCTGTAGGTCCGCCAGGTAGACCCGCTGTTGGAGCTGCATGGGCGGCTCATTGGATTCCTGCATGAAGCGCTCGGCGCGATAGCGGGTTTCCGCGATGGCCGTGGCCTCGGTCAAGGCACAGTAATAGGCGCCAAAGGTGCCATCGGTGAACCGGGTGCCGTGCTCACTGAAATGACAGAACGCCGCCATCACCGGCGTCCAGCCGGGGCCATATCGGCGGTCTTCATCGCGTACCAGGTGAATCGCCCCGGCCTGCTCTCGTAGACGCGCCGAGGTCTCTCCCTCAAGCTCCTGCAGCAGGTCCCAGTCGTCAGGTGTCGCAACCCGCTCGAACAAGTCGATAGGCGGGAAACGCGAAGGAATGATTCGGTAGCAGGGGCGCCAGCACACAGGTGAGAGTGGAAACGTCACGCATGGCCCCCACCTCGGGCGGTATCGAGGTGCTGGCGGACCACATAGAGGTCTTGCACCAAGCCGCTGCGCAGCCGATCCAGAGGTGACTGGCCTGCGAACAGGGGGTTGCGATTTGGCCGGCGCAACCAGGAATCCGCGGCGTCGGCCCGCGGCAGCAGGATCTGGAGGGCCTTGTAGATCCCCAGGATCAGCGACATGCGCTCAAGCTGATTGACGTCGAGACGCGCCGCCGTGGGCTGCTTGCGCCAACGCCGATAGGTCGACTCAGGCACGCCAAGGAGCAAGGCGGCTTCCTGCTCCTTCAGCCCCCAGTCGTTGGCGATGTTGGGGTACGTACGCATTGCCGCGGCGCTCATGTGCTGGCGCTTTTCGACAGGTAGCTGGGGTAGGGCCATAACGTCCTCCATTCGCCAAATGGCGGATATACGTGATTATCGCTCAAATGGAGGTTTTGCGCCAATAGCGGGAGGCGAGGCCGGTACCCGCTCCCTCTCTCGTCACTTGTTGTTGTCGCCTTCAGCCTGCTCCCGACGTTTCTGCATGGCATCGCTGAAGGCGGCAGCCAGGATGCCGGTCGGCATGGCGATCATGCCTATGCCGACGATGGCGGTCAGGCCTGCAAACAGCTGCCCAGCCGCGGTCACCGGCGTTACGTCCCCATAGCCCACCGTAGTGAGTGTGGCCACGCTCCACCAGAGCGCCCTGGGAATGCTTCCGAAGGCCTCGGGCTGATGGCTGGCTTCCAGGACATAGATCACGCTGCTGGTGACGATCAGCAGTGCCACAGCCACCATCAGGCTCACCGTGAGTTCGTAGCGCCGTCCGCGAACTGCCTGATAGAGATCGCCGATTGCATTGGAAAAGCGCCCCAGCCGCGCGAGCCTGAGTAGCCGGATTAGCTTGAGCAGACGCAAGGCGAAGGCGTTGACTGCCCCCATGGTGAGGAAGAAAGGCAAGATAGCGAGCAGGTCGATGATCGCCCATGGGCTGACCATGAAGCGTAAACGTCCAGCCAGCCCTCGATAGCGGGGGTCTTCGCCGGCCGCGATCACGCGCGTGACGTACTCGACCAGAAAAGCCAAGGCCAGCACTGCCTCGGCGGTGACGAAGAGGCTTGGCGCAAGCGCTCGGACGACCGGCTCAGCCTCCAGAACGGTCAGTGCCGTTGCGAGGATTATCAGAACAGCTATGAAGCGGTTGGTGATCGATAGCCCAGGGGCTTGTCGAGCGGTGGGCTCGAGCATCAGGTAAAGGCGACGGCGCCAACCCGCATAGGGGCTGGCCTTCTGGCTATCCGATTGCTGCATGCATCCCCCTATCCGTCGCCAGCTGCCCAGTGCACGATTCTCAGACCCACCGCCAAAGCGAATGGGGAACGCAGCATTATTAACATAATGCTCAGCTCACGGATGGCGCTATTGCCAACGCTTCCACCGAGCCCTGTGCGGTTCGGACGACATGGCGGAAGGCCGCTTCTGGCTCAGTGTCAGCGGCACACTACCCGTCGCCCTCGCCCGAGCAAGCTGAGCCCACCGCACCACTAAATGTCGATTCCTTGGCGCTACTTCTTTCGGAAGAATTATCGCCCGAGAATAAAAAATCCGAAGAAGAATATGCAGATCTTCTAATCGATTTAATCGCTCTCAATGTGTCCACCGCAGAGCAGCTACGCATGATCTTGAGGCGCCATATGAATGCTGTACGTAAGGCTGATGCTGAGTAGGCTGCGATCTATAGATCGAAAGCAACTGCCTCAGAAATCGATAAGCGAGAACGTCTTGATAGGGGCGTGTATTTTGCCCATGTTGGCTTGGCGCGCACGGCGCTTCGCAAGGAATTTGGTGATGAGAAATTGAATAGCGTGTTTGAGGAAAGGCTCGCCAAGAAGTGGAAGGCTCGTCCTAGCAAGAAGGCGTCGCCTGCCAGCTAACAATTCTTCCAAGCCGAGGCTGAACTTCCCCCACTCTAGTGGACATGCATCGATAACTCCCCATCCTAGCGCTCGACCCCGAACTGCGGGTCGATGTTCCCTCAGCATCACGATATGCCCTCGCGACATCGAGAAGTGCCCGCGCCCTTGGGAAGAGCAGGGGTACCGGCAGATCGTGCGATGAGGATGGCCGAACACGGGGGCACTTTCCGTCGCTGGAGGTACCGGAGTATTTCGACAAAGATCTGTGAGGAAGGCAGGTTGCGCTTTCCACGCGAATCGTCGTTGGCGCTTCCTTCGTGCTGACCGGAAAAGCTCAGACGATACAGTGGCTTCGCCAGAGCCTAAGGCAGCCGGGGATCTTGACAGCACGCCTCGTTACCAGGGCCTATTGGGTGTCTGGCAAGACGGGCTTGGACTGACCTCGGAGTGCAGTCTCGGCAAGTGCTAACGACTGCATCGAGCGCCACGGCATCTTATTCGCGCTACGAAAGGATGTGACGGCCTGCGGCCCGCCTAGCAGTTCCCTGCCCGTTCGAAGCCCTCGCGCAACGGTGTCCACGCGCTATGAAGGCGACCTACTGCAATGATGCTGCCCCCCGCCAGCTCATAGCAGCACGCCCAGCTGGCAGTAAATGATCATACTTTGTCGTTCCTGCCACTCACGCGCTCTTGAGGGAGGGGAGTATCGTTCAGCCGTTCAACATTAAAACACCTCAACACGAAGGAGGCCCCCATGGCTGATGAGAAGATGGGAGTAGATATACCCGACAGCACAAAGCTATCGCATTGGGACTGGTCAGATTCGCCGGCATTACCACTAAAGATGGCGATCCTGGTAGCGCCGGGATACCAGGCGGTGGACATTGTCGGTATTCACACCGCGTTCGGCCTGATGCCGGGGGTGGAGATCCACTTGGTGTGGAAGAACACGGACGAGGTCATTGGTCTACCAACATTCCCCACCCGACCGACCACCGCCTACGCCGACTGTCCGCGCGATCTGGACATCCTGTATGCCGGCGCGGTGGCACCTGAAGTGTTCGAGGACGAGGAGACGTTGGAGTTCCTTGCCGATCGGGGCAGTCGTGCCCGCTGGGTAGCTGGATCGTGCACGGGTTCCCTGCTTTTAGGCGCCGCTGGTTTGCTCAAGGGCTACAGGGCGACGACGAACTTCCAGGCCGCGCACCTATTGCCCTACGCCGGAGCCACGCGCATGCCGGGCAATGTCGTGGAGGACCGAAATCGGATCACGGCCGGCCCGGCCACCGGGGGGTTTGAAATCGCCTTCCGGTTAATTCAGGACATCTATGGCGATGAGATGTCCCGCGAGGCGATCCTGCAGGCCGAATACGCACCGAAGCCGCTGTTCGAGACGGGTACACCAGAGTTGGCGGGTCCCGAACTCACCGCACGCGCCAGGGCTCACACGCTCCAAATGGTGCGCCCCTTGGAGGAAGTGATGTTGCGAGCTGGCGCTCGATTGGGCACAGCGGCGGTGACGGCCTAGATGCAAGCCAGACTTGAGGATGTATCGATGGATAGACGGGCACTACCGCGGGCGGAAAGCGGGTTTGAGCGCGAGCAACTGAAGCGGCTGGAGGTCTTGTCGATCATCGAGGCGACCACGCTCGTCCTGCTGGTCTGCGTCGCTGTGCCGTTGAACCATATTGTCGGATTGCCACTCGGATCACGGATTCTCGGCCCGGTTCACGGAGTCGCCTTTCTGGCCTATACGTGGACTGCGTTGCAGACAGTAGCAGGCGGCGGCTGGCGGGGGCGTGATATGGCGCGGCTGTTCATTGTGGCTTTTCTGCCGTTTGCCGGATTCTCCAATCTTTCCTGGCTTCGGCAGAGGGCTGCGTCGCTCAATGGCGAGTGCATCAAGTGACGATTCTGGCGTTCTATCCCTATTTTGTGGCCGCGCATGTAACCGCGGTGGTATTCCTTGTCGGTAGCATGCTTGCGCACGATCGGATGGTGAGGACGATTGCGGAATATCCGCAGGAGCAGCAAGTCGGTATTCTCGCCGTTCTGCTTCGGCTCGACCGCTGTGTCACGACACCGGCATTGCTGCTTACTTGGATATTCGGTCTTTCGCTGGCACTTTCGGCGGGTTGGTTCGCTTCGCGGTGGTTGATCGTCAAGCTTGCCTTCGTCGTCGCTCTTTCGGCGCTCCATGGCGTGCAGTCGGGGCGACTGCGCCGCTTCGTCCGAGACGGAAAGCTCGCGCAGGGCATTCCGGGAGCTGGCATCGGCATAGTGATCGCCATGCTGACGATCGCCATTTTGGCAGTCGTAAAGCCGATTTAGAAAGCCGAGGGACCAACCGCGCACAACAACATCGAGCCATATCTGCGGTTCGATCGCGCAATCTTTTAATTGAGCAGTCTTCGCGCGCCGCCTTCTGAGGCAAGAAACTTCTCAGGATTTCCCGTTGTTCCCTGGGGAGAGCTAAACCGGCGGCGGTATTCCGTTGGAGTGAGCCCGACCATGCCACGGAACCGTGTGCGAAACGTAACGGGAGAGTCGAAACCTGCCAGCGCGGCGATTTGATCGACCGACATATGACTAACTTCCAAGAGTTCTTGTGCCCGTTGAATTCGCATCATCAGAATGTACTGTAGCGGCGTGGTTCCAATCTGTTCGCGGAACCGTCGGGCGAAGGTCCGTGTGCTCATACAAGCCTGCTTCGCAAGAGTATCGATATCGAGTGGTTTGTCGATATTGGTCGTTATCCACTCAAGCAGCGATGCTAGGCTGGATCGAGAAGTCGGAAGCTCGTGGCGAATGAATTGGGCCTGCCCACCATCCCGGCTCAAAGGTGCGACAGCAAGCCGCGCCGACTGCGCTGCAACGGCCTGGCCGTGATCGCGGCGTATCAGGTACAGGCACATATCGAGTCCCGCGGAAGCTCCGGCGGAGGTAATGATGCGGCCTTCGTCGACAAACAACACGTCGGGTTCGACAGTGATTTGCGGATACAACTCTGCCAGCTTCGCAGTGCCTACCCAATGAGTGGTGGCACGTCTGCCATCAAGCAGACCGGTGGCTGCGAGCACGAAGGCGCCTGAGCAGATGCTCGCCATTCTTGCACCACGTTTCCACGCCTGCCGCAGCGCAGCCAATACCGGCTTCGGCACAGCGACAGATGGGTCCTCGATACCGGGGACGATAACAGTGTTAGCACGCGCAAGTGTCTCCAGCCCATGAGAAACGCGCATTTCAAAGTGACGCGAGCGGAGTGTCCGGGCCTGACCGCAGACGTGCACACGGTAGGCTGGTTTTCCGTTGGAAGCGCTGGCGCGCTCGAACACCTCGCAGGCAATGCTCAGGTCGTAAGGAACGAAGTCGTGGAGCGCGAGGACGGCGATCTTGTGCATCGTAGTTATCCTCCGAACTCAAGCCTAGCAGGAAGTCAAATGGCAGTAAATGATTCATCTATGTTCTTTCTGCCACTCACGCTATTGCTCTGACAGCGACTATCGTTATGTGACCTTCAGCGAAAAGGGGGCGCCATGCCTGCGCACGACACATTTGAAGGAGTAGAACCATTCGCGTTCAGAATGCTGCTCTATCCACACTTCATATACCGACGGATTTGCCTTATTGCCACATGCGCCCTGCATGCGATCAGTGGCTTGGTCTTAGTCGCAGCACAGACCGTCACGGCGCAGACTGCCGACCGCCAGCCGGATTTCGGCACCGAATACACCGCCATCGGCTATACCGGGACGCCGGAGCAGAACCCCATCGCACAGCTTGCCGCGCGTCTGGGGAGCGGCGAGTGCAACTCGAATTTCAGCCCGCCCGCCTCCACCTGGACTCGCTGCTTGCGGCGCTGAATATCGATCCTAGCTCCCAGGTGCTGATTTACTCACGTACCAGCCTGCAGACCCGGTTGATTAGCGCCGCACTGACATCGGAAAAGGACCTTGCGGCGATCCAGTCAGCCAGCGAGTGGGCTGATCGGCGAGAAATCCGTCGTATTGCGCTGGGAGTTGAGCGACGGCCGCATTAGAGCTCCCCTTGATCTATAGCTTGCCTGGCTTTTTTCGGGTGCCCTGAACTCAGCGTGCCGGGAGCCTGGGAATCGGAAGTGTTCAGGTCATTGGTGATTGTCCGCTTCTGGCCGAAAGCCATCACTCACCCTCGGAGCTATCGCCTGTTCACATGCGGTGATTCTCTAGCAGGAAGTCCACGAACAATCGCACCCGCGCCGGCATCGCCGAGCCACCCACGAACACCGCATGAATGGGTTCCCTATCACCGGGATTGAAGGCTTCCAGCAGTGGCACCAGGTCGCCGCGCTGCAAATCCTCGGCCACGCTGAATTCGCCGATGCGCGCGATGCCGGCGCCCACCCGTGCGAATTGCGCCAGCGCCTCACCGCTGCTGCATTCGATATTGCCGCATACCTTGAGGGAGAATGCCTGGTCGTCGCGGATGAACGGCCAGTTCGGTTCAGCACGTCGGAAGTTGAAGCGCAGGCAGTTGTGTTGCAACAGGTCTTCCGGTTGCTGCGGCGTGCCGTGGCGCTGGAGATAGTCTGGGGAGGCCACCACCACCTGGCCGGTATCGCCTATGCGGCGAGCGGTCAGTGGGCTGTCGGGCAGATGGCCGAAGCGCACGGCTACGTCGGCCTGGCCGCCGAGAATATCGACGACTTCGTCGCCCAGAGTGAGGTCGACTGTGATGTTCGGGTAACGCGCGCTGAATGCGGTCACCAACGGCACGATGGCCAGCCGCCCGTGGCCGAGCGCAGCACTTACGCGCAAGCGGCCTTTGGGCACGCCCTGGTCAGCAATAGCCTCTTCGACCTCGGCCATATCGGCAAGGATGCGTCGAGCACCACGCAGATAGGCCTCGCCTTCGGCGGTCAAAGTGATCGTGCGGGTAGTGCGCAGCAACAGGCGGGTACCGAGGCGTTGTTCAGTGCGCGCGATGATTCGGCTAACGGCCGAGGGTGTCAGCCCCAACGCTCGCGCGGCGGCCGACAGGCTGCCTTCCTCCGCCACGCTGGCGAACACGACCATTTCACCTGACCTGCCGCTAAAGTCCATTTGTTCCCCAAAAGCAAAGGTGTTTGCAGAAAAGGCTACCTACCGCTTGCAGTGTCCGAATTGTAGCATTCGCGGCATAGATGAGGAGCCTTCCATGCGTATAAATCCCCCCCTTGTTGCGCTCGCCATCGGTGCCTTCGGCATTGGTGTCACCGAGTTCTCCCCTATGGGCTTGTTGCCGGGCATCGCGCTCGATCTCGGCGTTTCCATTCCTGCTGCCGGCCTGCTGGTCAGCGCCTATGCGCTGGGCGTGCTGCTCGGCGCGCCCCTTATGACCCTGACCACGGGCAGGATCCCCCGGCGTTACCTGCTGATCGGACTGATGGCCATCTTCACTCTGGGCAACCTGATGTCGGCGCTGGCGACTGACTACTACAGCCTGCTTGTCGCCCGGCTGGTGACCTCGCTTAATCACGGCGCCTTCTTTGGCGTCGGCTCCATCGTCGCCGCCAGTCTGGTCGCGCCGGACAAACGGGCGGGGGCGGTGGCGGCGATGTTCATGGGCTTAACCCTGGCGACCATCGGTGGCGTGCCGTTGGCAGCCTGGTTTGGCGAGGTGTTTGGCTGGCGCACGGCATTCTGGGGCATTACCGGCCTTGGTGTGTTGACCATGCTTGCGCTGTGGTTCGCATTGCCCAATGTGCCTCTGCCGAAAGGCGGCGGCGTGCTGGCTGAAATCCGCGTGCTGGGCCGTGGCTCTGTGCTGGCAGCCTTGGCCCTGACCGTGATCGGGTCCAGTGCGATGTTTACCGTATTCACCTATATCGCGCCGATCCTCAGCAGCGAGACCCAGGCGTCCACCACCTTCATCACCGCCATGCTAGTGCTATACGGCATCGGCCTGACGTTGGGCAACATATGGGGCGGAAAGGCGGCGGATCGCTCTGTCGACCGCACCCTGATCGTCTCGCTGAGTGCGCTGATCTTGGTATTGCTGGCGTTCACGGTGCTGATGCGCTGGCCGCTACCGGCTGCTGCGGCCATTCTGATCTGGGGTATCGCCAGCTTCGCCATTGTGCCGCCGCTGCAGATGCGGGTGATGGAAGCCGCCAAGGACGCTCCCAACTTGGCCTCGGCTGTGAACATCGGCGCCTTCAACCTGGGCAATGCGATTGGCGCGGCGCTGGGTGGTGCGATGATCAACTTCGGCCTGGGCTACCCGGCGATTTCCTTGGCCGGTGCGGCGATGGCCGGGCTGGGGCTGTTGATGGTGTTGGGGTTTGCCTGGCGTTCCAGGGCGGTGGCGGCTGCAGTGGTGTAAAGGCCGGCCTGTGTCAACTGGGGAAGCCACGGTTTGAAATGAATCGTGGCCTGTCCCCGATTCTTTGCTGGCCTACCGAGCATCCTTGCCTTCGCAGGCCTGAGCAGTCGCAGCGGGGATTGGCCTAGCTCGCTTATGGCCTGGCGTCAGTCGTGCCCATTGAGCGATGCAGGGCGGTAAAGTCGCACTCACCTAGCCAGGTGCCAAAACGCCAGTTGTATCGCCCAAGATTTCGCAGAGGCATTCAAGCGGCAGCTTCTGGCCGTAAGCGGTCAGCATGCCTTTGAGAGAAGCATTCATATGCTCCCTCAGAGGCAATAAATCGTGGTGCAACAAGCAGGTGGCGCGTCAATTGGACATCACTCCGCGAGCCCCTTCCTGTCGGCAAAATTAGCGCGGGCCAAGGCGGTGAACGCCTTGAGCGCGGCGGACGGGTTGCGGCGGTTCGGATAGTAAAGACACAGGGTATCTCTGGGCGGGGTCCAGTCTTCCAATACTCGCTCGAACTCGCCGGTCTCGATTTCGCGGTACACGTCTTGTTCCATAAAAAAGCCGAGCCCAACGCCTTGCTGCACGACGGTCTTGGCGAGGTTTGCTTCGTCCAGTGTGAGTTGCCCGCTCACATCGACTCTGGCCACATCTCCAGCACGCTCGAAATGCCATGGATAGATCGCGCCATTTGGGAGGCGGACGCGCACGCAGTTGTGAAGAAGGAGATCAGACGGCGAACTGGGCCGGCCGTAAGTATCGAAATACGCTGGCGACCCAACCACTGCATAGCGTTGCGGCTTACCAAGACGAATCGCAATCATGTCACTGGGTACGAGGTTCGCAGACCGCACACCGAGATCGAACCCTTCAGAGACTATGTCAACCAGACGGCCCTCAGTAACAAGGTCGATATGTACTTGTGGGTGACGTCGCAGAAACTCCAGCACTAGCGGAAGAAGAGCTTCACGTGCGGCGCTGGCAAAAGCATTGATACGCAAGACACCCGTAGGACCGGCGCTGTGGGATCGCACGGCTTCCAGCGCGCCGCGTAAATCCTGCAATGCCGGACCCACACGATCCACGTACATCATGCCTGCTTCGGTCAGAGACACGCTGCGTGTCGTGCGATTGAACAGCCGCGTGCCGAGATTCGCTTCCAGTTTGGCAATGGTGTTGCTCAAAGCGGTGGTTGAAATACTGAGTTCGATAGCCGCCTGTCGAAACGAGGCCCTGCGTGCCACGGCCAGCGCAGCTTCGAATTCATTGAGGCCTAGGCGTTGTTCTGACATCGGATTGTCCCGTTTTTCGGGATTCGTCATTAATGTACATCCCGATTGTTGGAATTATGGGTGGCTCGTATCCTTACTGCAAGGTTGCTCCATAACCCCGTTGCTTAACAGACAGGAGATCCGATGATGCACCTACTACTACCTAAAGCCGTCGAGACGTACTTTGAAATCAGTAATGGTGGCGACACCTCGCGTGTTGTGGACTGCTTTTGGACAGATGCCACGGTGATCGACGAGAACCAGACACACCAAGGGGTCAAAGCTATCGAGGCCTGGCAGCGTGACGCAAAGCAAGCCTTTACCTACCGTGTCGAGCCCCTGGAGTCATCAAATGAAGAGGGTCAACTGGTCGTCAAGACTCGTGTTGTCGGTAATTTTCCTGGCAGTCCAGCGGAGCTGGGCCACGTATTTCTGCTGCAGGATGGTCGGATTCGCTCATTGGAGATTAAGTAATGATGAACCTCGACTTGGCAGGTAAGCGGGTCTTGATCACCGGGGGGACCAAAGGGGTCGGAAGAGCCGTAGTTGAACTGTTCCTCGATCAGGGAGCAAAGGTGGTGACCTCGGCACGTCAGGCGACCACCGATATGGCTGACGGCCAGTGCGTTTCGGCTGATCTCATGACCAGAGAAGGATGTGATTTCCTGGTGACAGAGGCAAAACGTCTCTTGGGAACAGTGGACATCCTCATTCATGTTTTGGGCGGCTCGTCAGCCCCCGGGGGAGGGTTTGCTGCGCTAAACGACGAGCAGTGGCAAAGCGAATTCAACTTGAATCTGCTTCCTGCCGTGCGCCTGGATCGGGCCTTGCTCCCCGATATGCTGAATCGAAACGAAGGCGTCATCATCCATGTGACTTCTATCCAGAGCAGACTGCCCCTGCCTGAAGCAACGACTGCTTACGCTGCTGCCAAAGCTGCGCTTTCGACCTACAGCAAAAGCCTATCGAAAGAAGTTTCACCGCAAGGTGTTCGAGTCTTGCGAGTTGCACCGGGGTGGGTCGAAACCGAATCATCCATCGCACTGGCGCAGCGACTGGCGAAAGAGGCGGGTACGGATTACGAAGGGGGTAAACAGATAATCATGGACTCAATCGGTGGCATTCCGATCGGTCGCCCTTCCGCGCCGTCCGAGGTTGCTAACCTTATTGCTTTTCTGGCTTCGCCTCGCGCCGCATCCATCACTGGGACGGAATTTGTCATTGACGGAGGAACAGTGCCGACAGCCTAGTACCGCTGCCTCATAGACGCATCAACGACTGACAAGTGAGACTGACGCGAGGCTGCTTTCGGCCGAAGCGGATAATCGCCAGGGTTCGCTCTGGCCGAAAGCCGATCACACCAGCCAATAGTAATATCGGGTGTTCTATACCCCCCCGGCCCACGGGCCAGCACCTCTTGATGCTGCGGCTGCTAGCGCTTGAACACCTACTCGGTGCCCGAGCTGCTCTCCTCTGTCTCTACCTGCCCGCGCCGCTGCAACCAGCGCATCACCAGCCAGCACAGCGAGGCCCAGGCCGCTCCGGCGGTCCAGCCGGCAAGTACATCCGTCGGCCAATGCACGCCGAGGTAGACACGGCTCATGCCTACCAGCAGGGTGAGCAGTATCGCCAGTATCAGCAGGTAGGCCTTCAGCCTCAGCGCTGGCTGTACACGGATGAGCAGGGCGGCCAGGGTGAGGTAGGTGACGGCAGACATCATCGAGTGGCCGCTGGGGAAGCTCGCGGTGTAGACCATGGCTTCATGTGGCACGAGGTCGGGCCGGGGACGATCGAAGCCCATCTTCATCAGCGTGCTGAGCAGCATGCCGCCGGGCACCGCGACCGAGGCAAAGAGCGCCGCACGATAGTGCCGGGCGAGTAGCAGGTAGCCCAGAGCACCCAGTGTGATCACTACCAGCACGCCGACACCACCGAGCGCGGTAAAGTCTCGCCCCATTTCCTCGACCCAACCCGGGCCGAGCGGATCAGTGTGATCGGCAGGATTGCGCAGGGAGAGCAGCAGGGTCTCATCGATGCTCTGGGTTTCTCCCTCGGTGACAGCATCGGCCAGCTCGATGAACCCCCAGATCCCGCCGGAAAGTACTGAGACACACAGCAGCACTGCCAACTCGTAGCGGCCGAACCGAGCCAGCAGGGAAAGTCCGTGGCGTCTCACATGTTCGATTTTTCTGTAGTGTCTCATTTGCAATTCCCTTGCTTTGATAACGACACGCGACGTCTTCCAGATAACCTAGTGTGGCTGTGTTATTGCAACCTCCCCAATCCACTCACCCTGACCACCTCTCTCGTCACCGCTTCATCCAGCATCCCTCGGCCCGTCTCGACCAGCGTGAGCCAATCGCGTGCGCGGGTGATGCCGGTATAGACCAGCTCGCGGGTGAGGATGGGGTTGGGGGCGTCGGGAAGCAGCAGGGCGGTGTGGGTGAATTCCGAGCCCTGGGATTTGTGTACCGTCATGGCGAACACGGTTTCCACCGCCTGCAGGCGGCTGGGCAGTACCCACTTGATGTCACCGCTGGCGGGGAAGGCGACGCGCAGCAGGGTGCGGCCGGGTGTGTCGGTGGCGCTGCGGGCCTCGGGCACGGCGAGGGTGATGCCGATATCGCCGTTCATCAGCCCCAGGCCGTAGTCGTTGCGGGTGACGAGCACCGGGCGGCCTTCGAACCAGCCTTGTTCCAGCTCCAGGTCGCTGGCCTTGAGCCAGCCGGCGCGGCGCAGGGCGCGGCCGATGCGCGGGTTCAGCCCTTCGATTCCCCAGGGGCCTTTCCTGAGCGCACACAGCAACTGGAAATGGCCATGGGCGGCGAGTACCTGGCGGGCCCAGGAGTCGTAGGGCTGGCGTTCATCGCCTTCGCCAAAGAAGGGCTGGGTGGGCCGCGTTGCCTGGATCACGTCCAGGTAGTGGGCGTAGCCGCGGGGCGGGGCGATGGGCTCGCCACGGCGGTCGTGGCGGCCTTCGCCGCCGTTGGTGAATCCAGCCGGGTTGCCGTTCACCACCAGGCGATCCAGCGCCGGGTCGTCGGCGTCCGCCAGGGCAAGGCGGGCGATGTCGGCGTAGCGTGACTTTCCATCGGTGCCGAAGATCTCGCGTACCGCGCGTTTTTTCTCTTTTTGCCCATGCTCGGGTGCGAGCGGGCGGTTGACCGCTTCGGCGAGCTGGCCGATGCCGCTCTTGGCATCGAAGCGGTGGCTCACTCGCAGCATGGCGATGGCCTGGTCGAGCGGCTGGCCCGCTTCGTCCTGGTACTGTTCGGGAATCGGCGTGCCGATCACGTGTTCCAGCCAGTCGCAGGTGGCCGGGGTGTAGTGGCCGCCTTCGGCGCGCTGGCACAGGTCGCCGAGCACGGCGCCGGCTTCCACCGAGGCAAGCTGGTCCTTGTCGCCGAGCAGGATAAGCCGCGCCCTGGGTGGCAGGGCGGTGAGCACGGCGGCCATCATCTCGATATCCACCATCGAGGCTTCGTCGATCACCAGGGCGTCCAGCACCAGCGGGTTGCCGGCGTGGTGGCGGAAGTGGCGGGTATCCGGTCGCGAACCCAGCAGGCGATGCAAGGTGGTGACCTCGGTGGGAATGCTGTCGCGCAGGGTTGAGATATCCACACCCTGTTGGCCCACGGCGGCGGCCAGTTCCACCAGCGAAAGCCCCTGCACCTGCTTGGCGATGGATTCGCTGAGGCGTGCGGCGGCCTTGCCGGTGGGGGCGGCAAGGCGAATGCGCAGCGGGCGTGGGGCGGTGGCGCCGGCTGGTGCGGTTTTGCCCAGGGCCAGCGCCTGCAGCAGCGCAAGCAGCTTGACCACGGTGGTGGTCTTGCCGGTGCCGGGGCCGCCGGTGATCACCGCGAAGCGCGAGCGGCTGGCCAGCGCACAGGCGGCCTGTTGCCAGTCGAGTTTATGGCTTTGGGGAAACAGTGCGGCCAGCGCCCGGGCCAGGGTGGTGGTGTCGGCTTCTGCCTGGATGGGGGCCTCAGTGGCGGAAGCAATCCGGGCGCCGATCAGGCCGCGAATGTCCTGCTCGTACTGCCAGTAGCGGCGCAGGTAGAGCCGCACGTTGCCGTCGCGTTCGCTGCGTACCAGCGGGGTGTTTCCGGGCTGGGGCGTGTTGCTATCCGCCACCAGGGCGGGGTGGTTCAGGGCAGCTTGCCAGGTGGCAAGATCCAATTCAGCCAGCAGGTCGCTGGGCAGCGGCGGCGGGTCGCTCAGGTCGTCGCCTTCCGGCGGCAGCGAGAGCGCCAGGTCGGGGGCGGCCAGAGTCTGGGCCAGGTCGAGACATACGTGGCCGCGGCCGAGCTGATGGCTGGCGAGTGCGGCGGCGAGCAGCAGCAGGGGAGGGGCGTCGCTTACCTCGCGCTGGAAAAAGCTGGCCAGTGCGCGGTCCAGCGCACGCAGCCAGCCGCGCTCTACCCAGCGGTCGAGCAGGGCGAACAGCGCCTGAGTGTCGTTGAGCGCGGCTTGTACATTGCCCTGCGCGGCTTGAGGCGGTTCCGGCCTGGCGGGCTCGTCTTTTTCAGGTGCGTCGCCAATGCCTGCTGATTCCTCTCCGAGATCGGCGAACAGGTCCGGGGTGGCGTCGTCGTGCTTACTGCGCTTGCTCATGCCCGCGCCTCCGTCGTGTTACGGGTGCCTGCCGCTTGGGTATTGCCCTGGAACAGCGCATCCATCGCTTCGATCAGCTCACGCGGGGGGCGCTCGGCGTGCACGCCGCGGCTCTCCGCATTCGCGCCCCTGAGAAAGACGGTGAGCGAGCCACCGATGTGACGGTCGTAGTCGTAGCCCGGCAGGCGCGCCTTGAGCAGCCGGTGCAGGGCCAGCAGGTAGAGCGCGTACTGCAGGTCGTAGCGTTTCTCGGCCACCGCCTGGCGCATCGCTTCGGGGCTGTAGGCGCTGTCGTCCGGCCCCAGGTGGTTCGATTTCCAGTCGGCCACGTAGTAGCGCCCCTCATGCTCGAACACCAGGTCGATGAAGCCCTTGAGCATGCCGTTGAGGGTGTCGGCATCCAGCGCGGGGCGCGGCAGGCTGGTGCCTGGCCTGTCATCTGGATTGGGGAGTGTGTAAGCACTTACGAGGGCGTCCAGCCGGCGGGTGTCGACCTGGCGTGAGGCGAACCAGAACTCCATCTCCACCTGGTAGCTCGTCAGCGTTTCGAGCGTAAGACTGCCTGCGCCATCGGGCAGCGGCAGCGGGGCGGCGAGCAGGGTGCCGAACCAGGCGTGCAGGGTGTTCAGCCACGGTTGCCAGCCGCGCACCTGGCAGCGCCGGGCCAGGGTCTCCTCGCGCAGGGCCGGGTCGCGGGCCACGCGGGCGAAGCCGTGCTCGCCGGCCCACTCCAGAATGCCGTGGAGAAATGTCCCGGGCCCGGGGCCACGAGGGAACCGATGCAAGGAGGGCAGCGGTTCGCTCTGGCCGCTGTCATGGGGTTCCTCGATCACCTCCAGCGCGGTGGCTTCCATGGCGGTGGCCGGTTCCGGCAGGCTGTCGTTTCGCTTCGCTTCGCTGTCATGCAGGGTAGGGGGTAAGTCAGCCCTTACTGGGGCGCTTACCATTTCTCCCGAGAGACGCAACGCCGAGTAGCTGGCGATCCACCAGTGCTCGCGGGCGGGGCGCGTGGGCGTACGCGCTTCGCCAAGTACATCGTCGCGTTCTGTTTGGGTGACGATCTGGGCGTGGGCCGGCGGCGCCGGGGCGATCTCGATGGCGGCGCAATCGCCCTTCAGGCGCTTGAGTGCTTCACTGAACCCGGTCGGACCGAGCAGGTCGCCATTGGCCAGCAGCTGGCCGATGGCGCTGCCTTCGCCGCCCTTGAGCGGGGCCATGCCGAGCCAGGTGGCGTGGCGCGCCCGGGTCAGCGCCACGTAGAGCTTGCGCAGGTCCTCGCCCAGCCGCTCGCGGTCGACGGTGGCCAGGGTCTCCTCGTCGGCCTCCAGGCTGATGCGCAGACGGCCTTCGGCGTCGTGCCAGCGCAGCGGGGAGTCGTCCTTCTTCGTTGGCCGGTGGCTGCAGATGAAGGGCAGGAACACCAGCGGGTACTCCAGCCCCTTGGACTTGTGAATGGTGATGACCTGCACCAGGTCGGCGTCGCTCTCCAGGCGCAGCTTGTGGGTGTCGCCCTGGCCTTCGGGATGGGCGATGGATTCGGCGAGAAAGCGGATCAGCGCGTGTTCGCCGTCGAGTTCCTGACTGGCGTGCTGCAATAACTCCCCTAAGTGCAGCAGGTCGGTGAGTGCTCTCTCACCGTCGCTGGCAGGCCCCCAGGCAAGCAGCCGCGTGGCGACGTCGAAGTCGTGGATGATCTTGCGCACCAGCGGCAGCACGCCCTGGCGCTGCCACAGCCGGTGGTAGTCGCGGAACTGCAGTACGCGGCTTTCCCAGGCCAGCTCGTCCTCGTTCAAGCGATCCAGCGTGGCGATATCGAGCCCCAGCACGGAAGTGGCCAGGGCGGTACGCAGCAGCCTGTCGTCCTCAGGTTCGGCGCAGGCGCGCAGCCAGGCATCGAGCTGGGTGGCGACCGGCGAGGCGAATACCTTGTCCTTGTCGGAGAGGTAGACGCTCTTCACGCCGCGCCGGGCCAGCGCCTGGCGGATCGCCCGCGCCTCGCCCAGGCCGTTGACCAGCACCGCCATATCGGAGGGCTTGAGCGGCTGCAAGCGCTCGCCTTCCTGGAAGCCTGCTTGGCCGCTTTGCCCCTCGTTGAGCAGTTCTACCATAGTGGAGGCGCAGCGCTCGGCCATCACGCCGTGGTAGGCGGTCTTGGAGAGCGGCTCGTCGCTTTCCAGCTGCCACAGGGTCATGGCCGGCAGCGGCTGGCCCTGGCGGGTGAGTGAGTCCTTGCGCCCTTTGGCGCCAACCGCATTGAAAGGAACGGGGTTCCCCTCGGGGGAATTGAACAGGAAGGCGCCGGGCGGATGCGCCTCGGCGAATTCGAAGCAGCGGTTCACGGCTTCGACCATCTCGCTGCTGGAGCGGAAGTTGGTGCCTAGGGTGACGTGGCGGCCTTGGGTATCGCGGCGGGCGCGCAGGTAGGTATGAATGTCGGCGCCGCGGAAGGCGTAGATCGCCTGCTTGGGATCGCCAATCAGAAATACTCCGCACTCCGGCCGGTTCTCGCGGATGCGGTACACGCAGTCGAAGATGCGGTACTGCACCGGGTCGGTGTCCTGGAACTCATCGACCAGGGCGACCGGAAACTGACGGCGGATCTGTGCGCCCAGTGCCTCGCAGTTGGGGCCGGTGAGCGCCCGGTCGAGATGCGTGAGCAGCTCGTTGGGACCCATCTCGGCACGGCGCTCCTGCTCGCGGTCGAGCCGCGCCCGGCACCAGTGCACGGCGTGGGTGAGCAGATCGGCGTAAGGGTCGGGCAGGGCGTGAAGCTCATCCTGCAGGGCTTCCAGCGCGGCCAGGGCCGGATGATTCGGCGGCTCGCCCTTGAGCCAGATATCGGCCATGCCTTGGGGCGTGAGGCGCTTCCAGGCGGCATCGGTCAGGCCGGGCCAGGTGGCATCCCCTTGGCACCATTCGCGCAGGGCGCCGAGCCAGTTGCTGCGGCTTCGGGCATTGAAGCTCTGGCCCTTGAAAGCCTTCTGCTGGGCGGCTTCCTCGAACAGCACCTCGCATTCGTCCACCCATTGGGTCCAGGGGGCCTTGAGCTGAGCCAGGCGCTCGGCGGTCTCGCGCTGGGCGTTGGCCACCGTTTCGGCCGGGGGCGGCGCGCCCTTGTCGAGCGCTTGCGCTTCGGGCATCAGCCCGCGCACCGCCTGGTGCAACTGCTCGGGGGTGCTCCAGTGGCGCACCACGGTGGCCAGCTCATCGAGGTTGAGCGGGTAGTAGAAGCTGCGCCAGTAGTCGCGCACCACCTCGAGTTCCAGCTCGGTCTGGTCGTTTTCCAGGTTCAGCGAGAACAGGCTGCCGCTGTCGAAGGCGTGCTCGCGCAGCATGCGGTAGCACCAGCTGTGGATGGTGGAGACGGCGGCCTCGTCCATCCATTCGGCGGCGAGCTGCAGGCGCCGGGCGCAGGCGGGCCAGGTGGCGGGAGCGTATTCATTGCGTAATTGAAGAAGTAGGTCGTCGCCCTCGGCCCCTTCCGCTGGCTGCAGAAAAACATTAGCCGCCTCCACCAGCCGCGTACGGATACGCTCGCGCAGCTCCTGGGTGGCGGCATTGGTGAAGGTGACGACGAGGATCTCGGGCGGCGTGAGCGGGCGTTCGAAGGCGGCCTCGTCTTCGGCCGAGCGGGCGCCGAGTACCAGGCGCACGTAGAGCAGGGCGATGGTAAAGGTCTTGCCCGTTCCCGCACTCGCCTCGATCAGACGGCTGCCGTGAAGCGGGAACTCAAGCGGCTTTAATTGAGAGACGTCGCTCATGCCTGGCTCCCCGCTTTCTTCGTTTCCTTCTTCCCGCTCTCTTTCTTGTCGCCCTCTTTCTTGTCGCCTTTCACGGCAAGATGCACCGGGGCGAGCAGGCGTTCGGTGAGTTCGGCGAAGCCGAGCCTGTCCTGGCGGGCTTCATATAGCGCGGTGAAGCTGGGCCAGCGGTGGGCGAGGTAGGCGTTGCGGCCTGCCTCGCCGGCGTTGAAGTCGTCGCCGTTGTAGGCGCTGGCGGCGGCGCGCCAGGCATCGCTGTCGCGCTCGGTGTCGGAGGTGCCCAACTTGCTCAGCCAGACGAAGGCGGTATCGCAGGCGAGCGGCAGCGGCATCTGCATGCCCGCCTGCCAGGTGCGGACGATTTCGCGCAGCTGCAGGCGGGCGGCTTCCGGGTCGAGGGGCGGCAGGGTAACGTGGCCGGCCTTGGAAAGCAGCAGGCTGGTCATGGGCCTGTCGTTCAGGTGCCCGGCCAGGTGCGCGACCCAGTGGCGCAGGATGTGCGACCAGCGATACTTGCCTTTCTTCACCAGGCTACTGCTGGCGAGCACCAGGCGGCAGCGCTCGCCCGATTCGCTCTCGCGCAGCTCGTCGAGCCAGTCTTCCAACGACGGGGCGCCGGGTACGTTGAGCTGCACCGGCTCGGGCTCCTCGATGGCCCGGGGCCACGCTTCCAGGGCTTCCTCGTAGGCTTCGAACAGTGCATCCATCGGTTCGATGAGCTGTTCGCGCATGCGCTCGCCGAAGGCGCCCATGGCAAGCACGCCTTGGCCCTGGAGGCGGTCGAGGGTGTCGAGCATGGCGGGCAGGCGCTCGCGGCCTTCATCCAAGGCGCGGCGCTGCTCGCGGATCAGCAGGTCCTGCAGCTGCCAGTTGCCGAGGCCGTCCAGGGCGAAGGGCTCGTGGTCGAGGCTGACGATGTCCTCGCGTTCCAGAAACACCTTGAGCCGGGTGGTGAAGAAGGCCTTGGCTGGGTCGCGCAGGAAGTTGGCCAGTTGAGCCAGGGTCAGCGGCGCGTCCTGTTTATATGCCTCCAGGTCGAGGGGCGCGGCTTCAGCCTGGGTTGCCTCGCCATGCACGTCGCGCCACTCATGGGCGTAGGTGAACAGCCGCCGGGCCGAGACGTCGCGCTCGGCCTGCTGTGCCTCGCTGGGGAAGTAGGTGCGGCTGAACGGCTGCAGCGGGTGTTCGGTGGTCAAGGACTCGAGCAGGTCGCTGCCGTCGCTTTCGCCCTTGTCGGAAAGGCGCCAGCCGGCCTGTAGGTGATCGCGCAGCTGACCGACCAGCACCGAGGGCGGCTTCTCGCCGTTGTCGACGATGCTGCGACCCACCCAGCTCACGTAGAGCTGCTCGCGGGCGGAGAGCAGCGCTTCCAGGAACAGGTAGCGGTCGTCCTCGCGGCGGGAGCGATCGCCGGGGCGGTAGTCGCCGTTCATCAGATCGAAGTCCATCGGCGGGTGACTGCGCGGGTAGTCGCCGTCGTTCATGCCCAGCAGGCACACCCGCTTGAAGGGGATGGCGCGCATCGGCATCAGGGTGGCGAAGTTCACCGCCCCGGCCAGGAAGCGCTGCGACAGGCTCGGCTCGTCGATCTGGGTGAGCCAGTATTCGCGCACCACGGAAAGCGGAAGGTCGCGGGTCAGCCCGGCCGCCTCGGCGCTCTCCTGCCACGCCTGCAGCGTCTGTTCGAGCTGGGCCAGCATCAGGCTGTCTTCGGGGGCGTCGGCGAGAAAGCTCGCTTCCAGCAGGGCACGCAGGCGCTGCACCCAGCCGCTCACGTCGGTGGGCTCACGCAGGCTGCGCCACTGCTGCTCCAGGGTTTCCAGCAGCGCGGCGAGGGGGCCGGCCAGTGCCGCTTCCAGGCCGCCGATGTCGTCGAAGGGTTCGATGCCCTGCCACGGGCCGCTGGCGGCCTCGCCCACGGCGTAGCCCAGCAGTAGCCGGCGCAGGCCGAAGGCCCAGGTGTTCTGTTCCATGCCCTGTGGCAGGTCGAGGCTGCCGCGCTGGCCGGCGTTGAGCCCCCAGCGGATACCGGCGCCTTCGATCCAGCGGCGCAGGGTGGGTACGTCGTCTTCCTCGATGCCGAAGCGTGCGCGCAGGGCGGGCACGTCGATCATGTCGAGCAGGTCGCTCACCGAGAGGCGCAGCTCCGGCAGGCGCAGCAGTTTCTCCAGCGCGATCAGCAGCGGCAGGCGGTGGCGGCTGCCCTGGTCGGAGAGCGTGAAGGGAATGTAGCGCGGGTCGTCGCGTTCCAACTGGCCCCTCGCATATTGACCGAAGACCGCCTGCACGTGGGGCGCGTAGTGGTCGATGTCCGGCACCATCACGATGATGTCGCGGGGCCTGAGGCCGGGGTCGGCGCTGAAGGCGGCGAGCAACTGGTCGTGGAGGATCTCCACTTCGCGCTGGGGGCTGTGGGCGGCGTGGAAGACGATGGAGTCGTCGCGGCTCGGGTCCACCGCCGGCCAGGTCTCGCGGGTCTCGTGCAGCGGGCGCAGCTCGCGGATGTCGTCCTGCAATTGCTGCAGCAGCCGGCCGTTCCCCTCGCGCACGAAGGGCTCGAACAGGTCGATGCGCAGCGAGTCGGCGGCGAACAGGCGCTCGTACTGCTGGGCATCGTCGTGCTCGTCGAGCAGGCGCAGGTAGTCGCGGCCCTGCTTGCCCCAGGCGGCCAGCAGCGGTTGGGCGTGCAGGTGAAGGCTCTGCGCTCCGTCATCGCTGCCAACGCCGAGCACGTCGAGCTGCGCCGGCATGCCCTCCTTGCGCCGTTGGCGGTAGCGCTGGGCGCGGAGCAGGTCCTTGTGCTCGATGATGTCGGCCCAGTAGTGCTGGCAGGGGTTGTGCACGCACAGCACCACCTGGCAGCAGCGGGCGATGGCGGCCAGCGCTTCCAGCGACTGCTGGGGCAGCGAGGAGATGCCGAACACCATCACCCGCCTTGGAAGACCAACGGGGCGATTATCGCCATCGAGCTGGCGCGACGCCTCGAGGAAACGCCGGTGCACCATGGCGCGGCTGGAGGCCACGCCGTCGTCGCCCACGTCTTCGGCAACGCTGTGCACCACGGCTCGCCACAGGGCCGGCTGCCAGCGTTGGGTGTCGTCGATGGGGCGCGCCTCGCCGCGGGCGGAGATCAGCACGTCCTCGCCGCGGGCCCAGGCGTCGAGCCAGTCGGCGCGGTAGACCTGATACTGGTCGAACAGGTCGGCCAGGCGCTCGGCGAGCTGATGGTGCTTGCGCAGGTCGCTGTCGCCTTCGAGGAAACGGCGCAGCGGGGCGAATTCGTCCCGCGGCATCAGCTCGGGCAGCAGGCGCAGCAGCCGCCAGATCAGGTGCGACTTGTCGAAGGGCGAGGTGGCCGGCACCGCGTTGGGGTCGCCTTCCACATGGTTGAGCACGGCGCGGTAGGCCTGCCACAGGAAGCGCGCCGGCAGGGTGACGTCCAGCGCGGCGGCGATGCCGCTGCCGCCATCGGCCTCGTCGGCGGCCAGCGCCAGCTTCATCCACTGGCCGATGCCGTTGCTCTGCACCAGGATCGTCTCGTTCTCCAGCGGTGCGAGCGGGTGGCGTTTCATCCACTCCACCGCCACGCCGCGCAGGTCCTCCAGGCGGTTGCCATGAACGACCATGAAGCCGGGGGTGAGGGGCGTAGCGGCGAACGGCATGGCGGGTCCTTGCTGCATACATGAACTCAACCATGTTGCCATAAATACAGCTTTGCAGTTTTACGGGTTTACGCTTTTACGGTCATGCGCTTCCAAGCCGAGACGCCTATACGGATCGGCGCTTGTCTGGCCGAAAACTCTGAGGCATGGTCTGGAGATCGTGCATTGCACTTCTTCATTAGGGGCGGCCATGGCCTACGATCTCAGCGAACGCCTGGTAATCGGGCTGGCGTCCAGCGCCCTGTTCGATCTGGCGGAGTCCGACCGGGTCTTCCGCGAGCAGGGGGAGGCGTCCTATCGCATCTACCAGCGCGATAACGAGAACAAACCGTTAAGCACCGGCGTTGCCTTCCCGTTCATCAAGCGCCTGCTTTCATTGAATGAACTCAGTCCGGACAATCCGCCCATCGAGGTGGTGCTGCTCTCGCGCAACGACCCGGAAACCGGGCTGCGTGTCATGAAATCCATCGAGCACCATGAACTGGGCATCACGCGGGCGATCTTCCTGCAGGGGCGCTACCCCCACCGCTTCATTCCGGCGTTGAACATCAGCCTTTTCCTGTCGGCCAATCGCCAGGATGTCGATCAGGCGATATTGGCGGGGCACCCGGCGGGGCAGGTGCTGTCTTCGGGCGATCTCGACCTCACCGACGAGGAGGAGCTGCGCATCGCCTTCGACTTCGATGGCGTGCTGGTCACCGACGAATCCGAGACCATCTACCAGCAGCAGGGGATCGAGGCGTTTCGTGAATACGAACGGGCCAATGCCCAGGTACCGTCCGAGGCGGGCCTGCTGGCCGTATTCCTGCGCAAGCTGGCCCACATCCAGATGCTGGAGAAGCAGCGCGAAGAGGAAACCCAGGGCGCCTATCGCCCCAAGGTCAGGGTTTCCATCGTGACGGCCCGCAACGCGCCGGCCCACGAGCGGGTCATCCATACCATGCGTAGCTGGGGCGTGACCGTCAACGAAGCCTACTTCCTCGGCGGCATCGCCAAGGAGCATGTTCTCGGCATCATCAAGCCGCATATCTTTTTCGACGACCAGGCGTCCCACCTCTCGGCCACCAGCGATATCCTGCCGTCGGTGCATGTGCCGTTCGGGCAGCTCAACCAGGGCCTCGTTTCCGGAGAGAAAGAGGCGTCCCGGCCTGTCCATCTCCTGCCTGAAGAGAATTCGCCACGAGACTAGCAATCGTCCAGAACTGACAAAGGGGGCGCTTGGCCCCCTTCTCCATGTGCAGACTGAAATCTGCTGTGACCTGCACATGGCTTTACGCTATGGCGAGCTATCAACGCGGACGGTAGTGGAACTCCTGCCGCGAGATCAGCCCATCATGGTTGCGATCCATGAACAGGAAGATTTCCGGTAGCGTTCCCGCTTGGGCTTCCTCCCGTGAGATATAGCCATCGCCATCAAGATCCAGGCGTTCGAAGCTGTTCTGGCCGGTTGCATTGGAGGATGCGAGGAGCGGCGGAACCGGCTCCTCTGCGCCCCTTTCGGCAAGAGCTGCACTCGAGGCAAGAGCAAGTACAAGAAATAGTGAGATTTTCTGAATTTTCATCGTGTGTTTTCCTTCAATGAAACAGGTGTGAAATTCTTCAAGTCGGCGGGTGCTACTCTTCACGCCGTAGCACCATGCCGGCGTGATAGAGCACGTCGTCGATGAACTCACCGTCGGCAGTGAAGCCCGTATCGTCCCAGTACTCGATGGTGTTGCCGGTTACTTGGTAACGGCCTTGATAAGCGCTTTCACGCTTGCCGCGGGCTTCGTCGTAGCGGTTGTTCGGCAAGAGTTCGTGGCGTATGTGGCCGTCGTCGGTGACCCACATTCCGACGTAGGGGTGGTCTGCCATGGGGAGGTCTCCTTGGAGGTTTTCCGCCTGTGCGCCGATGCTGTGCATCAAGACAGTGGCGAGGACGGCGCACAGTAGCGCTCTAGGTTGAGGGCCGGGGCTGGTCGACATCATCGATCACTCGATAGCACTGGAGCGTCGTTCCGAGAACAGCTCGGAAAGCACTTGCGAGGCGGCAATGGCACGCGGAAACCCGGCCGGTACGGTGATCATGTAAACGATCTCCTTCAACTCATCTTCCGAAGCGCCGACATTGAGGGCGTAGCCGGCATGGACGCGCATGAGGCCGGTTTCTCCCAGAGCCGCCATGGCGGCGACGGCAGCGAGCTGTCGTGTGCGATCGTCGAGTACATCCCGTCCCCAGACATCACCCAGGGCGTATGCTTCCGTCGCTTCAGCGAGGAAGGGAAACTCTTCGCGCATGGCCTCTAGGTTTGGCTGCGCTTCGCCGTTGTTGAGATGACGGATCATCTCGGCGCCTCGTGCGCTGCGCGCTTCAGTCGTTGTCGCCTGAGCCGTGAAGGGCAGGACCGTCATGGCGACGAGGGTGAGGCTGGCGAGCATGGACTTGCGCGGTGTGGAAAATGAGAGCATTGGATTTTCCTCGAAGCGGTCGGGCTCATGCCGGGCTGGCGGTGGGGCGAACCACGATCTCGCTGGTATCCACGTCGTCGGGCTGGGCGATGACATGGGCGATGGCCGCGGCAATGGCGTCGGGCTTGAGTGCGATCTGGCGGAAGCTCGCCATCGCTTCCGCGGCACTGGCATCGGTGATGGTGTTGGCCAGCTCCGACTCCACCACGCCGGGATAGACGCAGGTCACGCGGAGCGTGTCGTTCTCCTGGCGCAGCCCGTCGGAAATGGCGCGCACGGCGTATTTGGTCGCGCAGTAGACGGCGCCTGTGGGCACCACATAGAGGCCGCCGATGGAGGAGATGTTGATCACCTGCCCGCTACCCTGGGATTGCATGGTGGGCAACACGGCGGCAATGCCGTGCAGCACGCCGCGGATGTTGACGTCGATCATGCGGTCCCACTCGTCGATCTTGAGCGAGGCTAGGGGCGAGAGCGGCATGACGCCGGCATTGTTGATGATGACGTCGATACGGCCGTGAAGCTCCAGCGCGGTATCGGCGAAGGCTTGCACGTCTTCGCGCTGGGTGACGTCCAGCGCGCGGTAGTCCGCGCTGCCGCCTTCGGCGCGAATGGCTTGGGCCAGGGTTTCCAGCCTGTCGGTGCGGCGAGCACCAACGACCAGTCGATGGCCGTGACTTGCCAGTAACCGTGCGGTGGCTTCGCCAATGCCGCTGCTGGCGCCGGTGAGAAGAATCACTTTGCTCATGGGATAGGCTCCGTATGAGTGGCTTGGGGCGACACTCTCGCAGGGCTCGGACAATCGATCGTTGAGCCAGAAAACGAGTAAGAGCGTCGTTGTGACAAGCCTACGGAGGCGGCGGGAATGTCGACAGATCAATTCCTATCGATATATTGCCTAATCCTATTGGTGGGGCTTTCCTTGAGATGTCATATGTTGGATATTGTTGCCTAAAGATGAATCCATCAGGAAGTGAAAGAGGGGGCTGTGCGATGACATCAAGGCCTGTCAGCCTTCCCCATGAACGGATGGTCGAGCAGCTGTATCGGCTCGCGCCGCATGAGGGCTACACCCAATCCTTGCTGGATGGGGTGCGCTTCCTGCGTTCGAATCGCCCACTGAAGCTCACGCCGGTGCTGTACGAGCCGAGCATCGTCATCGTGTGCCAGGGGCGCAAGCGAGGCTACCTGGGCGGCGAGGTCTATCTCTACGATGCTCTGCACTATCTGGTGCTGTCGGTGCCGCTTCCCTTTTCCTCTGAAACCGAGGCAAGCCCCGAGGAACCTCTGCTGGCCATGTCGATTCGCTTGGACATGGCCGTGGTGGCGGAGCTGGTCTTCCTGCTGGACCAGACGGATTCACGTTCGGCGGCACCGCCGCGGGGCATGCTCTCCACACCGCTCGGTGCGCCTATGGCGGATGCCACTCTCAGGCTGCTCGAGGCGTTGACTTCACCTCTCGAGGCGCAGGTGCTGGCGCCCGATATCGTGCGGGAGATCTACTACCGCGTACTGGTCGGCGAACAGGGCGGAAGCGTGCGCGCGGCGCTGGCTCATCAGGGCCAGTTCGGCAGGATTGCCAAGGCGCTGCAGCGTATCCACGCGGATTATGCCGAGCCCCTGGAGGTGGGGCGCCTGGCCAGCGAGGTCGGCATGAGTACCGCGGTGTTCCATGTGCACTTCAAGGCGGTGACGCAGACGTCGCCTCTTCAATACATCAAGTCGACGCGGCTGCATCAGGCCCGGATCATGATGATCCGTGATGGCCTGCCCGCCGCGTCAGCCGCCGCCAGGGTGGGCTACGAGAGCCCTTCGCAGTTCAGCCGCGAGTTCAAGCGCTTCTTCGGCCGGCCTCCCGGTGAAGAGGTGCGTGAAATGAAAGCCACGCTGGCCTTGCTGCCCCCGACACAGGTGGAAGGGCTGGCGCTGACGCATTGAGCGGTTCAGCGACAGGTGTAGGATGGGAGGCCTCACCGACTGCAGCAAGGGCTGGCCATGAGCGACTATTTGCTGGAAGAGGCGCCGCTGAGCAGCGGCGCCATCTATCGTTTGTTTTGCGGAACGATCTGTCCGCGCCCCATCGCCTGGGTGTCGACCCATGATCGAGACGGTAATACCAACCTGGCGCCGTTCTCCTTCTTCAATGTGGTGAGCGTGGCGCCGCCGGTGCTGGGTTTCTCGCCGCTGCTCAACGGCGAAGGCCAGCCCAAGGACACCATCCGCAACCTGGAGCAGGTGCCGGAGTGCGTGGTGCACATCAGTGGCGAAGCGCTGGTGGAGGCGATGAACGTCACCAGCGCCAGCCTGCCGGCGGGAGAAGACGAGTTCGCCCTGGCGGGGCTGGAGAAGGTGACCATGCCGGGGTTGTCGGTGCCGCGGGTGGCGGCTGCCCCGGTGGCCTTCGGTTGCCGACTGCGCGAGATCGTACGCTTCGGCGACCAGCCCATGGCGGGCTGCCTGGTGCTTGCCGAGGTCGTGTCAATCCACGTTGACGATGCGATATGGAATGGCCGCCATGTCTCGGTGGACGAGCTCAAGCCCATCGGGCGCATGGCGGGCAGCGACTATGCCCGTACGAGTGACCTGTTCGGGGTGGAAAGGCCGGCCTGAACGGAAACTAGTCCGCCTTGCCGCCGAGCGTTTCCCGGTCGAAGGCGGCGGCTTCGGCCAGCAGCCAGTCGATGAATCGACCGACCGCGGGCGGTGCGTCGCCGGTGGCGGGCACCAGCAGGTCGTAGGTCATGGGCGAGGCGAGAACGTAGCGTTCGCCGAAGGGGCGCACGAGGATGCCGCTCTTCAATCGATCCATCGCGATGGGGTGGTTGGCGAGCATGATGCCGTGCCCGGCGATGGCCTGATCCAGGGCCAGGCCGAACAGCGAATAACGGCGCTGTGGTGGGGCGACCTTGTCGCCGACGCCGGCGGCCTCGAGCCATTCGCTCCAGCCGGGAAAGTCGATCCCTTGTCGCGATTCCCAACTGACGTCCAGCAGGGTGTGCTCGGCCAGGTCGGCGGGTTCCCGCAGAGGCTGGCCCTGTTGCAGCAATGACGGGGCGCAGACGGGAAACAGTTCATCGGCGAACAGGCGATGGCTCGTCACGCCCGGCCAGGGGCCACGGCCATAGCGAATCGCCAGGCGCGCGCCGTCGCCTTGCCAGGCGGGCACGGTAAGCGATTGGTTGGCATCGAGGGAGATGCTGAGCTCCTGCTCCGAGGCTTCGAAATTTGCCAGACGCGGCAGCAGCCACAACTGCAGGAAGGAGGGTGGGGCGCTCAGCGACAGGGTGGCGGCGCTGCGTGCCCGCTCCCTTGCGGCCGCGACCCCCGCGGCGATGCGCTCCAGGCCGCTGTCGATGTCGGCGGCCAGGTGGCGTCCGGCCTCGTTCAGGCGGACGCCGTTGGCGTGCCGATCGAAGAGAGGAATCCCCAGCCTATCCTCGAGCTGCTTGATCTGTCGGCTGACCGCACCGGGAGTGACACCCAGGCGGCCGGCGGCGGTCTTGAAGCTTCCCTCCCGTGCCGCTTCGGCAAACGCCCGGAGTGCGTTGAGGGGCAGGCGCTCGATCTTCATAGAGTGATTTTTCCTGAGCCTAGGGCGGCCGAGTAATCGTTTGGAGCAAGTTCTAACAGCTGCTTGACTGGCGGTATTCATGGTCAAGGAGGCAGTATGGAACACACCAGGAGATTGACTCAAACTGAGTCTGTGGCGAGCACAGCCACACGCCGTCACATCGACTTGCCGGCGAGCGGCCTGATGGTGCTGTTCTGCCTGGCGCTCGGGCTTCAGCAGGTTGCGATCAAGGCGGTCGCTGCCGATATCTCGCCGCTGGCGCAGATCGCCCTGCGTTCCACCATCGCGGCGCTACTAGTGGTGGCCTTGGCCTACCGGCATGGCTTGCGGCTGGCCGATTTTCGCGCCCGCCTCGGGCCAGGGCTATTGGTGGGGTTGGGGTTCACCGCGGAATTCGTGTTCGTGGCGTGGGGGCTGAACCATACGCTGGCATCGCACATGTCGGTGTTTCTGTACACCGCGCCGGTGTTCGCCGCGCTGGGGCTGCATTGGTGGGTGCCAGGCGAGCAACTGACGAGGCGGCAGTGGGCGGGTGTCGGGTTGGCCTTCGCCGGCATGGCCATGGCGATGGCGCCGACGACCGCTGTCGAGAACGCCGGAGCCATCCTGCTGGGCGATGCCCTGGGGCTGCTGGCGGGTCTCTCCTGGGCCGCGACCACGCTGGTGATTCGGCGCTCGTCGCTGTCCGAAGCGCCGCCGGTCCAGACCTTGTGCTACCAGCTCGTCATCGCCGGCCTGTTGCTGTTGCCCGTCGCCACGCTACTGGGCGATCTCGGCCGCATTCATGCGACCGGTGGCGTCATCGCCAGTCTGGCCTTTCAGACACTGGTGATCTCCTTTGCCGCGCTGTTGCTGTGGTTCTCGCTGCTGCGGCGCTATTTCGCCTCGCAACTGGGTATCTTCTCGTTCCTGTCGCCGGTATTCGGCGTGCTATTCGGCGCTGCCCTGCTCGGCGAACCGCTGACGATGAATTTCATCGCCGGTGGCATTGCGCTGTTGGCCGGACTGCTGATGGTGACGCGCTAGGGGGCCGGTCCGGCATGCCCATCGACTGCTTGCAGAGAATTCGCCATGAGCGACTATCCTGCTAGATAGGCATCGCTCGCAGCCCCCTCTATCCTCCGTTCTGCCCGCCGATTTGCCCGCGCCAGTGCCAACACGTCTTGACGATGCAGGATCGCATCCCGTACCGCCTCAGTTAGCCGGCGACACGGCCACAAGGGAATTGGAATCATGAGAAAGCGTCCTTCGCCCCAGGGTCCGAGCCGTTCGCAGGACCTCTGGCGGCAATCGGCCACGACATTAGTGGCCCTTATCCGATCCGGGGAAGTATCGAGCCGCGAGGTGATCGATGCGCACCTGGCGCGGATCGAGGCGGTCAATCCAACCCTCAACGCTGTCACTGTCATGCTGCTCACGTCGGCTCGTGAGACGGCGGATGCGGCGGACGCCTATCGTAAAAAGATGGGGGAACGCGATCTGCTGCCCCTGCACGGGGTGCCGATCACGGTGAAGGAGAATATCGATTGCCTCGGTACCCCGACCACCTTCGGCCTGGCCGCGAACGCCAATGCTTTGCCACAGCAGGATGCACCGGTGGTCGAGCGGATGCGCGCCGCCGGCGCCATTCCCATCGGGCGTACCAACATGCCGGAAATGGGCCTGCGGGTCTCTACCAGTAACCCGTTCAGAGGGCTGACGCGCAATCCGTGGAACGCACAGCTGACCGCGGGGGGCAGTAGTGGTGGAGAAGGTTCGGCCGTGGCGTCCGGTATGTCGCCGCTCGGCATCGGCAATGACATCGGC
This sequence comes from Halomonas sp. A29, assembly GCF_046723295.1. NCBI lineage: Bacteria > Pseudomonadati > Pseudomonadota > Gammaproteobacteria > Oceanospirillales > Halomonadaceae > Halomonas > Halomonas sp. A29. The sequence continues at coordinate 179,742 of NZ_JAXQPR010000007.1, forward strand.
GGATCACTGAGAAATCCTGCGTTCTGCTGCGGTGTCGCGGCATTGAAACCCACCCAGGGGCGCGTTCCCTTCGGGGGGGCCGGCGACGGCTTCCTGAGTGCCCAGGTGATGCTGACCGATGGCCCCATAGCCCGCAGCGTGGCCGATCTCAGGCTCGTGCTGGAGCAGGTTCACGGGCAGCACGTGCGCGATCCTCGTTCGGTCACGGTGGCGCTGGAAGGCCCACGAGTCCCGCGACGTGTTGCCATGGTGACATCGCTGCCTGGCACTATTGTCGAGCCGACTATTGTCGCCGGCGTGCAGGCGGCCGGCGAGGCACTTGCTGCTGCCGGTTACCAGGTGGAGGAGGCGATACCGCCGGAAATCGAGCTGATCAACCATCTCTGGACGCAATTCCAGATGTCCGACCTGAGCCTTACGGCCGAGCCGATGCGTCCTATGCTCAGCGCGGAGGCGGCCATGCTCATGGATGCCCTGATCGCCAAGGTTGATCCGACGGTGACCCATGCCGCGCTGTATCAGGAGCGTTCGCGTCTCGGCCGGGCCTGGGCGGCGTTCTTTGCGGAGTATCCCATTATTCTGGGACCCGTCTGGCCTTCGGCACCGTTCGTGCATGATGCCGATGTCGCATCGCCCGCCGGCGCTGATCTGATGCTGAGCATGCAGTGGTTCGTCACCCCCGGCAATCTGCTCGGCTTCCCCGCTGTCGTGTTGCCGACCCAGCCGATCGACAACGCACCGATGACCGTTCAGCTGTACGCCGATCGCTTCCGCGACGACCTGGTGCTGGAGGCGGCCGAGGTCATCGAGGCCGCGTTTGGGCCGTGCACGCCGGTAGATCCCTTTGTAGCTTGAGACGCTTCCTGGGCTTTGTCTGAAAAGTCGGCGAGCGAAGGCCAGGCAAGGCAAAAAATGGCGAAAAGACGGAGTTTACGGGGTGTAAATGAGTACTTTGAGCCTATTTTTAACGCCGTATGGCCGAGCGCAGCCAGTTTTCGGACAGAGCCTAGCTCGGCGGCTGTTTTCTGATGGAAATCACCGGCAGGCTCGTCAGATCGACTTCCCCGTGCTGGCTGGTCACGGTAAACCGGCTCTGGCCTCCTTGCTGCTGGGCAAAGCCACTGATGCGATGGTCAAGAGTGTCATAGACCCGGAGGGAATCTTCGGTCTGCACGACGAGGCGCCGAGCCTGGGCAAAGTAGGCGTAGCGTAAACCGTTCTGCTCGCCGGTCGCGCTGGGAGTGCCGAGTTCCGCCGGCCACCAGGCAGGGTTCTCTTCCGCGGCGGGCCAAGCCGACTGATGGGCAACTATCTCACCCGCTTGCTCACCAATCATCTCCCCAATCTCGTGGCACAGCGCATCCACGCGAGCGTTCAAGGCATGGTTGAGAGGGTCGCTCAGCATCAGCATGCCACCCTGCATCCATTGGCCGGGGCCGCCGAATTCGGGATGCGAAAACATCGCCATCTGGCCATTACCGTCGGCCACGGCCGATACCATGTGCGCAATGGCGTCGCGACTGAAAGCGTGACGCTCGGCGAGCTCGTCGACAATGGCGAGTCCCTGGGGGCTGAGTGCGTGCATGACGGTTTGACTCACAGTTCTCCTGCCAGCTTCTTCTCTACCAGCTCCAGGCGGTCCTGACCCCAGAACGGCTCCCCTTCGACAACGTACCAAGGAACGCCGAAGCAGCCGGCGGCGATGGCCTGCTCGCAGGCCGCGTCGAGGCGCTGCTGCCCTTGATCTTCTTGTGCTTCCTGTAACAACGCCTGGCCATCCAGGCCGCAGGCGTCTGCTATCTCGCGCAGCGTGGCGAGGTCGGCAATGTCGCGCTCCTCGGCCCAACAGGCCCTGAGTATCGCTAACGCCAGTTCGGCAATGTCGTGCCCCTGGGCCTTGGCGGTCAGCGCCAGGCGCGCCGCCGGGCGATCATCGGTAGGGAAATGCTTGGGTTCCACGTTGAGCGGTACACCGAGCTGGTGTGGCCAGCGTCGCAGCTCCGCCAGGCGATAGGCCTGGCGTTCGGGCGCGCGCTTGGGCAGCGGCAGCCCGCCTGTCCTGGGGAAGATGCCGCTGACCGAGACCGGCACGTAGTCGATCGTTGCGCCGTGGCGGGCGGCGATCTCGCCGAGCCGGGCATGGCCCAGGTAGGTCCAGGGTGATACCAGGCTCAGATAGTAGGTAATGTGCTTGGGCATGGATTGCTCCTCTCGTCCGTTGCATACGGTTACCAGAGGCTAGCTCGCCCGGGGCAAGGTGTCCCGTTATTGTGTCCAAGACAGGACATCGCGATTGCACGCGGCGCGGTGGCGCGAATACCAAGCTCTCAGTCGTTTTGACTAAGCCTTTATGTTGAGGAAAGCGCTATGGTCAGCCATTGGGCCTCTCTCCGACAACAATACCGAGTACTTCCATGCGTCTTCGATTCCGCTCCCTTCGACTGCTCGTCGTCGCCCTGGCCGGTGCCTGTCTTCTGGCCGTGACGGCTGCGCTGGTGAGCTATTCGCTGGTGTCCGCTTCGCGCACCCAGGACGTGGTAGCCGAACACACCCAGTCCCTGCTCGAGAGCGGCATCGACCAGCGGCTCTCCTCGCTGGCCCACGCCGAAGCCGAGCGCATTCGCAACGAACTGGATCGGGCGCTGACTCTGGCCAGCCAATTGGCCCATACCAACGCTCTCATGGGAATGCCGGGTGAGGATGGCCGTCCTCAACTACGCCTGAGCCGCAAGGAGCTCTCCCAACTGGTGCGTCACACGGTGGTCGAGAATGCCGAGTTGCTGGATGCCTATATCGGCTGGGAGCCCAACGCCTTCGGTGCCGATGCCATGTATACCGAAACCGGGTTTGCCGAGGGCAGCGGACGCTTCCGCCCTTGGTGGGTCCGCGAGGCCGATGGCAGCATGCGACTGGGCGTTCTCACCGAGGAGAACATGGAAAGCGAGGCGCCGCTGGGCAACGGCATGCGACGGGGCGAATACTATCTCTGTCCGCGCGATACCCTGGCGCCCTGCATCATCGACCCGGCAGCCTACGATTATGCCGGGGTCATGCGCATGGTCACCTCTTTCAACGTACCGATCGTCGTTGAGGGTGAGTTCCGCGGTATCGCTGGTGTCGACATGTCGGTGGATTTCACCCAGGAGTTCCTGACTCAAGCCAACCAGGGGCTTTATGACGGCGCCGGCGAGATGGCGCTGATTGCCTCGCTGGGCAGCGTGGCGGCCTATACCGCCGATGACGGCTCCCTGGGGGAGGCGGCTGGGCAGGTGATGGGCGATGCGGTACAGCAGCGCATTCTCGAGGCCCAGCGCAGCGGTGAGATGCAGCGCATAGAGGATGCCGACGGCATGCTGGAACTCTACTTGCCCTTCAGCGTCAGCGACGACCAGGCGCCCTGGGTGCTGCTCACCCGTCTGCCGCGGGAGGTGGTGCTGGCCGAGTTGGGTGCACTGCAGCGTACCCTGGGCGACCAGCGTCGCCAGCACTTGTGGGGCATGGGGCTGGTGGGGCTGCTGGTCGCCGGCCTTGGCCTGGTGGCGATCTGGTTGGTGGGCGGTGGCATTGCCAGGCCGTTGCGGGAGCTGGCCGGGCGTATGCGCCAAATCGCCTCCGGCGACGGCGACCTGACCCAGCGTCTGCCGGTCGAAGGGCGTGACGAGAGCGCAGAGCTGGCCATTCAGTTCAATGCCTTCGCCGACAAGATCCATGACGTGTTGCTCGAGGTGCGCGTAAGCAGCGAGGCGGTGCGTGTCGCCGCCACCGAGATCGCCAGCGGTGGACAGGATTTGTCGCGGCGTACCGATACTGCCGCCGCCAGTTTGCAGCAGACCTCGGCTTCGATGGAGGAAATCACCAGTACCGTGGAGCACACAGCCGAGTCCGCTCGTGAAGCCAATGCGCTGTCGCAGTCGGCCTCCGAGGTTGCCGCTCGCGGTGGTGAAGTGGTGTCTCGGGTGGTGTCCACCATGGATGAGATCAACGGCGCCTCGCGCCAGATCGCCGAGATCGTCACTGTGATGGATGGCATCGCCTTCCAGACCAACCTGCTGGCATTGAACGCCTCGGTGGAGGCGGCCCGCGCCGGCGAGCAGGGGCGGGGCTTCGCCGTGGTTGCCGGTGAAGTGCGCCAGTTGGCCAGCCGTTCGGCGGCCGCCGCGCGAGAGGTAAAGGCCCTGATCGATGCTTCGGAGACGAAGGTACGCAGCGGCTCCGAATTGGTCACTCAGGCCGGCGCGACCATGAACGAGATCGTCACCAGCGTTTCCCGAGTGAGCGACGTGCTACAGCAGATCACCGCGGCCACCGGCGAGCAGAGCGACGGCATCGGCCAGGTCAATGTGGCGGTCGCCGAGCTGGACCGCATGACCCAGGAGAATGCCGCCCTGGTTGAAGAATCGAGCGCCGCCGCCGAGCGGCTCGAGGAGCAGTCGCTGCGCCTGGCCGAGGTGGTGGGTGCCTTCACCCTGGCCGATACGACCCGGGCTCCGCTCCGCTCCCCTGTCGCCTTGCCGGCAGCGACAGCCTCGCGGATCGAAGAGGATGCCTATTATCGATAAGGCTCAGCCCAGCACTTTGCCTTCGCGCCAGTAGCCCATGCTGCTGACGTAGCGCTTGGGCAGCCCGCATTCGTTGACCAGGTAACGGCGAATGCCGAGCGCCACCTTGCTCTCGGCGGCGATCCAGGCGTAGAAGGGGGCGCCGTCATCGGCCGTTGCGGCTTCCCAGAGCAGCTCGTCACCGGGCTCCTCATGGACATCGGCATTGGCGTCGACACTCTCGGGCTTGCCGCCGAGGCTTGCGACTTCGGCGCGCAGGTCGATGTCGCGCACGGCGCGCAGCAGCCGCCCGCCGTGGGCGCAGCCGGGTGTGGCATCACGCGGCAGCCAGCTGACCTTGGCCGTCGAAGGAAGTGTCTGGGTATCGTCGCCCAGCGGCACCTCGATCAGTGCCTCCACCTGCGGACGATCGGCACGCACGGCGAGTTCCTCCAGGATGCCGGCCGCCGCCGGCAGGGCGGTTTCGTCGGCCACCACCAGGATGCGCTTCACGCCGCGCGGCGGCTTCCACTCGTAGCCCACGCCGGCGCTCTCCACATCGGCGACCGGGGCGGTCATGGCCAGGCGATCGCCTGGCTGGGCGCGCATGGCCCAGCTCGAGGCGGGCCCGGTATCACCGTGCAGCACGAACTCGACGTCCACTTCGCCACGTTCGGCGCGCAGCTCGCGAATGGTGTAGGTGCGCATTGGCGGGCGCAGGGCTTCCGGCAGGGCGCGATAGGCGGCGTACCAGTCGTCGGGTTCGCCTTCGACGCAGCCGAACAGAGCATCAAGACTACCGCTGCCGATGGGAAAGAACAGCTTGATGCGTTGATCCGGCGCGTAGGTCGCCATGCGCGATACATCGGAGCCGGTGAAGGTGAACCTGACCAGCGAAGGGCTGACCTGGGTGCGGCGGGAAAGGGTAATGTCGAAGACTTGGTAGCTCTGCTTGGCCATGGTGGCGGGACTCCGCGAAAGATGGCAGCAGGCTAGCATTCACGATAATCATTCTCAATAATGGCTCTCAATAATATTATGCCTCCGGGGCTGTCCTCCGGCGGCGTTTGCGTGCTGGGCGCTGGCGCTTACTGCGCTTCCGGCGGCACCAGCTCGTCCGGCACCTCGATGCCGATCTCGCGGTAGTAGCGCAGCGCGCCGGCATGCAGCGGGGTGGCGGTGTTCTCCACCGAGATCTCCGGGCTCATGCCCTGGGCCGGGGCGAAGGTCTGGCCCAGCTTCTCGATGTTTTCCCAATAGGCGCGCGTGAACTCGTAGGCGGCGTCCTCGTCGAGGTCGCTGGTGGCGGCGATGCCGATATAGGTGCCAAGGGTGGTGGCGGCCGGCATGTCGCGGTAGGTGCCTTCGGGGATCTCGGTGGGCGCGAGGAAGGGCAGCGCCTCGGTGGCGGTGGCGACCTGCTCGTCGGTCAGCGAGAGCACCCGCAGCGGGCGCGAGGAGTGCACTTCGGTGAAGGCCGGGATCGGCGGGATGCCGTTGTAGCTGAAGCCGACGATGCGTCCGTCGACCACGGCATCGGCGGCATCGGACATGCTCATGCGCTGGAAGTCCGGCGCGATGCCCAGGGCGTTGAACACCAGCTCGGTGATGTACTCACCACCGCCGCCGATGCTGCTGGGGTTGAAGCGTTCGCCAGCGAGATCCTCGAAGGTCTCGATGCCGCTGTCCTGACGTACCGCCCAGTGCATGGTCGAGGGCGCCACCCACAGCACCATGCGCATCTGGTCGATGGCGTCGTTCTCGTAGCGCCCCGTGCCGGTGTAGGCCTCATAGGCGCCCGGCGCGTCGATCAGGCCCATGTCGAGCTCGCCACGGCCGAGGCGAATGGCGTTCTCCCGCGAGCCGCCGGTCTCGCGCACCGATACCTCGAGCGGGGCGTCGGCGCTGACCAGCCGCGAGAGCTCCGAGAAGCCGAAGTACCAGCCGGAGGCGGCCGGCGATGTGCCGATACTGACCGCTTGCTGGGCCGCCGCTGGTGCGGCCAGACTGGTGATGAGCGCCGCCGCGGCAAGTGGCTTCAGGGCATGCTGGAATGAGCTGGGCAATCTCATGGCGGATCTCCTCGTTTGTCGTTGTGGTTGTACACGGCCTGTTTACTCGGCCAGGTTCTTCACCGGCTGACCCGCGTCGAAGGCCAGCAGGTTGTCGAAGGCGTCTCCGAAGTAGAGCTCGTAGCTGTCCTTCTCGACGTAGCCCAGGTGCGGCGTGGCGAGGAAGTTGGGCAGTTCGAGCAGCGGATGGCGCGTCACGGGCTCTTCTTCGAACACATCCACCGCAGCACGGCCCGGCCGGCCGGCACGCAGGGCGGCCTCCAAGGCGCCCGGCTCGATCAGCGGCGCTCGGCTGGTATTGACCAGCAGGGCGCTGGGCTTCATGCGTGCAAGATCCTCGGCGGTGACGATCCCCTGAGTACCGTCATTGAGTCGCAGGTGCAGGCTCAGCACGTCGCTGCGTTCGAACAGCTCGGCCTGGCTTCCCGCTACTTCGAGGCCGGCTTCCACGGCGCGGGCGCGGGTGCTCTCGCGGCCCCATACCAGCACGTTCATCTCGAAGGCCTGGCCGTAGCAGGCCATCAGCTTGCCGATCTTGCCGTAGCCGAAGAGCCCCAGGGTGCGGCCCTTGAGACCGGTACCCAGGGTGCGCTGCCAGCGGCCGGCCTTGAGGTTCTCGAACTCCTCGGGAATGTGGCGCATGGCGGCCAGCACCAGGCCCCAGGTGAGTTCGGCTGCGGCATGGGGCGAGCCGGTGCCGGCCATGACCGTGACCCCGTGACGCTTGCAGGCGACCATGTCGACGTGGGCCGCGCCGCCGCCGGTCTGGCTGATCGCCTTGAGTCGGGGCAGCCGGGCCAGCAGTGAGGCGGTGATCGGTGTGCGCTCGCGAATCAGCACTAAGGCGTCAGCATCACCGAAGCGTTCCACGAGGGCGTCCTGATCGGTCACGGTGTCGTTGTAGAGGGTGACGTCGTGGCCCTCCAGCTTGGCGAAGGCGTCGAGATGGCGCACGCAGTCCTGATAGTCGTCGGGTATCACGATCTTCATTGGGCAGGCTCCTTGCTGGCCACAGGTGAAGAAGAAGCTTCTAATGTGCTGCGATTCTGGCGATATTGCCAGGCCCATACGCCGCCGATCAGGGCGATGCCCAGTGCGTCGGTGATCCATTGGCCGCTGATCAGCATCAGGGCCGCGGCCAGCAGCAGGCCGCGCTCGGGCCAGGAGCAGGGGCGCAGGAAGTAGCCGATGGTGGAGGCCGCCAGGGCAATGATGCCGAGCACGCCGCTGCCTACCGCCAGGGCGATCTCCAGCCCCGTACCGTTGCCCAGCAGCGGCGGGTGGTAGATGAACATGTAGGGGATCAAGAAGCCGCCCAGCGAGATCTTGGTGGCGGTGAGCGCGGTGTGGAACCAGTGCGAGCCGGCGATGGCGCCACCGATGTAGGCGGCCAGTGCCACCGGCGGAGTGACGCCGGAAAGGATGGCGAAGTAGAGGATGAACAGGTGGGCCGAGAGGCTCGGCAACCCGGCCTCGACGAAGGCCGCGGCGACCACGGAGGCAGCCAGCATGTAGGCCGCGACGGTGGGCAGGCCCATGCCGAGGATGATCGCCACCACCATGGCCAGCAGCAGTGTCACCAGCACGTCGCCGCCACTGACGACGAGGATCACCGAGGAAACCTTGAGCCCCAGGCCGGTGAGGCTGATCACCGAGGCGATGATCGCCACGCTGCCGATGATCACCGCGATCATGGCCGCGGTCATGGCGCCGGCTTCCAAGGCGGCCGGCAGCGACTTCAGGCGCTCGACGAAGGTGCCGGGGCTGCGCCAGGAGAGCAGATAGAGCAGCAGGGCGGTGAAGTAGGCGGCTACCGCGGCGGTGGTGGGGGTGTAGCGCATCACCAGCAGGGCGATCAGCACCGCCAGCGGAATCACCAGCGTTTCGATGTTGAACAGGCCCTCGCGCAGGGTGGGACGCTCCGACTTGGGGATCGGGTTGAGGCCCAGGCGCTTGGCTTCGAAGTGCACGCTCATCCATATGGCGAGATAGAACAGCAGCGCCGGGATCAGCGCCGCACCGATGATGTTCAGGTAGCTGGTCGAGATCACGTCGGCCATGACGAAGGCCGCCGCGCCCATGACCGGCGGCAGGATCTGACCACCGGTGGAGGCCGAAGCCTCGGTGGCGGCGGCGAAGCGCGGGCTGTAGCCATTGCGCTTCATCAGCGGGATGGTGAACACGCCGGTAGTGGCCACGTTGGCGGCGGTGCTGCCGCTGATGCTGCCGAACATGGCGCTGCACAGGGTGGCGGCCTTGGCCGGTCCGCCCGCCATGCGTCCGGTGGCGGCATTGGAGAGGCGCATGAAGGTATCGCCGCCACCGGTGGTGACCAGCAGCGCGCCGAACATGATGAAGATCACGATTACCGTGGAGGAAGTGCGCATCAGGCTGCCGTAGATGCCGGTGGGGCTCATGTAGAAGGTGGCCACCAGGTCGTCCCAGCGGAAGCCGCCATGGCCCCATACGCCGGGCAGGTAGTGGCCGAAGGCCGCATAGGCCAGGGCGATCAGCACCAGGATGGGAAAGGCCAGGCCGATGGCGCGTCGGCAGGCTTCCAGCAGCAGCAGGATGGCCGAGGCGCCGAGCACCAGGTCCAGCGTGGTAGGCATCAGGTAGCCCAGTTGGTAGATGATGCGATCAAAGTGATAGACGTAATAAGCGCTGATCGCCACGCCCAGGGCGATCGGCACGATGTCGAACCAGGGAACGCGGTTGGCGTCGCGGGCTCTGCAGTTGTAGGCCAGGAAGATCAGCGGGAGGGCGAACAGCAGGTGTACCGCGTTCTGGGTGTTCACCGGGCCGGTTACCGCCGTGTAGAGATGGAACAGGGCCATGGCCACCGCGGCAAGGCGTGTCACCAAGAACCAGAAGCCCGTGAGCTTACGCTTTCCCGAGTCCTCGGAATATTTTTCGACCACTTTTGCGTTCTGGGGGGCGTCCATCGGTTGACTCCCACGCCGTCGCCTCCGGGAGGCGACGACGTGTCAGGCTGCGTTATCTCTGCCCCGCATGGCATGTCGGCGGGACACGTGCGGCTGGGTTACTGCGCTTCGGGGGGAATCACGTCATCGGGGATGTCGAGCCCCAGCTCCTGGTAGTAGCGCAGCGCACCGGCATGTAGCGGGAAGGTGGCGTTGTCGATCACGGTCTGCGGGGTCACACCCTCGGCGGGCTTGAACGAGGCGGCAACCTGCTCCTGATTCTCCCAGTACGCCTTGGTGATCTCGTAGACCAGGTCGTCGTCAAGATCGGCGTTGGCCGCCACGCCCATGAAGATGCCGAGCGACGTGGCCTCGGGCATGTCGCGATAGGTGCCCTCGGGAATCACGGTGCCGGTCAGGTAGGGCAGTTCTTCGGTGACCTGGTCGACCTGTTCGTCGGAGAGCGAGAGCAGCCGCAGCGGGCGCGACGAATGCACCTCGGTGAAGGCCGGGATCGGCGGCACGCCGTTGTAGCTGAAGCCGACCAGGCGGCCGTCGACAACGCCCTCGGCGGCATCGTCGATACGCATGCGCTGGAAGTCGGGTTCGACGCCGAGGATCTCGAACACCAGCTCGGTGATGTACTCGCCGCCACCACCAATGCTGCTGGGGTTGAAGCGTTGCCCAGTGAGGCCTTCGAAGGAGTCGATGTCGCTGTCCTGACGCACCGCCCAGTGCATGGTAGAGGGGGCGATCCAGTAGATCAGCCGGGCATCCGGGTTGGGCGTATCCTCGAAGCGACCGGTGCCGTTGTACATCTCGTAGCCCACCAGCGCTTCGGTGAAAGCCAGGTCAAGCTCGCCGCGGGTCAGGCGGATGGCGTTCTCGCGGGTGCCACCGGTCTCGCGCACCGTGATCTCGTAGGGCGTGTTGGCACTGATTACCCGTGCACCCTCGGAGATGCCGAAGAACCAGCCGGTACCGGTGGGAACGGCTCCCAGGTTGAGCGAAGTATTGGCCTGGGCGCCAGTGGCGGCCAAACTGCTGATCACCAGCAGGGAAGCGGGAATGAGATGGCGTGTCTTCCAGGTGAAACAAGTCATTGTTATGTCCTCATCTGATTCGAGAAGCCGTTGTTGTCCAGGCGTATGCCGTGAAGCTTCCCTGATCGAATCGAGCCACAGGAGCCTGGTATGAGCGTGTCCCATTGCGGCGCGAAAAAGGCGATCGTGTCTCGCCATGCTCTATTGATACCCTCTCGAAAGGGCCTTGTGTATTGGTGATTCAAGACCCTTCCTTCGCGGATGGAGAAGGCTGAAAGTGATCTATTACTTGCTGCAGTCGCGAAGAAAAAAGGCAGTTCAGGCCGATCTTTCAAGCGCTGATTCCTCCTTTCCAGTGGCCGAAAGCACCAGATGATCGACGAACAGTCGGGCTGCCATGGAAAGCCGCTCCACGTCCTTCACGTAAATGCTCAGTTCGCGTCTGGCCCAATCGTCGCGGATCGTCAGCACCTTGACCTGCAGGCCGCCCACATACTGGCGGATGGCACCCCTTGGCACCACGCCAATGCCCAGACCAGCCTGCACCATCATGCAAAGCGCGTCGTAGCTGGTGACCTGGATGCGCAACTTCAGCGGCCGGTTGGCGAGACTTGCGGCCTTGAGCAACTCGAGGTTGATGGCACTAGAGGTGTGCAGGCCGACATAGGCGTGGTCGAGGCTTTCGCGAAACTCGATGCTTTCATGCCGGGCCAACGGGTGGTTGAGTGGAGTGACCAGTACCAGGTTGTCAGTGTGATAAGGAAATTCGGCCAGGTCATAGCCGTGGGTGAGCTTGGCGCAGATGCCGATGTCTGCGCCATTGCTCATGACTTCCCTGGTGATGATCGGGCTGACTTTTTCTTCTAGATGTACGCCGATATCGGGATACTTGGCAAAGAAATGCTGGGTTTCACCGGGCAGGTATTGGGTAATGGCCGACATGTTGGCGTAGACCCGAATGTTGCCCCGCGCACCGCTGGCATATTCCTGCATTTGCAGGTCGAGATCCTCCAGGCCATGAAGTACGCCACGAGAGAGGTTGAGCAGGGCGTTGCCGGCGGGTGTCAGTTCCACTCCCCGGTTATTGCGTCGCAGGAGTGGCGTGCTGAAGTGCGCCTCGAGTTCGCTCAAGCGTTTGCTGACAGCCGATATGGCGATGAACTCCGCCTCGGCCGCACCGGTGATGGTGCCCATTTCGGCAACGCGCACGAACAGCCGCAGCGAAGTCGGATCCAGCCTGGTCATCATGTCATCCCTGGGCAGCCGCCCGCCGGTCGCCTATCTCGGCATCGGTATGACGACTCCACAGCCCCTCGCCAAGGCTCGTCCGGAGGGGGAGCGGCTCGAGGAACTGCTCGAGCCTTCGATGGGTGTACTGGGCCATCTGAATTCTCGCCGGTCATATTGTCGTTGTCGTTGTCATTGTCGTTGATCGAGTGGCGTTGCATCGATAATTGTATGCAACTATGCTCGATTTTTGACAAATTTAGGTCAGGAATGCGCCTTCGGGCAAATTATCGTACACAACTTTGGTGCTGGCAGGGCCATTACCCCTTGCTTCGCATCCTCAGGAAAACCGACCATGACCGCCGCCGATCGTGTCTATCAGATCATCAAGCAGCGCATTCTCAACGGCCGGTATCCGGCGGGGAGCTATGTACGCGAGGCCACCATCGGCCAGGAGCTGGAACTCAGTCGTACACCGATACGCGAGGCCTTGCGACGCTTGGTGTCCGATGGCTGGGTAGAGGCGATACCGCATCACGGCGCCCGGGTGGTGGCTTGGACCCAGCGCGACGTGGAGGAGGTATTCGAGCTGCGTGTACTGCTCGAACCCCAGGTGGTCAGGCGCGCCGCCTCGCGTATCACGCCCGAGCGTCTCGCAACGCTCGAGGCGCTGGCCGAGCGCATGGATAGTCTGGCGGAACGTGACGATGAGGTGACCATCGAGGAGATCGCCATGCTCAACAATCAGTACCACGCCGAACTCGTGGCCGCCGCGGACAGCCCTCGCTTGCAGCGCTTGCTGGAAACCATCGTGCAAATACCGGTGTCTCGACGCAGTTTTCATCACTACACCGCCGAGGAGCTGCACGGAAGCATGCAGCATCACCGTGAACTCATCCGCGCGCTAGCCGCCGGGGACGGCGAGTGGGCCGCCTCGGTGATGCGTGCCCATATCCTCGCGGCTCGTGCAGCTCAGCTTCGCCCCACGGCGGGAGAGGAGGTGGGCGAAGCGTTGCGACGACGCCTGGGCTGATCCATCGCATCTTTTCGTGCGTCCACCGCAGCGCTCTGCAGCGTTTGAGCAGCGTCTGCGCCTTGGCGCCTTTCACCTTCGGGGCGGTGGACTCCGGCTATGCGCGCCGTGCGCTGATGGTATACCTTGTTTTCCATTGCCTTGGTGACTGCACCCTGTTCGGGAAATTCGTCCGTACCTGTTTATTATGCTGTTTTCATTGGTCAACTGAGTCTTTGTGCGCTTCTTGTGAATAATCGATTATTTTGTGTTGACAGGTTTTTTGCGCTTGGCTAGGCTGGCTTCTGAGAGTGTTGGTATACCAATTGCTCGGATTGCCGAGCCGAACGGGGTAGACCTATGCGTGCCGTGGATACGGGTTCCTCTGCTCTACGCTCCTTGGGTGAGCTCAAGCAGGAGCTGATCAAGGACTACAACGAGGTCAACCACCGTATCTTCGGTATCGGCGTGGTGCGCCAGAAGGTCGACGTTCAGGGTGACAGGATTCTTATCCTTGCCCTGCACAAGCGAGTGCCGGCGCTGGGTTACCTCAATGGGCTCAACAGCAACGTGAGCGAGCTGGCAGACCACTATCTCATCAAGGGCTTCAAGCACGAATTCAGGCAACTGCTGGTGGAGAAGTACGGTTTCGAGATCCTGTCCATCTTCAAGGACTACGACGCCGAAGCCGAGCTCTCCGCCACCGTGGTGGTAATGAAGAAGGATGTGCGCGACTACCTCTGACGCCACCTGCGTCGGGCATGGTCCGCAAATCTGCAGGCAAGACGTTGACTGGTGATGTGAACTCGCCCTGAGAAGGCGAGTGCTCGAGACCGTCAGCGCAGTTGGAGGCATCAGGCCTCCTGCTGTGCTGGCGGTCTTTTTTTATGGCTACGAGAGGAGAACAACGATGGCCAAGGTAGCGGATATCGTCAATGCGATGAGCGTGATCACGGGTGGCAGGACGGTCTCGTCCATGGAGGAGGTGAAGCGGGGCGACCATCCTTTCGTGATCCTCAAGTCTTCGGGCATCTACGGCAAGGAGGTGTTGGAGATACCCGGGCTGATCTATGGCGACCCGCACAAGGAGGTGAAGAAGATCGCCGTATGCATGACCATGACGGAGCTGGTGATCGAGCTGGCCGGTGCCACCGGCGTGGATGCGGTGGTGGCGCACCATCCCATCGCCGATGCCGCCAGCTGCGGCGGGGTGACGCTGAAGAACTACCTCGACCTCTACGACGTGGCGGGGCTGGAGTGCCATGAGGCCTTCCACGGCCTGCACCCCGGGATTCCCTACTTGCACGGCCACAAGGTGCTGAAAGGCAGCATTTCCTATGGTGGCGTTCACGGCAACATCATGTTCGTCGGCCGCGCACTGCCGGGCATCGCCACCCTGGGTGACATCCTCGACCGGCTGGATGGCTTCATGGCGCTGGATCAGGACCGTGCCCTGCTGGCCGAGGAGCGGCTGGTGCGTGGTATCGAGGAGATCCGCGAGACCAGCGTCGAGACCCGCGGCTTCATTCACCTGGGCGAGCGCGAAAGCCGGGTCGAGAACATACTGCACATCTTCCCGCATACCGGCTTCTCGCCGGAGAATCTGCGCCAGGCGGTGGCCGAGAACCCCGGCGTGGACACCGTGCTGGCCTCGATCAGCCGCGTCTACGCCGGACACGCTTTGATCGAGACAGCCCGGGAGCTGGGGCTCAACTTCCTGGTCGGTAACTGCCACGTGATGGAGATCCTGGAGAACGGGCTGCCCCTGGCCCATGCCCTGGCCGAACTGCTCGAGGGGGTGGAGGTGGTGCTGTTCCGTGACCGGGTCACTTCCACTCCGGTGCACCGGGTGGGCAACGATGCGATGCAGGTCTACGCCCGGGAGATGGCGGCGAAACACCTGCTGGGCAAGCATGCATTGAGCGAGACCTAGACAGTTAATGACAAAATAGACACAAGTTATCCACAAGCGCCCGATCAATAACAAGGTCTGTCCAAAAACAACAGAGGCACCGACATGAAGACCTCAATCACTACCCCTGAAGCGAAACCCTCCCTGCCTGCGAGCAAGCGGGCCTGGAAGCGCATCGAAGTGGTCGGCATCGTACTGCTGTGCATCTGCCTGCTGATGCTGCTGCTCTCTCCCACCAGTCTCTCGGGGCTGTTCAACTCGATTCTAAATTCCGTGCGGCCGGTGGTGGTCGACGTCTTCCTTACCGGTGTGGTCGGCACTGCGATCATCGTCAGCGTGATCATCGGCCGCCTGCTCGAGCGGCTGGGCTTCACCGATGCCCTGGTGCGCATCTTCGTTCCCGCCATGAAGCTGCTGGGTGTCAATCCGGCGGTGATCATCCCCAGCGTCTACAACATCTTCGGCGATATCAATGCGGCGGGTAAGATCTCCGGCCCGATCCTCAAGAAGGCGGGCGCCACCAAGGATGAACAGAAGCTGGCCGTGGCCACCATGGTGCAGTCGCAGCAGTCGTTCTCCACCTTCATGCTGGGGCTGATGGCGCTGACCTTCGCGGGAGTGAACGTCTTTGCCGTGGTGCTGCTGGCGGTGTTCCTGCCGCTAGTGGTCGTGCCGCTGATCCTGTCGAAGGTGCTCTATCGCGACGTCAAGCGGGTCGAGATCGGCCATCTTCCGACCTTCACCCCCGACCGCGACTTCATGCCCACGCTGTTCAGCGCCGCGCGGGAGGGCGTCGAGCTGCTGCTGCTGATCCTGATTCCCGCCGTGGCATTGGTCTTCGCCGTGATCGGCGTACTCGACCATGTCGGCATCTGGGCGCCGATCGAGGCGGGCCTGGGCAAGGTCATGCTGCTGTTCAACATCCATCCGGAAACCGGGGTGCTGGCGGTGCTGGTCAGCCCGACCCTGGCCATGGGGCAACTTCAGAGCATCGCCGCCGATCTCGACCCCTCACTGGTGGTGGGCTCGTTCGTGCTGGCTTCCTCGGGCCTGCCACTGTCGGCCGTGTTTGGCCAGGTGCCGGTGGTGTGGGCGGAGAGCTCCGATCTCTCCGAGCGTGAAGCCATGGGTGCCGCCGTATTGGGCATTGTCATGCGCCTGGCAACGGCGTTCCTGATTGCCTTCTTCGTCACCCCGCTGGTGGTATAGCAACCAAACAAAGGCACGACCGGCCGGTCAGCACCGGCCGGCCGTTCCAAGGAGCCAAAAGCTTCCAATAATTTTGCCCGGTTGATTAGATGGGGTTAGCGTTCCGCCGTAACCTCCTCGAACATTGCTCTACCGCGGTCCAGGATCAGCTGTCGGTCTTTCTCCAGCATCAGGCCATCGGCCACAAGCTCGCTCACTGCCGCGTCGAGTGCTGTAGCATAGGCGGTCGCGTCCACGTAACGGGCATCGACCGGTATCCTGCTGTCCCTATTCTCATCTTGGTTTTGCAATGTAGCGGCAAAGGGAAGATAGCTGCCTTCGAGCCCGCAAAGGCTACCGCCCGCGAACCCATCGTTACGAAGGTTCCAGCCCCACGAGGTTCCCAGGGGCGCAGCCAATGCCGGGTCGCGCACGCCACCTAGAGGATTGCCATCTTCGTCGAGCTGAGGCACCAGAACCGGATAGCTGGGGCCAGCCGTAGGCGGAACTGTCGAGTGATCTCGCATTCGCAACTCGTTATAGACCGGGATGATTGCGCCCAGTCCCGGATCTGGTATACGCAGATCGCCGAGAGCCACTAGTGTGCCATCCGCAACGGAGGGATAGCGACTTGCCGGCGGTTCCCTACCTTCACTGACCCAAGCTTGCATAGCTGTGAGCAGCCCCCGCATCACCGGCGCGACACTCAAGGGGTTGGTGGGAAAGCGGCAAAGCTGGGTCTGCACGCTGGTGGTATCCCATGACTTGAAATGCGGCGTACCGGATAGGAAGTAGAGTCGCACATTTTCCGGCATCTCCAGCGGTTCACCCGAAGGCGACGTCGAGATAAGCGCTGCGCGTGCCTGCCAGAACTCAGTCGAGGTGTCGGTATGCATGATCTTCGGACAAGTTCCGTCGGCTTCACACGCAGACATGATAGACCCGCTCAGCCCACTCAGCGGATCGGTGATCTCGGTATAGCTGAAGGGAAACTGATCTCCATAAAAGTCGTGATCTTCATGCTGGCGCGAATAGCGCCCGGGTTGGGCGAATCGTGTGTTGGTGAAAGATTTCCGCGACCCGGCGATATGGGGAATGGCTCCATCCAGCACTTGCGCTCCGGATTCGTCGGTGTTGAAGCCCTGCCAGATCAAATCGCGCAGGAAACGGCCCGATTGTGAAATACCAACGCCGAGCACATGTTCCACGTCTTCCAACAGAGCTTCGGCCTCATGCCCGGGATTTCCACGCAGCCAGGAAATCACGTCACTCGTTGCGGCGAAAGCCATACCCGCAGGGACCGAATCTCTTGCCGGGTAAATGAATTCCAAGATGGCTCCGGCATCGAGTTCCGCTGGGCGTGTGATCTCGATCTCGGTCGGAGATAAGTAGCGGAATGACAAGCCCGCGACTGTGCTTCGTGGATCCTCGGGGCGCAACCTGACAGTCAGGGTGGCGAGCTCCGGATCTTGATCCACTGCGGGATAGCTAAGTTGTACCGTGCTGACGGTGCCCGGATCGTCAAAGATGATCTCTTCCCGGACAAGACCCGTGATGTCATTCAGGATTGGAAGCGACATCTGCATCAGGCCGTCCGGCAACGCCGTTTGCCAACCGCTCCAGACGATCGTGTAACCCTCGGTCATCAGATGGCCGTCGCCCGCCTCTTCCACCGTAGCAGGGATCGCTGTCGAATCCGTGAGGTTGAAAAGATTGAACAACAGATTCCGCCCACGGTTTGGCACGTCGTAAAGCAGTGTGCCGTTGCCTGCGGCTGCTGAGATCGGCCGCAGGATGCTGACCTCGGTCGTCCAACGCACCTTGCCGTCGGAATCCTGTGGTACGTGCTCCAGATCAACGATGCGCTTGCCGCGAGGGCTTTCGGGATCGATGGCCAGGTAGGCAATGCCATCGATCCGCTCATATTGGCCTACCGAGCCAAAGGAGACCGCATCGAATGCCGGGCTGACCCGGTTCACGACCTCGAACCGCTCCACCAGAGCGTAGGCCGGCTTAGTAAAACCAATGGCGCAGGTGACCATCAGCGGCACTAGCCGCACGATATAGCGGTTCATGTGTTTCCCTCCCAGGCGTTGCCTACCGATAGATGTCCTGATAGCGATTGCGCAGCTCGTTCTTCTGCACCTTGCCCATGGTGTTGCGCGGCAGGCTGTCGACAAAGAACACCCGCTTGGGCTGCTTGTACTTCGCCAGCCGCCCTTCGAGATGAGCGAGTATCTGCTTCTCCTCCAGCGCGGCGTCCGGCTCCGGTACCACCACGGCGGTCACGCCTTCGCCGAAGTCCGGGTGCGGCAGGCCGATCACCGCCGATTCCACCACGCCCTCCATCTCGTCGATGACCTGTTCGACCTCCTTGGGGTAGACGTTGTAGCCACCCGAGATCACCAGGTCCTTGTCGCGCCCGACGATGTGCACGTAGCCCTGCGCGTCGGTCATGGCCAGATCGCCGGTGATGAAGAAGCCATCCTCGAGCAGTTCCTCGCGGGTCTTCTCAGGCATGCGCCAGTAGCCGATGAAGACGTTGGGGCCGCGAATCTCGAGCATGCCGATCTCGCCCTGGGGCACCGGCTCGTGGGTCTCGCGGTCGGTGATGCGGTACTCCACCCCTGGTAGCGGCATGCCTACGGTGCCGGCACGGCGCTCGCCGTCGTAGGGGTTGGAGATGTTCATGTTGGTCTCGGTCATGCCGTAGCGCTCGAGAATGGCGTGCCCGGTCTTTGCCGCGAAGGCCTGGTGGGTCTCGGCGGTGAGCGGGGCGGAGCCGGAGACGAACAGGCGCATGTTGGTGGTGACCTCGGGGGTGAGGCGCTCGTCCGCCACCAGGCGGGTGTAGAAGGTGGGCACGCCCATCAGCACCGTGCCGTGGGGCATCTCCTCGAAGATCGTGTCGGCATCGAACTTGGGCAGGAACAGCATGCTCGAACCGGCCATCAGCGTGACGTTGCAGCCGACGAACAGGCCGTGGGTGTGGAAGATGGGCAGGGCGTGAATCAGACGGTCCTCGGCGGAGAAGCGCCAGGCCTCCACCAGGGTGGCGGCGTTGGAGCCCAGGTTGCGATGGGTCAGCATGGCGCCCTTGGAGCGCCCCGTGGTTCCCGAGGTATAGAGAATCGCGGCCAGGTCGTCGTCCGCCCGCGGTTCGATGCCCGTGTGGGGTTCGGCCCGCTGAGCCAGCTCCATCAGGCTGCCGTCGGCATCGGTGCCCAGCGTTTCCACCGCGGGGCAGCCCGACTCTTGCGCCACCTTGCGCGCCGCCTCGAAGGCGGCAGGGCGGCAGACGAACAGTGCCGGTTCGGCGTCGGTGAGGAAATAGCGGATCTCATCGGCGGTATAGCCGGTATTGAGCGGCAGATAGACGCCGCCCATGCGCAGGCAGGCGAGGTAGAGCAGAATCGCTTCGGGGCTCTTGTCGACCTGCACCGCGACACGGTCGCCGGGGGTCACGCCCAGCTCGATCAGGGCGCCGGCCAGGCGGGCGCTGGCCTCCAGGGTGTCACTATAAGAGTAGCGTCGTCCTTCTCGGGTGATGATGAAGTCGGCGTCGCCGCGGTCGCGCATATGGGCGGCGAAGGTTTCGAAGAGGTTGTGACTCATTTGGCTGGCTCTCCCTTGGCCATTTTCCTGGCGCGGCGGTTGAGGTCGCGGACCTCGTTGGAACAGACCACGGTGGCGTTGGCGGTGTAGTTCTCATGGTTACGCTCGATGTCGTCGAGCACGTAGAGGTAGTTGACCATGAGTCCGACGGCCTGCTTCAAGCCCTTGGGCGAGATATCGCCGAGCCAGTTGATGCGATGCAGCTCGGCACCGTTGCCGAGATGGAAGCGTGCCACCGGGTTGAGCGGCAGTCCGTGGGCATTTTTCTCCTCGACCAGGTAGCGGGCCGCCAGCGGCTTGACTACGGCCTTGAGTCGCTCGCTCTGGGCGGGGTCGAGATGCCACTCCGGGGCGTCGAGCTCGTGCAGCACTTGGCCCAACTCGTCGGGTAGCGTTTCATCGTCGCGCCGCTCGGCGAGCCAGTGGGCAAAGCCCGGCACCGGGGAGAGCGTGACAAAGTACTTGAGCTGCGGCAGCTCCAGCTTGAGCTCCTGCACCACCTGCTTGATCAGGAAGTTGCCGAAGGAGATGCCGCGCAGGCCGGTTTGGCAGTTGCTGATGCCGAAAAAGGCGGCGGCATCGGCGGCCTCGGGGTCGTCGATGTCGCGCTCGCCGGCGCTCTCGCCCGACAGGATGGGTTGGATACGGTCGGGCAGCCCCTTGCACAGCGCCACCTCGACGAAGATCAGCGGCTCGTCGCCGATGGCGGGGTGGAAGAAGGCGAAGCAGCGGCGGTCGCGGGCATCGAGGCGCCGGCGCAAGTCGTCCCAGTCGCGGATCTCGTGCACCGCCTCGTAGCGAATGATCTTCTCCAGTATCGAGGCCGGGGTATTCCAGTCGATGCGCTTGAGCATCAAGAAGCCGCGATTGAACCAGGAGCCGAACAGGTGGGAGAAGTCGGCGTCGATGGCGCTCAGCTCCTGGCTATCGTCGCCGGCCCGGTCGCGCAACCGAGACAGCAGCCCTTCGCGCATGCGAACCAGCTCGAAAGTACCGTTGCTGGCCAGGTTGAGGCGCCGGAACAGCTCCTGGCGACGCGGCTCGCAGGCGTCGAACAGGGCATGCAGGCTGGGGTTGTCGCGGGCCTCGCGATAGGCCTCGTAGGCCTGGTCGATGAGTGCCGGGTCGGCGGCGAACTCGCGGGCCAGTCCCTCGAAGAAACGGGTGCGTTCGTCTTCCGTCAGCCGGTTGTACATCGACAGCGCGCGGCTGGCCAGGCTGATGCTCGAAGCCTCGCCATCGCTTTCCAGCAGCGCCCGGCAGGCCGCCAACATCTGGGCGTGGTCGGGCGCGCTGAGCTCGCCCTGCCGGCGCCATAGTCGGGCATCGCGCTGGGTGATGCTGTTGAACAGCTCCTGCAGGAAGGTCATGTTCATGATTCCACTCTCAGTCAGCCCATGATCAGGTTGGGCAGCCACAGGGCAATGCCCGGGAAGAAGCACAGCAGAAGGATGCCGAGCACCATGCACAGGGCGTAAGGTAGGCTGCCCATCAGGATGTTGCGCAGCGAGATGTCCGGCGCGATGCCCTTGATGATGAACAGGTTCAAACCCACCGGCGGCGTGATCAGGCCGATCTCCAGGTTGATGGTCAGGATCACCGCGAACCAGTAGGGGTCGAAGTCGGCGGCGAGGATGATCGGCAGCAGGATCGGCGCGGTCATCACGATCACCGCCACCGGCGGCAGAAAGAAGCCGGCGACCAGCAGGAAGAGGTTGATGATGCCCATCAGCACCCAGCGATTCACTTCCATGTTGGCGATGGCGGCGGCCACGGTCTGGGTGATGAACATCGAGGAGAGGGCGTAGGCGAACACCTCGGCGCAGGCGATGACCAGCATGATCATCACGCTTTCGCGCAGGGAGTCGCGCATGATCAGCTTGATCGGCCCCACCTGCCACATGCGGTAGATGAGCACCGCCAGCGCCACGCAGAGGAAGGCACCGACGCCAGCGGCCTCGGAGGGCGTGGCCACCCCGCCGTAGAGGGCGAACAGGATCCCTGCGATCACCGCCATGAAGGGCAGCACACGCACCAGCGCCTTGAGGTTGGCGTCGACGTTGGCCTTGACGTTCTGCTTCATCTTGACAGCGGCCTGGGCCATGGGGTTGTCATAGCCCCCCGCCAGGCGGCAGGCGATCATGGTCCAGGCCATGAACAGCCCGGCCAGCATCAGCCCCGGCATGACCCCGGCGATGAACAGCCGGCCGATCGAGGTCTCGGTGGAGATGCCGTAGATGATCATGGTCACCGAGGGCGGGATCAGGATGCCGAGGGTGCCACCGGCGGCGATGCAGCCGGCGGCCACGCCATCGGGATAGCCGCGGCTGCGCATCTCGGGAATGCCCATCTTGCCGATGGCGGCACAGGTGGCCGGCGACGAGCCGGAGAGTGCGGAGAAGATGGTGCAGGCGCCTATGTTGGACACGGCGAGCCCGCCCGGCAGGCGGCCCATCCACAGGTCCAGCGAGCGGTAGAGGTCGCGTCCGGTGGGCGAGGAGGCCACGGCGGCACCCATCAGGATGAACATCGGGATGGCGACGAAGCCGAACTCGGCAATACGGTCGAAGAAGGTCTCGCCGA
This sequence comes from Halomonas sp. A29, assembly GCF_046723295.1. NCBI lineage: Bacteria > Pseudomonadati > Pseudomonadota > Gammaproteobacteria > Oceanospirillales > Halomonadaceae > Halomonas > Halomonas sp. A29. The sequence continues at coordinate 201,856 of NZ_JAXQPR010000007.1, forward strand.
AGTAGACCAGCTCCGGCAGGCCGCGGTCGTAGATGAGGGCGAGCAGCGATACGCCGCCCAGGGCGAAGGCGATGGGCGTACCGATGGCCATCAGCACGATGAGCGCAATGGCGACGATGATGCCCAGGGTAATCGGGTCCATGCTCACACCTCCCCGCGCAGGATTTCGGCGACGTACTGCAGCGAGAGCAGGCTGGTACCCACCGCCATTGGCAGCAGCCCCGGCCACAGCAGCGGATTCCACACCGTGCCGGTGCGCCAGTTGAACATGTAGGCCTCGATCACGTAGACCCAGGAGGCGTAAGCCAATGCCGCACAGAAGGCCAGGCCGATCAGCGCGGCCATCAGGCGCATGATCTTGCGCGCCAGCCCGCCCAGGGCATCGGGCAGGATGGTGATGGCCACATGGCCGCCGGTCATCAGCACGTAGGGGCTGCCCATCAGCATGGCACCGGTCACCGAGAACACCGTGAACTCGGTCTGCCAACTGGTACTCATGCCGAGCACGTAGCGGATGAAGACCATCTGGCAGATCACCGCTACGCCGGCGATGAACATTGCGGCCGCCAGATAGGCGCTGGCGCGGGACAGGGTATCCATCAGGCGAATATAGCCGCCGATGATACCGGATCGTTGAGCAAGGGATTGAGAGTGGGCCATGGCCATGCAGTCCTCCCGGGATTCGAAACGGGGGCCACCCATTGCGGGTGGCCCGGCATGCGCTGGGAAGGGCTGGGCGTCACTCGACGGCGAGAGCCGCGTCGATGATGGCCTGGCCGTTGGGCACGCTGTCGGCGAAGTTCTTGTAGGAGGTTTCGCGGGCGATCTCGAGCCAGGCGTTGTAGTCCTCCTCGCTCATGCGCACCACTTCGATGCCGTTCTGCTCGTAGACCTCGACCATCTTGGCGTCGATGGCGGCGGCTTCGGCGGCGAAAAATTCCTCGGCGGCTTTGCCGGCCTCCATCAGCGCGTTCTGCTGCTCTTCGTTGAGGCGCTGCCATACCTGTTCGGAGATCAGCACCGGTTCATACATGAACCACAGCGCGAAATCGCCCGGCTCGGTCAGGCACTCCACCTGTTCGTAGAGGCGAAAGGAGATGAACGACATCGACGAAGTATTGGCGGCGTCCAGTACGCCGGTCTGCATGGCGGTGTAAACCTCCGAGGAGGGCATGGAAGCGATGGAGGCGCCGGCAGCCTGCAGCATCTGCTCGAAGGCAGGGCCGGCAGCACGGATGTTCTGGCCGCGTACGGTGTCGGGGGAGGTGATGCACTGCTCGCTGGAGGCGAAGCCGCCGGATAGCCAGGCATCGGCCAGCACCCTGGCGCCGTTGTCCTGGATCACCTGCTTGATCAGGTCCATGTATTCCGACTCGTTGAGCCGCTGGGCGTGCTCGTGGTTGCGTACCAGCCCCGGCATCAAGGTGGCGGAGAACTCAGGATGGCGTCCGCTGGCGTAGTCGAGCGGCAGAGCGGTGATATCGAGGCGGCCGCGTACCAGGGCGCCCCACTGTTCGTTGGCCTTGAACAGCGACTGGCCGGGGTAGACCTGGATTTCGAGGCCCACGTCGGCTTCGGCCACTTGGCGGGCCATCATCTGCACCATCTCGTCGCGCACGTCACCCTGGCCACCGGGGAACTGGTGCGAGGCGCGCAGTACGGTATTGGCAGAGGCGGCACTGCTGAAGGCGATGGCCAGGCCGAGAGCTGCGGCGAAAGCGGGTAGGATATGGCGTTGCATTTGGCGTCTCCACGGGGGTTGTTCTTATGTAGGAGTTGGTTTGTGTAATGTTTATCAGCTGCGCTGATATATACTTCAATAGCCCTTGCGTATACTGATGTCAAATCCGTTACAGTTAAAAGATGCTCTGAATGTCCGTTCGAGAGACGCCGCGAAGGAAGGAGGGTGACCATGACTAGCCCCAAGCGCTCGAGTGCACAGCGCCTGCGAGATTCGCTGGAGAACGCCATCATCAACGGGCGCCTGGCACCCGGTGAGAGGCTCGATCCCGAAGCGCTGGGCCGTGAGTTCAACGTCTCACGCACGCCGGTGCGCGAGGCGATCCAGCAGCTCGTGGCGAGCGGGCTGGTCACGGTCACGCCGAAGAAGGGCACCTTCGTGGCCAAGGTGGGTATCGATCAGTTGATCGAGATGTTCGAGGTCATGGCCGAGCTGGAGGCCATGTGCGGGCGCCTGGCGGCGCGGCGTATCAACGACGCGGAGCTGGCCGAGCTGCGCGGCGCGCTGGAGCGCTGCGAGGCCGCTGCCCTGGCTGGTGACACCGACGAGTACTACTACGAGAACGAGGCCTTCCACGACTGTATCTATCGCGCCAGCCACAACACCTTTCTGCTGGGTGAAGCGCGGCAGCTCAAGCAGCGGCTCAAGCCTTACCGGCGCTTGCAACTGCAGGTACGTCAGCGCATGCATAGCTCGCTGAGCGAGCACCGGACCGTGGTAGCCGCCATCGAAGCCGGTGACCCGGCGGCGGCGGAGCACGCCCTGCGCGATCATGTTTTGATCCAGGGCGAGCGCTTCAGCGATTTCGTGGCCAGCATTCGTGAGCTCGAGCGTCCGGTCTCCGCTACCGGCTAGTCGCTTGCAACCAGCCGCTTGTAAGGGGATGCAAAGACTCTCGATTTTCGCCCGACGCCCACCTACAGTGACGGCAGGAACGTCAGTGGAGTCACCATGTTTCCCCCCTTCACCCTTCGCTATGCCCGTCTGCCGGAACGCTTCTATGCGCACTTCGAGCCGGTGCCCGTGCGTGAGCCGCACCTGATTGCCTTCAACCGGCCGCTGGCCGAGGCGCTCGGCTTCGAGCTATCCGCTTTCGATGCCGAAGAGGCGGCGGTGTGGTTTTCCGGCAACGTAGTGCCGCGCGGCGCCGAGCCGCTGGCGCAAGCCTATGCCGGGCATCAGTTCGGCGGCTTCGTGCCGCAGCTGGGCGATGGACGTGCCGTACTGCTCGGTGAGGTGACCGACCGCGACGGCCGGCTGCGCGACATCCAGCTCAAGGGGGCCGGGCGCACGCCCTTTTCCCGCGGCGGCGATGGGCGCTCGCCGCTGGGGCCGGTGCTGCGCGAGTACCTGGTCAGCGAGGCGATGCATGCCATGGGCATTCCCTCCACCCGGGCGCTTGCCGCGGTTGCCACCGGTGAGCGCGTCATGCGCGGCATACCCGAGCCGGGGGCGATCCTCACCCGGGTGGCGGCCAGCCATATCCGCGTGGGCACCTTCCAGTACTTCGCTGCCCGTGGCGACCTGGAAGGCGTGCGCGAGCTGGCCGATCACGTCATCGAGCGCCACTATCCCGAACTCGCCAGGCGTGAGGGCGGCGAGCGCTACCTGGGGCTGCTGGAAGCGGTGCAGGCACGCCAGGCGGCCTTGATCGCCAAGTGGATGGGCGTCGGCTTCATCCACGGAGTGATGAATACCGACAATACCTCGGTCTCGGGTGAGACCATCGACTTCGGCCCCTGCGCCTTCATGGAGCAGTACGACCCCAGGATGGTGTTCAGCTCCATCGACGAAGGCGGGCGCTACGCCTACGCCAACCAGCCGTGGATCGCCCAGTGGAACCTGGCGCGGCTGGCCGAGACTTTGCTGCCCTTGATCGATGAGGATGGCGACAAGGCAGTGGAGCGAGCCACCGAGCTGCTGCAGCGCTTCGCCGAGCAGTACGAAGCCGAATGGCTCGATGTGATGCGCGCCAAGCTCGGCCTGGAGCGGGCACAGCCCGGCGACAAGGCGCTGATCGAAGCGCTCCTGGCGACCATGCATCGTGGCCGTGCCGACTTCACCCTGACCTTCCGCCACCTGGCGGATGCCGCCGAGACCCCCGAGGCGGAAGCCACCGTCGAGGCGCTGTTCGAACGCCCCGATGAGATCGCCGGATGGCTTGCGGATTGGCGCGAGCGCCTTGCCCAGGAGCTATGGACCGAGGAGGAACGGGCGCAGCGCATGCGTCTGGCCAACCCGGCCTTCATCCCGCGCAATCATCGCGTGCAGCAGGCGCTCACCGCGGCCATGGACGAGAACGACTTCGCCCCCTTCGAGACGCTGCTCGATGTCGTCACCCACCCCTTCGACGATCAGCCCGGCCGCGAGGAGTACACGCGACCGGCTGAACCCACCGAACGGGTCTTCCGTACGTTTTGCGGAACCTGAGGCTGCACTTTATTCGCCCTCTCGGCGATTTGTGATGACGGCATGTAGCGTATGCGCCAGGGCCCCTGCCGCCGAGCCCCCGGCTTCTCCCTGGCGCATGACCAGGTACCAGTTCAGGTAGAGCCCTCGCTCGGTCAGAGCGATCGAGGCCAGGTCGCCCGCCGCTAGATACGACGCCAGTGTCCAGGCCGGCAAAACGCTGACCCCCAGGCCATGACGCACCAGGCTCAGCACGGCCTCGGTCACCCCGGCGCTTATCACCCGGGCCGGCAGTACGCCGGCGGGACTGAACAGCTGTTCGTACTCGCGGCCCTTCTCCGGTGTGGTGTGATAGGCGATATAGGGCTCGGCGGCAACTTCCTCGGCACTGGCCCAGTCGCGCCGTGCCAGTGCGTGACCATGGGTCACTACCAGGCGCAGCTCGTCGCGGCGCAGCAAGATGGCCTCGAACCCGGTGGGCGGATGGCTGCCGGCAACCAGGACCAGATCCACATGGCCGCGCCTGAGCGCGCGGCAGGGCTCCAGCGAGACGTCCGGGACGATTTCCACACCGATACTTGGATGGTTGGCGGCGAAGGCGGCCAGGCAGTCGGGCAGCCAGTGGTAGCCGCCGCACGCCTCCACGCCCAGGCGCACTACCTCTTCGATGCCTACCGACAACCAATGGATATCGCGCTCGGTGCGCTCCAGCTCGGCCAGCACACCGCGGGCGGCGTGCAACAGCCGCCGACCCGCCTGTGTCGGATTCAGCCGCCGCTGACCTCGGGTGAACAGTGCGGCCCCCAGCAGGCGCTCAGCTTCCTTGAGTCGATGGCTAAGTGCCGACTGGGTCAGGCCGAGCTGCACGGCGGCATCGGACATGCTGCCGGCATCGGCGATAGCCACCATCATCTGCATCTGGCGAGTGCTGAGGCGTGTCGTCATATTATTTTATTTCATGGAAAGATGTCTTTTTATCAAATTTCAATGTCTCCAGCACCTTCGTACACTGACGGAAAGACGCGGTGGAGAATGACCATGACCAGGCACGATGAATCCCCGGTGCGCAGCGCCACGGTGGATCTGACACAAGAGGCGGTGCACTGGGACCAGCCGATGAGCTATGGCGAGTACCTGCAACTGGGGCCGCTGTTGTCCGCGCAGCAGCCGGGCACCGATGAGCACGACGAAATGCTGTTCATCGTCATCCATCAAGTCTCGGAGCTGTGGCTCAAGCAGTGCCTGCACGAGGCCCATGCGGCTGCCGCCCACATTGCTGCCGATCGGCTGCGCCCGGCGTTCAAGATGCTGACGCGAGTGGCGCGGATCCAGGCCCAGATGATCAGCGCCTGGGAGGTGCTGGTGACCCTGACGCCGGCGGATTACGCACGCTTTCGCGACAGCCTGGGGCAGAGCTCCGGCTTTCAGTCGTATCAGTACCGCGAGCTGGAGTTCCTGCTCGGCAACAAGAACGCCGTCATGGTCGAGGTGCACCGCCGTCATCCCGAGCGCTACCGGCGGCTCAGCGAGGTGCTGCACGCACCGAGCCTCTACGACGTCAGCCTGCAGCTGCTGGCCCGGCGTGGCTTCGCAATCCCGGATTCGGTCGTCGAGCGCGACTGGTCGGAGCCCTATCGACCCTGTGCCGCGGTGGAGCAGGCCTGGGCTTCGATCTACCGTGACACCGAACATCATTGGGAACTGTATGAGCTGGCCGAGAAGCTGGTCGACACCGAGTACCACTTCCATCAGTGGCGCTTCAGCCACCTCAAGACCGTGGAGCGTATCATCGGACAGAAACCCGGAACCGGCGGCACCGGTGGCGTCTCCTTCCTGGCCAAGGCGCTGGAGCTGCAGTTCTTCCCCGAACTGTGGTCGGTGCGCACCACTCTCGAGGAGGGTGCCTCATGAGCCGGCTCTACGATATCTCCCAGCCGCTGCGCCCCGGCATGCCGGTGTGGCCCGGTGATACGCCTTTTGTCCACGAGCCGACCTGGGTGCTCGGCGACCAGTGTCCGGTCAACGTCTCACGTCTGGTGCTCTCCACCCACACCGGTACCCATGCCGATGCGCCGTGCCACTACGCCGCCGAGGGGCAAGCCATCGATGCGGTGGACTTGGCGAAATACATCGGCTCCTGCGTGGTGCTCGACATGCGCCATGCCGGACCGAGGGTCGAGCCTGAGCACCTGCTGCCCGTGCTTCCGGAAAGGGTAGAGCGGGTACTGCTGCGCACCTGGGAGCATTTTCCCCATGACGAATGGCGCAGCGACTTCATCACGCTGGCGCCGGAGAGCATCGACCTGCTGGCCGAGCGAGGTGCAAGGCTGATCGGCGTGGACAGCCCTTCCCTCGACCCCGAGGTGGACAGCCGGCTGCTGGCGCACTGGCGCGTGCACCACCATGGCATGGCGATTCTCGAAGGGCTGGTGCTGGACGCGGTGCCGCCCGGCCGCTACGAGCTGATTGCCCTGCCACTCAAGCTGGCCGGGGCCGACGCCTCGCCGGTGCGTGCGCTGCTGCGCGAACTTGATAGATAGCTGCGCGCGCTGATTGATCACCGCTTTCTTGATCCCTGTTTCCCTTGCTGGAGCCGACCATGCCCCTGACTCTCGATGATGTCCGTGAGCTGGACCGCCAGGACCCGCTGGCCTCTTTCAAGTCCCGCTTTGCCCTGCCCGCCGGAACGATCTATCTCGACGGCAACTCCCTGGGGGCTCAGCCGAGCGCTGCGGTGGAAGCCGTCAATGGCCTGATGACGCAGTGGCGCGATTCGCTGATCCAGGGCTGGAACCAGGGCTGGTTCGACGCGCCGGAGCGGCTCGGCGATCGGCTGGCGCCGCTGCTGGGAGCCGGGCCGGGCGAGGCGTTGGTCACCGACACCATCACCCACAACATCTTCAAGCTGCTGGGCTATATCACTGAAGGGCAGGGCCGGGCGCGCCCGGTGATTCTCAGCGAAGGGGGCAACTTTCCCACCGACGGCTACATCGCCCAGGGCTTCTGCCGCTTCGGCGGCTTCGAGCACCGGGTAGTGTCGGAAGGCGAGGCGCTGGATGTGTATCTCGACGACCGGGTGGCGGCGGTGGTGCTCAGCCACGTGCACTATCGCACCGGCAGGCTGCGCGACATGGCAGCGATCACCCGGCAGGTGCATGCCAGCGGCGCCGAGGTCATCTGGGACCTGGCCCACTCGGCCGGCGCACTGCCCGTCGAGCTGGCGGCCTGCGGGGTACGCTATGCCGTGGGCTGTACCTACAAGTACCTCAACGGCGGCCCCGGGGCGCCGGCCTTCCTCTATGTGCAGCGCGACTGCCAAGCGCTGGGCTGGCAGCCGCTATCGGGCTGGCTGGGTCACGCAGCGCCCTTTGCCTTCGAAGCCGATTACGCGCCGGCACCGGGCATCTCGCGCTTTCGTACCGGCACCCATTCGCCGCTGGCCTTTGCGGCACTGGAGGCGTCGCTGACGCTGTGGCAGGAGGTGGACCTCGCTCAGCTGCGGCGCAAGAGCCAGCGCTTGATCGAGCTGTTTCGCGAGTCGCTGGCCGGCTGCCTTGAGGAGCACGGCATCAGTGACATCACGCCGGACGAGGCACAGCGCGGTAGTCAGGTGGGGTTGGTGGCCCCAAACGATGGCTATGCCATCGTCCAGGCGCTGATCGAGCGCGGGGTGATTGGCGACTACCGCGAGCCGGGGCTGATGCGCTTCGGCTTCGCGCCTCTCTACCTGAGCCATGAGGACGTCTGGCAGGCGGCCCGGCACCTGCGTGAGGTGCTGGCCGAAGGCGAGTATCTCGCCCCGCGCTTTCAGCAGCGCGGGGCGGTGACCTGAGGGGCTAGTTGATCATCCCAGGTAGCCAGGTGGCGATGCCGGGGAATACGATCAGCAGCGCGACCAGCAGCATCGAACAGAGGATATAGGGGATCGCCGCGGAATATATCTCGCGCATGGTGGTGCCCTTGGGCGCCACTCCCTTCATCACGAACAGCAACAGTCCCAGCGGCGGAGTTGAAAAGCTGATCTCCAGCGCCAGCAGCATGATGATGCCGAACCAGATCGGGTCGAAGCCGAGCACCTGAGCCAGCGGGAAGAAGAACGGCACCGTCAGCATCATGATCGAGATCTGCTCCATGAAGGTGCCGAGCACCAGCAGCACGGCGAACATCGCCAACAGCATCAGAATCGGCGCCAGGTCGAAGCTGGTGGCCCACTGGATCAGCCCGCTGGAGGCGCCGGAGAACGCCAGCAGCTGGCTGAAGGTGGCCGAGCCGAACACGATCAGGTAGGCCATCAGTGTGACCTTCAATGCGCCGATCACCGAGAGCTTGAACGCCTCCCAGGTCATGCAGCGAAAGATCACCGCCAGCACGATGGCGCCCAGGGCACCGAACGCCGCCGCCTCTGAGGGGGTGGCGAAGCCCAGCAGCATCAGCGCCACGATGAATACCATCACGCTGATCATCGGCAGGATATCGGTGAGCACCAGCAGCAGCTTCTTGCCTAGCGGTACGGGCTCCAGCGCGTAGTTGGGCGCCGCATCCGGATCCAGCCGGGTCTGGATCCAGATCGTGGCGATGTAGAACCCGGCCAGCACCAGGCCCGGCATGATGCCGGCGATCAGCAGGGCGCCGATGTCGACCTTGGCCAGGGTGGCCAGCAGTACGGCCAGCGCCGAAGGCGGAATGATGATGGCAAGCCCGCCGGTACCGAGAATCGGACCGATGGTCATGCGCTTCTTGTAGCCGCGACGCTCCATCTCTGGCACCAGCAGCGAACCCATCAGTGCGGTGGAACCCATCGACGATCCGCTGAGGGTGGAGAAGCCGGTGCCGCCCACCACGGTGACGTAGGAGAGCCGCCCGGGCACCTTGCCCATCAGCTGGTCGATGGCGTTGAACATGCGCATGCCCAGGCCGGTGCGGAAGAACAGCTCGCCCATCAGCAGGAACAGCGGAATCGGCACCAGGTTGAAGCTGGAGAGGGCGCCGAAGCCGTTGTTGAGCAACTGGATGAGCCCGTTCTGGCCGCCCATGAAGTGCCAGGCGCCAATGACGTTGGCGGCGAGGAAGGCCAGGGCGATCGGCGTGCCGATGGCCATGAAGCCGAGAATCAGGGCCAGCAGGAAGGCCAGGGCCAGATACCATTCCATTATTCCTTGATCCCCGCTTCGCCGCTGTGAAGGATGTCGCGCCCGATCACGAAGCGAGCGAATTCGATGGCCATCATGAAGAAACACACCGGGTAGGCGATGGTGAGGATCCATTTCGGCACGAAGAAGGCACGCACGTCATAGTCGTTGCGCGCCAGATTCATCGACACCAGGTCATACCCCTTCCAGGCCAGCACCACGCAGACTGCCACGCACAGCAGCGCCACCAGGCGGCTCAGCACCTGAAGCGCTATGGGTGGCAATATCGAGGTGAGCAGTTCGATATGTACGTGGCCCTTGTGCCGAACCAGCCAGGGTGCGCCCAGCAGGGTCAGGTAGAACATGGCGTACTCGGTGGAGAGGAAGAACCACGCCGAGGGCTGCAGGCCCAGGTTGCGGATCACCACCGAGAGCACGATGGCGACCATCAGCCACACCAGCATGATGGCGGCGGCAAGGGCCATGCCGTTGAGCAGCAGTAGATAAGCACGACTGGCGTAACGCATAGATATCCCCGGGCGCGATGAAGGCAGCGACAAGCCGGCAAAGACGAGCCGTTGAGAGTGGGCCGGCCGCCAGCGATGGCCGGCCCGCTCGGCTTACAGGTCGTTGAACTTCTCGATCAGCTCTTCGTAGTGCTCGAGGCCCGTGGGGTGGCGCTCCATCTGGCGGCGCATGCGCTCCCAGGTAGCTTCGCGGGCGGCCTCGGAGAAGCGTTCGCCGGCCTCGCCTTCCAGGCGGAAGACCTGCATGCCGTCGGCTTCCAGCTCGGCCTGCTGCTCTTCGGCCAGCACTTCGAAACGCTCGGCGCTCTCGCGCTCATGTTCGATCGCCACTTCCTGCAGGAGCTCGCGGGCCTCCTCGCTCAGGCCGTTCCAGCTGTCGAGGTTGACGATCACGCCCATGTCGGTGGAGAAGAAATCGGGGTCGATTCGGTAGTTGAGGAAGCGATCCCAGTTGAGGTCCTTCAGGCCGATCTGGGTCCAACCGGTGGCGTTGACCACGTTGCGCTCCAGCGCCGAGTAGACGTCGGTGGTCGGCAGGCTGATCGGCTGGGCGCCCAGGTAGTCCTGAAAGAAGGCGTCATACACTGGGTTGCTGCGCAGGGTCATGCCCGACACGCTGAGATTGCCTTCGCCGTCCAGCTGCGGCTCGTTGATGGTGTAGAGGTTGTAGCTCACGCCGCTGTCGAACCAGCCCAGGTAGTAGACCCCCATCTTGTCCTGGTGGATCTGGTTGAGCAGGTCGATGCCGCCATTCTCGCGGGCGAAGATGGCATTGGTGTTGGAGGCCACCATGGCGTCTCGCTCGGGCACGGTGCCGGCATAGAAGCTCGCTGCGGTGTAGGCCATGTCGACCACGCCGTTGCGCACGGCGTCGGGCTGCTCGGAGAGGCCGATCACCTCGGGGCCGCCACGCACGTCGATCTGCACCACGCCCTCGCCGCGTTCGTTCACCTTGTCGACGAACTCGAGGAAGCTCTGGGTGTAGATCAGCGAAGGTGGAAAGGCGTGAACGGCGCTGAGGCGTTCAACGGCCAGGGCATGGCCGGAAGCTACCAGGGCGGCCAGGCTCAGGGAAACGACGAGAGGCTTGTTCATGGTTGTTCTCCTTGTTTACGGCGTCGGTTGTCCTGCGGTGTTGTTGAGTCCCTAGGGGGCTTCAGCTCCGCGCGATCAACTGTGATGGCATGGTGTCGAGCCAGGGGCGTTGGCTGGCATAGCGGTTGACGAAACGTTCGATTTCGTCGGCGTGCTGCCGGGTCATGTCGATGTCGTCCCAGCCGTTGAGCAGCTTGGTGCGCCAGGTAGGAGAGATCGCGAAACCGACGCTCAGTTCGCCGGTAACGATGCGCTGCGCTTCCAAATCGATGTGCAGCGCCCCAGGGGCTTCGCCCAGCGCGGCGAGCAGCGCTTCGGCGTCCTCTTCGCTGACCGTGGCGGGCAGCAGCCCGTTGTTGACCGCGTTGGAGGCGAAGATGTCGCCGAAGCTCGGTGCGACCACGCAGCGAAAGCCGAAGTCCACCAGCGCATAGACGGCCGCCTCCCGCGAAGAACCGGCGCCGAAGTTGCGCCGCGCCACCAGAGTTCTTGCCTGCGCCGCCTGCGGGTGGTTGAGGATGAACTCCTCGACCGGCCGGCCGTTCTCGTCGTGACGCAGGTCGTGCAGCAGGAACTGGCCATAGCCAATGCTGCGTGGCTCCTTCATGAAGCGCGCCGGAATCAGCTGGTCGGTGTCGACGTTGGCCAGCGGCAGCGGGCAGGCCAGGGCGTCGAGAGTCTCGATCGGTTCCATCATTGGGCTCCTGACAGCTCGCGCACGTCGGCCAGGCGGCCGGCCACGGCGGCTGCAGCCACCATGGCCGGGGACATCAGGTGGGTCCTGGCGCCCGGACCCTGACGGCCCTTGAAGTTACGGTTGGTGGTGGAGGCGCAGCGTTCGCCGGGTGGTACCAGATCTCCGTTCATGCCCACGCACATGGAGCAGCCCGATTCACGCCACTCGAGGCCCGCCTCGCGAAACACCGCATCCAGGCCTTCGGCTTCCGCCTGCTGCTTCACTTGGGTCGAGCCAGGAGAGACGATGCCCGGTACCTTGCTGCGGCGGCCACGCAGCACGGCAGCCGCGGAGCGCAGGTCCTCCAAGCGGGCATTGGTGCAGGAGCCGATGAAGACCCGGTCGATGACGATGTCGGTGAGCCTCTGGCCGGGCTTGAGCCCCATGTAGCCGAGGCTGTCGCGCAACTGGCGAGCCTTGCCGGCATCGCTCTGATCGGCCGGGTCGGGCACTCGGGCGTCGATGGGCAGTGCCTCTTCCGGCGAAACGCCCCAGGTCACGGTGGGGGAGATCTCGCCAGCCACCAGCGTCACTTCGCGGTCGAAGCGGGCATCGGCGTCGCTTTTCAGCGTGTGCCAGTAGGCCAGCGCCTGCTCCCGGCGTTCTCCTTTCGGGGCGAAGGGGCGTTCACGCAGGTAGGCGAAGGTGGTCTCGTCGGGGGCGATCATGCCGCAGCGGGCGCCGCCCTCGATGGAGAGGTTGCACAGCGTCAGGCGCGCTTCCATCGACAGGCTGCGAATGGCGCTGCCGGCATACTCGATGGCATAGCCGCGGGCACCGTCGGCACCCAGGCGAGCGATCCAGGTCAGGGCGATGTCCTTGGCGGTAATGCCGGGAGACAGTTCGCCCTCTACGGTCAGACGCATCTTCTTCGGTCGGCTCTGCCACAGTGTCTGAGTCGCCAGCACGTGGGCGACTTCCGAGGCACCGATACCGAAGGCGATGCTGCCAAAGGCGCCGTGGGTGGAGGTATGGCTGTCGCCACACACCATCAGCAGTCCAGGCTGGGTCAATCCCTGCTCGGGGCCAAGCACGTGCACGATACCCTGACGCGGGTCGTCGAGGCCGAACAGGGTGATGCCGTGCTTGCGAGCGTTAGCGGAGAGCTGTTCGATCATGCCGCGTACCTTGGGGTCGACGATATCGTCGAGCCGCCGGGTCAGGGTCGGTACGTAGTGGTCGGCAATGCCGAAGGTCAAATCGGGACGCGCCACCGTCAGTTCGCGCTCATGCAGCTTGTTGAAGGCGTGGAAGGAGCCTTCGTGCACGAAGTGGCGGTCGATCCACAGCAGGCTCTGGCCGCTTTCGCTGCGCAGAATCTCGTGGGCATCCCACACCTTGTCGAACAGGGTCGTTGGCATTGTCATGTCGGTCGCTTCAACGGGGTTGCATCATTCTTGTATCGCTATCCTTCATACAACTATCCCAGACCAATATCTCAGGTCAAATGTATTTTATTGCCTTTTTTATATGTATTAAAAATAGAACATATGCTCAGATGGATTGGCTGCCGGTTCACGCCTCATGCTCGGTTTCCTCACGCTGGGGTTCCGGTGTCATGGGCTCCCAGTAGCGAGCCGCCTCGTCGCCGGTGCGATTGAGGTCGATCTGGATGCGGTAGCGGTCGGGGCGGTAAAGCGCATCGAGGTGCTCCACACCGCGGCCCTCTTCGTCATACACCACTCGGGTGAGGGCGATCAGCGGTGAACCCACCGAGACGTCCAGCGCTTCTGCCACCTCATGAGTCGCCAGGCTGGCGGAGATGGTCTGAGCGGCGTGGTCGACCTTCACGCCGCTGCGCTCAAGCAAGGCGAACAGCGGCGTCTGTGACAGGTCCGCCTCGTTGTAGTGCAGGGCGATGTACTCCGGTACATGGGTCACCAGATAGGAGAACGGCTTGCCGTCGGCCATGCGCACACGAATCGAGCGCTGTACCTTGTCGCCCTCGCGCAGCCCCAGGCTCTCGCGCACCGGCTCCGGCGGCTTGACGTAGCAGAACTCCAGCAGCCGCACCCGCGAGGCCTTGCTCATCTTGACCATGTTGGGCAGCAGGTTGGCGACGCTGGCGGTCATCACCGTGGCGTCCAGCGGCTGCTCCAGCACCACGGTGCCGAGCCCCGGCTTGCGCGCTACCAGCCCTGCTTCGTCGAGCGCCTGCATGGCACGCCTGACCGTGACCCGCGATACGCCGTACTGCTCCGCCAGCTTCAGCTCTCCGGGCAGCTTGCGCCCTGGTGCCAGTCGACCGCTGAGAATCGCATCCTTGAGCAGCAGATAGATGCGATGGGACTTGGTGCCCCCAAGGGAATTCGCATGCGTATCGTTCATGGTTCGGTCCTTGTACGTTGTTGCCGGCGTAGTAAAGCGCTTGACGCGAGACGTTAAGTAGACATAGAAATGTATTATGCATAGGACAAGTTGCTGTGCCATGCAATTCGAAGAATAGCGCCAAACAACGATAAAGGCTCTCCTGGAGAAGACCCATGCCAGTCGATACGCCCGCCGCCTCCTCCGTGGGGCTCGTGCGAACTTTCCTCGCGGCCATGGAAGCACGCGATCTCGAACGTGCCGGTGCCTTGCTCGGCGCAGATTTCATCATGGTCTTTCCCGGGAGTGGCGTGATGCATCGACTCGAAGAGCTGGTGGTGTGGGCCGCTGAACGCTACCGCTTCGTACACAAGCGCATCGCGGCCGTGGAAGCCTGTGACCGGGGCGAATTCATTGCCGTGTTCTGTCATGGCGAACTCGACGGTGAATGGCTCGACGGCAGTCCTTTTGCAGGCGTGCGCTTCATCGACCGCTTCGAAGTACGCCACGGCCGGATAGTGCGCCAGCAGGTCTGGAACGACCTGGCGTTGGCACGGCCCTGAGCGGACCTTCCACCTCCTTTCCGATTTCCCGAACATGCGAGGAACCCACCTGCCATGACTCTTCACGCCAGCGAATTGAAGGCCAGGCTGCATGCCCCCGAGATCGTCGTTGCGCCGGGTGTCTATGATGCTCTGAGTGCTTCCCTTGCCGCCGACGCCGGTTTCGACACCGTGTACCTTTCCGGAGCCAGCATCGCCTATACCCAGCTTGGCCGTCCCGATATCGGCCTGGTCAGCGTGAGCGAGGTCAATGACGTGATGTCGCACATCCGCGAGCGTACCGAACTGTCGGTTGTGGTCGACTGCGACACCGGCTTCGGCAACGCCATGAACGTGATGCGCAGCGTGTGCATGCTGGAGCGTGCGGGAGCCAATGCCATCCAGTTGGAAGACCAGACCTACCCCAAGCGCTGCGGCCACCTGCGCGGCAAGACGCTGGTACCCGAGGACGAGATGGTGGGCAAGCTCAAGGCCGCGCTTGACGCCCGCGCAAGCGACGCGACCCTGATCATCGGGCGCACCGACGCCGTGGCGGTGGAGGGCACCGCGCGGGCTATCGAGCGCGCCCATGCCTACCGCGAAGCCGGGGTCGACATGTTGTTCATCGAAGGCATTCGTAGCGACGATGATATCGCCAGGATCATGGCCGAGTTCCGCGGCCAGATCCCGATCATGGCCAACATGGTGGAGGGCGGCGATACGCCGCTGCAGAACGCCCAGGCGCTGCAGGAACTGGGTTTCTCTCTGGTGATCTTCCCCGGGGCCCTGGTGCGTGCCTTCACTCATATGGCGGGGCAGTTCTTCGACACTCTGCGCCGCGACGGCACCACCGACGCCTTCCGCGAACGCATGCTCGACTTCAGCCAGCTCAACGAGGTGCTCGGCACCCGCAAGATGCTCGAGTTGGGCGAGAAGTACGACGGCCGCTGACGCCAAGAACAACTGACTGCAGGAGAAAGCGATGATCACGACCGACAAGACCGCCAAGGAGATCTTCTTCGAGGTGATGGCCAATCCCCAGCGCGTGCCGTTCGGCTTCGGCAACAAGGCGGTGCTGGTCAACGTCGACCCGCAGAAGGCCTACACCCGCACCGATCTCTACAACACCGCCTACGAGACCGACCCCAATCAGCTCGACTACGTGAACCAGCTCGCGAGTGGCTTCCGCAAGCTCGGCTGGCCGGTGGTGTGGACCCACGTGGCCTTCCTCGACTCCGCCGAGGATGCCGGCGTGTGGGGCACGCGCACCGACACCCCCGACTCG
This sequence comes from Halomonas sp. A29, assembly GCF_046723295.1. Lineage (NCBI taxonomy): Bacteria > Pseudomonadati > Pseudomonadota > Gammaproteobacteria > Oceanospirillales > Halomonadaceae > Halomonas > Halomonas sp. A29. Next base: position 217,627 of record NZ_JAXQPR010000007.1, read on the forward strand.
CTGCAGAACATCAAGTACGGCTCCGACCGCGCCGCCTTCGACGAGCGGGTGCAAATCGAAAAGGGTGACGTGGTCTACACCAAGCGCATGCCCTCGGCCTTCTTCGAAACGCCCCTGCAGTCGCTGCTGGTGTGGCATCAGGTCGACACCGTGATCGTCACCGGCGGCTCCACCTCCGGTTGCATTCGTGCCACGGCAGTGGACAGCCTGTCGCGGGGTTATCGCACCATCGTGCCGATGGAGTGCGTGGCCGACAAGCACGAGAGCTACCACTACGCCAACCTCACCGACCTGCACCTGAAGTACGCCGACGTGATGAACGTGGCCGACGTGCTGGCCTGGCTCGAATCGCGCGCCGCCGAGCAGGGCTGAACGCCCCGGCGTGAGTGGAAGAGGAGTGTGCAACATGAAGGAAACGCTTGGCGCCTACGACTACTGGCCCTACGAGAGCCGGCCCAGGATCACCTGGCCCGGCGGTGCGCGGGTCGCCTTCTGGGTGGCGCCCAACATCGAGTACTACGAGCTCGATCCGCCGTCCAACCCGCAGCGCAAGCCGTGGCCCACACCGCACCCCTCGGTGCCGGGCTTCAGCATCCGCGACTACGGCAACCGGGTCGGCCATCAGCGCCAGATGGCGCTGCTCGACAAGTACGGCATTCGCGGCTCGGTATCGCTCTCGGTGGCACTCTGCGAGCACCACCCCGAGATCATCGCGATGTGCCGCGAGCGCGACTGGGAGTTCTTCAGTCACGGCATCTACAACACCCGCTATACCTATGGCCTCAGCGAGGCCCAGGAGCGGGAGATGATCCGTGATGGTATCGAGACGATCCATCGCCACACCGGGCAGAAATGCGCCGGCTACCTGGCGCCGGCGCTGTCCCACTCGGAGCACACCCTGGCGTTGTTCGCCGAGGTGGGCCAGGAGCTGTTCGGCGAAGAGGGCGGCATCTACACATGCGACCTGTTCCATGACGACCAGCCCACGCCGATCCGGCTGCGTTCGGGGCGTCGCTTCATCTCCATGCCCTATTCGCTGGAGATGAACGACACCATCGTCTATGCGGTGAACAAGGTAGAGCCGCGCCACTACCTGACCATGCTAAAGCGCCACTTCGACCGGCTCTACGCCGAGGGCGCCGAGTCGGGCACGGTGATGTGCATTCCCACCCACAGCTACCAGATCAGCTGCCCGCACCGCATCAAGGCCTTCGAGGAGGCGCTGGAGTACATCACCGGCCACCGCGACGTGTGGATCGCCACCGGCCGTGAGATCGCTCAGTACTATCTCTCCCATCACTACGACGAGGCCCTGCGCGACATCGATGCCAAGGCCGCCACGGCAGGGAGGAACTGATCCATGTCTTCCAAGAACTCGTCCCTCGAACCGGAATACCTGCACTACCCCTGGCGTCGCCACGGCTACGATCACCAGCGCTACACATGGTCGATGCTCGGCGACCGCCCGCCGGTCCGCTGGCCCGGCGACAAGCCCCTGGCGGTGTGGATCAACGTCTCGCTGCAGTTCTATCCGCTCAACCAGCGTGGCGTGCCGTTCAAGGTGCCCAACGGCATGACCATGCCCTACCCGGACCTGCGCCACTATTCGCTGCGCGACTACGGCAACCGGGTCGGCATCTACCGCATGCTCAAGGCCTTCGAGTCGCGCGGCATCCGCCCTACCTGGGCGATCAACGCCCAGCTCGCCGAGCAGCACCCCTACCTGCTGAATCGCTTGAAGGCCTATGGCGGCGAGTTCCTGTGCCACGGCTGGAACATGGACCACCTGCACTACGGCGGCCAGGATCGCGGCGAAGAAGCGGAGATCGTGTGCCGTTCGGTGACGACGCTACGCGAGCTGACCGGCCAGCCGGTGCGGGGCTGGCTGAGCCCGGCCAAGCACCAGAGCGGGAACACGCCGGACCTGCTGGCCGAGAACGGCATCGAGTACTGCTGCGACTGGGTCAATGACGACATGCCCTACGCCTTCGCCACCGAGCGCGGCGAACTGACCATGATGCCGCTCCCCACCGAGATCGAAGATCAGTTCGTGATGTGCCAGAACCTGCACTCGGAGGACAGCTGGGTGACCCAGGTGACGGACGCTTTCGATTACCTGCTGCAAGAAGGGCGGGAGCAGGGCGGCCGGCTGCTGGCGCTCAACCTGCACCCCTGGCTGGTGGGTCAGCCCCATCGCATCGCCTGCCTGGAAGCGGTGCTCGACCATATCGCCGGGCATGCAGAAGTATGGCAGGCCCCGGCCGGGGAGATTCTCGATGCCTACCGGGCTCAGGCCAGCAGCAACGACTGAGGAGTAATGCCATGGCAATCGTGGCCTTTGGGGGTGAAGAGACGTTCGAAGCGCATGTGCCGCTGGTGATCGTCGGCGCGGGCGCCTGTGGTCTTGTCGCAGCGCTCGCTGCCCATGAGCATGGCGTCTCGGCCGTCGTGTTGGAGCGTGATGCGTTGCCATGGGGGAGTACCTCCATGTCCCAGGGCTTCATTCCGGCGGCGGGCACACGCTTCCAGGAGCAGCTCGGCGTGGTGGACAGCCCCGCACTGATGGCTGCGGACATTCAGCGCAAGAATGGCCATCAGGCGGATCCTGCCATCGTGCGTGCGCTGACCGAGGCCTCGGCCGGCGTGGTGGAGTGGCTGGCCGATGCTCACGGCGTGCCCTTCGACCTGGTGGAGGGTTTTCTCTACCCCGGCCACAGCCGCATGCGTATGCACGCCACGCCGAGGCGCACGGGTGAGGAGCTGATGGGCAGCCTGCTCAATGCGGTGGAAGCGGCAGGTATCGACCTGCTTACCGAGGCTCAAGTAGTGGATCTTCATGTGGACGGCACCGGCCGGGTACGGGGTGTCACGCTCGAACGTCCCGACGGCAGTCAGGAGTCTTTCGGTTGTGACTCCCTGATCCTTGCCTGCAACGGCTATGGCGGCAACTCCGAGCTGGTGGCGCGCCACTTGCCGATGCTCAAGGATGCCCTCTACTTCGGTCACGAGGGCAACCAGGGCGATGCTGTGCTGTGGGGTGAGGCCATGGGGGCCAGCCTCAAGGACCTGGGCGCCTGCCAAGGGCACGGTTCGCTGGCGATGCCGCACCAGACCCTGATCACCTGGGCGGTGATGATGCGCGGCGGGGTGCAGATCAATCGTGAAGGCCGACGCTTCTCCAATGAGCACGGCGGTTATTCGGAGCAGGCGGCCAAGGTATTGGCACAGCCGGGCGGTATGGCCTGGAACCTCTTTGACCGGCGCATTCACCTGGCAGCGCTGGAGTTCGAAGATTACCGCAATGCCCATATTGCCGGGGCGGTGCGCACTTTCGACAGTCTGGAGGCCATGGCGGCAGACCTTTCACTGTCGTTTGAAGCCCTGCGCGAGACCTTTGCCGAGATGCAGGTCCTGGCCGAGAGCGGCGAGGCCGATGCTTTCGGGCGCGCTTTCAGCAGTAAGGATCTGCTGGAGGCTCCCTACCATGCGATCAAGGTGACCGGGGCGCTGTTCCACACCCAGGGCGGGCTCGAAGTGAACAGCCAGGCGCGCGTGCTGCGCCAGGATGGTTCTCCCTTCGACAATCTGTTCGCCGCCGGCGGTGCGGCGCGTGGGGTTTCCGGCTCGGGCGACAGTGGCTATCTCTCCGGTAACGGCCTGCTCAGCGCCGTGGTGCTGGGCGCCATAGCAGGGCGGGAGGCCGCACGGCAACTTGGCTGCGACTCGGCCGCTTGAGCGGAAGCCCAAGGTGAGGTGCGGGATGATTACTAGGCCTTCAACCGGCGACCAGTCAGGCCGTTTGGGCTGCGGCCTAACCGAGACTCAGTGAGTGGGGGCGCATGTTTGGCGGAGTTTGCGGAGCCACTTGGGAAAGCGGCGCATGGTTTTACAATGTCCCTAATAACAATTTCTTACCAATTTGTTAATAAAGATAACGTTAATAGATAGTTAAGCTGTCACTCTAACTGCTACACAGAGAAACAGGTCTTGCCTGCATCATGTTGCGAAGAGGCAGCTTGCCACAAGGTTCGATTCGCGGCGCGCTATGGCGTCGTCTGAATACGCTGCAGAAGCGCTTGCTGGTTGGGTTGGTAATGACCTGGCTTGTCATCGTCGGGTTGCTGTTGTTCGTTGCCTGGGGAAGCGGTCAGAGATTGATGCACGAAGCCAATCTCTCCCACTTGGGGTACCAGGCAGAAATTTTGGGTCGTGAACTAAGGGACCGCCTGGGTTTGCGCTTTGCCGCGCTGGAGATGCTCTCTTCGCAGCTTGCTGATGTCTCGGGCGATAACGCTTCGCTTCTCCTGCAGCAAAATCCCAGCCTGCTGGCCTATTTCGAAGGCATTATCATCAGCAATGCCGATGGCGAGCTCATTGCCGACTTGCCCGAAGTGCCGGGGCGCGTGGGCTTTGATATTTCCGACACCGAATACTTCGGCATGGTGAGCAATTCCCGCTGGCCCTACGTCAGCCGGCCTTTCTTTGGTCGAACCAGTCATCAGCCCCTGGTAATGCTGCTGGTGCCTCGCTTTACTGCCGAAGGGGAGTTCGACGGGATCATCGGGGGGCTTCTGAACTTCTCCCATGGGCAGTTTTTCAGCAGCATATCCTCACTGACCTTTGAGCATAACGGTCACGTAGCCATCTTCACCTTCGCCGGTGAGCCACTGTTCGTGCCTGGCTCCATAAGCCGACTCGTCGGATCGCTGCAGCACCTCGATCCTCCGGATTTTCAGCTGGCCCTCGACGGGTGGCAGGGCGAGACGTTCCATGAGCTGGGCGGCGAAGCCGTGCTGGTGGGCTACCGTCAGGTGTGGGAAGCGGACTGGGTGGTGGCCATGATGATGCCGCGCCAGTCGATGTTGATGCCGTTCCAGAACTTCCTGGAACGGCTCTGGTGGACCTGGCTGGTGGTGGCCCTGTTCCTGCTGGTCGTCATTCGCTGGCTGGTCGGTCACCAGCTCAAGCCGCTGCATCGGCTCGAAAGGCAAATAGGAGAAATAAGCTCCGGTGTCCGCCAGCGGTTGGCGCTGTCGACCAGCCTGAGGGAGCTGACGCAAATTTCCGATGCCTTCAACGGCCTGGAACAGGAGCGCAAGGATGCCTTGCAACACCTGAGGCATCGGGAGGCCTTTCTCGATGCCGTACTCGGCTCGACCCCAGTGGGTATGTTCGTTGCCGATCAAGAAGGCGACCTCATTTACCTCAACCCGGCCCTTTCGGCAATGCTGGGGCTACGGGCCGATGCCTCAACGCATGATCTTTGGCAGCTTGTTCACGAGGATGATCGTGAAGATGCCCATGACATGTGGCTGCATGCCATGAGCCAGGGAAAGGAGTTTCTGCGCCAGCTTCGCATGCGAGATGACAAGGGCTCCCTGCTATGGGTCGAAATCCATGCCAGCCGAGTGCAGGGGGACGGGGGCTCGTTGGGGATCGTGGGTACGATCAAGGACATCACCGAGCGGCAGCAACAAGAGGCCCTGCAACGTTGGGAAGCCGAACATGACCCGTTGACTGGCTTGCTCAACCGTCGTGGTTATCAACGACGTCTTGAAGACGCGATGGCGGACTTCACCAAGCTTGGCACGCCTTCGGCAGTGATTCTCTTCGATCTGGATTACTTCAAGCCGATAAATGACGAGGGTGGCCACGCGCTTGGCGATGAACTGCTGCGTCGCGTGGCGCAGGTATTGGTGTGGGAGGTGCGGCGCAGCGACCATGTCGCCAGGCAAGGGGGAGATGAATTCGGCCTGTTGCTGCCGAGCTGCACGCTCAGCCAGGCCGTGACAATTGCCGAGTCGCTTCGCAGCGCCATCCATCAGGTCAGCGTCAACCAAGCAGGCAAGGAGTACTTCGTGACGGCGAGTATCGGCCTTACCGCGTTTAGTGAAGGCGATGACAATCTCGATGCGATTCTGGCGCGGGCCGATGCCGCGAGTTACGACGCCAAGAAGCAGGGACGAAACAGGGTAGTCGTATATGACAGCGAAGCCTCTCAAAGCCGTATATCCGCCTCGACTGACAATAATGCTGCGGGGTCAGCCGAGAGAGGCGGGTAGCGTTAATTCATCCGTCTCACCCATGAGCAGGCCTCGATTGACCTCCAAGGCCTCGCGCAGGAAGTCCCACAGCAGCCTTACTCGCGCCAGGCGGCGCTGCTCCTGACGCGCGGTGATCCAGAACTGGCGCACGATCTCTACCTCGTCATTCAGCACGCTCTCGAGCCGGTCGCCGGTCTCGGCCATGAAGCAGGGCAGCACGGCAAGCCCGGCTCCCTGCTGGGCGGCGGCGTGCTGGGTGGTCACGCTGGTGCTGCGGATGGAGAAGTGCGGCACCGTTCCCACGACGGCGGGGTCGAGCAGCGGGTCGAGATAACTCAACTGCTCGCTGAAGATCAAATCGTCGACGTAGCCGATCAGCCGGTGCTGCCCAAGCTCGGAAAGCTTGGCAGGGCGGCCGTGGCGCTGAAAATAACTCTGACTGCCGTAGAGCCTGAGGCGATAGTCGCACAGCCGAGAGGTGACCAGCCCTTGGCTAGCCGGACGCTCCACTGTGATGGCGAGGTCCGCCTCGTGGCGACTCAGATTGACTACCCGCGGCAGGGCGAGCAGGTCCAGAGTGATACCGGGATGCCGCTCGCAGAAGGCGGAGAGGAGCGGGGCGATGACCCAGGTGCCGAAGCCTTCGGTCACGCCAAGGCGAATCTGGCCGCTGAGCTGGCGGTTCTTGTCGGCCAGGCCCTCGCCCGCCTCGAAGGCGTGGCGGGCCATCTCCTCGGCGTGGGCGAGCAACTGCTGGCCGGCCTCGGTCAGATGGTAGCCATGGGTGCTACGCTCGAAGAGCTGGGTGTTGAGTTTTTGCTCGAAGCGGCGGGTGCGCCGCGACAGCGTGGAGTGGTCCAGCCCCAGGCGCCGAGCGGCGTCGGTGAGTCGCTGGCTGCGCGCTACTTCGAGAAAGATCTGGATATCCTGCCAGTCGAGCATTGGTCCACTCTGCCAGTGAGGCTGGTTGTGCATTTTTGCACAAATCTTGTGAATAAGTGCCCGTTGTCACGCTGATGAATGACTGTATAGACTCGAATTCACCACATTTCGTGTATTTCTACACACAAAGTCTAAGCTGGCCCAATCTACAACGATGATAAGGGAGGCGCTGGCCAACAGCCGTGCATCCCCAAGGAGAAGCGCCATGTCCGTTCGCGAAATTCCCATGTACATCGACGGCCAGGCCGTCCCCTCTCAGAGCCAGGAGTGGCGCGACGTGATCAACCCTGCCACCCAGGAGGTGGTAGCGCGAGTGCCGTTCTGCACCGCCGAGGAGGTCGACCGCGCCGTGGCCAGCGCCAAGGAGGCGTTCAAGACCTGGCGCAAGACACCTCTGTCCAAGCGCATGCGCATCATGCTCACGCTGCAGGCGTTGATTCGCGAACACACCGAGGAGCTTGCCGCGCTGATCACCGAAGAACATGGCAAGACCCTGCCCGATGCCGCCGGTGAAGTGGGGCGTGGCCTGGAGGTGGTGGAGCACGCCTGCTCGATCACCTCGCTGCAGTTGGGCGAGCTGGCCGAGAACGCCGCCAACGAGGTGGACGTCTATACCCTCAACCAACCGCTGGGCGTAGGCGCCGGCATCACCGCCTTCAACTTCCCGATCATGCTGCCATGCTTCATGTTCCCGCTGGCCATTGCCACCGGTAATACCTTCGTGCTCAAGCCCTCCGAGCAGGATCCCAGCTCCACCATGCGTCTGGTCGAGCTGGCCCATGAGGCGGGCGTACCGGCCGGTGTGCTCAACGTGGTGCACGGCGGCCCCGACGTGGCCAACCAGATCTGCGACCACCCGGACATCAAGGCGCTGTCGTTCATTGGCTCCACCAACGTCGGCACCCACATCTACCGCCGTGCTTCCGAAGCCGGCAAGCGGGTGCAGTCGATGATGGGCGCCAAGAACCACTGTGTCGTCATGCCCGACGCCAATCGCAGCCAGGCCATCAACAACCTGCTGGGCTCCGCCTTCGGCGCTGCAGGCCAGCGCTGCATGGCCAACTCGGTAGTGGTGCTGGTGGGCGAAGCCAATAAGTGGCTCGACGACATCGTCGAGGGTGCACGCAACATGAAGGTGGGCCCGGGCACCCAGCGTGACGCCGACCTCGGCCCGCTGGTTTCACCGGCCGCCAAGGAGCGCGTCGAGCGCCTGATCGATGCCGGCGAGAAAGAGGGCGCCAGGTTGCTGGTCGACGGCCGCGGCTACCAGGTGGAGGGCTACCCGGATGGCAACTTCGTCGGCGCCACCGTGTTTGCCGACGTCAAGCCGGAGATGACCATCTACCGCGAGGAGATCTTTGGCCCGGTGCTGTGCGTGGTCAGTGTCGATACGCTCGATGAAGCCATCGCCTTCATAAACGCCAACCCCAACGGCAACGGCACCTCGATCTTTACCAACTCCGGCTGGGTGGCACGCCGCTTCGAGAGCGATATCGACGTCGGCCAGGTGGGCATCAACGTGCCGATCCCGGTACCGGTGGCCTACTTCAGCTTCACCGGCTCGCGTGGCTCCAAGCTGGGCGACCTGGGCCCCAACGGCAAGCAGGCGATCCAGTTCTGGACCCAGACCAAGACCGTGACCGCCCGCTGGTTCGAGCCTGAGAACGTCTCCAGCGGCATCAACAGCACCATCTCGCTGAGCTGATTCGGTCCTGTACCAACATGGCCCCGCCTCAGCCGAGGTGGGGCCATTCTTTGGAATCGAGTTTGGGTAGCTAGCTCGTAGTGTTTATATCAAATGAGTTATCCATAAAATGATTTCGGGGAAAGCCGTGAATAACCCTACCGCGCCGAGCAGAATCAACCAGTAGGGCAAGGAGGCTTTTGCAGCAGCAGTCAAGTCGACATCGTTGTTCGAGATTGATGACAGCACGAAGAGGTTAAGTCCTACGGGAGGAGTGATCATGCCAATCTCGATCAGCAGTGTGACGATGATACCGAACCAGATGGGGTCGAAGCCCAAGCTGGTGATCATCGGGAAGGTGATGGGTAGGGTCATCAATAATAGTGAAATGCCATCGAAGAAGCATCCCAATACGATATAAACGATAACGATCATCAACAGGATGCCGTAAGGTCCCAGGCCGAACCCTCCGATTGCATCAACGGCCGCACGCGGGATGCCTAGCAAGCTGACGGCCTGCGAGAGAATGACCGTGCCTATCAAAATCATGCCGATGGCGGCAAACATCAGCGAAGCATGCTTGAAAGCTTGCCAAAGGCGTTGCAGGGTCAGGTCTCCCCATGTCATTCCCAAGACGATACTGGCAACTACACCCAAGGCCGCAGATTCAGTAGGGGTGGCAATACCCAGATAGATTGTACCAAGCACAAAGAAGATGAGAATGGGAAGAGGCCATATCTCCAGTACGCCATGACGAACATCTGCCCATATGACTTTGCCTTTTGAGGCAGGTGTGACCGCCTCGCCGATACTGGAGCGAATCATGATCCATACCGAGAAAGCGGCAGCAATCAACAGTCCTGGCAGCATGCCGGCAATGAACAGCTTTCCAATGGAAACGTTCTGGGTGGCGCCATAGATGATCAACGCCAGGCTGGGAGGGATGAGGAGGCCAAGAGTACCTCCAGCAGCCAGTGTTCCTACCACGACACTAGGTTTGTAACCACGTCTCGTGAGCTCGGGATAGCCTACCGAGCCAATCGCCGCAGCGGTAGAAGTACTGGAGCCACTCACGGCACCGAAGAGGGTACATACTGCGATATTCGTATGCAGTAGCTGTCCCGGGATACGTGAAAAAAGAGGTGTCAGACCGTTGTAGACTCGTTTGGAAACACCGCTGGCCAAGAGAATTTCACCGAGAAAGATGAATAGTGGAACAGCGCTCAGAGTGAAGTCGGTGAGCATGTTCCATGTGGCATTGATGGCGAGCGGCGTGGCGCCATTGGCCTGGAAGTAGAGCAGCAACATTCCAGTGAGACCAAGAGCGGCGCCTAGAATCGCACCGCTGGAGAGAAAGACAATCAGGCTTCCACTGAGCAGTAACCAACTCATCAGATTGCATCCTCTGCTGGGGATTTTTCCGCAAGGGGCTGGCGCATTCCGTGCCTTAGCTGCACCAGGATGCACAGCAGCATGGAGAACGGCATAATCGCCATCCATGGCCACAAGAGAATTCCGCTAATATCAGTTCGCGAGTTGATTGAGAACGAGAATTCCATGAAATCCCAAGCTTCATAGATAAAGATCGTGCAGAACAAGATCAGTATCAAGGTGCCGATGAGGTCCATGATTCTGGCCATCGGTTCAGGCATCAGGTTTACGAGTATTTCGATGCGAATATGCCGGCCTTTGTCGAGTACATAAGGGAGGCATAGGAAGGTCAGTGATAGGAAAAGCAAGCCAGCCAGCTCATCGGAAAACCGCAAGGGTCGACCGCCGAGATAGCGCATCAGCGTGCTGACGAAGATGAGTCCCGTCATGATCACGCCGCCGACCACGCCGAGAAGGAAAGATCCGTATGCCGTCCTCTCGATCAGCAGATTTATTTTTTGCATCATTGATTTGCCCACCCCAAAAAAAGAAGGAGCCGGCTATTACTGCCGACTCCTTTTGCATTGCTATTCGGAAAGCGCCTGGGTGACGGTGTTGTAATAGTGGACTCCTTCCTCCCCCGCACTCTCGGCCATGGTTTTCCAAGTGCTCCAGGCCGCTGTGACGAAGGTGTTGACATCCTCCTCGGAGAAGGCGGGGAGAATGGTAATGCCCAGTGATTCACGTTCCGCCCGTGCTAGCGCTTCGCGCTCAGGATCGACGGCGAGCTCGCGTGTCGTTACCCAGATCTCTTGACCAGCCTCTTCTAGAGCTTGGCGTTGAGTGTCATTGAGACGCCCCAGAGTCCTTTCACTGATACCGAAAATCCAAGGCGCGGCGGCCCAAGGATGCAAGTAGGATTCGTACTCCGTGACTTCCTGTAGAGAGACCGTTTTGGCTACTGTGGAAAGATAATAAGCGCAGTCCACGACTCCCGTCTGCAGTGCCATGTACATATCATTTTGGGGTATCACTTGGGCGGATATGCCCAGCGCATCGAATGTATCCACCAAATGCCGTGACCAGACACGTACCTTCTTGCCCTGCAGGTCACTGAGAGAGTGGATTGGGTCCTTGCAATGCAGGCCAACATCGAAGATTGGGGCGACTACACCGCCAACAGTGTGGATGCCCCACTTTTCAAAACCATCGTCATATATTCTTTTATAATTGGAAGTATGTCAAGGTGCTGCTCCGCTTCTGTAATGGCACCTTGGGCATAAACTGATGCGAGCGCGGGCGCATCACGTGTGTAGTACTCGCCATAAAGAAGAGCCATGTCCACCATGCCACGTTGAAGGGTTCGTAATATGTCGGCTTCCTTAAGACCAAGGGCGCCTGCATGATAGACTTCTATTTTAAGTTCTCCCCCTGATTTCTCTTCGACCAGTTCGGCAAATCTCTCTATATGTTCGGCTTCAGGGCGCGATTGCGCGAGTCCGCTATGGAATTTCAGTGAAATAGATGCTGCTTGTGCATTTCCTGCAGCTGCCAGTGACCCAAGCATGATCATGATGAATGATAGTTTTTTTCTATTGTAATTTTTCATCTGATGCCTCGTAGAACAGACGGTGGGATGTTTCATATTGCTTAGAGTTTTGCAGCCAGGAGGGGTGTTTGCGACATTGAAGTGCCTGTTGGCGACATAAGGGCTTCAGTAAAATTAGCATTCGAAGAGTGACGACATGGTGGATTCGGTAATTAATTGGAATATTCGTAACTAACGATGAGTTTGGCGCTTCGTTCGGAGTTTTCATACGTATGTTTAGATTCGGGTTCGGGGAATCCGCTTGCCTGAAATTTGAAACTGCAGCACTATGGAGAATGTGGAGAGTTCGAATTGACATATGGAGGTGATGCTTCAATTGGATTGATGATAGGCCTGGTAAGTCCACTTCGCCTTTGTGCAAGTAAAAGGGGGTAGTAATGGTGGCTCACTTCACAAGTTATCTAAAAAACAAGAATATGGCTTATATAGAGAATGAAGCTCCCTTTCTGCCAGCTTCACAGGTGAAGCGCGTCGCGTTTCTGTTGGTGGAACATTTCTCGATGATGGCTTTTACTGGGGCTGTCGATGCGCTTGTGACTGCTAATCTGATGCGGCCATCCACTGCTTATGAAGTGCTTGTTGTAGGCAATGGGAGCGATACGGTGCTTTCCGATCTTGGTATCGATATTGCTGTCGATTGCCAGTTGTCCCAGCTTGATGAGCATCAGTTGGATATTCTCATCCTGTGCGGCGGTTTGCGCGTGCAACCACGTGCCAGTCTTGCCATGCGCACAAAGCTGCGAGTCGCAAGCAAAGCAGGAGTGGTGCTTGGCAGTTTATGGAATGGTGCCTATTTCCTTGCCGAGGCCGGGTTGCTGGATGGCTACGAGTGCGCTTATCACCCTGATGGTCGGGCGATGATGATGGAAGAATTTCCGAACGTGACGATTTCCAACCGTAGCTATGTGCTCGATCGCGATCGTGTAAGCTGTGCAGGTGCCAGCAGTTCATTGAACATGATGCTCGAAGTTGTCAGGAACGACTGTGGTGAGGAGTTCGCCACTGCCATCGAGGAAGTGCTGAGTTGCGACAAGATGTCGGAAATCATCAATGTCTCCATTGACCGAGATCCCACTTTGCCGGAATCTCTGAAAACCGCACTCCAGTTGATGCGAAACAATATCGAGGAACCATTGTCCGTGGCTGAAATCGCCGAATGCGTGGGAATTTCAAGGCGTCAGCTTGAACGATTATTCTGTCATCACGTAGATGCCAGCCCTTCGCGGTTTTATCTGGAGCTACGCTTGACTCAAGCCCGGCAGCTTCTCCAGCAAACCAACAAGCCCATTGCGGAGATCGCCGTTGCCACAGGCTTTGTCAGCATTTCTCACTTCCGCCGCTGTTTTCATCAGTTGTTCGATATCTCAGCTGGACGGTTTCGCAAGACGTTTCAGGGGGCAGACAGGGCTTCAGTGTGATGCTGTGTTGGCTTACAGGACACCGCTGCACGGCTAACCGTGCAGCGGTGTCAGTTTTTCAGCCGGTAAGTACGGCGGGGAGCCATAAGGCAAGGTTGGGCCATATACTGATAAACGCGGCGGCCAGGCACATCAGCAGGAAGAAGGGGACCGAGGCCCAGGCGACCTTGCCAATGCTTTCACCGGTCATTCCTTGGAGCACGAACAGGTTGAAGCCAACGGGTGGGGTAATTTGCCCCAATTCCACCATGATCACCAGAAAGATACCGAACCACAGTGGGTCGAAGCCCGCCATAATGACAATTGGCAGGGTGATGGGAAGGCTCATCACGGTAATCGAGATTCCATCCAGAAAGAGCCCCAGCACGATGTAGAACACTGCCAATGCCATGAGCAAGGCCATCGGCGAGAATTGCTGTGCGGCAATCCAAGCTGCCAGTTCCCGAGGCAGGTGCAGGTAGCCCATTGCGGTTGAGAGCAGCATTGCAGTGACCAGCAGACTGCATACCATGGTAGCACTGATAAGGGTGCCTTTGAGGGCATCAAGCAGCAGCGGGAGTGTGAGCTGACGCTCCAGGATGAGCAGCCCCATAGTGGCGGCTACACCTACAGCAGCGGCTTCCGATGGAGTGGCGATGCCCGAATAGATCGAACCCATGACGATGGTGATCAAGGCCAGCACCGGGGTCAGCAATGTGATTGCCTGCCAGATTCCGATTTCGCTTTTCACCTGCCGCGGAGCGAGGTGCGGTTGCAGCATGCTGCGCACGATGATGAAGCCGCTATATAGCAGGGCGATCAGCAGGCCTGGTATCACGCCGGCCATGAACAACTTGCTGATCGAGACCTCTGCCTGTACGCCATAGACGATCATCACGATGGAGGGGGGGATCAACAACCCCAAACTGCCCGCGCCAGCCAAAGAACCGATCGACAGATTGCGGTCGTAGCCGCGGTTGGCGAGTTCGTGGGTAGTGATTTTACCGATGGTGGCTGTGGTGGCGGCACTCGAACCGCTCACGGCGGCGAACAGTGCGCAGCCGAATACGTTGGTATGCAGGATGCCGCCAGGGAGGGGGCGAGTGAGTGGTGTCAGACCCTTGAACAGCCGCTCGGAGACGTTGGAGCGAAAGATCAGTTCGCCCATCAGGATGAAGAGTGGAATCGCAGACAGCTCCCAACTGTTGCCGGCGCGGTAGAGGATCCGCGAGAAGATCAGGCCGATCCGCTCGAGGTCGAAATCCCCCAGCCACCACAGTGACCCCATGGCGGTGATCACCAAGGCAGCGAAGACCCAGGTTCCAATCGCCAGCACAATAAGCAGTAGTGCCGCCACGCCAATGGCGATCCATACCATGTCCATTGTCGATGATCCTCAGTCTTGTTGTATCGGATGGGTATGGCGCGAGCGCTCGGTGACGAGTAGCAGACTGCGGACCACCAGCGTGAAGCACAACAGCCATAGGCCGAGCAGTACAGCCCCTTCAGGAATCCATAACGGCGTTTCGGCCAAGGTGTCGCTCGTGATGCCGCGCTGGTAGCTGCGAACTACGTTCTTCCACCAGAACAGGGATAGCCAGCTAAAGGCCCCAAAGCTGATCGTGGCGATCAACAACTCCAATGGCCAGTGCCACTTCTTCGGTAGTTGGTCGAGAACCAGTGCGACTCGGATCAGCCCGTTCTTCTCCAGGACATAGGGCAGGCCGAGAAAGGTCATGGCGGCAACGGCATAGCCGATGTATTCATCGAGGATAAATGTCGAATATCCAAACAGACGAAGCACGATCTCGAGGATGATGTGCACGAACATGTACAGGATCAACAGGATTGCGACCCCTGCCGCGAGGCGGTTCAAGCCTCGCGACAGGGTGGCTAGCCAACGGATCACGGGGTTTCCCCGTTATGGAAGGCGTCGAGGATGGCTTTGCCACGCTCACCCATGGTCTCTTGCCAGCCACTGACGACCGGGCCTGCGGCATCCGCTAGAGCCTGCTGGAAGTCGGCGGAGATTGGGTCGTGGATGGTAACGCCGTGCTCGTCGAGCGTGGCGTAGTTGCTTTGTGTGCGTTCGCGTACTGCTTGCCAGTTGTGTTCGTCCGTACGGCGAGCAGCTTCGAGCAGTGCCTCTTGCTGATCACCCGGGAGCGACTCGAAGGCACTGCGGTTCATGTGCACCATATTCAGTGGAATGGCGTACTGGATACCGCTGAAGTGTTGTTGATGTTCCCAGAAGCTGGCGTTGGCGCCGGCCTCGGCTGAGGTGAGTACAGCGGTGATGCCCCCTGTAGCCAGTTGAGGAACCACATCGGCCCAGGAGAGGCTGACGGGGCTCGCTCCTGCATTTCGCAGGGTTTCGGTGCCGTTGCGGTCGAAGGTGCGAATCTTCAGGTTCCGAAGGCTTTCGCTGGAAGTGATGGCATCACGTGACCAGATGCCGCTGGCTGGCCAGGGAGAGGCATAGAGCAGAATTTGATCGTTTTCCTCGAACACTTCGGCGTAGTGGGGGCGTGCGATCTCGTACAGTCGCCGTGCTTCATCGACTCCCTCTACCAGAAACGGCAATGAGGAGAGCAGGAAGAGGGCGTCGATGCCGCTCATGGTGCCCGAGAGGGTATCGGCGATTTGCACGGCATTGTCGGCAACGGCGTAGAAGTGGTCGCCAGACTGAAAGCCCAATGCACCACCGGTATGCAAGGTTATGTCGATCTCGCCATTGGTGAGCTCTCGAACCTGCTCGATGAAATAAGCATCGCCCTGTGCGTGAATGGAGTTGGCGTTGTATTCGTTGGAAAAATCCATGCGTGTGGCCGCCTGGGCGGAGGCGGTGATGCCCAGGCACAGGGCAAGTCCAAGGCTGGATAATGCAAGCCGGGAATGGGTATGGCGGATTGCTGAGACGAGGGTTGATACGGACATCTGGGAGACTCCGGTTATTGTTAGTTATCTAACATCTCTTATTTTTCTTCTTCTGCGGCGACCCGTTTGCGACTTGTTGGGTGCTGTTTGCGACCGGTGGCTTGACCATCCTTGGTGCAACTGGATACCACCAACCAAGTGCGACCCCGCCGTTGTCGGTGGGGTCGCTTGCGTTTACAGGAGCTGACGGTTAATTACATAAAAGTGCTAAAGTAGCCTTGATATCGGAACCTGACTCCGGAGCCAACGTGACAAGGTATCTTGCTGTATGCCTTCCCTCCCTGTGACGGTGCTCGGGTTTACCCGCTGGTTGCTGGCGTTGTTGTGTATCACCTCGTTAAACGCCCAGGCCGCTGTCGAGGTTGGCACTCGTACAGGGGAGCTGAACCTTGGGCCGCATGTCCAACTGCTGGAAGATGTCGATCGTGAGTTCGATATCGAGCAGCTGCTGAGTGGGGATGACACCCTGGGGTGGCAGGCGTCGCGGCAGGAGACCCTGAATTTCAGCTTCTCCAACTCTGCCTGGTGGCTACGGCTGCGGGTCGAAAACGGCTCCAGTAGTGAGGTGCGCAGGCTGCTGGAGCTGGCCATGCCGCTGCACGACTACCTTGATGCCTATGTGGTTGACGAACAGGGCGAGGTCGTCAACCAATGGCAAACCGGCAATCGCCGGGACTTCGCTTCTCGCCCGATTGCCCACCGTACCTTCGTGCTACCGGTCTATATTCCGCCCGGCGGGTCGCGAGAGATCTTTCTGCGGCTGGACACTCATGACGGGCTGTATGACGCCACGCCTCTCTACCTCATGAGCGATGCCGCTTTCCTGGCCAAGGCCCAGCGCGAGCTGATGGCCTTCAGCATCTATTTCGGAGCATTGCTGGCGCTGCTGATCTACAACCTGCTGCTTTACCTCGCTACCCGCGAGCGCTCCCTGCTGCTCTACGTGTTTTACCTCGGGGCCTTCTTCATCCTGATGTTCACGGCGCGAGGCTTTGCGTTCCAGTACTGGTGGCCGACACTGCCGACATTCAACAATCAGATGGTGCCGATCAACATCGGCTTATTCGGTGTAATGCTCGCTGTTTTCAGCGCCAGCTTCCTGAATCTGCAACAGCACGCTCCGTGGTTCACCCGGGTGCTTCTTGCGGTGGCCGGGCTGTGTCTCCTGAGTTCGCTACCGGCGATACTGGGCCATTACGCCTTGGTGTTCCGCTTGATGATCCCTGCCGCCATCGTGCTCTCTTGCCTGCTGCTCGGCGTGGCGGTCTGGCGCAGCCTGTGGGGCGATACGCTGGCCAGGATCTATCTGGTGGCGTGGGGCGTGCTGCTGGTGGGCGTCGCGCTGTACTTCCTGCGGGTGGCAGGCGTCCTGTCCTACAACGTCGTTACCGAGTACGCCGTACAGGTCGGCTCGGGAATAGAGTTCCTGCTGCTCTCCTTGGGGCTGGCCTGGAAGATCAATCAATTCAAGAACGAGAAGCTCGCCGCCGAGCGTGCCACCCTGGAGCTGCAGCTTTCCCTCAACGAGCGTCTGGAAGAGCAGGTGCAGCAGCGCACTCGCGAGTTGGAAAGGGTCAACCGGCAGCTCACGATCCTGGCACGAACCGACCCGCTCACCGGTCTGTTGAACCGGCGGCAGTTCCAGGAACTGGTGGATCAAGAGCTGCAGCGTCGGCGCCGCAACGGACAGCCCCTGCTGTTCGCCGTGATGGATATCGATGACTTCAAGCTCTACAACGACAGGTATGGCCATCAGGCTGGCGACGATGTGCTGATGCGGGTGGCAACGCTACTTCAGGACCACTTCAGGCGTGCCGGCGACCGGCTGTTCCGTCTGGGCGGCGAGGAGTTCGGCTTGTTGCTGGAGGTCGACTCACTCCAGGCCGGCAAGCAGTTGCTGGAGCGATATCGGGAGGCATTGCAAGGATTGGGAATCCCGCATGAGACTTCCCGGCATGGCGTGATCACGGCTTCCTTCGGTCTGGTGGCCTGCCAGGGATGCGAGGCGGTGCGTGATGTCCAGTCTCTCTACCATCTGGCCGATAAGGCCATGTATGAAGCCAAGGCGACCGACCGTAACCGCGTGGTGACGTGCAGCCTGTTGCCGGAGCGGTGACACAGGTCGCATGGACAGTGGCTTGACGTTGACGTTAACTGTGATGTAACAGGAACGACAACGCTTAAGGAGACCGCCATGCCAGCCCCGCTCAGCCGCTTCCCCGTGCCCGAATCGATCGACGACCTGCCCGAGGATATTCGCGAGGCCATCCTGGCCGTGCAGGAGAAGGCTGGCTTCGTGCCCAACGTCTTTCTGATGCTGGCGCATCGCCCCGAGGAGTTCCGCGCCTTCTTCGCCTACCACGACGCCCTGATGGAGCGGGAGTCCGATACGCTGACAAAGGCGGAGAAGGAGATGATCGTGGTCGCCACCAGCGCCCGCAACCGCTGCCTCTACTGCGTGGTGGCCCACGGCGCGCTGGTACGCATCTACAGCAAGGACCCGCTGCTGGCCGATCAGGTGGCCATCAACCACCGCACCGCGCCGATCAGCGAGCGTCACCGGGTGATGCTCGACTTCGCCCTGCACTGCGGCCTGGACGTAGGCGAACTCACCGACGAGTGGCAAACCCGCCTCACCGAGGTTGGCTTCACCCACGACGACGTCTGGGACATCGGCGCCATCACCGCCTTCTTCGGCCTTTCCAACCGCCTGGTCACCCTTACCGGCACGCCGCCCAATCCGGAGTTCTACCTGATGGGGAGGGTGCCGCGGGAGAAGAAGTGACCGGGCAGGTGGTTTGGATTTCGCTCAGGAGCGGCAGGCTTCCAGCAGCATTCGCACCGGCTCCAACTGGCTGACATGCAGCACCAGCACGCTGTCGCCGGTGGCATCGTTAGTTGGACGGACCACGGCGAACTCGCCTTCCTCAAGGTGGAATTCGTGGATCTCACGACTGCCCTCTGCGGTTTCGCACTGGATCGAGCGGTAGCTTTCGTCCTCGCCGTAGGTAAGGCGGTGATAGACCTTGAAGAAGGTGTAGAGCGTGAGGCCGCGGTCGAAGGCGGGCCAGCGCGCGGGGATGGTGCATGTCTCCTCATCGAGTACCTGTCCCTTGGCCTCGGCGGCGGAGATGGCATCGGCCAGCGGCTGGGCCAGCAACGAAGCATTGTCGCGCGGCAGCGGGGCGGCACTGTCGATGGCTCTCTGATGGTCGGCGCTGACCCGGGCCAGGTCGTCGAGCGATGCGATACGGTAATCGCTATGCACCAGGTCGGCAGGCTCGAATCCGCCATTTTCCCAGCCATGGATGACCCGCAGTGTCAGCCGGCCATTCGCCAACGGCTTGCCAACCAGCGCTTGCAAGGCGACCCGCAGGTGCAACTGGCGCTCGGCTGACAGATTGTCGAAAGCGGAGTAGGGATCGGCAAAGATCTGGTGCAGATGCCCGGGGGCGTGTTCCTTGGCTTCGTTGAATGACATGCTGAGGTCCCTGCGGGGGAAAGAAGTCTTCGAGAACGCCGGCCATCGCGCGTGAGGCTGTGAGCATCCTCGTTCTGGCTTTTTCATTGTTATATCATTCCAGTGGCTCGAGGTCATATCGGCCGGAAGGCGGCCAGCTTGAGGTTGGCCACGACAATTCATTCCCTGTCGCCAGGGGAGTCTCGCTGCGACGAGGCTGAGAGGGCGCAATGACGCTGACCCTGGAACCTGATCCGGTTCATACCGGCGGAGGAAGTGCGACATGCCCTACCTGACGTCAGCCGTACTCGGCGCGGCGCTTTTGTGCTTTGCTTTCCTGGGTTTGCGCGCCCGCTGGGCCGATGGCCCACTCGACGACTATGTAACCGCACGCAACTCGCAATCGGCCTCGACCTTGGGGCTGTCCTTCCTGGCCTCGGGGATGGGTGCGTGGATTCTCTTTGCGCCGCCGGAGATCGGTGCCTTCGTCGGTCCCGTGGCTCTGGCAGGTTACGCCATCGGCTCGGCGCTGCCGTTCATTGTGCTGGGGCTCTACGGCCCGGCGATTCGCCGTCACCTGCCAGAGGGGCGCAGCATCGGTGAATTTGCCGAGACGTGCTACGGGGCCGGCGTGCGCCGCTGGGTATCGCTGGTATCGATCCTCTATATGGCCTGCTTCCTGGCCGCCGAGCTGACCGCCATCGGCGCGATCACCGCGCTGCTCTCCGACGTGCCGCCGGCGCTGGTAGTGATCGGTGTGGCGGTGACTACGCTGCTCTACACTGCCATCGGCGGCCTGCGGGCGAGCCTGGCCACCGACCGCTGGCAGGCGTGGCTGCTGATCGGCTTGCTGCTGGTGGTGGGTGGCGTGGCGCTTGCGCGACTGCCCGAAATGCCCGTCGAGGCGGCGCTGCCTGCGATTCCCGTCGGCAGTGCGCTGGGTGTGGCGCTGACGCTGATCATTGCGGTCACGGCCGCCAACCTTTTCCACCAGGGTTACTGGCAGAGGGTATGGGCGGCGCGAGACGACCGTGCCCTCAATCGAGGTGCCTGGCTGGGCGGAGCGACCACTGTGGCGGTGGTGACGCTGGTGGGTGGACTCGGCATGCTGGCGGCGATGAGCGGCGTGGCCCTTGGCGAGCCGCCGATCCCCTTCTTTGCGCTGCTGGCCGAGGCGCCGGGCTGGCTGGCACTGCCGGCGCTGGTGCTGGCGGTCACTCTGGTCGCTTCCAGTGTCGATACGCTGCAGAACGGCATTGCCTCGCTGGCAGTGGCGGGCTCGGGCAAGCGCGGGCTCTCCATTGGCGCGGCGCGGTTGGTTACCGTAGCACTGATGATACCGGTGGTGGTCGTGGCGCTGCAGGGGCTCTCGGTGCTGCGCCTGTTTCTGATCGCCGACCTGCTGTGTGCCGCCATCGTGGTGCCGGTGCTACTCGGCCTGTGGCGGCGCATGACGCCGCTGGCTGCGGTGGCGGGTGGCGTGGCGGGTCTGCTCGGCGCGATCCTGCCTGGCTGGGTCGCCCAAGGCAGCCTCGCGGCCGGGGTGCTGGCGGCAAGCTTTCCGGGCAGCATACCTACGCTGCCGCCGTTCCTCGGCGCGCTGGCCGCCTCGACGCTGGTGAGCCTGATGATCGCCTGGCTCAGGCCGCGTGCCACGCTGCGCGCGGCCTGAGTATTTGCCAGGAGACTGCGTAACGGCCAACCTCAGGGGGTGCGTAACCCAAACGGAGACCGTCCCTATGAGCGATACCCCGGACCCACGCCGCCGCCACTCCGGCTCGGTGGTAGATGGCGTCGGCAAGTCGGCCAGCCGCGCCATGCTGCGCGCGGTGGGCTTTTCCGATGAAGATTTCCGCAAGCCCCAGGTGGGTATCGCCTCGACCTGGAGCATGGTCACCCCCTGCAACAGCCATATCAATGAGCTTGCCGAGCGCGCCCGCGATGGTGCCGATGGAGCCGGCGGCAAGGGTGTCATCTTCAATACCATCACCATCTCCGACGGCATCGCCAACGGCACCGAGGGCATGAAGTACTCGCTGGTTTCGCGGGAGGTGATCGCCGACTCCATCGAGACCGTGGCCGGCTGCGAGGGCTTCGACGGCCTGGTGGCCATCGGTGGCTGCGACAAGAACATGCCGGGCTGCGTGATGGGCCTGGCGCGGCTGAATCGGCCCAGC
The DNA here is from genome assembly GCF_046723295.1 of Halomonas sp. A29. Classification (NCBI taxonomy): domain Bacteria; kingdom Pseudomonadati; phylum Pseudomonadota; class Gammaproteobacteria; order Oceanospirillales; family Halomonadaceae; genus Halomonas; species Halomonas sp. A29. The sequence goes on from NZ_JAXQPR010000007.1 coordinate 239,248, forward strand.
GTGTTCGTCTATGGCGGCACCATTCAGCCCGGCGCCAACCATACCGATATCGTCTCGGTGTTCGAGGCTATGGGGGCACACAGCCGCGGCGATATGGATCTGATCGAGCTCAAGCAGATCGAGGAGACGGCGATTCCCGGCCCGGGCTCCTGCGGCGGCATGTATACCGCCAATACCATGGCGTCGGCCATCGAAGCTCTGGGCATGAGCCTGCCAGGCAGTTCGGCCCAGAACGCCATCTCCCAGGCCAAGCGTGAAGACTGCGAGGCAGCCGGGGCCGCGGTGCTCAAGCTGCTCGAGCGCGATATCAAGCCCTCCGACATCATGACCCGCGAGGCCTTCGAGAATGCCATCACCGTGGTGATCGCCTTGGGTGGCTCCACCAATGCGGTGCTACACTTGGTGGCCATGGCCAGCACCGTGGGTGTGCCGCTTTCGCTCGGCGACTTCACCGAGATCGGCCGGCGGGTGCCGGTGCTTGCCGACCTGCGCCCCAGTGGTCGCTACATGATGAGCGAACTGGTCGAGATCGGAGGGATTCAGCCGCTGATGAAGACACTGCTCGATGCCGGCATGCTTCACGGCGACTGCCTGACGGTAACGGGGCAGACCCTGGCCGAGAACCTGGTCGGGGTGGCACCGTACCCTAAGGGGCAGACCATCATTGCGCCGCTGGAGGCTCCGCTGAAGAAGGAGAGCCACCTGCGCATCCTCTACGGCAACCTGGCCCCCGAGGGGGCGGTAGCCAAGATTACCGGCAAGGAGGGCACACGCTTTTCCGGCAGTGCGCGGGTGTTCGGCTCCGAGGAGGAGGCTCAGGCGCGCATCAACGACGGTACGGTGGTCGCCGGTGACGTAGTGGTGATCCGCTATGAAGGCCCCAAAGGCGGCCCCGGCATGCGCGAAATGCTCACCCCTACCTCGGCGATCATGGGGCGCGGGTTAGGCGATTCGGTGGCGCTGATCACCGATGGCCGCTTCTCCGGCGGTAGCCATGGCTTCGTGGTGGGGCATGTCTCGCCGGAGGCCTTCGACGGTGGTCCGCTGGCACTGGTGCAGGATGGCGACCCCATTACCATCGACGCCGAGGCGGATACCATCGAACTGCACGTCGACGATGCACAGCTGGCTCGCCGACGCGATGCGTGGCGACAGCCTGAGCCGCGCTATACCCGCGGTGTACTGGCCAAGTACGCCCGCACGGTGAGCTCGGCTTCCAGCGGGGCGATGACCGATCTGCCGCGGGAATGAGCAACGGTTGCGGTCGGTTGCGTTTGGCTTTCTACGGCAGCGGGCCTGAACCCGATATAAAAAACGCCTCGCACAGTGGCGAGGCGTTTCGGATTTGGCCGTAGCGGCATGTCATCGCCGGCGTCGGCTAGTAGTTGAGCGCGCCATCCGGGTCGACCGTGTGGTAGACGAGCCGTAGTTCATCGAGCGAGAGGTGTTCGAGGCGGCCAGCCAGCAGATCGCTGATCTTCTGCGCCGGTAGCCCGGCTCTGCGTGCTATCTCGCGGCATCCGAGGTCGGATACGGCGATCAGCCTTGTGACGATGCGCATCAGACGTGTGCGCTTTTCCAGGTCCCTGACATCGAGGCCAGGGCAACTTCGCGGGGGGTCGAGGAGTTCCGCGCTGGTGGTGTGTCGTGCCGTACTCATGATACTCCAGTGGGCGATTGCGACATCCACATCATGGGGGCATTTCATCGATTTTGCCAGTACCGTTTGACGACTTTTTCGTGACCCCGTGACAGCCGCTGCCCGACGCTGCGTGCAGCGGCTCAGGGCGGTCAGAGTCGCCCGCGCAAAGTCGCCACCGCGCCGCGCCTGACGCACTGCTCACTGCGTGTCCCGACGGCCTGCCGGGCTGAACCGACCTTGGTGGAATTCCGAAAATTTACAATAACGTAGAAACTGGTGATTAGCCCCTCGATGCCAGGGCATGCTAGCTTCTTTGTGGTGGCCGGGAGCGTCCCGGTACGCTAGACCTACTTCATACAACACGAACAATCCGGTTTCAGGACGGAGGAGACACATGCGCGCTCTCAAATATGTCGCAGCCGCTTCGCTGATGGCCACGGCCCCGTTGGCTGTCGCCCAGCAGCTTTCCATCGCCACTGGTGGTACCGGCGGCGTGTATTACCCGATCGGTGGTGGCCTTGCCGAGATGATCAACAGGCACATCGAGGGAGCCAGCGCGACGGCGGAAGTCACCGGCGCTTCTGTGGAGAACATGGGCCTGATCATGCGCGGCGACGCCGACCTGGCACTGGTACTGGCCGATACCGCCTACCAGGCCTACAACGGCACCGGCGACTTCGAAGGCCGCCAGATCGAGGACACCCGCGCCTTGGCTTCCATTTATCCGAATGCGGTGCAGCTCGTCGTCCTGGCCGACTCGGATATCCAGTCGCTCGAAGACCTGCGTGGCAAGCGCGTTTCCGTCGGCGCCCCGGGCAGCGGCACCGAGCTCAACGCTCGTGCCCTGCTGGAGGCCAACGGCATCACTTATGATGACATTCGTCCTCAGCGCCTGAACTTCAACGAGACCGCCGATGCCATCCGCGATGGTGACATCGATGCCGGCTTCTGGAGCGTGGGCCCGCCCACCAGCTCGATTCTCAACCTGGCGGCCACCCGCGACATTCGCCTGATCGGCCTCAGTGACGAGGAAATCGCCAATGCCCAGGAGGAGGAGCCCGTCTTCGCTTCCTACGAGCTGCGTGCCGGTATGTACGACGGCATGGACGAGGCGGTGCAGACCATCAGTATTCCCAACGTGCTGGTCGTCAATGCCGAAATGGACGAAGAGCTGGCCTACCAATTGACCAAGCTGCTGTTCGAGAATACCGACGAGCTGATCGCAGTACATCCGGCGGCCAACGATACCACCATCGAGTTCAGCATCGATTCCACGCCGGTGCCGTTCCACGAGGGCGCGCTTCGTTACTATGAAGAAGTTGGCACCGAAGTGGCCGACCATCAGCGTCCGTAAGGTCCTCCGTATCAGGCATTCATGATGTTTGCCGTGGACCTGCGCAGAAGTCGCCGTGCCTTTGGGCCGGCGACTTTCTGCGTGCTGGCCCTGTGCTGTGCCAATGTCTGGGCCGATGCGTCGAGCCTGGAAGTTCTCGACGACGAAGGCCAACTGCTGGTCGCGCTGCCCATGCCGGAAGGCGAGCGCTGGTGCCTGGAGTGGAACCACTCCGTGACCGGCATTCGCGTGCAGGATTGCTATCGCCACATCCAAGGGAAGATGGTACTGGAGCGTAGCCACCAGCCCGATTTTGCTGCCGGGCTGGGCCATGTGCCGGGCCGTGGGCGCCAAGTCTCGGACGGGCAGGGCGGCTACTGGATCGAGGACATCGACGAACCGGTGCCCGGCAACCGCTATCGATTGCGGGTCGGCTCCGACAAGGTTGATCATAGACTGCTGCATGAGGGTCGTCGGACCAGCCTGAGTGAAAGGGCGGCCGGCGAGCGGGTGACGATCCACCTGCGCACCCCGGACTCCACCCCCTGAGAGGCGCGCATGAGCGAATCTGTCAATCCTCCTGTCATCGTACCCGGTGGCAATGCCATTCAGCCCCGACCGATCCTGTGGTTGATCACTCTGGTCGCCGTCGGCTTGTCACTGTTCCAGCTCTATTCGGCGGGCATACAGCCGCTGGGCCTGTTCTACCAGCGCAGCATCCACCTGATGCTGATCATGATGCTGGCGTTCCTTATCTTTCCGGTGTTCGGCCCCCACCGTAAGCGCGGTGTGCTGGGCTGGCTTATCGATGCGCTTTTCCTTGCCGGTGCCGTGATCACCGGTGGCTACCTGGTGCTCTATCTCGACGAGATCGTCACCCGCGCCGGTTTCTGGACCCAGACCGACATCTGGGTTGCGATCATTGCCACCGTCACTGTGCTGGAGGCGAGCCGGCGGGCGGTGGGCATAGGCATGACCATCATCGGCGTGCTGGCGATCGTCTACGCCTTCGCCGGGCCGCGTGGCGAGCTGCCCTGGCTGGGCGAATGGCTGCCCGGCATCCTCAATCACCGCGGCTATGGCCTGGACCGGGTGGCCGGCCAGCTCTATCTCGGTCAGGAGGGTATCTTCGGCCTGCCGCTGGGTGTGGCGGCAACCTACATCTTCGTCTTCGTGCTGTTCGGTGCCTTCCTCGAAAGCACCGGTGCCGGCAAGTTCTTCATCGACATGGCCTACGCCGCCACCGGCCGCCAGCGCGGCGGCCCGGCCAAGGCGGCAGTGATCGCTTCCGCTGGAATGGGCTCGATCTCGGGCAGCGCCATCGCCAACGTGGTGACTACCGGTGCCTTCACCATTCCGCTGATGAAGCGTCTGGGCTACAAGCCGCACCAGGCCGGGGGCATCGAGGCCGCCGCCTCCACCGGTGGCCAGATCATGCCGCCGCTGATGGGCGCCGGTGCCTTCCTGATCGCCGAATACACCAACACGCCCTACCTGGACGTGGTCAAGGTCAGCATACTGCCGGCGATCATGTACTTCTCCACCGTCTATCTGTTCGTGCACATCATTGCCCTCAAGCAGGGCATGCAGGGCCTGCCGCGCAGTGAGCTGCCACAGATGCGCGACGTAATGCGCGAGGGCTGGCACTTCCTGCTGCCGTTGGCGGTGCTGGTATGGCTGCTGGCAATGCACATGTCGCCGATGCGTGTGGGTTTCTATGCGGTGGTGACCATGGTGGCCGTGGCTGCGCTGCGCTATGCGATCTGGTTCCTGTTCGTGGCGCCGCGCCAGGGCCAATCGGTTACCCTGGCCAGTACGGGGCGCGTGGTATGGGCAGGCATCGTCAAGCTGATCGAAGGCCTGGAGCTCGGCGCGCGTAACGCGGTGGCAGTCTCCATGGCCTGTGCCGTGGCCGGTATCATCGTCGGCGTGGTCGGCCTGACCGGCCTGGGTCTCAAATTCTCGGCCATGATGATGGCCTTTTCCGGCGGCAACATCGTGTTGGCGCTGGTGATGGTGCTGCTGGCCAGCCTGATCCTGGGCATGGGCTTGCCCGTTACCGCCAGCTACATCGTACTGATCGTGCTGGTGGGCCCGGCCTTGACCGCCGAGTTCGGCATTCCGCTGCTGATCGCTCACCTGGTGGTGTTCTGGTACTCCCAGGATTCCAACGTCACTCCGCCGATAGCGTTAGCCGGTTTTGCCGGGGCGGCGATCGCTGGCTCCAAGCCGATGGCGACCGGGGTGCAGGCTTGGAAGTTCGCCAAAGGGCTCTATCTGATTCCGGTGTTCATGGTCTTCAACCCCGAGATCATCATGGGAGGACCGATACCGGTTCTGGTGTGGACGGGATTCATCGGGCTATTGGCCCTGGGAGCCTTCGCAGCAGCCCTGGAAGGCTACCTCTTCACCAGGATGTCCTGGCCGGTACGGCTGGTGCTGCTACCGGCGATTGCCGCTGCCTTCTATCCCAACCTGATGCTGGAGATAGCCGGCGTGGCTGTGATGATCCTGGCGCTTGGCGGCAACTGGCTGGTCAGCCGTCGCGAGGCCAAGGTTGCCGGTGTCGGATCGGCCTGAATGCAGCGGTCGCTTTGGTGAGGAAGCGACCGCCTGCCCAGCTGGTCAAGATGACGGCGCCTGTGGGCGCCGTTAGAATACCTGCCCTTCGAATTCTCAGCGCCATTTCCGGGAGCCGCACATGCAGTCCAACGAGCAGCCACGCGTAGGCGTGATCATGGGATCGAAGTCCGACTGGCCGGTCATGGAGCACGCCGTGGCGATGCTCGAACGCCTTGGCGTCGCCTACGAGACCCGCGTGGTCTCGGCACACCGCACGCCGGACCTGCTGTTCGACTATGCCAAGTCCGCTGCCGAGCGCGGCCTGCAGGTTATCGTCGCCGGTGCCGGTGGTGCCGCCCACCTGCCGGGCATGGTAGCGTCGCAAACGGCGTTGCCGGTGCTCGGCGTACCAGTGGAATCCAAAGCGCTGAAGGGGCTCGATTCGCTGCTTTCCATCGTGCAGATGCCGGGCGGCATCGCCGTGGGGACGCTGGCCATCGGCAAGGCAGGAGCCACCAATGCCGGCCTGCTGGCGGCGCAGATCGTCGGCCTGCAGGATGCCCAGGTACGGGCCGCTGTCGAGGCCTTCCGCGCCGAGCAGACCCAGACGGTGCTCGACAACCCCGATCCTCGTCCCGAGGCCGAGTGAGCCAGAGCAATGAGCCAGCGAGAGGAGAAATCGACATGAACATCGGCGTACTCGGGGCCGGCCAGCTCGGCCGCATGCTGGCCCTGGCCGGCTACCCGCTGGCCAACCGCTTCACCTTCCTCGACACCACCGGCCACCCCAGCGCCGGGATCGGTGATGTCATGGTCTACACAGATCAACACCATCTGCTCGACGACTTCCTGGCCAAGGTCGACCTGGTGACCTACGAGTTCGAGCACTTGCCCGTAGCGCTGGTGCAGGCCATCGAGGAGGTCAAGCCGGTCTATCCCTCGAGCGAGGCGATTCGCATCTGCCAGAACCGCGCCGAGGAGAAGGCGCTGTTCGATCGTCTGGGCATCCCGACCCCGGCCTACCGTCTGGTGGAGAGCGCCGAGGAACTCGAGGCGGCAGCCCGTGAACTGGGCACACCGGTGGTGGCCAAGTCGGTCACCGAGGGCTACGACGGCAAGGGCCAGGCAGTGCTGCGCAACCCGACCGAGGCCGCCGAGGCCTGGCGCAGCATCAATCACCCCCGGCTGATCGTCGAAGCGTTCGTTGACTTCGTGCGCGAAGTGTCGATCATCGCCGTGCGTGGACGTGAAGGCGAAGTGGCTTTCTACCCCATGGCCGAGAACCTGCACGTCGACGGTATCCTGCGCTACTCGCTGGCGCCGATGCCGGATCTCGCCGATGAGGTGCAGCAGACCGCCGACGACTATATCCGCGCCCTGCTCGACGAGCTCGACTACGTCGGCGTGCTGACCCTGGAGCTGTTCCAGACCCGTGACGGCAAGCTGCTGGCCAACGAGATGGCGCCGCGGGTGCACAACTCGGGGCACTGGACCATGGACGGTGCCGTGACCAGCCAGTTCGAGAACCACCTGCGTGCGATCCAGGGCCTGCCGCTGGGCGATACCTCGGCGCGGCAACCCACCTGCATGGTCAACGTAATCGGCCAGGAGGGCGACCCGGCGGCGATACTCTCCATCGGTGACGCCCACCTGCACCGCTACGACAAGAGCGAGCGGCCCGGTCGCAAGCTCGCCCACGTCAACCTGCTGGCGCCGAGCCATGGCGAGCTGCTGGAGAAGGTGCGCGTCTGCGCCGGGCTGCTGCCCGAGGCGCCGGAAGCGCGCTTCAGCTTCGAGGATCAGCTCCGTCAGGGCAACTGAATCGGTAGGCCGCAGGACAAATCAGCGGGCCCCTCCATTGGCGGGGCCCGCTGCTTTCCAAGTCACGCATCAGGCGCCGATGATGCCGCCGTCTTCTCTCGTGATGACGAGAGTGGCCGAGCGGGGAATGGCGCTGCCGCCTTGCGGCCAGTGGCTGGCCAGCTCGCCCGCGGCGAACGCCTCGGCCGTGGTGGTGGCGCCCGGGTGCTGCACGTTGACGAACATGGTGCGCTGGTCTGGCGTGGTGATCACGCCGGTGATCTCCTGGCCGATGGGGCCGGTCAGGAAGCGGCGGATCTCGCCGGTCTCAGGATTGGCCACCAACATCTGGTTGTTGCCGAATACCTCATGAATGCCGGTATTCATCACCGATTCGCTGATGTCGGTCTGAATCCATACCCGGCGGTCGGGGTCGATCCATAGGCCGTCTGGCGCAGCGAAGATGGCCTCCTGGCCCAGCGGCTCGCCGGCCAGGTCGCGGCTGCCCTCGCCGTCGCCCGCCAGGACGAAGATATCCCACTCGAACCGCTCGGCAGCATGGGTGCCGTCCTCCAGCCAGCGGATGATATGGCCGAAGTGGTTTTCGGCGCGGGGGTTGGCAGCGTCGCGCTGTTCCTCGCTGCGGCGGGTGTTGTTGGTCAGGGTGAAGTAGACCTGGCCGGTGGCCGGATCCACGGCGCCCCACTCCGGGCGGTCCATCTTGGTCGCCCCGACGTGATCGGCGGCGCTGCGGGTGTTGACCAGGATGTCGGCCAGGTCGGCGAAGCCGTTCTCCGGTGTCAGGCCGTTCGCGCCCGGCGCTAGTGCCAGCCATTCGCCGCTGCCATCCTCGTTGAACCTGGCTACGTAGAGCGTGCCCTCGTCGAGCAGCGAGCCATCGGCGCTGGCGGCCTGATAGGGCCGCGTCGAGACGAACTTGTAGATGTACTCGAAGCGGGCGTCGTCGCCGGAATAGCACACGACCGGCTGACCCTCCACAGCGGGAGCGAAGATCACGCCTTCATGGGCGAAGCGGCCCAGGTGGGTGCGCTTGATCGGGGTGCTCTCAGGGGCGAAGGGGTCGATCTCCACCATGTAGCCGAAGGCGTGGGGCTCGTTGCGGTAGTCCTCGCTGGGCGAGGTGCCGCGGGAGGTGGCGTCGAAGCGCACGAACTCGTCGGCACCGTCTGCCGCCTTGTGCCACTGATAACGGCCCTCGGCGCGGGGCTCGATGCCGTAGCGCGACTGACGACGATCAATTTCGGCATCCTCGTTGGCGAAATAGCCCGACCAGTTCTCCTCGGCAGCCAGGTAGGTGTTCCACGGCGTGACGCCGTGGGCGCAGTTGTTCAGCGTGCCGCGGGTCATGCTGCCGTCAGGGCTGTACTTCGTTACCACGTGCTCGGTGCCGGCCACCGGTCCGGCCAGCTGCATCGGCGTGAGCCCGGTGATACGGCGGTTGAGGCGATCCTCCACCACCTGCCACTGACCGTCGTCGCCCTGGCGTACCCGCACTACCGAAACGCCGTGGGCGTTGAGCTCCTTGCGTACCTGGTCGTCGTCCCGACTGCCGTCCTCGCGTTGCGGGAAGCCCTCGGAGTCGAGCGCCAGGCCCTGGGCTGCCGCGTGCATGAAGCGCGGCTCTACATATTCGTGGTTGAGCACCAGCAGGCCGTCGCGGGAGCTACCCTCGATGGGAAAGAAGTGCATGCCGTCGTGGTGGCTGCCCACCTGGTGGGCTTGATCCTCGCCACTGGCTTGAAGCGACGAGGCCGGCATGCCGCCGCTGATCGGCGTGCCCCAGGGAATGAAAGTCTGCACCCGGTAGCCTTCCGGTACCACTACGCTGTCGGCGATGCCGACCGGAATCGCCTTGAAGCCGATGCTCGGCGCCGAAGCGCTGGTGCCAGCGGCCAAAGCGCGGCCGAAGGGCAGACTGGTGGCCATGGCTCCGGCGACTGCTGCGGCAAGGCTGCCGCGCAGCAGCGTGCGGCGGCTCATGCGCGCCGCGAGGATATCGCCGAAATAGGCATTGCGGGAGGCGTTGCTCGCCGGCTCATCGCCCGCGGCAAGGATCGGGTCGACGTGTCCGGGTTTGTGCAGCTGGTTCATGATCTGCCTCGTGCTGAAAAAAATGGCGAGGCCTGATCTTGCTGGCGGTATGTTTCATCGGTATGAACCAATAAAGACAGTGGCATGACACCATCAGTCGTCTCTGCCACCGGACGGTCGCTTGTGACGATGCCCCAGTACGGCGCAGGCCAGGCCGATCATCGCCATCACTGCCACTACCCAGCCGGGACTGTAGAAAGTGGTATAGACCTCCCAGCCGGTCAGGCGCAGCAATTCGGAGAAGCGTGTCGTCGCGCCGGCCAGATGGCCCCCCAGGGTACCGGTGGTAGCGAACAGCAGCCCACCACTCAGCGCCAGGATCACCAGCACCCAGCGCCGGCTCCCGTCGAAGGCGGCTGCGCCGGCTCGCCATACCAGCACGGTGAGCATGGTATAGAGGCCCAGCGACCACAACGCCATCAGGAGATGGTTGCGGGCCATTGGGCTTGCCAGGTTGGCCGCCAGCGGCCAGACCAGCAGGCCGCTGACGATGGCGGCCAGGGCGCCGAGCAGGCTGAGCACCAGCACCGGCAGCAGGGCGATGCGGCTGAGCTCGGCCAGGCGACCGGGCATCCAGGCCCCGACCAGGATCATCAGAGTGGCCAGCGCCCAGAACGCCTCCGGGAAATGAACGAGCATATGGTGCATACCGGTCATGAGTGGTCTCCTCGGCGGTGCGGGCGAAAGGTGGGCAGTAGAGCGAGGGTCACGCCGAGCATGGCCAGCAGTCCGGCGAAGAGGGTCAGGCCCCACTGGCGGGTAATGGTGTCGTTGAACTCCATCTCCACGCCATAGAGCGCCAGTTGCCTCTCGCTGTGACGGGGCCGGACCGGCTTGCCGGCGGCGATGTCCGGGGCACCGGCATGGGCGCGGCTGATCAGTAGAGGCCAGTCCACCTGGCCCGGGTAGAACAGGGTCATCTCGAACCAGACATCGCCCCAGTCCGGGGCGTCGCCGTCGATGCGCTGGGCCTGGATGTCGGCATGGCGGCCGAGCCCCAGCGAGTGTGGGTGCGAGACGTAGTGCCAGCGACTGCCGGTGGCGTTGCGGTGTACGGCGATGCCGATGTCGTAGATGCCCTGCTCGCGGAAGGCCTTGTCGTCCAGTGGGCTGCCTGTATCCAGGTCACGCACCAGGGTCACGTCCCAGTGACCGTCTGCCCAGCGGGCATCGCCGTGCACGCTGATATCGCTGCGCGAGCCCTCCCCTTCGTCGAGCAGGCGCCGGGGAATGACATCGCCATCTTGCCAGCTATGGTTGGGATCGAATTCGACCGCCATGGCCCGGGAGAGATAATAGAGGCCGTCGAAGTCGATCTGCTCGGCCTGAACGTCCTCCCAGCGCAGCGCATGGGTGCCGGTGGTCTCGGGATCGAACATCCACCGCGGTTGGCTGGTCGCGCCGTCCCAGTTGGTGGTGAAGGGGCCCTGGCCGGCATCTCCGAATCGGTCCTCGCCGACCCACTGGTCGTCGGAGGCACCGATGGGATTGGAGCGCCCGGCCCGCCAGTGCCAGAGGTCGAGGAAGTAGCCGGCCTCACGCTGGGCGGCGAGCGTCTCGGCATCCACCACGCTGCGCCAGTCGGCGGCGTCATGGCGCGTCTCCGGAAGGTGTTTCTGGACCTCCGTCAGACCGAGCGTCTCGCCGAGATGGGGATGGGCGGTAACCTCGGCCGGTGAGGCCGAGTCGGTGAAGAAGCGCATCCGGTCGCCGACGGTGATATAGCCACCATAGCGGCCGAAGTCCGGTACGCCACCATCGTCCACCAGCATGGTGACCCGATCCTCATAGGTGCCGTCCGGGTCTGGCCCGGCCCGTGACGCGCCGTGTCGTACCCAGTTGCCCCCCTCGTAGCGCAGCATGTCGTGATAGACATGGGCGTGCTCGGCGGGCCAGCGGTAGCGGAAGAAGATCCGCTCGTCGTTGTAGGCCGCCTGTACCCGCAGCGGCATGGTCAGCTCATCGGGAATCCAGATGTTGCGCTCGAGGTCATTGCCGATCACCCCGGTGCCCTGGGTGATCCAGGCCAGTCCGAGGGCGATCGGCAGGCCGAGGACCAACCATGAGCCGGTGGCCTTGTCATGACTCGCCATGTGAACTCCTGCATCATGGGGTAAACAGGTGTTTCCTAGTGTCAGTGTGGACGCTGAAAGGTTGATCGACATGATCCAGGTCAAGAGAGGTGTGACAATCGGCCACATAGATTGTATGTGCCGACCGATTCGCAACAATGAGTAGCAGGCGGGGAGCGAGGAGGGGCGATGCGACGTGGGCTGAAATGGGGCGATAGCGTCCTCCTCGTGGTCTTGTTGCTACCACTGGCAGTGGCGCTGCCGCGCTTGGGTGGGCTCGCTGGAGCCCCCGAGCAGTGGCTCACCTGGGTTGGCCGGGGGACCGGTATCCTGGGGCTTTCCATGATGCTTCTGGCCGGCGTGGTGAGTTGCCGTGTGCCGGGCTTCGACAGACCCTTCGGCGGGCTGGCAAGGCTCTGGCGCCTGCACCACTGGCTTGGCTTCGCCGCTTTCATCCTGGTCATGGTGCACGTTCTGGCGCTGGGGCTGGCGGCAGTGCCGTCGTCCCTTGCCGCCGCGGTGGCGACTCTTTTCCCACCGTTTTCCCATGGGGGAGTATGGCTCGGCTGGCTGGCCTGGGTGGCGCTGGTCGTGTTTCTGGCCCCCACCTTCGAGTTCTTTGGCAAGCCCCATTACCAGCGGTGGAAGCGTCTGCACCTGGTTTCGGTGGCGGCGCTGCTGCTGGGGCTTTGGCACGCACTGCTGCTGGCCGGGGAGGCCTGGCCATGGTGGCTGCTCGGCATCGCCGGGCTGGGTGCCATTGGCTGGCGCAAGGGCATGGCACCGCAACGGCGTCACCCCTACCGGATCGAGGAGGTGGTGCCGCTGGCCCGCGACGTGGTGGAACTGGTGCTGCGCCCCGAGGGGGATGGCATTCGCCACGAGGTAGGTCAGTTCGTCTATCTCACTCCGCTGGATGAACAGCTCGCCGCAGGACGCGGCGAGGAGCACCCCTACACCATTGCCTCGGCGCCTTCGGACACTCGGCTGCGTATCGGCATCAAGGACCTCGGCGATGCCAGCCACGCCCTGCAGGCGGTAGTGCCGGAAACACGGGTATTGATCGAAGGCCCCTATGGGGAGTTCTTCGGGCGCCATTTCCCGCAGCGGAACATGCTCTGGCTGGGCGGCGGCATCGGCATCACTCCCTTCGCTGGAGGTGCCCGCGGTTTTACCGGTGAGGCTGGCTTAGAAGGGCATGTCCATTTGTTCTATCTGGCCAACAGCCCGGATCGCGCCTACTACCATGACGACTTCTGCAAGATCGCCGAGCGGAGCGAGGAGTTCACCTATACGCAGCATTACTACCGCGACCGTGGGCCATTCACCGAGGCCTTTCTGCGCGAGCACTGTCCCGATTTCACCGAGCGGGAAATCTATCTCTGCGGCCCACCGGGCATGATCGCCCACCTGCAGCGGCTGCTGGCCGGGCAGGGCATCCCCGCCTCACGTATCCACAGCGAGGTCTTCGACTTCCTATGAACAAGATCGCCTATTCCGTCTTCATTGCCTTCGTGGCCAGTCTCGCCACCTTGGTTTCGATAACCGCGCTCTCGAGTAGCGAGCGTGACACGGCCGGGAATGAGAACCTCGAACCGATAACGTTGGAGCAATTGGCCGAGCACGACAGTGCCGATAGCTGTTGGAAGGCTATCCACGGTCGTGTCTATGACCTCACCGACTACTTCCCCGCTCATCCCACCGATGAGGCCATATTTCTCGAATGGTGCGGCCGGGAGGCCACCGAAGGTTGGGACAACAAGCGCCCAGGGGTGCCACACAGCCCCAGAGCCGAAGCGATGTTGGAGCGCTATCTGATCGGCCGTCTGGTCGATGAGGAAGGCGAGTCGGTCGAGCCAAGCACGGAGGCGCCTGCTGTGACCGATTCCTACAGCAATATCGGCACTGCGCAGGCGAATCTTTCGCCAGCCGAGGACGAACGCCTCGCCCGCGCCTTGCTGGGCCTGCCGCTGGATGGCCACTATCGTGGAGTTTTCACCGATCGTGGCAGCATTCAGGTCAACATCACCTTCGATCTGCGTGATGGACGCATTGAATCGTTGGAATATCGACATCTGACCTATCGAGGCGTGGATTACCTGGCCCTCGAGGAGAGTGACGAGCTGTATCCGGTCATGTCGCAGCACCGCCAGATTGCCGAACGCCTCGAAGGTGAACCGATCACACGAATCTTCGCACTCTATGAGCCGGAACGCATGGTCGATGACGTCGATGGCTATAGCGGAGCCACCTTGAGGGGGGCCAAGGTGATCTCGGCGATTCGCGATGCCTTGAATCGAGGCGTATACGCCTGGCCCTAGATCCATGCTGGTCGAGCCTTGTTGCTGGCGTGTCGAGGCAGCCGAATTGCGTTGAGAGGTTGCCTCGCCAAACTGTGCGGTATCAAGTAAAGATAGAGCTGCGAAAAGACAACATACTCGGACCCCTGCATGTCCTTCCCTCTTCAGGATGAGCAAAGCGACCACGGCGCGGTACCGCTGTCGGACGTTTCCCACCGCCGTCAGCTAGCCCATGAACAGGTGCGCCTGCTCTACGAGCGGCTGTGGCAGCCGGTATTGGCCAGTGTTCTGGCGGCTTGCCTGCTGGTGGGTGCCATGTGGTCGGTCATGCCGCAGAGCTACCTGGTCGGCTGGCTCGGTGCGCTGGTAGCCGTATCGGGCGGGCGCTTGTGGCTGGCCTGGCATTATCATCGCCAACCTGCAAAGCGACGGCGCCAGCGGCGCTGGCTGTACCGCTTTACCTGGGGTGCAGGTCTCGCCGGATGTGTGTGGGGGGTGGCTGGGCTGTTCATGTTTACCATGGAGCACCATGGTCAGCTGGCGGCGCTGGCGATCGTGTTGACGGGCATCGCTGCCGGTGGGGTCACCACGCTCTCTCCGGTGGCGTGGATGGCACCGCTGTTCGTCCTACCCACCATGTTGCCGCTACTGGTTCAGCTGTTGCTGCAGAACACATCCCTCGCTCTGCTGCTGGCTGCCATGATCGTGCTGTTCCTGGGGCTCGTGCTCGTCATCAACCGGCGCCTGCATCGCACCATCTCCGACAACATCGCTCTGCGCCTGATCGTCTCTTCGCGCGAGCGACAACTGCGCGTCAGCGAGGCGCGCTATCGCGCCATCTTCCGCCATACGCCGCTGGGCGTGATGCACTTCGATCGTGAGGGGAGGGTGGTCGACTGCAACGAGATGTGCCTCGACATCCTGGGGACCAGCCGTCAGCGCCTGCTGGGCATGAACCTGTTGACTCAGTTGAACGACGAACGCGTGGTCGGGGCGGTGCGCGACGCATTGGAGAGCGGCACTGGCTACTTCGAGGGCACTTACCGTACCGTGGTCAGCGGCAAGCAGACACCGCTACGCGCTTTCTACAGCGCCCTGCGCAACGAGTCCGGCGAGGTGGTGGGGGGGGTGGCGATCATCGAGGATTTCACCGAGCGCAAGCTGGCGGAAGAAACCATTCATCGTCAGGCCTATTACGATCCGCTGACCGAGCTGCCCAACCGTCGCCTGCTGATCGAGACGCTGGCCTCTACCATTCGCGACCGCCGCGATGACGGCCGCGTCGGATTGGTGATGTTCCTCGACCTGGATCGCTTCAAGATCATCAACGACACCTTGGGCCACGCGGTGGGTGACGAGCTGCTGCGCCAGGTCAGCAAGCGGCTGCTGCTGGGTATCGACAAGGATGCAATGGCGGCAAGGCTCAGCGGCGATGAGTTCGTGGTGATGATGCCGGCCCTGAGCAGCGACCGCGAAGCCGAAGTCACGCGCGCCGAGCACCGCGCCGAGCGCTTGCTCGCGACCCTGCGCAGAGCCTACGACCTGGGCGGGCAGCGTATCAGCGTGACACCGAGCATTGGCTATACCCTCTTTCCCCTGGGCGATGAGGACGTGGGGGATGTGCTGCGTCACGCCGATACCGCCATGTACCAGGCCAAGCTGAAGGGGCGGGCGCAGATCTGCGGTTACGAACCGTCCATGCAGACCCAGATGAGCTGGCGTCTGGAGATGGAACAGGCGCTGCGCCATGCCCTGGCGGAAGACCAACTGAGCATCGCCTTCCAGCCCCAGCTCGACGAACATGAGCGGGTCATCGGTGGGGAGGCGCTGATGCGTTGGCAGCATCCGCGACATGGCTGGGTCTCGCCCGAGGTGTTCATCGCCATCGCCGAGGAGAGCGACCTGATCGTCGAACTGGAAACCTGGATGCTCGACCGCTGCTGCGGGCTGCTGGCACGCCTGCCGGCCGATGTCCTGCCGCGGCTGTCGGTCAATATCAGCGTACGCCACTTCACCCAGCCCGGCTTCGTCGAGGGGCTCATCTGGGTGACCGGCACCCATGGCATCGACCCGTCACGGCTGATCGTGGAGCTGACCGAAAGCATCATGATCGACGGGCTGGAGGATGCCGCCGAGCGCATGCAGGCGCTCAAGCGGCTTGGCGTTCAACTGGCCCTCGATGACTTCGGTACCGGCTTCTCTTCACTGGCCTATCTCAAGTCCCTGCCGCTGGATGAGCTCAAGATCGACCGCAGCTTCGTTAGCAATCTCGATGCCGACGGCAGCGATGCCGCCATCGTCGAGACGGTACTGGCCATGGCCCAGCATCTCGGCATTGACGTGGTGGCGGAAGGGGTGGAGAACGAGGCCCAGTATGAATTTCTGAGGGCGCGCGGCTGCCGGCTGTTCCAGGGCTATCATTTCTACCGGCCCATGCCTGGCGAAGCGTTCGAAGCGCTACTGGCCGGCAGGGAGGTGGAGGAGGCCGGCCAGGGCCATAGCTGATTCAGCCCAGCGCACCGCTGGCCCACAGCCACAGGGCGATCAAGGCGAAGTGGCCGGGATACCATGCCAGCCACAGCCGGCGAGGCATGGCGGCGGGAACGACAGGTGTCAGGCGGTGGGCGCCGGCGGCCAGCCACAGCACCACGAGGCAGGTAGCGACGGTGAATGACTTGGCCATGTCGGAGCTGTTCATCAGACCCGCCACGACCAGCAGTGGCACGGTCATGGCGACGGCAGCGAGGCGCTCGGCAAGCGACTCTCCGGCGTCGTGCAGATGATGCATGGCGAGCATGAACAGCGGGATCAGCAGCAGCCCGCGGTGGCCGTACTCGACCCAGTCGCCGAGCAGGTACCAGACGGCCAGCGTGACGGCAAGCGCCGCACCCAGCCAGGCGCTGCCCAGGCTGCCGCTGCGATGGCGCGCGAGCAGCTCGCGCAGCCAGGCGCCCCAGGCCAGCCCCAGCGCAAGGGTGAAGCAGACGTTGAGTATGAAGGCGTCGGAGGCCCGCGGCATCAGCATGTAGGGCAGCTGGGCGGCGAGCCCGATGACCAGGATACGCCGGGCGTAGCGCAGCGGGTTGCGCGTATTGAACAGGCCGTGCCAGGCGACCATGGCGGCGAACAGCGGAAAGGCGATGCGGCCCAGCGACGATCCCGCCCAGCCGAGTTCCCAACCGGTGGGCAGCACGTAGCGGGTCAGGTGATCGATGGTCATGGTGGCGAGCGCCAGCCACTGGCCCCAGCCGGTCCAGGTGGAAACGGGGCGCCCGGGTACCGCCCGTGCGGCGGCTTCTACTGTCATGGAACCTCCCTGTCGTGCTGATGACAGCCTTCTGACCGGTGCGTTGGGAGGGGAGTTCCAACACCCGGGTGGCGTAAGCGAGGACATACGGATGCGCAGCGGCTTCGGTTTCGATCTTCGCAGCATGGAGATCTTCGTCGAGACCCTGGAGCAGGGCAGCCAGAGTGCGGCAGCCAGGCGGCTGGGTCTCAAGCAGTCCTCGGTATCGCAGAGCCTGGCGAACCTGGAGGAGAGCATGGGCGTGACGCTGTTCAAGCGTCATTCCCGGCCGTTGGAGCCGACCAGCGCGGGACGTTTCTTCTACGACCGTGCCCGCCGCCTGCTCGACGACGCCCGCAATACCCGGCGCGAGCTGGTCAGCGGCGGCTTCGGCCAGCTCCACCAGGTACGCCTGGCGCTGGTCGACTCGCTGGCAACGGCAGTGGGGCAGCCGCTGATCGAACTGATCCGGCGTCATACCCGCGACTATACCCTGACCACCGGGTTGTCGCACATGCACGGCCACTCCCTGTTGACACGCCATGTGGATATCATCATTTCCGATGACCGCCTGGAGAACTACGACGGACTGGAGCGCCACGCCCTGCTGCGCGAGCCCTTCGTGCTGGTGGTACCGCTATCCTGGAACGGCCCGCTGGACAATTTGCGCTGGCTGGCGCGCCACCTGGACTTCGTGCGCTACACGCCGCAGTCGCTGATCGGCCAGGCGATAGAGCGACACCTGCGCCTGAACCAGCTCGAGCTGCCGGCCCGGCTGCATCTCGACAACACCTTCGCCGTGCTGCGCCTGGTCAGCGCCGGCGCGGGCTGGACCGTCACCACGCCGCTGTGCCTCTACCAGGCCGGTCTCGACAGCCTGCAGGTCAAGGTGGCACCACTGCCGCTGGCCCCGTTGAACCGGGAGCTGACCCTGGTTGCCCGCCGCGAAGAGCTGGGCGAGCTGCCCGCCTTGCTGGCCCGTGACAGCCGTCGTCTGCTGGAGCAGCACTTCCGTACCCAGTTGGAGCGGGCGCTGCCCTGGCTCTCCGCCGAGGTCGTCACCTCGACCTGAAACCCTTCCTGCCGATGCTCCCCCAACCATGCACCGCGCGGGTGCGCTGGGCGGCTCGGGCGTGCCGTACCCGGGCAGTATCGATTTCATCGATACTTGAGACGTCGCCGATACCGATGCTTGTTGCGCATTCCTGGATCACGTCCAAAGACTGGAGCGAAACCCAAGCGATCGGTGCTGGATGATGCCAAGAATAATAACGCTCTATGTGCGTTGGGTGGATGCGTTCAACCGGGTGGTGGGGCGCGTCGTCATGTTCCTGATCTTCGTGATGATCGGCGTGCTGCTCTACGCCTCGGTATCGCGTACCGCCTTCAACAGTCCCCTGATCTGGAGCATCGAGGTCTCGCAGTTCATGATGGCCGCCTATTACCTGCTGGGCGGCGCCTACGCCATGCAGATGGGCTCGCACGTGCGCATGGACCTGTTCTACTCGCGCTGGTCCGACCGCACGCGGGCGATCGTCGATGCCATGACCGTCATGCTGCTGATCGTCTTCCTCGGTGCGCTGCTGTACGGCGGCATTTCCAGCACCGAGTACGCCCTGCGCTACGGCGAGAAGAGCTATACCTCCTGGGCGCCGCGACTGGCGCCGATCAAGATCATCATGACCTTCGGCGTGCTGCTGATGCTGTTGCAGAGCGTCTCGACTCTGTTCAAGGACATCGCCCGGGCGCGTGGTGTCTCCCTGGAAGGGGAGAATCTCGAATGAGCTACGAGATGATCGCCCTGCTGATGTTCTCGACCATGATGCTGCTGCTGCTCACCGGGCAGCGGGTGTTCGGCGTGATCGGCTTCGTTGGTGCCACCTCGGCGTTGCTGCTGTGGGGACAGGGTGGCGTGGAGATGCCGTTCAGTGCCGCCATCCAACTGATGAACTGGTATCCGCTGCTGACCCTGCCGCTGTTCATCTACATGGGCTACATGCTCTCCGAGTCGGGCATCGCCAGCGAGCTCTACGAGATGTTCCACGTCTGGATGGGCTCGCTCAGGGGCGGCCTGGCGGTGGGTACCATTGGCCTGATGGTGGTGGTTTCGGCGATGAACGGGCTGAGCGTGGCTGGCATGGCGATAGGCGCCACCATCGCGCTGCCCGAACTGCTGCGCCGCGGCTACGACAAGATCATGGTCACCGGGGTGATTCAGGCCGGAAGCTCCCTGGGCATCCTGGTGCCGCCCAGCGTGGTGCTGGTGCTGTACGGCATGATTGCCCGCCAGCCGGTCAGCCAGCTGTGGCTGGCCGGGGCCATACCCGGGCTGATCCTGGCCGGGTTGTTCGTGCTCTATATCGTCATCCGCTGCCGCCTGCAGCCGCACCTGGGCCCGGCGCTGCCCGCCGAGGAGCGCCAGATGAGCCTGGGCGAGAAGCTCAAGCTGCTGCGTGCCGGCATCCTGCCGCTGCTGATCTTCTTCTTCATGACCGGACTGTTCCTGATGGGCGTGACCAGCCTGGTGGAGAGTTCGGCGGTGGGGGCGGTGTCCGCCACCCTGGCGGCGCTGCTCAAGCGGCGCCTGACCTGGAAGGTGATCGAGAGTACCGTACGCAAGACGCTCGGCATCAGCTGCATGTTCATGTGGATCATCCTCGCCGCGCTGTGCTTCGGCGCAGTATTCGACGGCCTCGGTGCGGTGCGCGCCATCGAGAACGTGTTCCTCGACCGGATCGGCATGAGCCCGTGGCAGATCCTGGTGATGATGCAGCTCTCCTACATCCTGCTCGGTATGTTCCTCGACGACACCGCCATGCTGGTGATCGTCGCACCGCTCTACGTGCCGCTGGTGATCAGCCTCGGCTTCGACCCGATCTGGTACGGCGTGCTCTACACCATCACCGTGCAGATCGCCTACATGACCCCACCGTTCGGCTACAACCTGTTCCTGATGCGCGCCATGGCGCCGCCGGAGATCTCGCTGGGCGACATCTACCGCAGCGTCTGGCCCTTCGTCGGCATCATGCTGATCGGGCTGGCGCTGATCACCATCTTCCCGCAGCTGGCGCTGTGGCTGCCGCAGCTCTATCGCGGCTACTGACCCTGGAGGTGAACCACGCCACGACGACCCAACAGCGATTTTTCTGACAACGCTTTTCCCGAACAACAAGCACAAGGCAGGAGAAGACCCATGACCAATCGTCGCGATTTCCTCAAGAAGGCGGGCCTGGCCACCGCCGCCACCGTGGGGGCCACGACCCTCTCGGCGCCCTACGTGCATGCCCAGTCGCGCAGCCCGATCCGCTGGCGCCTGCAGACCTACGCCGGGCCGGCACTGGCCGCGCATGTCATCAAGCCTTCCATCGACGCCTTCAACAAGGCCGCCAACGGCGAGATGGAAATCGAGCTCTACTACGCCGACCAGTTGGTGCCCACCGGCGAGCTGTTCCGCGCCATGCAGCGTGGCACCATCGATGCCGTGCAGAGCGACGACGATTCGATCAACGCTCCGGTCGACGTCTCGGTGTTCGGCGGCTACTTCCCGTTCGCCTCGCGCTATAGCCTCGACGTGCCGGCGCTGTTTCATCACTACGGGCTCAAGGAGATCTGGGAGGAGGCCTACGGCGAGATCGATGGCGTCACCTGGCTGGGCTCGGGCGCCTGGGACCCGTGCAACTTCGTCACCCGCGACCCGATTCGCAGTCTCGACGACCTGCAGGGCAAGCGCGTCTTCACCTTCCCCACCGCGGGCCGCTTCCTCAGCCGCTTCGGCGTGGTGCCGGTGACCCTGCCGTGGGAGGACATCGAGGTCGCCATGCAGACCCGCGAGCTCGACGGCATCGCCTGGGCCGGAATCACCGAGGCCTACACCGTCGGCTGGGCCGACGTCAGCAACTACTACCTGACCAACAACATCTCCGGCGCCTGGGCGGGATCGTACTTCGCCAACAGCGACCGCTGGAACGAGGTGCCCGAGCACCTGCAGATGTTGTTCAAGCTGTGCATGGACAGCTCCCACTACTACCGCCAGCACTGGTACTGGTGGGGCGAGGCACACTACCGCACCACCGGCGGCAAGCTCGAGCTGACCTCGATTCCCGAGGACGAGTGGCAGCGGCTCGAGGACGAGGCGCTGGCGTTCTGGGACGAGATCGCCCAGGAAAGCGATCGCAGTGCCCGTGTGGTCCAGATCCTCAAGGACTATCGCCAGAC
Organism: Halomonas sp. A29; assembly: GCF_046723295.1. NCBI lineage: Bacteria > Pseudomonadati > Pseudomonadota > Gammaproteobacteria > Oceanospirillales > Halomonadaceae > Halomonas > Halomonas sp. A29. Next base: position 260,570 of record NZ_JAXQPR010000007.1, read on the forward strand.
CATGCAGCAGGCAGGACCTCCCTACCGCTATGGTTGAAGGAGGTGGGCGGGTGCCTCGGCCGCACCCGCCCTGTCGGCTTGCGCCGGGGCAGCGAACGACAACGACAAGAGGTGCGAGGAAACAGAAATGAGCCGACTCCAGGCAAGAGACATCAAGAACGCCGACGACGCCCGGCGTATCGTCGAGCAGCGCGGGCTCAGTCACGTCAAGGTGGGCATGTTCGACATGGATGGCGTGATGGTCGGCAAGTACATGCGCCGCGACAAGTTCTTCCACGCCTTGAGCGAAGGCTTCGCGTTCTGCGACGTGGTGCTGGGCTGGGACAGCAAGGACGAGCTCTACGACAACGTCAAGTACACCGGCTGGCATACCGGCTACCCGGATGCCGCGCTGCGGGTGATTCCCGAGAGCTGCCGCGAGCTGCCCTGCGAGGGTGACATGCTGCTGTTCCTGGCCGAGTTCACCGGCCCGGCCGAGACGATCTGCCCGCGTGGGCTGCTGCGTCGCGTGCTGGCAAAGGCCGAGGAGATGGGCTTTCAAACCTGCGGGGCGCTGGAGTACGAATTCTTCATGTTCCAGGAAACGCCCGAGTCAGTACGCGAGAAGGGTTTTCGCAACCTCAAGCCGCTGACCCCCGACATGATGGGCTACTCGATGCTCAGGAGCTCGGTGCACGGTGAGCTCTACCACGAACTGCTGAGCATGGCCGAGACGATGGATTTCCCCATCGAGGGACTGCATACCGAGACCGGCCCCGGCGTGCTCGAGGCGGCGATTCGCGTCGACGAGGCGCTGGCCGCCGGCGACAAGGGCGCATTGTTCAAGACCTTCACCAAGGTGTGGGCGCAGCGCCGTGGCTTGATGGCCACCTTCATGGCCAAGTGGTCGCCGGACTACCCCGGCCAGAGCGGCCACATTCATCTCTCGCTCAATCGGCTCGATAGCGGCGAATCGGCCTTCTTCGATGCCGACAAGCCCCACGGCATGAGCGATATCCAGCGCCATTTCGTCGCCGGCCAGCAGAAGCTGATGCCGGAGTTCCTGGCCATGTTTGCCCCCACGGTGAACAGCTACACCCGCCTGATCCCCGGCTTCTGGGCGCCCACCGATGCCACCTGGGGCGTGGAGAACCGCACCACCGCGCTGCGGGTGATTCCCGGGAGTGCCAAGTCGCAGCGGGTCGAGTATCGCCTGGGCAGTGCCGACGCCAACCCCTACCTGGCACTGGCCGCGGCGATCGGCTCGGGTCTGCACGGCATCGAGCACCAGCTCGAGCCGGACGAGGCGGTGACCGGCAACTCCTACGAGCTGGCTCACCCCGAGCATCAGGCGCTCGCCCGTACGCTATGGGATGCCGCCCAGCGGCTCAAGGGCTCCGAGGCGGCGCGCAGCCTGTTCGGCGATGCCTTCGTCGAGCACTTCGCGGCTACGCGTGAATGGGAAGAACGCCAGTTCCGACGCCACATTACGGATTGGGAACTCGACCGCTACTTCGAAATTATTTGAGGCTGGGCCGGCTGCACGACGCCAGCACTGCGTTGGAGCGCCTCGTTCTGACGCCGTTCGCTCGGCCCCGAAAGGTTGGTGAAAGAAACGGATTTGATAGCAGGAGAACGCCAAGTGGCCATACAGAAGACGATTTCTCCGGTCGACGGTTCGGTCTACGTCGAGCGGGAGCTGGCCGACCCGGCGCGGGTCGAGGCAGCGCTGGAGCGGGCGGTGGCGGCGCAGCGCGCCTGGCGCGAGACGAGTCTCGCCGAGCGCGCGCGGCTGTGCTCGAAGATGGTCGATGCCTTCGTCGCCCGGCGCGACGAGCTGGCGCTGGAGCTGACCTGGCAGATGGGGCGGCCGATTGCCGTGGCCGGCGGCGAGATCGGTGGCTTCGAGGACCGGGCGCGGACCATGATCGCAATGGCCGAGGAGGCGCTGGCGCCGATCCGGCTGGCCGACAAGCCGGGCTTCACCCGCTACATCTCCCGCGAGCCGCTGGGCGTGTCGTTCATTGTCGCGCCGTGGAACTTCCCCTTCATGACCGCGGTGAACGCCGTGGTACCGGCGATCATGGCGGGCAACGCGGTGATCCTCAAGCACTCTGCCCAGACCCCGCTGTGCGCCGAGCGCTTCCAGCAGGCCTTCGACGAGGCCGGGCTGCCCGAGGGCGTGTTCCAGCACCTGCACCTCTCCCATGACGCCGCCGAGGCGGTGATCGGCGACAGCCGTATCGCCCATGTCTCCTTTACCGGCTCGGTAGCGGGCGGGGCGATGGTCGAGCGCAACGCCGCCGGGCGCTTCATCGCCACCGGGCTGGAACTCGGCGGCAAGGACCCGGCCTATATTCGTGCCGACGTGAACCTCGGTGAGGCGGTGCCCGGCGTGATGGACGGCGCCTTCTTCAATTCGGGCCAGAGTTGCTGCGGCATCGAGCGCATCTATGTGCACGAGTCGATCTTCGACGATTTCGTCGAGCGTGCCGTGGCCTGGGTGCGTCAGCTGCGGCTCGGCAACCCCACCGACCCCGAGATCACCCTGGGGCCGCTGGTGCGGCCCGCGGCGGCGGACTTCGTGCGCGGTCAGGTCGAGGAGGCGGTGGCCGCCGGCGCCAAGGCGTGGATCGACCCCGGCGACTACCCGCTCTCGCGGCCGGGCAGCGCCTATCTGGCGCCGCAGGTGCTGACCGACGTCGACCACTCGATGAGGGTCATGAGCGAGGAGAGCTTCGGCCCGGTGGTCGGTATCATGCCGGTGGCGAGCGACGACGAAGCCGTAAGGCTGATGAACGACAGCAACTTCGGCCTCACCGCTGCCGTCTTCACCCGTGACCTGGCCGCGGGCGAGGCGTTGGCCGCGCGGCTGGAAGCCGGCACCGTGTTCACCAACCGCTGCGACTACCTCGACCCGGAGCTGGCCTGGACCGGGGTCAAGCAGTCGGGGCGGGGCTGCTCATTGTCCCGCATTGGCTACGAGACGCTGACCCGACCCAAGTCCTTCCACCTCAAACACGCCTGAGCCGGCCCAGGAGAACGTCATGATCCACGACATCAATCACTACACCATGGGCTGGAACTACCCTTCGAACGTCCTCACCGGAGCAGGGCGCATTCGCGACCTGCCCGGTGCATGCCAGGCGCTGGGCATGGGCGCACCGCTGCTGATCACCGATCCCGGGCTGGCGGCGCTGCCGATGGTGCAGGCGTGCGTGCAGGCCTGCGAAGATGCCGGCCTGCGCATTGCCGTGTTCAGCCAGATCAAGGGCAACCCCACCGGGCGCAACGTGCTCGACGGCATGGACGCCTTTCGCAACGGCAGCCACGATGGTGTGATTGCCTTCGGCGGTGGCTCCGGGCTCGACGCCGCCAAGGCGGTGGCGCTGATGGCCAACCAGCGCGACGGGCTCTCGCTGTGGTCGCTGGAGGATATCGGCGACAACTGGAAGAATGCCGATGCCAAGGCCATTGCCCCCATCGTCGCCGTGCCCACCACTGCCGGTACCGGCTCCGAGGTGGGACGCGCCTCGGTGATCACCGACGAGGCGGAGCACGTCAAACGCATCATCTTCCACCCTGGCATGGTACCGGCCACGGTGATCCTCGACCCCGAACTCACCGTGGGGCTGCCGCCGGCGATCACCGCCGCCACCGGCATGGATGCGCTGTCGCACTGCATGGAGGCGTGGTGCTCGCCGCTCTACCATCCCATGGCCGAGGGCATCGCCGTGGAGGGCATGCGTCGCATCGACCTCTACCTGCAGCGCGCCTACAGCGACGGCCACGACCTCGAGGCGCGCATGAACATGCTGGCGGCATCCAGCATGGGCGCCACCGCTTTCCAGCGTGGCCTGGGCGCCATGCATGCCCTGGCACATCCGCTCGGGGCGCTGTTCGATGCCCACCATGGAACCTTGAACGCGGTGCTGATGCCCTACGTGCTGCGTGCCAACGAGCGCGCCATCGGCGAGCCCATGGTGCGCCTGGGGCGCTATCTCAACCTGGACCAGCCGGGTACGACGGCAGTCATCGACTGGGTGCTGGGCCTGCGTGAGCGGCTCGGTATTCCGCATACCCTGGCGGAGGTTGGCATCGATGCGCGACAGGCCGACAAGGTTGGACGCATGGCGGTGGCGGATCCATCGTCTGGCACCAACCCGGTCGCCTTCGATGCCGACGAGTATCGCGGTATCTTCGTTGCCGCCGTGGAGGGGCGACTCTAGGCGTCGTCAGGCATATTTCGGGCGACGCCCTAGAGCTTTATCACGGCGATACCGTGGCGGGCAGGCAGCGAGACCAGGGATGGTTCAACGAAAGGAGATTCACCGATGCGCATCGGGCTACTGCAGTGCGATGACGTGGCGCCGGAACTGCGCGAGGCCCACGGCAACTATCCGGAAATGTTCGCCGCCCTGTTCCAGCGGGTAGACCCCACGCTGGAGTTCCAGGTCTGGCGCTGCCTGGACGGCGAAATACCTGACGACATCGACGCCGTCGATGCCTGGATGACCACCGGTTCGAAGTACGGCGTCAACGACGGGCTGCCCTGGGTCGAGACGCTGTGCGAGTTCGTGCGCGAGCTGTGGCAGGCCGGCAAGCCGCTGGTGGGCATCTGCTTCGGCCATCAGTTGATGGCCAAGGCGCTAGGCGGCGAGGTGGTCAAGAGTGAGAGAGGCTGGGGCGTGGGCATGTCATTCAATCGCGTCGAGACCCGGGCCGAATGGATGGAACCCTGGCAACCGGGGCTCGACCTGCTGGTCAGCCACCAGGACCAGGTCGAGTCACTGCCGCCCGAGGCCAAGGTGATAGGCGGCAGCGACTTCTGTCCCCACTACCTGATGCAGGTCGGCGAGCACTTCCTCGGTGTGCAGGGCCATCCCGAATTCACCAAGGAATACTCGCGCGACCTGATGGCGCTGCGCCGGGAATTGGTCGGCAGCGAGCGCGTACGTGAAGGCGAGACATCGCTCATTGCTGCGGTCGACGACACGCTGATGGCGCGCTGGATACTGAATTTCCTGCGGCATGCGATGGAGGCGCGTCACTGAGCGTCTGACTCAACGCAAACGGCCGGCAGCGCAGGCGGCAAGCCAACGCCTGCCGCCCACCTCGTCGACCGGCCCTACCAGGGAAGAACGGCGGAATCGGTACGTGGCTCGGTGCCGCCACACAGCACGCCGGAGGCGTTGTCGCGCAGAATGATCTGGCCGCGCCCGAAGCTGATCGAATCGGCCGTTTTCACGATCTGGTGGCCGCGTCGTGCCAGGGCCTGGGCGAGGTGGTCCGGGAAGTTCGGCTCCACCTCGACCGTCCTGCCCTCGGTCCATTTCCAGCGTGGCAGATCGAGAGCCGCTTGGGGATTCAGCCGATCCTCGAGCATGGCGGTGATCACCTGGACATGTCCTTGTGGCTGCATGTAGCCGCCCATGACCCCGAAGGGCCCCACGGCTTCGCCATTGCGGGTGATGAATCCGGGGATGATGGTGTGGTAGGTGCGCTTGCCCGGCGCCAGGACGTTGGCATGCTCGGGATCGAGCGAGAAGGAGCAGCCACGGTTTTGCAGGCTGATGCCGGTGCCTGGTATCACGATGCCCGAACCGAAGCCCATGTAGTTGCTCTGGATGAACGATACCATGTTGCCGTCGCCATCGGCGGTGGCGAGATACACCGTGCCGCCCTTGATCGGGTTGCCGTGCTTGGGATCGAGTGCCCGCTCGCCAATCAGCCCGGCACGGGCCCGCAGGTAGTCGTCGGCGAGCAGCTGTTCCACGCTCGGCTGCATGGCGCCACGTTCGGTGATGTAGTGCCTGCCGTCCATGTAGCCAAGTTTGGTGGCCTCGATGCGACGGTGAAGCGTCTCCACCGGGTCACGGCCCTCCTCACCCAGGCGCTCGAGGATCCCTAGCGCCTGCAAGGCGATCAGTCCGCTGCCGTTGGGCGGTATTTCCCAGATGTCGTGGCCGCGATAGCGGGTACTGATCGGTTCGACCCACTCGGGCCGGAAGGCGGCGAGGTCTTCGTGGCACAGCAGGCCGCCATGCTCCTGCATGAAGGCATCGATACGCTCGGCCAGCTCGCCCTGGTAGAACGCCTGGCCACGGGTCGCGGCAATGGCGCGCAGCGTGCTGGCGTGGTCGGGTGCCGTCCAGCGTTCGCCGGGTCGGGGGGCGCGGCCATTGGGTGCGAAGGTGTCGAACCAGGGCTTGAATACGTCATCGCCGTACGGACGGTAGTCGGCATGAGCTTCCTCCCACATCTGGCTGACGACAGGCGAGATGGGGAAGCCGCACTCCGCAAGGGCGATGGCCGGGGCCAACAGGTCGGCGAAGGGCAGCTTGCCGAAGCGTTCGGAAAGGGCGGCCCAGGCGGCCGGTGCGCCGGGCACCGTGACCGGCAGCACGCCATGCTCGGGTACCTTGTCGTGCCCCCTCGCCCTGATGGCCTCTACGCTCGCTGCCCGAGGGGCCGGTCCGCTGGCGTTCAAACCATGCAGCTCGCCGTTGACCCAGACGATAGCGAAGGCGTCGCTGCCCAAACCATTGGAGGTGGGTTCCACTACGGTAAGGGCAGCGGCGACGGCAATGGCGGCATCCACGGCATTGCCGCCCTGCTGCAGGACTTGAATACCAGCCTGTGCCCCGAGCGCTTGCGAGGTGGCGACCATGCCACGGCTACCGAACGTGACCATGCGTTGCGAAGCGCTTGGGTAGTAGAGGGCATCATGCTTCATGGGAAGGCTCCTTGACATGCTGGGCCGGGTTCTGCGCCTGCAGCTGAAGTCGTTGTATTTTCCGGTTCTGGTAGAGGGAGAGGATAATCGAGATTACCGCAAGCAGCAGGAACAGTGCCGAGAGCGGGCGGGTCAGGAACGTCAGCCAGTTGCTGTCCAGTTCTAGCGCGCGGAAAAGCTGGCGCTCCAGGTTGTCGCCCAGCACCACGCCGAGAATCAGCGGCGTGAGCGGCACTTCGGCCTTCCACAGCAGGTAGCCGAGAATGCCGAAGGCGAACAGAACCCAGATATCGAACAGGTTGTTGTTGAGGGCATAGGAACCGATCGCACAGAGCATCAGAACGACCGGCACCAGGATCTGCTGGGGGATGAGCGAGATCCTGGCGAACCACCGCACCAGCAACAGCTGGCAGATCACCATGACGATGGCGCCGATCAGCAGGCTGACGTAGATGGCTCCCACCAGCACCGGGTTCTGCTCGAACATCAGCGGCCCAGGCGTGATGCCATGCAGGATCAGGACTCCCATCATGATGGCCATGGGCAGGTCGCCGGGGATGCCTAGCGCCAAGGTCGGCACGAAGGAGCCGCCGGCCACGGCGCTGTTGGATGCCTCCGACGCGACGATCCCGTCCGGGATGCCTGTGCCGAACTTCTCCGGGTGGCGCGACAGCTTCTTGGCCTGGTCATAGCTGATGAAATTGGCGACGGGGCCGCCGGTGCCGGGCAGGGCACCGACCAGGCTGCCAATGAGAGAGGAGCGGAGCGTGTTCAGCTTCTGCCCTGCCATGTCACGCAGTATGCGGCGGTAGGGGATGGAAACGTTGCTGTCGATCTTCTGTTCGCCATGCTCATCATCGCGCAGCTTTTCGATGTTCTCCATCAGCTGCGCAAAGGCGAAGACGCCAATCATGACCGGCAGGATTTCGAAGCCGGACTCGAGGACGGGGAAGCCGAAATCGAAGCGTAAGTTGCTGTTTCGATCGTAGCCTACCGTGGTGATCAGGAGCCCAAGGGCCGCCGCGAGCAGACCCTTGAGCATGGCGCCGTTGGAGAGACCGGCCACCAGCGTCAGGGCGAAAATGACGAGCGAGGTGATTTCCCAAGGCCGAAAGTTCATGCTGAAGCTGGCGATCAATGGCCCGAAGAAGATCAGCACCACCACGCTGATCAGCGTGCCCAGGAAGGAGGCCATCACGCCGATGCCAAGCGCACGACCGGGTTGGCCGCTCTTCGCCATGGGGTAGCCGTCGTAGACGGTGGTAATCGAGGAGGGCGTCCCGGGGATACCGAGCATCACGCCTGACACCAGCCCGCCGGAATAGCCACCGACGAAGACGCCCACCATCAGCGATACACCGCTGACCGGATCCATGGCGAAGGTGAAGGGGAAGACCACGAGAATTGCCATGGTCACCGTGAAGCCGGGAATGCTCCCGCCGATAATGCCAAACAGCACGCCAATCGTGATCAGCAGCAGCACTTGAGGGCTACCGACCTGGACGAGCGCCTGCAGAAAAAAATCAGCCATCGGTAACTCCTGAGCCATCAGGGCAGCCAGACCTTGAGGCCGAACCGGAAAATGACGTAAATCAGAGGGACCAGGGTGAAGCTAACGGCCAGGTTGAGTGCCCACTTTCGCCAGGTATCGACACCTAGAAGAAGTGCCAGGGAAGCGACCATGAAGCAAAGCGTGGCGACTATATAACCGACAAACGGTAGCAGCAGTGCGTACAGGCCGAACATGGCGAACAGAGCCAAGACGGCCTTGTTGTACGCCAACCACTGGAGAAACGTACGGCGAGGGCTGGTGCGCTGAGGCACGCCATCGATCATTGACTTGATGAAAATCAGTGCGGCGAGAAGCGCAATCACACCTAGCAGGATACGCGGGAAGAGCGCCGAGCCGTAAGGCTGCCAACTGGTAGGTGGCCTGATGTTGCTCGTCTCGGCCAGCATGATACCGACCAGCACCAGCATGGCGAGCGCCAGGGCACGATCCTTGGTTAGCCTCAACATGAGTCTCCCCCATGGCTGCCGGCCGGGTAAGGGCCGGCAGCGCTATTGGCTCAGTTCTGGAAGTCGATATTCTCAGCCGCCGCGGCCAAGGCAGCCTCGGTCTCGTTCAAGAATGCCTGGTAGTCGTCACCGGAGAGGAAGTGAACCACGGAGCCGAACTCGTTCTCGATCCGTCTGCGGACGTCTTCATTTTCCACGGCCTTGGCGTAGGCCTCTACGACGCTGTCAATGACTTCCTGAGGGGTGCCCTTGGGCGCAAAGATGCCACGGTTGGTGGAGCTGACGAAATCTATGCCTAGCTCCCTCAAGGTCGGAGTGTCGGGAAGCTCATCAAGGCGTTCCGCATGGGCTACTCCGAGAGGGCGTAACAGGCCGCTCTCGAAGAACGACTTGCTCGATGGCATGTCGGCGTTGACGAAATCGATGTCCTTGGCCATCAGCGCGGATATTTGTTCGGCAGTGTCCTGATAGCCGATGAAGCGTACTTCGTCCGTGCTCACGTCGAGAACGTTGAAGAGTTGCGCCCAGAAGAAATGATCGACCGATGAGGGGATCATGCCAAACCGCACCTGACCGGGGTTGTCATGGATATAGTCGAGCATCTCGGACGCATCGTTCACCGGGTGCTCGGCGTGAGTCATCGGCACCACGATGGTCTGGGTCAGCAGGGCCACCGGCTCGAAGGCGTCATAGGAGTAATCGACCGTGCCAGCCAGTTTGGACAAGGCGATGGTGTCGTGGCTGCCTAGCAGCGTATACCCATCGGGCCGAGCGTCCTTGACGTGGCGAGACCCAAGAGTGGCGCCGGCGCCAGCCATGTTGACCGGGACGATCGATACCCCAAGATGTTTTTCGGCTTCTTGGGAGACCAGGCGAAAGATGACATCGGTAGCGCCACCGGGGCCATACGGAATGACGAGTCGGATGTCCTGTTCGGGATAGTCGGCAAGCGTTGTCCCTGCGAATGCAATGCCTGAAGCGAGGCCGAGGGCGGCCAGGGCATGGGGGGAGTCTCGGGAGTTTCATGACGAACACCGTTTTGTGAGTTGTAGTATGTCCCAAGCCAGCCTAAGCAGTGGCGAGTACGAAGCGGTATATCCCAATTGGGGTAGGCGGGCATACCGTTCCCTCCCACCCGGGTTTGCTCGTCAAGACCGGGATGGCACTGGCCTCTCGTTCCGGCGCAGCAGGCGCAGGCCGTTGGCCACCACGATCAGGCTGGCGCCCATGTCGGCGAACACCGCCATCCACAGGGTGGCGTGACCAGTGAAGGCGAGCGCCATGAACACCGCCTTGAGGCCCAGGGCGATGGCGATGTTCTGCATCAGCACACGGCGCGTACCCCGCGAGAGGCGCAGGAAGTCGGCCAGGCGGCGCGGGTCGTCGTCCATCAGCGCCACGTCAGCGGTTTCGATGGCGGCATCGCTGCCCAGCGCGCCCATGGCGAAGCCGATGTCGGCGCGCGCCAGCGCCGGGGCGTCGTTGATGCCGTCGCCCACCATGCCCACCGGCCCCTGCTGAGCACGCGCCTCGATCATCGCCAGCTTGTCCTCCGGCAGCAGCGCACCGTGGGCCTCGTCAATGCCGGCCTGGGCCGCCACCGCGGCCACGCTGGCCGGGGTATCGCCGCTGAGCATCAGCGTGGTCACGCCCAGCCGGTGCAGCGCCTCGATGGCTTCGTGGCTCTCCTGGCGCAGCGGGTCGCCGACGGTGAACAGCGCCAGCGGCCGGTTCTCCTGCCCCAGGATCACCAGCGTCTCGCCGCGAGCTTCGTGCCCGGCCAGATGGGCTTCCAGTGTGTCGTCCGAGGCCGCGAACTGCTGCATCAGTCGGCGGTTGCCAAGCCAAACGCTGCGCTCGTCCTGCTTGGCGACCACGCCGCGGCCGGGCAGCTCCTGCACCTCGCTTACTTCCAGTGGAACGATGCCATCTGCCGCGGCCGCTCGGGCCAGGGCCGCCGACACCGGGTGCGACGAACGCCCGGCAAGCCCCGCCGCCAGCGCTCTCAGGCGTTCCCGATCGAGCATGTCCGCGCCGTCGAGCGGATGCCAGATGCGCTGGGAGGGGCGGCCCTGGGTCAGGGTACCGGTCTTGTCGAAGGCGAGGGTGGTCAGTCGGTAGCCCTGCTCGAGTACGTTGCCGCCCTTGATCAGGATGCCCGAGCGGGCAGCAGCGGCCAGGCCGCTGACAATGGTCACCGGAGTGGAGATCACCAATGCACAGGGACAGGCGATCACCAGTAGTACCAGCGCGCGGTAGATGCCTTCGAGCCAGTCGATGCCGAACAGCCACGGCCAGGTGAGCGCCACCAGCAGGGCGATGCCGAACACCGCCGGGGTGTAGACGGTGGCGAAGCGGTCGATGAAGCGCTGGGTGGGAGCACGGTTGGCCTGGGCCTGCTCGACGGTATGGATGATACGGGCGAGGGTGGTGTCGCTTGCCGCACGAGTGGTGCGATAGAGGAACTCGCTGCCCTGGTTGACGCTACCGGCGAACACGGCTTCGCCCGGTGCCTTGTCCACCGGCAGGCTCTCGCCGGTGATGGGCGATTCGTCCAGTGCCGGGTGGCCCTCGGCCACGCTGCCATCCAGTGCCAGGCGTTCGCCGGGGTGCACGCGCACCAGGCTGCCGACGGCGACGTCGCTGGCTGGAAGGCTGCGAAAGGTGCCGTCGGGCTGGCGCACGCTGGCGCTTTCCGGCGCCAGTTCGAGCAGCTCTCGGATGGCGTTTCGCGCCCGGCCCAGTGAGCGCGCCTCGATGCGCTCGGCGAGGGTGAACAGTACCAGTACCATGGCCGCCTCGGCCCACTGGCCGATCAGTAGCGCACCGGTTACTGCCACGCTCATCAGGGCGTTGATATTGAGCATGCGGTGGCGCAGGGCGATGAAGCCCTTCTTCCAGGTGGGCAGGCCGACCAAGGCGATGGCCGTTAGCGCCAGCGCGGCGGCAAGCCAGGGCTCTGCCAGTTTCAACCAGTGGCTGGCCTCGGCGACCAGGGCGAGAGCGGCGGCTGCGCCGATCTTCCACCATGGCTCTTCGCTGCTGGCTGTCGGCGCGGTGCGCTGGGTGGGGTCATCGCGTTCGGCGGTCATGCCGGTGGCGGCGATGCGACGCCGGATGGCCTCCTCGCCGACATCCCGGTGGTGCACGGTGAGCCGACGGCCGATCAGATCGAAGTCGAGCCGCTCGATGCCCGGCATGTCCTCCAGAGCCCGGCGCAGCAAGCTCTCCTCGGTAGGGCAATCCATCGCCTCGATGTGCAGGCGCAGCGACTGCGTGCCGGCAGGGCGCTGGCCTCGCCTCGGCGGGGCAGGGCGGCTCTCGGTGGTGCAGGCGCCGCCGGAGCAGCAGGATCGTTCGGTCATGGTAGAACTCCGTGTCATCGCTTATGCTGATGACACACCCTATAGCCACTACAGGGTCAAGAGAAATCAAGGAGGCGGACCATGAAGATCGGTGAACTGGCCACCCGCACGGGCTGCCCGGTGGAGACCATCCGCTACTACGAGCGCGAGGGGCTCTTGCCCGAGCCTGCCCGCTCCAGCGGCAACTATCGCCTTTATGCGGAGCCCCATGCCGAGCGGCTGCGCTTCATTCGCCACTGCCGCACGCTGGACATGACGCTGGACGAGATCCGTACCCTGCTCGATTATCATGACCATCCGCGCCAGCCGTGCAATGCCGTCAATGGTCTGATCGACGACCACCTGGCCCACGTTGAGGCCCGCATCGAGCAGTTGCAGGCACTGCGCCAGGCGCTGGCCACCCTGCGCTCACGCTGTAACGGCGAGACCGACTCCAGCCACTGCGGCATCCTCCAGGAGTTGGCCCAGCCAACGCCGCGTGAACTGCCCGCCACGAACGCCGAGCCCAGCCATGTACCAGGACCGCATGGCAGCCATTGATGCCATTCATGAGGAAGTTCATGCCGAACAGGGACGTCCCCGCCTACTATTCGCAGTGGGTCTCGAGCGAGCGTATACCCGATTTTCTCTCCGGACGCATGGCAGCCGTCGACGATCCGCGCTGGGCCGAATCCGGTGCTGCCAGCGCCGATGTGTATGCCCGCTGGGCCTCCCACATTTGCGGCATGGCCTGCACCAAGATGCTGCTCGAAGAAATCAACGGGGAGCGCTTCACCCTGTTCGACCTTCTTGAAAGGAGCCGGGAAGTTGGCGGCTACGTGGACAGCGAAGCAGACATCAAGGGACTCTACTATCGCCCGCTGGTGCAGCTGCTGAGAGAGCATCATGGGCTGGATGCCGAGGTGGTGGAGCACGTCGAGGCCGAACGTCTTGCTGCATGGCTGGTCGAGGGGCACCGCGTCATCGCCTCGGTGCACCCCACGATACGCACTCCCGATCAGGATCCGCCGCACCGTGGGGGGCATCTGGTCTACCTGTTCGACCTGGATGAGCGGGGGCGCCTGCGCTTCCACAACCCTTCCGGCCTACCCGGCATGAGCCAGGCGGACGCCCGCCTCGCTCCTGCGGTCTTCGAGCGTTTCTTCGCCGGGCGCGGAATACTGGTAAGGCTTCCTCAGGCGCTCAGATAAATCCGCCGACCCTGCGCCCAGACTTCGTCGATGGACCATTCGCCTTCGGCCAGCACCAGCAGGTCGGCGTCACGGCCGGGCTCGAGCCGCCCCTTGGCGTCAAGCCCGAGTGCCTCTGCGGCGTGGGTGCTGGCGACGCCGAGCGCCTGTTCCAGCGGCACGCCGTGCTCGTTGACACATTCACCCACCGCTTCGAACAGGCTGGCAAGCCGGCCGGGCTCGAGCCCGACGAAGCGGCGCTGGGCATCGAAGCGGGGCAGCGAGGCGTTGGCGTCCGACGACAGGGTGATCCGCGAGGGCTCGACACGGGCGTGCAGGGCACGGGCGACGGCCTCGGCGGCGTGCACTTCGCCGCCGGTCAGCAGTTCGGCGGTGGTGCTGGTGGTGAAGTCGATGCGCCCGCCTTCGCGAGCGAAGCGTAGGCCGTCCTCGAACAGTTCCGGGGTGCGATTGATATGCGTGGGCAGGAACTGCGCGATGGGAATGGCGCTGTCGCGGGCTACCTCACGCAGCGGCTCCAGATGGGAGGGGGCGTCGCCGGTGTGGATGAAGACGATGCCCGACTTGCCGGCCAGCATGCCCGCGGTGCGTGCCTCCGAGGCCAGGCGTGCAAGCTCGAAGGAGGAGGGCTGCGAGCCGCGATGGTCGCTGATCGCCACCTCGCCCACGCCGATGAACTCGGGGACGAACAGGATATCGCTGGCTACCGAGCCAGTGAGAGTGACCGGTGGCAACTGGTAGGAGCCGGTATAGCAGTAGGTAGTGAGCCCCCCCGCGGCGAGTTCACGGGCCTTGCCCAGCAGGTTGGAGGGGGTACGGGTCAGGGCATCGGTACCCAGTGCGCCGACCAGGGTAGTGACGCCAGATGCCACGGCGTCCGCCAGGGAAAGCTCGGCGGTGCGCGTGCCGAACCCTCCTTCGCCGCCGCCGCCGATGAAGTGGACCAACGGGTCGACCAGACCGGGTATGACCCGTCGACCACCCAGGTCGATCTCGGTGACGGCCTGCCCCGCGGCAGGCAGGGCCTGTTCCGCCGGCACTATGGCGGCAATGCGACGGTCGGCAATCAACAGGTGACACAGCCCCATGGCTCTGGGGGCATGCAGCTGGGCATTCTTCAGCAGGGTCAGCATTCGGGTTCCTTGTTGACAGCGAACGCCGGCCTGGGCCGGCGTCCGCGGGGATGGCTCAGCTTGCTTAGAGCTTCACGTCGTAGTTGAAGTAGCGCTCCATGAGCTCATCGTAGGTGCCGTTCTCCTTGAGTGCCGCCAGCGCCTCGTTGAAGCGCTCGGCCAAGGCTTCGTCGCGGGGGCGGAAAGCGACGCCCACGCCCTTGCCGAAGATGTGCTCCGGCTCCTTGATGAAACCGCTGATGCGCTTGAAGTCGCTGCCCGCGGTATCGATGGCTATGGTCGATTCGGCAACCGGATAGTCCATGAAGGTGAGGTCGAGCCGGCCGGCGCGCAGGTCGGTCACGACGTCGTCGGCGCTGGTGTAGCGGCGGATCTCGACTATATCGCCATAGAGTTCGGTCACGTAGTTGTCCTGCAGGGTGGCCCGCTGCACGCCCACGGCCAGCCCTTTGAGGCTATCGCGATCCTCGATGTCGATCTCGCGATCATTGGGCGTGATCCAGGCGCTCGGCGTGGTGTAGTAGGGCTCCGAGAACAGCACACGTTCGGCGCGCTCATCGGTGATCGACATCGACGACATGATGGCGTCGTAGTTACGTGCCAGCAGGCCGGGGATGATGCCATCCCAGTCCTGCTCTACCCAGGTACACGATACCTCCAGATAGTCGCATACGGCATTGCCCAGTTCGATCTCGAAGCCGGTCAACTCACCGTCGGGCTGGCGGTACATGAAGGGTTCGTAAGGGATGTCGACACCCAGGCGTATCTCGGAGTAATCGCGGGCGTGGGCAATACCAATGGACAGGCCGGCTGCCAGGCTGGCAGCCAGGAACAGGTTGATGGAACGCATGAGACTTCCTCCCGGGAAGATATTGTTTTGCTCAAGGTTAGGGTTTGCCGTATTCGGCAAAGTCGTCGCGTTCAGCCGCGACGAGGCACACGGTCACCGCCGTTCAGGCAGGACGTGTCGGATGGCACGGGCGTGCCGATGCGACCGGGAAGGCCGCGGGAAGGGGTTTATTCGTCGAACCACTCACTGAGGTAGAAGCTGTCGAAATAACAGCGGTAGACCTCAGACATGGGCTTGTTGAAGTGATCGATCATGGACGTCGTCCTGATGCGCTTGGTACGCAATTGACTTTCCTGCAAGTCGCAGCGCTTGTCAATTACCCTCCCCGGCTAGGTGCCGGGGAGGGATGATGCAATCATTCCTCGGCGAAGTAACGCTGGTAGATCTCGTCGTAGGTGCCGTCTTCCTTGAGGGTGGCGAGGGCTTCGTTGAAGCGCTGGGCCAGAGCCTCGTCACGCGGGCGGAAGGCGATGCCGAAACCTTCACCGAAGTACTCCTCGGGCTCGGTTACCATTTCGCCGACCACGTGGAAATCGCCGTCCGGATTGTCGAGCAGGGTGGCCTGTCCGACCACGTACTCGAGGAAGACGATGTCCAGGCGCTGGGCCTGCAGGTCGAGCACCATGTCATCGGCGGTGGAGTAGCGGCTGATGTTGGCTATGCGACCGTAATTGTCGGTGGCGTAGCTGTCGTAAGTGGTGCCGCGCTGTACACCGATATTCTTGCCGGACAAGGTTTCCTCGTTGATCTCCGAGAGTTCGCTGCCCTCCGGGGCGAACCAGGCGCCGGGGATAGTGATGTAGGAGTCGGAGAAAAGTACGGTCTGGCGGCGCTCGTCGTTGATCGACATGGAGGACATGATGGCGTCGTAGTTGCGTGCCAGCAGGCCGGGGATGATGCCGTCCCACTCTTGCTCGATCCACTCGCAGGTCACGCCGATCTCTTCGCAAAGAGCATTGCCCAGGTCGATGTCGAATCCTGTCAGCTCGCCTTCGGGAGTGCGGTACTCCATCGGCTCGTAGGGTACGTCGACCCCGAAGCGCACGTGCTCGTAGTCACGGGCCTGGGCGGTACCGGCAGCGATGGCTAAACCCAGCAGGGTGACTGTCAGCAGTTTTTTCATCGTTCGTTTCCCTTTTGTAGTCGTTCGTACACCTTTTGGGTGA
The DNA here is from genome assembly GCF_046723295.1 of Halomonas sp. A29. Classification (NCBI taxonomy): domain Bacteria; kingdom Pseudomonadati; phylum Pseudomonadota; class Gammaproteobacteria; order Oceanospirillales; family Halomonadaceae; genus Halomonas; species Halomonas sp. A29. The sequence goes on from NZ_JAXQPR010000007.1 coordinate 277,008, forward strand.
CGTCGCGCTTGAATTTAGCGCAGCCGTGCCTGGGTCGAAAGTCCCAATGCGCGGATTTTCCAACGCCTGTTTGACGTTGCTCAATTTCCACTCTGCGGCTTGAGGTGCGCCAGCATCCGTTTCTCCAGGTAACGGAAGAGATAAAGAATGGCAAAGGTCAGGCACAGATAGATCGCTGCGGCGAACAGGAACGCCTCGAACGGGGCATAGAAGCGTGCGTAGACGAAGCGTGCCGCCCCGGTGAGATCCATCAGTGTGACCACACTGGCGATGGCGCTGGCATGCAGCATGAAGATCACCTCGTTGCCGTAGGCCGGCAGGGCGCGGCGGAAGGCGCTGGGCAGGATAATGCGGCGCATCATCAGTCCCTGCGACATGCCGTAGGCCCGGGCTGCCTCTATCTCGCCGCGCGCTGTCGCCTTGATGGCGCCGCGGAAGATCTCGGTGGTGTAGGCCGCCGTGTTGAGCGTGAAGGCGATAAGGGCCGGGTAGAAGGCTTCACGCAGAATCGGCCACAGGAACGTCTGCTGAATCCCGTCGAAGAACACCACGCCGTAGTAGATGATGTAGAGCTGGATCAGCAGCGGGGTGCCACGGAACACGTAGGTGTAGGCGTAGATCGGCAGGCTGATCCAGCGACGGTTCGAGCTGCGGCCGATGGCCAGCGGTACCGCCAGCACCAGGCCGATCACCAGCGACAGGAACACCAGTTGGGTGGTGGTGACCAGCCCTTCCCAATAGTAGGCCAGGGTCTGGGGAGTGAAGATACGGTTGCCGGCCAGCAGTTCGTTGAGCCAGGGAAGATCGATCATCTCAATGGCCTCCGAAGCCGACGTTGTAGCGTTTCTGCAGTCGGGAGAACACCCACTCCGAGACGCTGGCGATCAGCAGATAGACGATGGCCACCGGAATAAGGAAGGTGAACGGCTCGTGGGTGGCGCGAGAAGCTTCAGCGGCGATGCGCACCATGTCGGAGAGTCCTATCACCGAAACCAGCGCCGTGGTCTTGAGCAGCACCATCCAGTTGTTGGAGATTCCCGGCAGTGCATGGCGCATCATCTGCGGGAAGCGGATGCGCCGGAATACCAGCCAGGGGCTCATGCCATACGCCTTGCCGGCCTCGATCTGACCATGCTCCACGGCCATGAAGGCGCCGCGGAAGGTCTCGCCCATGTAGGCGCCGAAGATGAAGCCGATGGTGAGCACGCCTGCGGCGAAGGCGTTGAGATTGACGTACCAGTCCAGACCGGTGCGGTCGTAGATGGCGTCGGTGAGCACGTTCAGCGCCATCTGGCCGCCGAAGAACAGCAGCAGCATCAGCACCAGGTCGGGTACGCCGCGAATGACCGTGGTATAGAGCGTGGCCACCTTGTGCAGCAGCCAGTTGCGCGACATCTTGGCGCTGGCTGTGAGCAGCCCCAGGATCAGGGCGAGTATCAATGACAGCACGGCAAGCTGGAGGGTGACTCCAGCGCCTTCCAACAGCCGCGGGCCATAACCGTGTAGATCGAGCATATCGGTCTCCCCTCAGTACTTCGGCGCTAGGAACTGCTTGAGCCGCGGCGAGGTGGGGTTGACCAGCACCTCCTGGGGCGGACCGGCCTCTTCGACCAGGCCCTGGTGGAGATAGATCACTTGGCTGGAGACGTCCCGGGCGAAGCCCATCTCGTGGGTTACCACCACCATGGTGCGTCCCTCGTCGGCCAGGTCGCGCATGACCTTGAGCACGTCGCCGACCAGCTCTGGGTCAAGCGCCGAGGTGGGTTCGTCGAACAGCATCACTTCGGGATCCATGGCCAGCGCCCGGGCAATCGCACCGCGCTGCTGCTGGCCGCCGGACATCTGCGCCGGATAGGCATCGGCCCGGGCCGTCAGGCCCACCCGCTCGAGCAGTGCACGGGCATGCTCGACGGCTTCCTTCTTCGGTTTGCCGAGTACGTGCACCGGTGCCTCGATGATGTTCTCGAGCAGGGTCATGTGAGCCCACAGGTTGAAGCTCTGGAACACCATCGACAGCTTGGCGCGCATGCGCACCACCTGCTTCCAGTCGGCGGGCTCGCGGCCGTGCTTGGTCTGCTTGAAGCGAATTTCCTCGCCGTGGACGATCAGATCGCCCTCGTCGGGCTGTTCGAGCAGGTTCATGCAGCGCAGGAAGGTGCTCTTGCCGGAGCCGGAGGCTCCGATCAGGGTAATGACGTCCCCTTTTCTGGCCTCGAGCGAGAGACCTTTGAGGACTTCGGTATCACCGAAGCGCTTCTTGATGTTGCGCACTTCGAGTGGCATCGGGGTATCGGCCATGGGACGGGCTCCAGGTCGGGACAGGTCGCTGATGGCGACGGGCCGGTTCAAGCGGGCAGGCGCGAAAAAGGGGCGATTCTAACAGGCCTGGGCGCTTTGGGCAGAGAGGCATGAGCCCACGCCATGAGACGATGGTCGATAAAGCAAGGAGAGGAAAGCATGGTGAAGGCTCCTGGTTATTGTTGTGTGCCCATGAAATATTGCTGGAAGTTGCGGCTATTTCAGGCGTTTTTGTTTTCTGTGGTCAGTCGGGCGGCTGTGCAGGCCGGGCCAGCAGTGCGGCGCGTGCGCCAAGCTCCACCGCGGCGTTGGGGAACACCACGCTGAGCGGTTCATCTTCGACGATGAAGGGGCCGGTCTCGGCATCCTCGGCGAGCCGTGCGCCGGGCAGGAATTCGGTGAAGTTAGGCGTGTCGTTATCGAAGCACAGGCGGAAGTCGGTGGAATGGCGCATCAGCTCGTGGGCCACGCGGAAGAACACCATGCGTGTCGGGTCGTCGCCAAGTGGCTCGCGTCCCTCTATCAGTGCTTCGAGCAGGCGCGCCATGGGGGCCAGCGGGGCGAGATCGTTCTGCCCGAAGGGCAGGGCGCGGCCCAGCTCTAGGGTAAAAGCCTGCGCCTGATGGTAATGCTTGGAGTAGTGCGAGAATGTCCAGCTGTGCTGATGCTGGTGCAGCACCGCCTGAATGTCTGCCGCGGCCAGCCAGCGCCACTGCTCGGATCGGGTGTTGGTGTCGGCGAAGGGCTCGACCACAAAGCGCGGGAAGCGGCTCTGGCGAATCGCCGTATGCAGGTCGTAATGGAGGCGTTCACGTCCCGGATGGCGGGCGAAGAAGGCGTCCACGGTGCGCATCAGTTGGCGGGCGCGGTCCGGCTCCATGCCGGCTTCGTCCAGGTCGCGGCGGAACAGGCGGTTGAGGTTGGTGGTCACGTAGCGCTCGGCGCGGCGGATGGCTTCGAGATTGCCCAGGATGACCAGCACCGGTGCTCCCAGCGTCAGCAGCCCCGCTTCGAGGCGGGCGAGACACTCCCCCAGCAGCTCGATGGGGGCGGTCTCGTTGCCATGGATGCCCACCGAGAGCACGCAGGCTTGCGCTGCTTCGCCACACGCAAAGGGAGACAGCTCGAGGATGCCCGCCGCGTGCAGGGTATAGGTGCCGCCGGAAAGCGTGCCGCTACGTGACTTTGGTGCGGCGTCTTCCAGGCTGAGTTCGATCCATTCCGACAGCATGGTGTGTCCGGGTCGGTTGTGAGTGCGTTTGTTAGACCATGGATACCATCCTGCGCACGTGGTCATATCGCAAGGTCGTGCGTCGGGCTAGTGAAAGCCCGGGTGCGATATTGAAACTGGTGAGCCGACCTTCGGCCAATGGGGGTAGCGCCGCGCGAAGGCTATGCTGGGCCTTCTTATCCGAATGGCCAGGAGCCCCGATATGGCAACCGCTCGCGGCGAGATGACGTCCAAGCATGTCGGCTTGCTCTACGCCCACTACGATGCCGCCACCGCTGACGCAGGCCGGACCCTGCTGGCCCGCCTGCGCGAGGCATTCCAGGCGGCCGGGCGCGACCCGCAGCGCTTGAACCTGGATGACGTCGCCGGCATCGACCAGCTTCACCTCGGCGGGCGTAGTGCCAGCCGCGCCCTGGCGGCACTGGGCGAGCTCGGCGCTGGCGCGAGAGTGCTCGACGTTGGCTGCGGCACCGGCGGTGCCAGCAGGCTGTTGGCGGCCGAGTACGGCTGCGACGTAACCGGGGTCGATATCACCGCGGCCTTCGTCGAGGTGGCGAGCTGGCTCAGCACGGCCACCGGTTTGGCCGAGCGTACCTGTTTCCTGTGTGCCGATGCTGCCAGCGTGCCATTGGCTGCGGGCAGCGTCGATGTGGTGTGGTGCCAGCATGCGCTGATGAACATGCCGCATGCGCCGAGGGTGCTGGCGGAGTGGCAGCGACTGCTCGTTCCCGCTGGCCGAATACTGCTGCACGAGCTGGTAGCCGGCGACAATCGCGAGCCGCTGGCGCTGCCGGTACCCTGGGCGCGTACCCAGGCCACCAGTCACCTGCGTAGCCGGGAGCAGCTCGAGCGCGTCATGGAGCTGGCCGGCTTTGAGCGACTCGAGGTGGAAGACGTTACCGACACTGCCTTGGCCTGGCGACAGGAGCACAGCCGACGCGAGAGCCAACCCGACGGGATGACTCAGGAATCGACGCCACTGCCGGGGCCGGCGTTGATCTTCGGCAGCGCGTTTGTCCGCATGGGGCGTAATCTGCGCGACAACCTGGCCGCCGGCAAAGTACGTGTGCTTGCCGGGAGCTGGCAGCGAAGGCAACGATAAATTCGAATCGGCTAGACGAAATGCTTCGCTTTTCTTGGTCGCGCTCCTTCCTATGCTGTAGTCACTTGCCGGCTGGGCCGGCGTTCGGATGGCAACGACGAAAGGAGGCGCAAGATGATCAAGGTACTCGTGCTCTACCACTCCATGTATGGCCATATCGACACCCTGGCCAAGGCCGTGGCCAAAGGCGTGCGCCAAGTGGAGGGCGCCGAAGCCTGGGTGAAGCGCGTGCCCGAGACCATGGATCCCGAGGCCTTCGCCAAGGCAGGCGGCAAGACGTTCGATACCCCCGAGGCCAAGCCTAAGGAGCTGGCCGACTACGATGCGGTGATCTTCGGTACGCCTACGCGCTACGGCAACATGACCGGGCAGATGCGCACCTTCCTCGACCAGACCGGCGGCCTGTGGGCCAAGGGGGCGCTACGCGGCAAGGTGGGCAGCGTATTCACTTCGACCGGTACCGGTGGCGGCAACGAGACCACCATCCTCACCTCGTGGACTACCCTGGCGCACCATGGCATGTTGATTCTGCCGATCGGTTATGGCCTGGAGTCGCAGTTCGACATATCGAGCGTGCAGGGCGGCTCGCCTTATGGAGCCTCGACGCTTGCCGGCCCCGATGGCTCACGCCAGCCCACCGAGCATGAACTGGAACTGGCAAGGATGCAGGGGCGCAGTGTCGCCGAGGTGGCAGTCAAGCTGGCGGCCTGACAGCCCTACTTCCGCTGGATCGCAGGAGAACGGCGAGAAGCTTCCGTTTCATCCATCGTCGTGTGCGCACTGATGGAAGACGAGTCATACCAAGGCCGGCCCTGGCTAACCAGGGCCGGCCTTGGCAGGGAAACATTGCGCAGGAGAGCGTGAGCCTGATCAGGCGAGGCGCTGCGCAACTGCCTGGCCTAGCGTCCCGGTGCTTCCCTTGCCGCCGACATCCGGCGTCAGAACGTTCGGGTCGGCCTCTTCCAGCACCGCTTCGAAGGCATCGACGATAGCCTTGGCGGCTTCCTTGTGGCCCAGATGCTCCAGCATCATCGCGCCGGACCAGATCTGGCCGATGGGGTTGGCGATGCCCTTGCCGGCGATGTCCGGGGCGCTGCCATGGACCGGCTCGAACAGGCTGGGGAAGGTGCCCTCGGGATTGATGTTGGCCGAGGGAGCTACGCCGATGGTGCCGGTGCAGGCCGGGCCCAGGTCGGAGAGGATGTCGCCGAACAGGTTGCTCGCCACCACCACGTCGAACCAGTCGGGGTGCATGACGAAGTTGGCGGTGAGGATGTCGATGTGGAACTTGTCGACGTTGACCTCGGGGTAGTTGCCCGACATGGCCACGACACGCTCGTCCCACCACGGCATGGTGATGGCGATGCCGTTGGACTTGGTGGCCGAGGTGAGCTTCTTGCGCGGCCGGCTCTGGGCCAGGTCGAAGGCGAACTTCAGCACCCGATCGGTGCCGTAGCGGGTCATTACCGTCTCCTGGATCACCACTTCGCGCTCGGTGCCCTCGAACATCTTGCCGCCGACGCTGGAGTACTCGCCCTCGGTGTTTTCGCGCACCACATAGAAATCGATGTCTCCGGGCTTGCGGCCGGCCAGCGGGCTCTTGATGCCGGGCAGCAGCTTGCACGGGCGCAGGTTGATGTACTGGTCGAACTGGCGGCGGAACTGCAGCAGTGAGCCCCACAGCGAGATGTGGTCCGGCACCGTGTCAGGCCAGCCCACGGCACCGTAGAAGATGGCGTCGAAGTCCTTGAGCTGGTCGAACCAGTCGTCGGGCATCATCTGGCCATGCTTCTCGTAGTAGTCGCAGCAAGCGAAGTCGAAGTGAGTCAGCTCCAGGTCGATACCGAAGCGCTTGGCGGCGGCTTCGAGTACGCGCACCCCTTCGGGCATCACTTCGTTGCCGATACCGTCGCCGGGGATGACGGCGATGCGATGGGTCATGGTCGAATCCTCAGGTGGTGGTCGTGAATTGGGCGACGCGAGTTCTTGCCTCCCGGTTTACCTGCTCGCAGTCTAGCCCTTGGCATTTCAGGAATAATCAGGCTGAATGGAAAGGTATTGTTGATTCTAAGTGGAGAGTGCCTTGGCTCAGCTCGACGATCTCGCCTTCTTCCAGCAGTTGGCCCAGGCGGGCAGCCTGACGGCCACGGCGCGCGAACTGGGTCTGTCGCTGTCGGCGGTGAGCAAGCGGCTCAAGCAGCTCGAGGCACGCCTGGGGGTGGAACTGGCCAGCCGCACGACCCGGCGCCTCTCGCTGACGGCGGAAGGCGAGCGCTATTTGGAGAGAGGGGCGGCCATCCTCGAGGAACTGGCCGAACTGGAGGAGGCGTTGGGCGAGCAACAGGCGGCGCTTTCGGGGCCGCTGCGGGTCAACGCCACCTTCGGTTTCGGGCGGCGCCACGTGGCACCGTTGCTGTCAGCCTTCTGCGCCCGGCACCCCGGCCTCGAAGGCGTGCTCGAGCTCTCCAACTATCCCCTCAGCCTGGGTGAGCAGGGCTTCGATATCGGCATTCGCATCGGAGAGCCGCCGGACTCCCGTCTGATAGCCCGTCGCATTCTCTCCAATCGCCGGCTGCTGTGCGCTTCCCCCGGCTACCTGGCGCAAATGGCGCCGCTCGTCTCACCGGCGGACCTCGCCGCCCACGCCTGTCTGATACTGCGCGAAAACGACAGCGACTATGGTGTCTGGCGCTTCTGCCGCCGTGACGACACCTCGACCGAGCAGGCGGTGAAGGTGGCCGGCCCTCTGGCCAGCAACGACGGAGAAGTGATCGTGCAGTTGGCTCTCGATGGCCACGGTATTGCGCTGCGCTCCTGGTGGGACGTTCACCCGCACCTGATGGAGGGGAGGTTGGTCGAGCTGCTGCCCGAATGGCAGGGCGTGCGCGCGGATTTCCATGCCGTGTACCAGCAGCGGCGTCACGTGCCGGCGCGTATTCGAGCCTTCGTGGCGTTCCTCGAGGAACAGATGCCGGGCCGAGTGCCGTCCATGACGGGCGGAGCCTGATGGCCGGCGCGTTCAGCCTCGGTGTCGACGCCGCTGGCGAGCGTCGGCATAGCGCTTGAGCCCGTACAGCAAGGCCAAGCCCACGACGATACCGCCGCCCGCCAAGGCCAGCTCCCGGCGGTCCTCGGCGGTCAGCAGCGTGCCGAGCTGGCTGCTCAGCAGGATGATGCCAGCCAGCCCCGGCGTGGCGCCGATCAGGGTTCCCAGCATGTAGTCGCGAAAGCGGATGTGAAAGGCGCCGGCGAGCAGGTTGGTCAACGTGTAGGGCGCCAGGGGCAAGAGGTTGAGTATGGTCATGGTGCGCACGCCGCGCCCGGCGAGGAAGCGCGAGAGCTTTTGCAGCCGCGTGCCGCCGTAGCGCAGCAGGGCGTCGCGCCCCAGCCAGCGCCCCAGCCAGAAGGTGGCGACCGCACCTACCAGCGTGCCGATGAAGGAATAGATGAACCCCCACACCGGGCCGAAGATCAGGCCTGCCAGCACCACCAGCACGCTCAACGGGAACAGCACCAGCGAGGCAGCCACGAAGGCCGCGACCACCACGGCGCCGGCCCAGGGCTGGTCACGCCAGGCCAGCGAACCCTGTAGCAGGGAAAACAGGGTGTTGGCATCGAACAGGTCGCGTGCGGCCAGCCAGTGCACCAGGAAACCCACAAAAGCGAGCGCCGTGAGGAGAGCGAGCACGAGGAGGACCTTGCGGGACATGCGGGCGGCCTGCGCAGGAACGTGGCTTCAGCATAGGAGGGTCGCGCGCCGGGGCCAAATATGCCGAAGCCGGTATCAGGTGCTCTCGCCGATCAGCAGCTCGAAGCCGACATCGTGCTGGCGGTGTCGCACGCGCTTGCCTTCGAGCTTTCGGATCACTTCAGTCGCGGCGAGCTGCCCCATGTGCTGGCGTGGTGAACGAATGGTGGTCAGGCGGGGCGTCACGTGCTGTCCGAGAGGCAGGCCGTTGAAGCCGGCGATGGCGATGTCATGGGGCACGCTGAGGCCTAACCGCTGTGCGTGCAGCAGCGCCCCGGTGGCCAGGTCGTCATTGGCGAAGTGGATCGCGCTGACGCCGGGATGGTCGGCAAGCGCCCGTTCCAGCCCGGCGGCGCCAGCGTCCAGGCTGCCGAGCCGGTCGAGTTCGAGCAGTGGCGCCTCGAGCCCGGCTCGTTCCAGCACCTCGCGGTGGCCCTGGTAGCGCATGCCGGCGCGGTAGTCGCTGGTCAGACGAGCACCGACGAAGAGCAACCGGCGGTGGCCTCGCTCCAGCAGGTGGCGAGCCATGCAGCGGCCGGCTTCGGTATGGTCCAGCCCGACATTGAGATCCAGTGCCTCGCCCAATTCCATGACTTCCATGATCGGCTTGTCCCAGTTGTCGAGCAGGGTATGGCAGGCAGAACTGTGGCGCAGGCCGGCGGTCACCAGTGCCGAGCAGGACCAGCCGAGAAAGGTGCGGATCAGCTGATACTCGCGTTCGATGTCGTAGTCGGTATTGCCCAGCAGGATCTGGTAGCCCTGAGCCTCGAAGGTTTCCTGCAGCCCCTGGATCACCTCGATGAACACGGCATTGGCCAGCGAGGGCACGATGACGGCGATGAATCGCGAGCGTGCGGAAGCCAGGCTGCCCGCCACCAGGTTCGGCACGTAGCCCAGTTGCTCCACGGCTTCGAGCACTCGCGCGCGGGTCCGTTCGTTGACCTGGTCCGGATTGTTCAGGGCACGCGAGACGGTGATCGGCGAGACCCCGGCGGCATCCGCCACTTCCTTGAGCGTAAGCTGCTCCGAGCTGCGACGTCGGCGGGGCGGTTGGGCTTCGTTAGACATTGGTCGCGTCCTGTTGGCGGCTCCTTGCTGGAGCCCATTGAATCATCTACAACGATGATAGCGCTATCATGATAGCGCTATCATGCCAATGAATTTACCGCGGGAAGACAGGCGCTGTAGCCATCATTCAGCCGCAGGCAGGTCAGGGGAGGCTCAGGTGAGCGACGACACGGCAACACCGCGAGTGGGCGTCATCGGCCTTGGGGCGATGGGATTGGGGACGGCAACGACACTGCACGAGCGTGGCCTGCCGGTGATCGGCTGCGACGTCTCCGAGTCGGCCTGCCGTGCCTTCGAAAGCGTCGGCGGGCGCTGCGTGGCAAGCCCTGCCGAGCTGGCCGGCCAGTGCGACGTGGCGCTGCTCGTGGTGGTCAATGCCGAGCAGGTCGAGCAGGTGCTGTTCGGTGAGCATGGTCTCGTCGACACCTTCGCTCCGGGTGGACTGGTGATGCAGTGCGCCACCGTGGCGCCGAGCCTGGCCGAGCGGTTGGGTGAGCGCCTGGCCGAACGTGGCATCGCCATGCTCGATGCGCCGATCAGCGGTGGGGCAGCCAAGGCGCGGGCGGGGCAGCTCTCGGTGATGGCCTCGGGTAACGCAGATGCCTTCGCCAAGGCGGGCCCGGTGCTCGATGCCATGGCGGCCACCGTCTATCGCCTGGGCGATGCGCCGGGCATCGGCTCGAGCATGAAACTGGTCAATCAGCTGTTGGCCGGGGTGCATATCGCCGCGGCGGCTGAGGCCATGGCGCTGGGCATCCGCATGGGGCTCGAACCGCGCACCGTCTACGAGGTGATCACCCACTCCGCCGGCAACTCCTGGATGTTCGAGAATCGTGTGCCGCACATCGTCGATGGCGACTATACCCCGCTCTCGGCGGTGGACATCTTCGTCAAGGACCTCAACATCGTGCACGAGACCGGGCGCGAGCTGGCCATGCCCACACCGATTGCCGCCAGTGCCTTGCAGCAATTCACTGCCGCCAAGGGGGCGGGCTTCGGCCGCCAGGACGACGCGGCGGTGATCAAGGTCTACCAGCGACTCTCCGGCATCGCCCTGCCAGAGGCTGCCAACGACGGAGGAGAGTGAACATGCCGATCGTGTTGGGCGCCATCGCCGACGACTTCACCGGGGCCACCGATCTGGCCAACAACCTGGTGCGTGGCGGCATGCGCTGCGTGCAGTTGATCGGCGTACCCGAGCATGGTCTGGATGAGCTGATCGAAGGTGCGGACGAGATCGACGCGGTGGTGATTGCGCTGAAGTCGCGTTCGTGCCCGGTACGGGAGGCCATGCGCGATTCCATGCATGCCCTCGAGTGGCTTCGCGAGGCGGGGGCGCGCCAGCTCTTCTTCAAGTACTGCTCCACCTTCGATTCCACCGCCGAAGGCAATATCGGCCCCGTCAGCGACACCTTGCTGCAGCGCCTGTCGGCGCCCTTTACGGTGATGGTGCCGGCGTTTCCGGTGAACGGCCGCACCGTCTACCAGGGACATCTGTTCGTTGGTGATCGCCTGCTCAACGAGAGCGGTATGCAGCACCATCCGCTGACCCCCATGCGCGATGCCGATCTGGTACGAGTGCTGGCGCGGCAGAGCGAGCATCCGGTTGGCCTGCTGGCCTGGCACGAGCTGCAGAGGGGCGCGCAGGCGGTTCGAGCTCGGCTCGATGCGCTGGCCTCACGGGGCATGCGCCAGGTGATTTGCGATACCTTGACCGAGTCTGACCTCGATGTCCTTGCCGAAGCGGTGGTCGACCTGCCGTTGGTCACTGGCGGCTCGGGACTGGGGCAGGCCTTGCCGGTACAGTACCGCCGCCTTGGCTGGCTTGCCACGGAAGCCGAGGCGGGCGCCCTGGCGCCGGCCTCGGGCGGTGCCCTGGTACTGTCGGGCAGCTGTTCGCGGACCACCCTGGCCCAGGTCGGCGCCTTCCTCGGCCAACATCCCGGCTTTCGTCTCGACCCGCTGGCTCTGGCCGATGGCGAAGATCATCTGGAAGAGGCGCTGGCCTTTGCCCGCGACCGTCTTGCCGCAGGGGAGCCGGTGTTGATCTATGCCTCGGCTGCCGCTGAGCGCGTCCGGCGTTTTCAGGAAGCGCTCGGTCGCGACCACGCCGGGGAACTGGTGGAGCAGGCGCTGGGCTGGCTGGCTGTCGCCCTGGTCGAGGAGGGCGTGGGGCGGCTGATCGTGGCCGGCGGCGAGAGTTCCGGTGCGGTGGTGTCGGCGCTGGGCGTGCGGGCCATGCGTATCGGCGCACAGATCGACCCCGGCGTGCCCTGGACCCAGGCCACGCTGGCCGGTCGCGAGGCGCCGCTGTCGCTGGCACTGAAGTCGGGCAACTTCGGCGGCGAGGATTTCTTCCTGCGCGCCTTCGATACCTTGCCGACCGTGGACGATGCCGGAGCTGGAGCATGAGCACGGCCGACCGTAACCGCCTGCGCGAGCAGATCGCCACGCTCGGCAAGTCGCTGTTCGACCGCGGCTTGACCATGGGGTCGAGCGGCAACATCAGCGTGCGCCTGGACGACGGTGGTTGGCTGATGACGCCGACCAATGCTTGCCTGGGCCGGCTCGATCCGGCACGCATCTCGCGACTCGACCGTGATGGCCGCCTGCTCGACGGCGATGCACCGACCAAGGAGAGCTTCCTGCATCGGGCAATGTACGCCGAGCGGCCCCAGTCCGGCGCCATCGTGCATCTACACTCGACCCACTCCGTGGCGGTGTCGTGCCTGCCCGATATCGACCCCTGCGACTGCATTCCGCCGCTCACCGCCTATTATGTGATGCGGGTAGGACGCCTGCCCCTGGTGCCCTACCACGTACCGGGCGATCCCAGGCTGGGGGATGCCGTACGCGGGCTGGCCGGCAAGCACAGCGCCGTGCTATTGGCCAACCACGGCCCGGTAGTAGCGGGCAGAAGCCTTGAGGCAGCGGTCTACGCCACCGAGGAACTGGAGGAAACCGCCAAGCTCTACCTGCTGCTGCGTGGCCACAATCCGCGTGGGCTGACGCCCGAGCAGGTGGCCGAGCTCGAAGCGCGCTTTCCCCGCGATTGACCCGAATGGATGCGACCCGACATGAGAAACGAACGATGATCCAACTGGCCGCCAATCTTTCCATGCTGTTTACCGAGCATGACTTCATCGACCGTATCCCGGCGGCTGCCGAGGCGGGCTTTCGCGGCGTCGAGTACCTGTTCCCCTACGATCACGATCCCCAAGTGCTGGCAAACGCACTGCGCGAAGCGGGTGTTGAGCAGGTGCTGTTCAATATGCCACCCGGGGACTGGGAGGCGGGTGAGCGCGGCCTGGCCAGTCTACCGGGGCGCGAAGCCGAGTTTCGCGACAGCGTGATCGAGGCGCTGCGCTATGCCGAGGCCCTCGGCTGCCCGTGTGTGCATGCCATGGCCGGGCTGCTGCCGGTGGGTGCCGACGCCGATACGCTGGCGGCCCATCGTGCCACCTATGTGGCCAACCTGCGCTTTGCCGCCGCCGAAGCAGCCAAGGTGGGTCGCCAGGTGCTGATTGAGCCGATCAATACTCGCGACATGCCGGGATTCTTCCTCTCACGCCAGGGCCAGGCCATGGCGGTGCTGGATGAGGTCGGGGCCGGCAACCTCAAGTTGCAGTTCGATCTCTACCACTGCCAGGTCATGGAGGGCGACCTGATCCGCCATCTGGAGCGACAGTTCACCGCCATTGCCCACATTCAGATCGCCGGGGTGCCGGAGCGTCACGAGCCGAATGTCGGGGAAGTGCACTACCCGGCGCTGTTCGAACGACTCGGGCGGCTTGGCTATAGGGGCTGGATCGGCTGTGAATACCGCCCCGCGGCGGGTACTCGTGAAGGCCTGGGCTGGGGGAGCGGCTACGGGCTCATGACCTGAGCGAATCGCAGCTGGCGACCCTGGTACCAAGCGAATGTCTGCCAGATGATCGTCCGCCAACAATGACAACAGGAACGAGAACGCCATGCATATCGTCATTACCGGCGCCGCCGGTTTCCTCGGCCAGCGTCTCCTCGCCCGCCTGCTGGCGCGCGGCGAACTCAGGGGGCAGGCCATCCAGCGCCTGACGCTGGTCGATCAGGTCGAACCTGCGGTTCCCTCCAGCGGCGAGATCGAAGTCGAAGCACTGGCACTGGATATCGCCGAATACGGCGCGCTCGACGCAGTGCTCGATGCGCGTCCAGAGGTGATCTACCACCTTGCTGCGGTAGTCAGCTCCGCCGCCGAAGCCGACCTGGACCTCGGCATGGAGGTCAATTTCGACGCCACGCGCCTGTTGCTCGATGGTTGCCGCGAGCGTGGGCTGGCCGCCACCCGGCTGGTCATGGCCAGTTCGGTAGCGGCCTACGGTGGCGAGCTGCCCGCGGTGCTCGACGACATGACTGCGCTGCAGCCGCAGAACTCCTACGGCACCCAGAAGGCCATGTGTGAACTGCTGATCAACGACTACAGCCGCCGTGGCCTGGTCGACGGCTGTGTGCTGCGCCTGCCGACCATCATCGTGCGCCCGGGGCGGCCTAATGCCGCTGCCTCGAGCTTCGCCTCGAGCATCCTGCGCGAACCCTTGAACGGCGAGGAGGCCGTCTGCCCCGTGCCGACCGAGCTGGCCATGTTCGTGATGTCGCCGGGCAAGGTGGTCGAGGCACTGGTGCACGGTGCCGAGGTGCCGGGAGAGGCGCTGGCCCCGTTTCGAGCTTTCATGCTGCCCGGGATCACCGTCACCGTTGCCGAGATGCTGGAGACCCTGCGCCAGGTGGCGGGGGAGGAAGCCCTGGCCTTGGTGCGCCACGAGCCTGACCCCGCCGTCGAGGCGATCGTCGCCGGCTGGCCGGCGCGCTTCGATACTCGTCGCGCGCAGGAGCTGGGCTTCAGTGGTGATCGGGACCTGCACGCGATCGTGGCGGCTTTCATCGAGGAACGCAGCCAATAAAAAAGCAGACAAGGCGGCCGGGGAACGGCCGCCAGTAAACCGAAGGTGTTTCACGACCAAGAGGACACAACAATGAAAACTCAGTTCGTACGCCACGCCCTCAGCACCGCCATCGGTGGCATCACAGCCGTTACACTGGTCGCCAATGTGCAGGCCGCCCAGGAGGTGAGCCTGGGGCACACGCTCTCTTCCACCTCCCACTATGCCGTGGGTGCCCGGGCCTTCAAGGAGACGCTGGAAGCGCTGAGCGACGGCGCCTTCATGGTCAACGAGCACACCTCCGGGGCGCTGGGTGGCGAGCGGGAGATGATCGAGGGGCTGCAGATCGGCACCGTGGACATCGTCATCACCTCTACCGGCCCGCTCGGCAACTTCGTGCCGGAAACCTACGTACTCGACCTGCCGTTCCTGTTCGAGAACTACGATCAGGCGCGCTGCGTGCTGGACAGCGAGCTCGGCGACGAGCTGCTGGAGAAGATGAGCGCCCATGACCTGGTCGGCCTGGCCTGGTCGGAGAACGGCTTTCGCCACCTCACCAACAGTCGCCGTGAGGTGACCAGCCCCGTCGATACCGAAGGGCTGCGGGTGCGCACCATGGAGAACGAGGTACACCAGGAGGCGTTCCGCCAGTTGGGCGCACGGCCCACGCCGATGGCCTTCCCGGAGCTGTTCACGGCGCTGCAGCAAGGGGTAGTGGACGGACAGGAGAATCCCATCACGGTGATTGTCGCGACCAACTTCTGGGAAGTGCAGGACCACCTGTCGCTCACTGGTCACGTCTATTCCCCGGCAGCGGTGCTGGGCTCCCCGATCCTGCTCGACGGCCTCAGTGACGAGGAGCGCGAATGGTTCCACGAGGCTGCACGTGCCTCCGCCGAAGCCACCCGCGCCGAGGTCTCGCGGCTCGAGGAGGAGGGCGTGGCGCTGCTGCGCGAGAACGGCATGACGGTGAATACCGACATCGACATCGGCCCGTTCCAGCAAGCCGTGGAACCGGCCTACGAGATCTTCACCAACCAGTACGGCTCCGAGATGCTGGAGAGGGTGCAGGAGAAGGCCAGTAGCTGTTAACGGCGGAAGCTGACTCTCTCCGCTCAACTTGTCCCCGGCGCTTGCCGGGGACATGCCTGAGGAATCGTGCGCTCATGGTGGATCTGTTTCTTCGTTTCGAGCGTCAGTTGACGCGCCTGGCCATGGTCGTCGCCGTGGCCATGCTGGTGATATCGGTTTCGTTCAGCTTCTATCAAGTGCTGACCCGCTTCATCTTCAATGCGCCCTCCACCTGGTCGGAGGTGGCTGCGCGCACGGCAATGATCTGGTGCGTGTTCATGGCGGCGGCAGCGACCTTCCGCGGCGGCTACATGATGGCCGTGGAGGCAATCTACAAGGTGGTGCCGCAGCGCCTGGTGCTGGTGCTGGAAGTCGCCATCGTGCTGTGTTGCCTGCTGGTGCTGGCGGTGTTGATCCACTTCGGCATCCAGATGACCCAACGGGTCAGCAACCAGACCATGTCGGGCATGAACATCTCCATGGCCTATGCCTATGCGGCCATCCCCACCGGCGCCGCTTTCGCCATGGTAGCGGTGCTGGCCCGTATCCTGGCGCAGCTCACCGGGCGTGAGCCGCTCGGGCCCGACCTCGGCGAGGCCTCTCCCGAGGTGCAGATGCACGACCTGAGAGAGACGATGCCCGAAAGCGACGCTACCTCCAGTAGAGGAGGGCCGCGTCAATGAATCTGGTCATCGGTCTGTCGCTGATCATCCTGTTCGCCTTCGGCGTGCCGATTGCCGTATCGATCATGCTGGCCTCGATCATCGGCATCGAATTCTTCACCCGGCTGCCGCTGCTACTGGTGCCGCAGCAGATGTTCATCGGTATCGACAAGTTTCCGCTGATGGCGATCCCGTTCTTCATTCTCGCCGGTAACCTGATGGCGGCGGGGGGGATCTCCCAGCGCCTGGTGGACCTGGCCAAGTCCATCGTCGGTGGCGTGCAGGGCGGCCTGGCGATGACCTGCGTGCTGACCTGCATGATGTTCGCCGCCGTGTCCGGCTCCAGCGTGGCGACCACCTTCGCCATCGGCGCCATCCTGATCCCGGCTATGGTGCGCCACGGCTATCCCAAGCCGCTGGCGGCCTCGATCCAGGCTTCCTCGGCGGAGCTCGGGGTGCTGATCCCGCCTTCCATTCCGCTGATCCTGTTCGGCGTCAGCACCGATACCTCCATCGGTCAGCTGTTCCTGGCCGGAGTGGGGCCGGGACTGCTGATCGGCACTGCGTTGATCGTGTTCCTTTATCTGTTCTGCAAGATGCGTGGCTATGGACTCGAGGATCACAAGGACAGCACGAGCTTCGTGATCTCGTTCAAGCGGGCGTGGGCGGCGCTGCTGATGCCGGTGGTGGTGATCGGCGGCATCTACGGTGGCATATTCACTCCCACCGAGGCCTCGGCAGTGGCGGTGTTTTACGCGTTGGTGGTCGGCGGGTTCTACTATCGCGAGCTGAAGGTCGCCGACCTGTGGCCGATCATGCGTCAGAGCGTGATCTCAACGGCGGCGGTCATGCTGATCATTGCTGCCGCATCGCTGTTCAGCTTCCTGATCAGCCGCACCGGCCTGCCAGGCCATATTGCCGGCTGGGTCACCGAGGTGTTCGACAGCCCCATGATGTTCCTGCTGGCAGTCAACGTGTTGCTGCTTATCGTCGGCATGTTCATCGAGACCTCCGCGGCGATTCTGGTGCTGGCGCCGATCCTGACGCCGATCGCCATGCAGTTCGGTGTTCATCCTGTGCACTTCGGTCTGATCATGGTGGTCAACCTGGCGCTGGGCATGATCACGCCACCGCTGGGCGTCAACCTGTTCGCCGCCTGCGCGGTGGCGCGAATATCCATCGATCAGATGTTGCCCTGGCTTGCGCGCTTCGTGCTGGTGGTACTCGTCTGCCTGGTGGCGATCACCTATATGCCGTGGATCTCCATGGGACTGGTATGGCTGGTGTACTGAAGATTTTGCACCGGGGATAAGGAATGGCGATGCAATGGCGTGCCCTGCGTTACTTCGATACCGTTGCCCGTTGCCGGTCGCTGCGTCAGGCGGCGACGTTGTTGCATATCGCGCCGACGGCGGTCAGTCGCCAGATCGACCTGCTTGAGCACCACCTCGGGACCCCTTTGATCGAGCGCGGCCCGGACGGCATCCGTCTCACCGCGGCCGGCGAATTGCTGGCCGCCCAGGCGCAGCGGACCCTGCGTGATTTCGAGCGGGTCGAGGCGCACATCGCCGACCTGCGGGGTCTACGCACCGGACGGATCGGCATCCAGGCGGCCGAAGGCATTGTGTCCGGATTGCTGGCCCCGGCATTGGCGAGCCTGAGCCGCGAACACCCCCGGCTACGCTTCGACATTTCGATCGCCAGTGCCAATGGGGTCATCGAGGCGTTGCGCCGTGGCGAGGCCGATATCGGCCTGGCCTTCTTCATGCCACAGCGCGACGACATCGTCAGTGTGGCGAGCGCGGAACTGACCCACTATGCAGTCATGGCCCCCGGCCATCCCTTGGCGAAAGCCGAGTCGTTGACGCTGGCAGATATCGCTGAGCATGCCTTGGCCCTGCCGGATGACTCCTTCGGGGTGCGCCAGGCGCTCGATCGTGCTGCCCGGGAACAGGGGGTGCGCCTGGCCCCCAGTTTCCATACTTCCTCGCTGGAAACCCAGAAGTCCCTGGCCATGGCCGGGGGTGCGATCCTGGTGCTGCCGCGGATGGCCGTGGCACGAGAGTGCACTGCTGGGCAACTGCGTGCCGTACCTCTGAAGCAGACCGAACTGGCTGGGGCAAGGGTCGACCTCTGCCTCTATCGGCACCGCCAGCGCAGCTTCGCCATGGAGGCGTGCCTGTCGCTCCTCGTCGATGCCCTGGAAGACTTGTCCCCTGATGAGCGGGAGGTGCCCTGAACCGGTCTGAGGTTACGACCCGCCTAGGTGCGCACAAACAGTGGACACCCTGACGCCTGGATTGATGTGGTCAGGCGCGCCGGGCCGCACCATGCTGAGGAATACCAACAACAAGACCAAGTGATGCCCATGGACGATGGCTTGATGCTGACTGCGACGGAACTGCTCGATGCCTACCGTCACAAACGACTTTCACCGAGCGAGTATGTCGAGGCGCTGACGCGGCATATCGGGCAGTGGGAACCGGCGCTGAACGCGCTCTATGCCTATGACCCCGATGGCCTGGCTCGGGCTGCCGAGGCCTCCACCGCACGCTGGTTTCGCGACGAACCGCGAGGCGCTCTGGACGGCGTGCCGGTGACGCTCAAGGAGCTGATCGCGACCCGCGGCCTGCCGGTGCCCCATGGCACCCTTGCCGGCGAGCATCCGCCGGCCACCGAGGACGCCCCGCCGGCGGCCCGCTTGGCCGAGGACGGTGCCCTGCGAGTGGCCAAGACCACCTGCCCCGACTACGGGATGCTCTCGTCCGGGCGCTCCTCCTTCCACGGCCTGACCCGCAACCCCTGGAACCTGGAGTGGAATCCCGGCGGGTCGAGCTCCGGTGCGGCCGCAGCCGCGGCCGCAGGGTACGGCCCGCTGCACCTGGGTACCGATATCGGCGGCTCGATTCGTTTGCCGGCGGCCTGGTGCGGTATCGTCGGCTTCAAGCCGACCCTCGGCCGGATTCCCATCGATCCCTACTATGTCGGCCGCTGTGCCGGGCCGATGACCCGCAGCGTGGCGGATGCCGCGCTGATGATGACGACCCTGGCGCGTACCGACCGCCGCGATGCCATGCGCTTGCCGCCCGAGACCATCGACTGGCAGGACCTTGCCATCGAGGTGCGCGGCCTGCGCCTGGGGGTGATGCTGGAGGCCGGCTGCGGCCTGCCGTTGGATGACGAGATACGGGCCGCGGTCGAGGCCGCCGCCCGGGCATTCGAGGCCGCCGGTGCCACCCTGGTGCCGCTGGCTCCGGTGCTGACCCGCGAAATGCTCGATGGTCTGGATCGCTTCTGGCAGGCCCGGCAGTGGAGCGAGCTGGAGCCGCTGAGCGCCGACGAGCGCGCCCGGGTGCTGCCCGAGATCCTCGCCTGGGCGGAAAACGGGGCGCGACTCACCGGCGTCGAGGTGGTGCGCGGCTTCCAGCAGACCCTGGCCATGCGCCGGGCGACCGAGGCGGTATTCGACGAGGTCGACGCGCTGCTGTCGCCAACGACGCCGAACCTGGCCTTTCCCGCCGACTGGCCCTCGCCGACCAATGACCCACAGCGACCCTTCGAGCATATCGTCTACACCGTGCCATGGAACATGGGCGAGCAGCCGGCCATCTCGCTGAACGCCGGCTTCAGCCGCGCCGGGATGCCTATCGGGCTGCAGATCGTCGCGCCGCGCTTCGAGGACCACCGAGTGTTGAAACTGGCTGGGGTCTTCGAGACGTGGCGCGGGCCGATGACATGGCCGTTACCGCCGGGGTGAAGTCCCTCGGAGGAACAAGACCCTGAGCACGCATTGCGGAGCGATTCCGTACTGCCGGCCAGTGACCCGACTGACACCAACCGCGAGACGAGGAATAAGCGCCATGCGCCATCATGCACTGTCTGCTCTTCCCCCAACCGGCGCCCTGATCGGCGGTGAATGGGTGCCGACCCAGGCATTGATCGAAGTCGAGACCCCCTCCAGTGGCCAGGCCATTGCCCAGATCGCCCGCTGTCAGACCGAGGAGGTGATGGTGGCGGTGGATGTTGCACGCCGTGCCTTCGCCGGCAGCATGGGTGACTGGGCACGCTGGCCGGCCCGGCGTCGCGGCGAGTGGCTGCTGGCCTTCGCCGACGCCATCGACGCCGACCGCGACAACCTGGCGGCGCTGGAGTGCGCCGACACCGGTAAGCCGATGACCCAGGCCCGTGGCGACATCGCCGCCTGCGCCCGCTATTTCCGCTTCTACGGCGGCGGTGCCGACAAGCTACACGGCGAGACGATTCCCTTTGACGAAGGCTTCGCCGTGCTGACCCTGCGCGAGCCCTACGGCGTCTGCGCACAGATCATCCCCTGGAACTATCCGGCGCAGATTTTCGGTCGCTGCGTGGCCGCTGCCCTGGCCGCCGGCAACACCGTGGTGCTCAAGCCCGCGGAGGATGCCTGTTTGAGCGTGCTGCGCCTGTCCCAACTGGCGCAGGAGAATGGCCTGCCCTTCGGCGTGCTCAACGTGGTTCCGGGGCTGGGCCGGGAGGCAGGGGCGGCGCTTGCAGCGCATCCCGGCATCGACCATCTCTCCTTCACCGGCTCACCGGAGACCGGCACCCAGGTGGCCCAGGCGGCGGCGGTACATCATGTGCCGGTGACCCTGGAGCTGGGCGGCAAGTCGCCGCAGATTGTCTTCGCCGATGCCGACCTCGATGCCGCTCTTGAAGCCGTGGTACGCGGCATCGTGCAGAACGCGGGGCAGACCTGCTCGGCGGGAAGCCGGCTGCTGGTTGAGGCGGGCTGCGCCGAGCAGGTGCTGGGCCAACTGGCCGAGCGTTTCTCGGCGCTGCGCTGCGATGCCGGTGAGGCGGATGCCGACTGTGGGCCGCTGATCAATGCGCGCCAGAAGGCCAGGCTGGAGGCGCGCCTGGAAGCCGCCCAGGCCGATGGTGTGCGGGTAATGGCCAAGGGGCAACTGGCACAAGGGGCACCGGAGGGAGGCCACTTCGTGGTACCCCACCTGCTCACCGACATCCCTGCCGGTCATGCCGTGCTGCGTGAGGAACTGTTCGGCCCGGTGCTGGCAGTTCAGGTCTTTCGCGGCGAGGCCGAGGCGCTGCGCTTGGCCAACGCCACCGACTTCGGCCTGTGTGCGGGAGTGTGGACCCGCGACGGCGGGCGCCAGCTGCGCCTGGCCAAGGGCATTCGCAGCGGCCAGGTATTCATCAACAACTATGGCGCTGGCGGCGGCATCGAGCTGCCCTTCGGCGGCGTGGGGCGTTCCGGCCATGGCCGAGAGAAGGGCTTCGAGGGGCTGCGCAGCTATACACGGTTGAAGACCGTGGCGATCAAGCACGGCTGAGCCCTCACTCGGCAGCCAGGAATTGCCAGCAAGGAGAAGGTCATGAAAGAGTTACGCAAGGTCGGCCTGGTCGGGGTTGGTCTGATGGGGCATGGCATCGCCGCCAACCTCCTGCGCGGCGGGCATACGCTCTGCTTCCTGGAGCACCCGGGCAACCAGCCGGTGGAGGACCTGGTGGCGGCGGGTGCGGTGGCCAAGGGCAGCGCTCGCGAGGTGACCGAGGCCGCCGAGGTGGTGTTCCTCTGCGTTACCGGCTCGCCACAGGTGGAGGCGGTGCTGTTCGAGCCCGGTGGGGTGCTAGAGGGGCTGGCGCCGGGGACCGTGGTGATCGACTGCTCCACGGCGCTGCCGAGCTCCACCGAGCGTGTTGCGGCCCGGGTGGAGGCGGCAGGTGGACGTTTCCTCGACGCGGCCATGACGCGTACGCCGAAGGAGGCCGAGGAGGGGCGCTTGAACCTGATCGTCGGCGCGCCCGAAGCGCTGTTCGCCGAGGTACGCCCGCTGCTCGAATGCTTTGCCGAGAACATCGCCCACGCCGGGCCGGTGGGGGCGGGCCACACCCTGAAGCTGCTGCACAACTTCGTCTCGCTCGGTTTCACCGCGGTATTGGCCGAGGCCGCGGCGGCCTCGCGCCGGGCCGGCATCGACGATGCGGCCTTGCTCGAGGTGCTGGGCAAAGGCGGCGGCGGTGGGGTGGTGCTGGAACGACTGCGCCCCTTCATCGAATCCGGCGACCCGTCGGGGTTCCGCTTCAGCGTGGCCAATGCACTCAAGGACATCGGTTACTACCGCACCATGACCGAGGACCTTGCCGCCGAGGGTGGGGTAGCCGAGGCGGTAATGGCGCTTTACCGCCAGGCCAGCGATTCAGGCTACGCCGAACGGCCGGTGCCGGAGCTGGTCAGGCTTCTGGAAGGTAAATGAACTCAGGCCTGCGCGGTGGCGTCGGCCTCGGGCAGGCGGCGTAACGGTTCCTGACGGAAGTAGCGCGTAAGCAGGGCGTAGAGGTCGGGGTAGGCGCCGCTGAGTACGTCAGGGGCGGTGAAGAAGGCCTCGCAGCATACCGCGAAGCACTCGCCGGGGTGGGTGGCGGCGTAGTCGTCGATCGGCGGTTCCTCGCCACGTTCGAGGTACGCCTGCAGGTCGTCCCACACTGCCGTGAACACGCGGTGCCACTCCTTGGGGTCCATGTCGCGTGGCAGCGGGGGGAAGCCGTCGACATCCAGCGAGTTGCCCATGTCGAGCTTGTGGGCGAGTTCGTGGATGACCACGTTGAAGCCGCTGAAATCGCCGCTTTCCATCAGATCGGGAAAGGCCACTACCACCGGGCCCTGGTGCGAGGTCTCGCCGGCACGTTCGTCCTCGTAGGCGTGCATCACGCCGAACTCGTCCATCTCCTCCACCTGGCGGTGGAAGGCGTCGGGCAGGATCAGGATCTCGTGGAAGCCGGAGAAGGCTTCGTCGTGGTCGTCATCCGACCAGCCCAAAGTGAGCAGGCAGGCCTGGGCGGCCAGAGCCAACTGCGCGGCTTCGTCGAAGGGCGTGCTCTGGGCCAGCTCCGGGTGCATGCTCAGGCGCTTGCTGTGCAGGAAGTGCCAGGCGCGCCGCCCCAACCGTTCGGCCTCCTCATCGCCGAGAAAGGTCAGCAGTGGCAGGCGCGAGCGGGCCTCGGCCCAGGCCTCCTCGGGGAAGGGGTGGCGGGCCTCGAAGCGCTCGGCCCGCCACTGGCGTAGACGGCGAAACACGGCTCAGGCCTCATCCTGCCTGGCGCCGGACTTCCACGACCAGTCGCGCCAGCGCAGGTCGAAGAGATCCTTGCGCCGGTCCTTGAGGTTGGTCACCGAGCCCTCGGCGCGCACCACGGTGAGCCGGGTGAGGTCCAGGTCGGAGAAGATCACCATCTCGGTGTTGGGCGTGGTCTCGGAGAGCACCGCGTCGTGGGGGAAGGCGAAGTCCGAGGGCGAGAACACCGCCGACTGGGCGTACTGGATGTCGAGGTTGCGGATCGACGGCACGTTGCCCACGCTGCCGCACAGCACCACGTAGCACTCGTTCTCGATCGCCCGCGCCTGGGCACAGTGGCGCACCCGCAGGTAGCCGTTCTTGGTATCGGTCCAGAACGGTACGAAGAGGATGTCCATGTCCTGGTCGGCCAGGAGCCGGCCGAGCTCGGGAAACTCCACGTCGTAGCAGATCAGGATGCCGACGCGCCCGGCGTCGGTCTCGAACACGCGCAGCTCGTCGCCACCTTCGATCACCCATTCGCGGCGCTCCTGGGGCGTGATGTGCAGCTTCGACTGGCGCTCGACGTCGCCGTCGCGGTGGCACAGGTAGCTGACGTTGTAGAGCCGGCCGTCCTCACCCTCCTCGATCATCGAGCCGGCGATGATGTTGATGTTGTAGGAGACCGCCATGCGCGAGATTTCGGTCTTGAACTGCTCGGTGAAGCCCGCCAGGTAGCGAATGGCGGCGATCTGGTCCTGCTGGGTGGCGCGATCCTGCAGCCCCATCAGCGGCGCGTTGAACAGTTCGGGCAAGACGGCGAAATCGCTCTGGTAGCTGGAGATGGCATCGACGAAGTACTCCACTTGCTGCAGCACCGACTCCACCGATGCGCACTCGCGCATCTGCCACTGCACGGCGCCGATGCGTACCTGGGTGGGGCGATTCTCCAGCACCCGCTCGGCGGGCTCATAAAGAATGTTGTTCCACTCCAGCAGGGTGGCGAAGCCCTGGGATTTCTCGTCCTCGGGAAGGTACTTGCGCAGCAGCCGCTTGACCTGAAAGTCGTTGGCCAACTGGAACGAGAGGATCGGGTCGTGGAGCTCCTTGCGTGCCACCCGGTCGATGTACTCGGTGGGCGAGAGCTCCCCGGCGTGTTCGTGGTAGTTGGGGATACGCCCCCCGGCCAGGATCGCGCGCAGGTTGAGCGAGCGGCACAGCTCCTTGCGCGCTTCGTAGAGGCGCCGGCCCAGGCGATAGCCGCGATAGTCGGGATGGATCAGCACGTCCAGCCCGTACATGGCATCGCCTTCGGGATCGTTGAGGATGATCTCGCGGTTGCCGACCAGGTCGTCATACTTGTGTGGGTTGGAGAACTCGTCGTAGTCGACCCGCACGGTCAGCGCCACGCCTATCAGCCGTTCGTCGTCCTCGATGGCGATCTGTCCGTCGGGGAACTCCTGGATCAACCGGTCGATGGAGTGCTGCGGCCAGGCGCCGCCGATGTCGTCGTAGACGGCGTCCATCAGCTTCTTGAGCTGAGGGTAATCGTCCTGCGTCAGGTTGCGGAGATTGAGGTGCAGGTCGTCAAGGGACATTGCGCTCGGTTCCTGATCAGGGTGAAGACCGAATTCTAGCACGCCGGGTGGAGGGCCTGATTGTTACCGTTCGGTCGCTATTTCGTCATCGCACCGTCATCGAAAGGCGCCAGGATGGCCGCATTTCGTCGAATTTGCGGCTACGCTGAGTTCGGGAGAGTCAATGACAGCCATGCCACGCCTTCACGGGCAACGCGGACGCAGCATGAATCCAGACAACAATAATCAGACCCCGCACAGCCAGCCATCCGGCCCACAGCTAGGCTCGAGGGAGCGTCAGCGCATCCGGCTCGAGGCCGTGAGCAAGCGCTGGGGCGGTACCACCGCCGTGGACGCCATCTCGTTCGATGTCGCACCGGGCGAGTTCGTCATCCTGCTCGGCCCCTCGGGCTGCGGCAAGTCGACCACGCTGCGCATGATCGCCGGCCTAGAGCAGGCCAGCGACGGGCGCATCCATATCGGCGAGCGCGACGTCACCTTCCTGCCGCCGGGCGACCGCGGCTTGAGCATGGTGTTCCAGTCCTACGCGCTGTTCCCCCATCTCAGCGTGGCCGATAACATCGTTTTCGGCCTGCGTAGCCGCAAGGTGCCCAAGGCTGAACGCGACGAGCGCCTGGCGCGAGTCGCGGAACTGGTCGATCTCCAAGCCTATCTACAGCGCAAGCCGGCCCAGCTCTCCGGCGGCCAGCGTCAGCGGGTCGCGCTGGCCCGGTCGATCATCTCCGAACACCCCATCTGCCTGATGGACGAGCCGCTGTCCAATCTCGATGCCCGCCTGCGCGGTGAGATGCGCCGAGAGATCAAGGCGTTGCAGCGGCGCCTCGGCATGACGGTGATCTACGTCACCCACGACCAGGTCGAGGCGATGAGCATGGGCGACCGGGTGATCCTGATGCAGGACGGCCGCATCGTGCAGGACGGCTCGCCCGACGAACTCTACGACCGGCCGGCGACGGCTTTCGCCGCCAGCTTCATCGGCAGCCCGGCAATGAACCTGGTGCCGCTTGCCGCCGCCGCCGATGGGGCGGTGATCGAAGGCGAGCCCCACTGCAGCGTGGCCGCACATGAGGCCAAGGGGCACTGGCTCGGCGTTCGTCCCGAGGACATCCGCCTGCTACCGGCCGACGCCCCCGGTGTGCCCGCCGAGGTGATCGATGCCGAATACCTGGGTGCCGACAGCATCGTGAGGCTGCAGGTCGGCAGCCACCAGCTGCGTGCACGGATCGAAGGCAAGCCGGCCATGACGGCCGGCGCTGCCTGCTGCCTGCAGTGGCAATGTGGGGCGGCCCACTTCTTCGCCGCTGATGATGGTCGTCGCCTGGCGATCGTCGGGCACGACCTGGCCGCACCGCCTGGTCGACATCGTTTCGAGCCGAATCTTTCCTCTTCGCTGATGCAAGACAGCGAGGCCCAGGCCTCGTCCCACCCCGCAGGGAACGACTCTTCAGGAGTGAACCGATGAACGCACGCTTCATGTTGACCAGGGGCAGCAGAATGGGAACCACGGCCTTGGCCGGCCTGATCGCTGCCAGCGCACTGAATGCCCAGGCCCAGACCGAGCTGACCATGTACTACCCGGTGGCCGTAGGTGGCGCTCTGACCGATGTGATCGACGGCCTGGTGGCCGAGTTCGAGAACGAGCACCCGGACATCTCGGTGAATGCCATCTACGCCGGTAACTACGACGATACCCGCGTGCGGGCCATGTCGGCCATCGAGGCGGGTAATGCCCCGCAACTCTCGGTGCTGTTCTCCATCGACCTGTTCGATCTGCTGGAGCAGGACGCCATCGTTGCCTTCGACTCGGTGGTCGAGACCGACGAAGAGCGCGAGTGGCTCGCCAGTTTTTACCCCGGTCTGATGGAAAACGGCCAGATCGACGGCCAGACCTATGGTATTCCCTTTCAGCGCTCGACCATCGTGCTCTACTGGAACAAGGACGCCTTCGAGGCGGCCGGACTCGACCCGGAGATGCCCCCCGAGAACTGGGAAGAAATGGCCGAAATGGCCGCCGCGGTGCGCGAGGCCAGCAACGGCCAGCAGTGGGGGGTGATGGTGCCTTCCACCGGTTATCCCTACTGGATGTTCCAGGCCTTCGCCTTCCAGAACGGTCATCGACTGATGAACGAGGAGGGTACCGAGATCTATTTCGACGACCCCGCCGCCATCGAAGCGCTGGAGTACTGGGTCGCGCTTTCCCGCGATCACCAGGCCATGCCCGACGGCACCATCGAGTGGGGCACCCTGCGCCAGAATTTCATCGAGCAGTCCACTGCCATGATGTGGCACACCACGGGTAATCTCACCGCGGTGCGCAACGAGGCTTCCTTCGACTTCGGCGTGGCCATGCTGCCCATGAACACCCAGCGCGGCAGTCCCACCGGCGGCGGCAACTTCTACTTGTTCAAGGACAGCACCGAGGAAGAGCAGCGCGCCGCGATGACCTTCATCCGCTGGATGACCGACCCGGAGCGTGCCGCGGCCTGGTCGATCGAGACCGGCTACATGGGCGTAAGCCCCGCCTCCTACGAGACCGAGGCGCTGCGCAACTACGTCGAGGAGTTCCCGCCCGCGGCAGTGGCTCGCGACCAGCTCGAGCACGCCACGGCGGAACTGGCTACCTACCAGGGCGGACGCGTGCGCCGGGCGCTGGACAACGCCGTTCAAGCGGCGCTGACCGGCCAGATGTCGCCCGAGGAGGCGCTCAAGCAGGCCCAGGCGGAAGCTGACGTGGCACTGCGCCGCTACGCACGCTCACGTTGAGGCTTCAAGACGACGTAACAGCGAATCTTAGAACCGATGCAAGCAGGGCGCCGGGGCAAGGCCGAAGAGGAGGTCATTTGCCATGGATGGCAAATGTAGCGTCCAGGGAAGGATTCACAGCGCCTCCTCGTAGGCCTTGCCCCGGACAGCCCATCCCGGGAAAGGGCCATGATGATCCACAACGCCGACCGACGCATGCAGATCTACGGCGCGCTGTTGCTGCTGCCGGCGGCGGTGCTGCTCGGCACCTTCGCCTACCTGCCTACCGTGGCGACGCTGATCAACAGCTTCTTCCTGCCCGGCTTTCGCGGTGCGCCGCCGGAGTTCGTCGGGCTGGAGAACTACGCCATGCTGGTGGAGGACCGTACCTTCTGGCGAGTGGCGCGCAACAACCTGGT
This sequence comes from Halomonas sp. A29, assembly GCF_046723295.1. Lineage (NCBI taxonomy): Bacteria > Pseudomonadati > Pseudomonadota > Gammaproteobacteria > Oceanospirillales > Halomonadaceae > Halomonas > Halomonas sp. A29. Next base: position 304,912 of record NZ_JAXQPR010000007.1, read on the forward strand.
CTATGCGCTCGGCACCATCCCCACCTCCATTGCCTTGGCACTGGGCATGGCGCTGTTGGTCAATGCCCGCCTGCCTGGGCGCGGCTTCGTGCGTATGGCCTATTTCACGCCGACGATCCTGCCGATGATCGCCGCGGCCAATATCTGGATGTTTTTCTACGCCCCGCAGATCGGCCTGTTCAACAAGCTGCTCGGCGCGCTGGGGATATCCGGGGTCAACTGGCTGGGCGACCCCGGCGTGGCGCTGACCTCGGTGATCGTGATGACGGTGTGGAAGGAGGCCGGCTTCTTCATGATCTTCTACCTGGCGGCGCTGCAGAGCATCCCGCCGGAACTGAAGGAGGCCTCGGACCTTGAAGGCACCAGCCGCTGGAGCTTCTTCTGGCGGGTGACCTTCCCGCTGCTGATGCCGACCACGCTGTTCGTGCTGATCAATGCGCTGATCAACGCCGTGCGGGTGGTCGACCACCTGTTCATCCTGACCAAGGGCGGGCCCAACAACGCCACCAACCTGTTGCTCTATTACGTCTACGAGAACGCCTTCTCGTTCTTCGACCGCACCTACGCTGCCACCATCACGGTGGTGATCCTGCTGGTGCTGGCGGTGGTGGCCACGCTCAAGTTCACCGTGCTCGACCGCAGGACGCACTACCAATGAATCGAACCCTGAGCCCCGCCGCCAGCCGCTTCGCCCTGCGCGTGCCGAGCCTCGAGACCACGGCCGCCTGGCTGCTGGCCATCATCTGGATCTTCCCGCTGATCTACGCGATATGGGCCGCCTTTCACCCACCGGCCTACATGGTGCGCTTCGATCTGTTTGCGCCGCTGACGCTGGACAACTTCGTCAATGCCTGGGCCCAGGCGCCGTTCGCCCGCTACTATCTCAATACCTTCCTGCTGGTCACCGGCGTGGTGCTGGCGCAGTTCGTGGTGTGCACCCTGGCGGCCTTTGCCTTCGCCCGCTTCCCCATTCCCGGGAAGGATATCCTGTTCATGCTGGTGCTGATCCAGCTGTTCGTCTTTCCCGAGGTGCTGATCGTCGAGAACTACCGCATCGCCAGCGGCCTTGGCCTGGTCGACACCATCACCGGCATCGGCCTGCCGTACGTGGCCAGTGCCTTCGGCATTTTCCTGCTACGGCAGACCTTCAAGACCATTCCCCGCGAGCTGGAGGAAGCGGCCCGGGTGGAGGGCTGCGGCTGGATGGCGATCCTGCTCAAGGTCTACGTGCCCTTGGCCAAGCCCACCTACCTGGCCTACGGCCTGGTCTCGATCAGCCACCACTGGAACAACTTCCTGTGGCCGCTGGTGGTCACCAACTCGGTGGAGAGCCGCCCGCTCACCGTGGGGCTCGGCATCTTCTCGGCGCCGGAAACCGGCGTCAACTGGGCCACCGTCAGCGCTGCCACGCTGCTCAGCATCGCGCCGCTGCTGGTCGCCTTCCTGCTGTTCCAGCGCCAGTTCGTGCAGTCGTTCCTGCGAGCGGGGATTCGGTAGGAACCATGGTAGGCACGAGTCACGGGCTGGGGCAGTGCCAGTAGGTCAGCGACGGGTGGGCGCTATCAGCGCTTCCAGCTCAAGTTCGGGGTAATGCTTGGCCACTTTGGCGACGTCGTTACGGGTTTCTTCGATGATCCAGTCGCGTATTTCGGCGGCAGCAGGGCTCAGCGGCTTCTTGCGTGAGTGGATGAGGTGACAGAGGCGTTCTGTCGCGATGGCGGTTGGCTTGGTGGTGGCCGGCACCAGCGCGCCGGTGTCCAGCCAGTACGAGACGACGTTCATCCAACCCACGGCAATGCCCTGGCCGAGCAGGGCAGCCTGCAACACAACGGCATAATCCGAGAAGATCAGCGAGTGCGTACTGCCCAGCGTTTCGCTCTGGAAGCTGGGGAACAGTTCGAACCAGTCGATGCGGCTGTCACTCAGGCTGATGAGCGTGACGCCTGAGTCGTGGTGTTCGCCAACCACATGCTGCTTGCGGTAGGCCGGGCTGCACACGGGCACCAGGATCTCGGGCAGAATCAGTGCCGCCTGGTGATGGACGTCCTCTCCGCTGACGAACCTCACGCCCAGGTCGACATCCTCCACCGAACCGCCCACCGAGCCGGAGATCAATTGGAAGCGCAGGTCGATGGAAGGAAACTCGGCTTGGAGCTTGTGCATGCGCGGCATCAGCCAATGGGTGGTAAAGGCAGTCGACACCGATAGCGTGACCGTCTCGAGCCCCGTGCTGCGGGCTCTGATCTCCTGAATTGCCCTCTCGATGTCCTGAAACCCATCGGTGATGCCCTGATACAGAATCTGGCCGTTCTCTGTCAGCACGGTGCCGTTCGGCGTGCGCAGGAAGAGCTGCACCTCCAGATGTTCCTCCAGCAGCGACAGCATGCGGCTGACTGCCGGCTGGGTGACGCCCAGCTCGGCGGCCGCCTTGGTGAAGTTGCCGCAGCGGGCGGCAGACTCGAAGACGAACAGGGCGTTGGCGCTGGGCAGTTGGCGGCGTAAGGTCGGCATGACTTCAAGTTATGCCAAGCCAAAGAATTTCGCAATTGCCGCCTATCTTTCGATCTGCTGTACTCAATTCCAATAGTGGTTTACACAATAATAAGACGGGATTTTCCATGAAAAAACGAGACAGTGTCGGCGTCTCTATCCGCTCGGTCAGTAAGCGCTATGGCGGAACGACAGCCCTAGACGATATAACCTTAGATATTGAGCCAGGAGAGTTCGTCTCGCTTCTGGGCCCTTCGGGTTCGGGCAAGACCACACTGCTTGGTGCCCTCGGTGGCTTCGTGTTGCCCTCGTCCGGCTCGGTGTGGGTCGGCGACCAGGACATGACCTACATGCCGCCCCACAAGCGCAATATTGGCGTTGTCTTCCAGAGCTATGCGCTGTTCCCACACATGACGGTCGGCGAGAACGTCGCGTTTCCTCTACGTGCCCGACGGCTGCCCAAATCCACCTGGCCGGAGCGAGTGCGTCAGGCTCTGGCGATGGTGGAGCTCGACGGTTACCAGGAGCGTGGTATTTCGCAGCTCTCGGGCGGGCAGCGCCAGCGGGTGGCCCTGGCGCGTGCCATGGTTTTCGAACCTCGCTTGATCCTGATGGATGAGCCGCTGTCGGCGCTGGACAAGCAGCTGCGCGAGACGATGCAGATCGAGCTGCGCCAACTGCACCGCAAGTTGGGCGCGACCATCGTCTACGTGACCCATGACCAGCGTGAGGCGCTGACCATGAGCGATCGAGTGGCGGTCCTCAAGGATGGTCGGCTGGAACAGATCGGTACCCCTGAAACGCTGCACAACGACCCCCAGAATGCCTTCGTGGCGAGCTTCATCGGCGACGCCACCTTGCTGCCGGTGACGCGTGTTGACGCACACTGCGTCAAGCTCGGCAAGCTCACCCTGCACTCGTCAAAGCTGTTGCCCCCGCATCCGGAACTGCTCCTCGCCATACAGACCGAGAAGCTGCTGATCGATGACGGGCGCCACGAAGCCGGGGTCAACCGCCTGCACTGCCGCGTGCGCGAGGTCGTGTATCAGGGTGACAGCCTGCGGCTCTTTCTCGAAATGGACGATGGCACCGCCATCAGCCTGCGCCAACCCAGCCATCACCTGGGCCAGAAGAAGATTCCACCGATCGGCGAAAGCCTGACAGTGGTCCTGCATCCGGAGGACACCATCGTCGTGCCCCGTACCGGATGTCGACACCCGGCGGCACAAGTCGCCTGACTTTACCTCGAAGCACAAGAAACAGGAGTCATTGACGATCATGGAACTTTCCAACTTCAAAGTTCTGACTTTCGATGTCGTGGGTACGCTGATCGATTTCGAAACGGGTGTGCTGGAGGCGGTTCGTCGGCTGGGTGGAAGCGCGACCCTGGACCTGAGCGACACCGTTATCTTCGACGCCTACAAGCGTGGGCGCGACCGCTTCCCGGGACGCTCGAGCAGCGCCATGGCCGACGTCTACCGCTCGCTGGCCGAGGAGCTGAAATTGCCCGCTGATCCGGCAACCGCGGAAGCCTTCCAGATGGCGGTATTTCGCTGGCCGGCGTTCGAGGATTCGGTGGATGCCCTCAAGCGTCTGCGCAAGCACTATTGGTTGGTGGCCATGACCAATGCCGATCGCACCGCTTTCTCCTGCTATTCCCATACACTCGACGACCCATTCGACGACAGCGTCACCTGCGACGATACCGGGGTGGCCAAGCCCAATCCTCAGTTCTTTGCCTATAACCGGGGCCGCCAGGCGGCTCATGGCTACAAGTTTTCGGAAATCCTGCACGTCGCCCAGAGCCAATACCATGATATCGGCATTGCCAGGGAACTCGGCTACACCACTTGCTGGATCGAGCGGCGCCAGGGTCAGCAGGGCTTCGGCGGCACGCCCGAGCCCAAGCAGGTGATCCAGCCAGACTTCCACTTCGCCACGCTCAAGGAACTGGCCGACGCGGTGGAGGGAGTGTGACATGAGTGGGCCGCGGCCGGACGCCGGCATTGCCTCGCTATGGCGCGACACGGCGGAAAAAAAGTCCGATCTGCCATGCCTGCGGGGTGATGCACAGGCCGATGTTGTCATCATCGGCGCGGGCTATACCGGCCTGGCAGCGGCCCATCGCCTGGCACAACGCGGCGTCGCTCCCCTGGTGTTGGATGCCAAGCCGATCGGCTGGGGAGCCAGTGGTCGCAATGGTGGCGTGGTTTCGGCCAAGTTCCGCCTGGCGTTTCCCACCATTGCCCAGGGCCATGGCATGGAGGTGGCGCGGCGCATGCATCGCCTCGCTCTTCAATCGGTGGACGAGGTGGAAGCCCTGGTCGAGGAATATGGCCTGTCAGGCGCTCGCTTCACTCGCTGCGGCAACTTGCGTTGTGCCCATACCGAGCGGGCGTTTGGCTACATCGCCGAGGAGGCGGAGTGGATGCGCCACGAACTGGGCGATGACTCGCTGCGCAGCCTGTCGGCTGGCGAGGTGGCGGAGGAGACGGGATCCCGTGCGTTCTTCGGCGGTGTCCTGAGTCGTGGTGTCGGCACCTTGCACCCCTTGAACTACGTGTGCGGCCTGGCCGAGGGCCTGACGAGACGCCATGGCGCCATCCTCTTCGAGCGCACGCCGGTAACCGGCATCCATCGCGACGCTGACGGGGTTCGTGTCGTTACCACCCAAGGCGAGATACGTGCGCGCCAGGCCATCATGGCAACCAACGCCTACTCCGACCTTACCCCGGCCAGTGCCATGGTCAAGTCGCGATTGGTGCCGTTTCGCAGCTCGATCATTGCCACCGAGGCGCTGCCGACGGCATTGCAGGAGCGGCTGTTGGTCAATGCCAGGAGCTATGGAGAGACGCGCCGCATGATGCGCTGGTTCCGCAAGGTAGACGGTCGCTTCGTGTTCGGAGGGCGCGGTGCCTTCGGCAAGCGTGATTCGAAAGCGGCTTTCGATGCGCTGCAGCGAGCGATGGTCTCGATGTTTCCCGATCTGGCGGGAGTCGCGATTACCCATCGCTGGTCGGGGCACGTCGGCATGACGATGGATGCACTACCCCATGTGGGGCGTTTCGACGATCGACTGAGCTATGCGGCCGGCTACAACGGCGCAGGCGTGGCGATGTCCACCCTGCTCGGTCGATTGGCGGCGGATTTCGCCATTGGCGAGTCGCCGGACGTGGCTCTCCTGGAGGCGGGACGTCTCAAGGCCGTACCGCTCTATCCCTTACGTGAAGTGGCGGTTCGACTGGTAGCTGGGTGGTATCAATTTCTCGACGCGATCGGGCGCTAAGCGCACACGGATCGCAAATGTCATCAGCAGCGGAGACAACAAGATGAAACAGACGCATTGCTTGAAGACTTTGGTAACCAGCGTGGCCTTGGCAGGAGCGATGGGAGCTTCCCATGCCATGGCCGCGGGACAGATCACTTTCGTTTCTCAGGGGGGCGCCTACCAGGAGGCCCAGACGGTGGCCATCCTTGACCCCGTCGCCGAGGCGTTGGGTATCACCATTCACCAGGAGAGCGCCCCGGATGCCTGGCCGATGATCCGCACCCAGGGAACTACCGGCCAGGCTGTGTGGGATGTGGTCGACACCCCGCCACTGAACTGCGTACGCGGAGGCAACCAGGATCTGATCGAAACGCTCGATTACAGCCGGATCCCCAATGCGGAGTCGATGCCGGAGGAGTACAAGACGCCTTACTCCGTCGCCTATGAGTTCTACTCCAGTGTGCTGGCTTACAACCCTGATGCGTTCAATGGCAATCCGCCCGAGACGTGGGAGGATTTCTGGAACGTCGAGGAGTTTCCCGGCAACCGCGCCTTGCGCAACCATCCCCTGGGAACGCTGGAAGCGGCACTCCTGGCCGACGGGGTGGCGCCGGAAGAGCTGTATCCGCTGGACGTCGATCGCGCCTTCGAGAAACTGGAGGAGTTGAAGCCGCACATTGCCACCTGGTGGACGTCGGGTGGCCAGTCTGCCCAACTGCTCTACGATGGCGAAGTCGACATGCTGATGATGTGGAACGGACGCGTCAGCGCCATCATGGGTGAGGGAGCGAAAGCCGATTTCACCTATAACGATGGCATCCTCCAGAATACGCACCTCTGCATCATCAAGGGCGCGCCCAACCTCGATACGGCGCTCGAGTTCGTCAACGCGGCCATCGATCCGCAATACCAGGCCAACCTACCGCTTCACATCGACTATGGCCCGGGCAATCCGGCCGCTTTCGACACCGGCAAGATCCCTGAAGAGCGCGCCAGGGAACTGCCGAGCTACCCGGAGAACGCCGAGCGCCAGGTGCTGATGTCCTACGAGTGGTGGTCCTCTTCGGAAGGCGAGCTGGCCGAGCGCCGCTGGCTCGAGTTCATGCAGCGATGAGAGCGCCGATGCCGCACACCCGGCGTGTGTGGCATCGGTTGTGTCGCCTCCGATTTCACGTCAGGAGAAGCGCCTTGAAAGCCACCGCGATTCATGACCGCTACGTTGCCGCAAGCGGTATCGATCCATCGCTACGCCATCGGCGCCGTGAGCATACGCTGATGATGCTCTTGATGACGCCGGCCATGCTGGTGGTCTTTGCATTGCTCGTCGTGCCCTTGAGCTGGTTGATCGTCCAGTCCTTCTATGCCGATGGAGGGCTCAGCCTGGAGCACTATCGGCGGATCTTCACCGAAGGCATTTACTGGAACACTTTCCTTCTTACGTTTCGTATCAGTGTCATCGTAACCCTGCTGGCATTGCTGATGGGGTATCCGATTGCCTATGCCGCTTCGAGATTGCCGCAACGCTGGGCAATGCTGGTTCTGGCTCTCGTCATCCTGCCGTTCTGGACCAGTGTGCTGGTCAGGGCCTATGCCTGGCTGATCCTGCTGCAGCGTTCGGGCGTGGTCAATCAGACCCTGATGGCCAGCGGCATCACGGATTCTCCGCTGGCGCTGATGCATAACGAGCTCGGCACCATTATCGCCACCGTGCACATTCTGCTGCCGTTCATGGTCCTGCCGCTTTACGCCACCATGCAGAAGATCCCCCAGGATCTCGTGCAGGCGGGTGCCAGCCTTGGTGGAAGCCCGCTGCATGTCTTCATGCGGGTTTTCTTCCCCTTGTCCCTGAGCGGCGTACTGGCCGGCATGACGCTCGTCTTCGTGCTGTGCCTCGGTTTCTACATCACACCGGAGCTGGTGGGAGGGGGGCGCACGGTCATGGCCTCGATGCTGGTCAGCCGGAACATCCAGCTCTATAGCGACTGGGGCGCCGCCAGTGCCGTCAGCGTCGTGCTGCTGATCTGTGTACTGATCATCTTCTATGTGGTCAGCCGCCTGGTCCCCCTTGAGAAAATACTCGGTGAGAAATGAATAAATTATCCCTGGGTCGGATCGTCTTCATTGGCTACGTGGCATTGGTGCTGGTATTCCTGATCCTGCCGGTACTCATCGTGCTGCCCATGTCGTTCTCGGATAGCCGCTTCCTCTCCTTTCCGCCTTCCAGCTACTCGTTTCGCTGGTACGAGGCCTTCTTCGGCAATCCTGGCTGGATGGCGGCGGCAAAGACCAGCCTGATCGTGGCGTTTTCCACGGCGCTGATCGCCACGCCGATCGGTGTGGCGGCGGCCTATGCCATCAATTGCTCGACGCACCGGATGATGCGCTATCTGAAGGTTGTGCTGCTGCTACCGCTGATCGTGCCGATCATCATCGTCGCCACGGGCGTATTCTTCATCTATGCCCTGTCGGGGATGCTGTACACCATCCCCGGCCTGATCATGGCCGATGTGATGCTGGCGCTACCCTATGTGATCACGGCGGTTACTGCAGGGCTGCATGGCTTCGATCAAACGCAAGAAATGGTGGCGAGAAGTCTGGGCATGAATCGCTTCCGCAGTTTCATGGTCGTCACCCTGCCGCAGATCATGCCCAGTGTGGTGACCGGGGGGATCTTCGCTTTCATCCAGGCGCTGGATGAAACCATGGTGGCGTTGTTCATCTCCGGCGGTCAGAACCAGACCCTGACGGTGCGCATGTTCACCGCGCTGCGTGACGAGATAGACCCGACCATTGCCGCCATCAGCACGCTGCTGACTGCCACGTCATTCGCGCTGGTGATGTTGATGGTCATGGCACGTAAGCGCTCGTCGGCCTGACACCGGAGAAGTCGTCATGAGCTTCGTCTACAACGCCGACCCCGAACGCGGTCGAGAGTGGCAGCGCCTGTTTGCGCAGCGTGCACCGGATATCGATTTTCGCTCGTGGCCGGATATCGGCAGTGCCGAAGAGGTGCGCTATCTCGGTACCTGGGCACCGATGGAAGATCTGGCTCGTTTCCCCAACCTCGAAGTCATTTTCTCGCTCGGCGCCGGCGTCGATCAGTTCGATCTGGGCAGCATTCCCGGCCATGTGCCGTTGGTGCGTATGCAGGAGCCGGGCATCGTCGCCACCATGCAGGAATACGTGGCCATGGCGGTGCTGGCGCTGCACCGCAATCTGATCGACTACATCGGCCAGCAGCGCGAAGCGACCTGGCGGGCCTTGCGTGTGCGCCCCGTCTCGCAGTGCCGCGTGGGCATCCTCGGCCTGGGGCAGTTGGGAAGCGCCGTAGCGCAGCGCCTGACCGGCCTGGGGTTTGCCTGCCAGGGATGGAGCCGCACACGCCGCCAGCTCGAAGGCGTGGCATGTTTTGCCGGTGACGACGAGTTGGCGAGCTTCCTGGCCAGTAGCCAAGTGCTGGTCTGCCTGCTGCCGCTGACCGTCGAGACCCGCGGCATTCTCAATGCCAAGTTGTTCGCGCAGCTACCACGCGGTGCTTCACTGATCAATGTCGGCCGCGGTCCACACCTGGTCGCGGCAGATCTGCTCGCGGCGCTGGACAGCGGGCAGCTGTCGGCAGCAGTGCTGGACGTTTTCGATCCCGAACCGCCACCAGTGGATCATCCCCTCTGGCACCACCCGAGTGTATTGATGACACCTCACGTGGCCAGCATGACCCAGCCCGAGAGTGCGATCGAGAGGGTGCTGGATAACATTGCCCGACACCGCGCAGGGCAGGAGATGATCGGTACCGTAGATCGAAGGCGTGGATATTGAACGGTGCTAACGCTATGTCAATCGGCAATAGATGCGCGCGAGCTGACAGGTGCCAAGTGATCTTCCTCTTGTGCCACCTGCCGCAGGCACTCGATCGCCTGCTGGCAGGTCGGCGTCTTCATCCGAGCGCGCAGGGTAATGATCCCCACCGGCGGCAGTTCGATGGGGATCTCGAGTGGCAAGACCTTGAGTAAACCCTGTGCTTCGAAGTGGCGTGCCACGCCGTGGGCCAGGTAACCGAGGGCGGGGCGTTGCTGAACGAAGGTCAAGGTGGCGAGGAACGAGGCCGTTTCGATCAGGTCGGCAGGCGGGTTGAGTCCATGCTTGTAGAACATCTGGTTGAGCTTGACCCGCGACGACGCCCACGGGGGTGGCACGACCCAAGGCAGCTCGGCGAGATCGGCCCACTGCGGTGAAGGATGTTCAGCGACGGGGTGAGCCGGGGCGGCGACCACGCACATCGCTTCGTCGTATAGGGCCTCCGTCTCCAGGTCCGGTGCTGCATAGCCGGGTTCGAGGCGGCCGACCAGCAGGTCGAGCTCACCCGTACGCAGGCGGGGCAGCAGGCGCTTGAGGTCGCCCTCCTCGACGAGTGCCGTGCTGTTGGGGGAGCGCGACTTGAGCAACTGCATGGCGTGGGCGAGCAGGCCCGGCGTTGCCACCACCATGGCGCCGATGCTGACGCGCCCGGCGGCGCCGCTCTCGACTGCGGCGATCTCGTCTTGGGTGCGGCTGTAGTCGGCCAGCACCGAGCGGGCGAAGCGCACCACCGTATCGCCATAGGCGGTGGGCTCGGTGCCGCGGGTCGAGCGCAGGAACAGCTTGAGGTCGAACATGCGCTCGATCTCGGCCAGCATCTTCGACACGGCGGGCTGGGTCAGTGACAGGAACTCGGCGACGCGGCCGATATGGCGGAATTCGTCCAGCGCGACCAGCAGCTGCAAATGACGCAGCTTCAGGTTGGAACGCAGGACGCGATCGATATCGCTCATGGTGAGGCTCTCCCGCTCTTCATTCCTTTTGGGTTATGAAGAGAGTCTATTGTTTTATTTTATCGTCATGAAGAGGCGGCTCATACTCGGCGCAACGATGAATACAACGCCAGATGATGGAGCCAGGCCGCTGACCATGGAAATGTCCCCCCGCACGCTGATTCGGCTGCACGCCAACGACAATGTCCTGATTACCCGTGCCGGCGTCGGTCTCGGCCAGTGGCTGCCCGAGCTGGAGGTTAAGTCCCGGGCCCAGGTGCCGGCAGGGCATAAGATCGCTGCCTGCGCGATTGCTGCCGGTGAAATGGTGAAGAAGTACGACACTGTGATCGGGGCAGCGAGCCGTGACATTGCCCCAGGGGAGCACGTGCACACCCATAACGTCACCTTGATCGAGATCGACCGCGATCCTGCCTTCTGTCAGGACGTGCGGCCTGTGGCGTATGTGCCGGAGGCCGAGCGCGCCACCTTTCAGGGCATCGTGCGTCCGGACGGACGGGTCGGCACGCGCAACTTCATCGGCATCCTCTCCTCGGTGAACTGCTCGGCCACGGTGATCAAGCACATCGCTGACCATTTCACGGCGGAGCGACTCGCTGACTACCCCAACATCGATGGCGTGGTGGCTTTCGCCCAAACCAGTGGTTGCGGGATGTCCTCGCCCAGCTACCACTTCGACCTGCTGAGGCGCACCCTGGCCGGCTATGCGCGACATCCCAACTTCGCCGGGGTGCTGATCGTGGGGCTGGGCTGCGAGCGCAACCAGGTGTCGGGCCTGGTCGAGTCCCAGGGCCTCGAAGTGGGAGCGAACGTGCGCACCCTGGTGATGCAGGAGAGTGGCGGGACCCGTGAATCCATCGCCGCTGGCATCGCCGCCATCGAGGCGATGCTGCCCGAGGCGAATCGTGTCGAGCGCCAACCGGTGAGTGCCAGCCACCTCCGCATTGGACTGCAGTGTGGCGGCTCGGACGGCTTCTCGGGGATCTCGGCCAACCCGGCATTGGGGGCGGCCATGGACATCCTGGTGCGCCATGGCGGCACCGCCATCCTGTCGGAGACACCAGAGATCCACGGCGTCGAGTTCATGCTGACGCGGCGCGCGGTGTCGCCCGATGTGGGCCAGAAGCTGCTCGATCGCTTGGCGTGGTGGAAGGAGTACACCCGCGGCCACAGCGGCCAGTTCAACGGCGTGGTGGGGCCGGGCAATCAGGCCGGTGGCCTGGCCAACATCGTCGAGAAATCTTTGGGCTCAGCGATGAAGGGCGGCACCACGCCACTGCAGGCGGTGTACGAATACGCCGAGCCGATCGATGCCAAGGGCTTCGTGTTCATGGACTCGCCGGGCTACGACCCGGTGTCTGCGACCGGCCAGATCGCCAGCGGCGCCAATCTGATCTGCTTTACCACCGGGCGTGGTTCGATGTTCGGCTCCAAACCGGCCCCCACCATCAAGCTGGCTTCCAACACCGCCATGTACGAGCGCCTGCGCGAGGACATGGACATCAACTGCGGCCAGGTCATCGATGGCAGCGCCACTATCGAGGCCATGGGTGAGCAGATCTTCGCGCATATCCTGCGGGTGGCCTCTGGGGAGCGCAGCTGCAGCGAGCGGCTCGGTCTTGGGGATCACGAATTCGTACCGTGGCACGTCGGTATCGTCAGCTGATGGCAACGTCGGCCTAGAAAACGTTAGCCAACAGAGAGGAGTGCGTAAGCATGACCCTGACGCTGGAACGTGGTGACCTGATCCAGTCCCGTAACCATATCGCCGGGCACTGGTGCGATGCCGCAGATGGAGCCACGTTGACGGTATCCAACCCGGCCGATATGCAGCCCATCGCCGAGGTGCCCGACAGTGGCGCCGAAGAGGCACGAGCAGCGGCCGATGCCGCCCACCACGCCTTTGCCGACTGGCGCACGACGCCGGCCAAACGGCGTGGCGAGCTGCTCAAGCGCTGGCACGCCCTGGTGATGGCCCATCAGCAGGATCTGGGGCGGCTCATATCACTGGAGCAGGGCAAGCCCCTCGCCGAAGGCCGGGGTGAAGTGGGCTATGCAGCCAGCTATATCGAGTGGTTTGCCGAGGAGGCGCCACGCATTGCCGGGGAGGTGATCGCGCCGCCGGTCGCCGGGCGACGCATGCTGGCCGTCAAGGAGCCGGTGGGCGTGGTGGCGGTGATCACGCCCTGGAATTTCCCGGCGGCGATGATCGCGCGCAAGATCGCGCCGGCCCTGGCGGCAGGCTGCACGGTGGTGGCCAAGCCCGCCGAGGATACGCCACTGACCTCGCTGGCACTGGTGCGCCTGGCCGAGGAGGCGGGTATTCCTCCTGGCGTGATCAATATCGTCTGCGCCTCGCGTGAGCGGACACCCGAGGTGGTCGACGCCTGGCTCAAGGATGCCCGGGTACGAAAGATCAGCTTCACCGGCTCCACTCCGGTGGGCAAGCATCTGGCCCGGGCGTCGGCCGATACACTCAAGAAGCTTTCCCTGGAGCTGGGCGGCAACGCCCCCTTCATCGTCTTCGAGGATGCCGATCTCGACGCCGCCGTGGAGGGCCTGATGGCCGCCAAGTTCCGCAACGGCGGCCAGACCTGCGTCTGCCCCAATCGCGTCTACGTGCAAGATGCGGTCTTCGATGCCTTCGCTGACAAGCTGGCCGCGCGGGTTGCCGCCTTGCAGGTGGGGCCGGCCAGCGACCTGGCAAGCCAGATCGGACCGATGATCAATGCTCGAGCCGTCGACAAGATCCTGGCGCATATCGACGATGCCGTGACCCGGGGCGCAAGGCTGCTGGTGGGGGGCGAGCGGGTGCGGCCCGACCTGGGGCCGAACTATGTGGCGCCGACGCTACTTGCCGACGTCTCACCCGACGCGCAGCTGTGCCATGAGGAAACCTTTGGCCCGGTGGTGCCGCTGCTGCGCTTCGCCACGGAAGAGCAAGCGGTGGCGGCCGCCAATGCCACCCCGTTCGGGCTCGCCAGCTACTTCTACTCGGAGAACGTAAGTCGCATCCATCGCGTTGCCGATGGGCTGGAGGCCGGTATCGTCGGCATCAACGAGGGTGCCGTGGCGTCCGAGGCGGCGCCCTTCGGTGGCATCAAGGAGTCGGGCTATGGACGTGAAGGCTCGGTCCATGGCCTCGACGACTATCAGCACATCAAGTACCTCTGCCAGGGCAATCTGCGCTGAGTCGGGGCCAATAGAACAACGATAGGAGCCGCCATGAACGCATCCAGCCACACCGGTCTAGTAGCGGGCAATCCGTTCAAGCAGGCCCTGGCCCAGGGCAGGCCCCAGGTCGGGCTATGGCTATCGATGGGCGATGCCTACAGTGCCGAGCTCTGCGCCACGGCGGGTTTCGATTGGCTGCTGATCGACAACGAACACGCTCCCAATGACGTACGCAGCACGCTTGCCCAACTGCAGGCCGTGGCACCCTATGGCGGCCATCCCGTGGTGCGCGCGCTGCAGGGCGAGGTCGCGTCGATCAAGCAACTGCTCGATATCGGTGCCCAGACCCTGCTGATACCGATGGTCGATACCCCGCAGCAGGCTGCCGCCATGGTCGCCGCGACGCGCTATCCCCCCGAGGGCATTCGCGGCGTCGGTGCCGGGGTCGCAAGGGTGTCACGCTGGAATGGCCGTCCTGACTACGTGCAGCACGCCAATCAGGAGGTCTGCCTGCTTGTGCAGGCCGAGACGACCATCGCACTCGACAATCTCGAGGCGATCTGCGCGGTGGAGGGCGTGAATGGTGTCTTCATCGGCCCGGCAGACCTGGCGGCCTCGATGGGGCATCTCGGCAATCCCAGCCATCCCGAGGTAAAGGCGGCCATCGAGACAGCGATTCGCACCATCGTGTCCTGTGGCAAGGCCGCCGGCACCTTGACCAGTGACGTTGGCCAGGCACGACGCTTCCTCGAGCTTGGTGCGACGTTCGTGGCAGTAGGGCTGGACGTCACGCTATTAGCTCAGGCGGTGCGCCAACGTGCTGCGGATTTCGGACTGAATCGCGGCATGGAACCGTCAGTTGGGCCGTACTGAACCATTCGCCCAAGGTAGTCTGGCCGGCTCCAGACGGCCATTGATTGATTGCATCAATGATTAAAACAACGCACAGGAGCACACGTCATGTTTCACAAGACCGCTAGATTCTCCATTTTCCTCGGTGGCCTGCTGGCTGCAAGTGTCGCAGCTGCGGACTACCCCATCAAGACCATCACCATGGTGATCCCCTACGGAGCCGGTGGGGGAACCGACGTGCTGGCGCGAACGCTGCAACCCGCCTTGGAGGAAGCCCTGGGACAAACCATCGTGGTCTCCAACGTGCCGGGTGGCGGTGGCATTCTCGGTTTCACCCAGGTGGCCAATGCCAGGCCTGACGGCTACACGGTAACCATCCCCAATAACGTGATCTTTGCCACCGAGGGAATGGGCAATGCCACCTACACCTATTCGGACTTCGATTACCTCGGCAACGTCATGACCGAGGACTACGTTGTGGCGATTCGCGCCGACGGCCCCTGGGAGAGCTGGGAAGCGCTGGTCGAGGACATGCAGGCCAACCCAGGCACGGTGAGCTTCGGCTTCTCCGGTGCTGGTGGTTCGACGCACGTGGCGAGTGAGATCCTGGCCGATATGGTGGGCTACCGAGCTCGTCAGATCCCCCATGATGGCTCCTCGGATGCGGTGGCTGCCGCCATGGGCGGACACATCGATGCACTGATGCTCAATCTGGCCGACCTCGCCTCCGGCTTGCGCTCGGGCAGGCTCATACCGCTGATCAGCCTCGGCACCGAGCGCCTAGCTGAGTATCCGGATGTTCCCACTCTCAGCGAACTCGGTCACGACCTGAACTTGACCAACTGGCGGGGTATTGCGGCACCGGCTGGCATAGACGAAGAGGTCAAGGCCGCCTGGGCCGCGGCCCTGGAAGCGGCGACTAGCGATCCCAAGGTGCAGGAGGCGATCGCCAACCAGGGGGCCGAGGTGGATTACATGCCGCCAGGAGAGGAGCTGGATGCGCGCATGGCGGAGCTGGCGGAGTCCTTCATCCGCACCGCACAGCGGCTCAAGCAATAATGACAATGGCCGGCCCCTCTCAGGGGGCCGGGCTCGATGACAACAAGCGGAGCCCGCCATGACGCGAGTGACCGAAAAGCAGATATTCTACCTCTTGCTGATCCTGGGGGCCGGCTACTTCCTCCACCTGGCGAGTACCATCCCGACGATGATGCGAGTGGTCGGCGACCCGGGGCCAGGATTCCTGCCTTTTTGGGTCAGTGCCATCATCATGCTGCTGGTGGGCTACCTGCTGGTCGTGGAAACCCTGATCAAGCGGGAACCCGATGGTGGTGTTCGGCTCGAGCACCATGAAGCCGTCACGTTATTGGTGACGCTGGTGGCGATCGTGCTCTATCTGGTCATGCTGTCGCTCGCCGGTTTCTTCGTGAGCACCTTGGTCTTCCTGTTCGTCTTTCGCCTGATCGTCAATAGGTTCCTCAACGACGCCTGGCCGACACCACGAACGCTGCTGGCCTCCGGGCTATTCGCGCTGGTCTCGACCAGCGCCATCTATCTGGTGTTTTCCGTACTTTTCGGACTGTCCATGCCCTGAGGGAGGGAATCGGTCATGTTTTCCCATTTTGCCGAGGCAGCGACGCTGTTCACCAACGGCTACATCTTCCTGGCGATCGCCGCCGGTACGGTGCTCGGCCTGATTTTCGGCTCGCTACCGGGGCTGACCGCCACCATGGGAATCGCCCTGCTGCTGCCCCTGACTTTCGGCATGGAGCCCGTCACCGGCATGGGCATGCTGCTGGGCGTCTATTGCGGTGCCATCTCCGGCGGCTCGATTCCCGCCGCCCTGCTCAATATCCCCGGCACTCCATCCTCGGTGGCCACCACCTTGGATGCCTTCCCCATGGCGCGCAACGGCGAGCCGGGACGCGCACTGGGGCTGTGCATCGTTGCCTCCATGATCGGTGGCATGATCAGCGTGCTGATCTTCGCTTTCATGTCGCCACTGATCGCAGAGACAGCGTTACGTTTCAGTGCCATCGAGTATGCGACGCTGGGCCTGTTCGGTCTCACAATCATCGCTTCGGTGTCCGACAAGTCATTGATCAAGGGCATCGTGGCAGGCCTGATCGGGGTGCTGATATCGCTGATTGGCATCGACTCGCTGACCGGCGTGGTGCGCTTGACCGCCGGCATTCCCGCTCTGATAGGTGGGGTCGATTTCATGGCGGCGCTGATCGGCCTTTTTGCGCTGTCGCAGATCATTACCGATACCACCACGTCGCGTTCCGATCAGGCGAGCGAAGGGCGAGTGCGTGTCAACAACGCCTACCCGCGCTTCCGCGAGACCTTCCGGCGCTGGAAGATATGGTCGAGCAGTTCGCTGATCGGTTCGCTGGTCGGGGCGATTCCCGGTGCCGGTGGCAGCATCGCCTCCTTTTTGGCCTACGACCAGGCCAAGCGGATTTCGCGCACGCCTGAGAAGTTCGGCAAGGGGCACGATGAAGGCATCATCTCCTGCGAATCGGCCAACAACGGCATGACCGGCGGCGCCCTGATTCCGATGATGACGCTGGGGATTCCTGGTGACGCCTCGGCGGCGATCCTGATGGGCGGGCTCTTGATCCATGGGCTGCAACCGGGGCCCATGCTGTTCGATGAACAGGCCAATATCGCCTACGGCATCATCATCGCCTTTCTGGTCGCCAACGTCTTCATGTTCAGCTTCCAGTCGGT
The DNA here is from genome assembly GCF_046723295.1 of Halomonas sp. A29. Taxonomy (NCBI): domain Bacteria; kingdom Pseudomonadati; phylum Pseudomonadota; class Gammaproteobacteria; order Oceanospirillales; family Halomonadaceae; genus Halomonas; species Halomonas sp. A29. Next base: position 322,237 of record NZ_JAXQPR010000007.1, read on the forward strand.
GGGCATCAAGCTCTTCGTCAGGGTGCTGCAGATACCGCGTACTTACCTGCTGCCGTTTATCATGGTGATGTGCATTCTTGGTGCTTACGGCATTACTGGCAGCCTGACCTCGGCCTGGATACTGCTGTTCTTCGGCATATTCGGCTACTTCCTCAATCGCCACGGCTTCAGCGCCGCCCCGGTGGTGCTGGGAATGATCCTGGGCTACATGGTCGAGTCCAACTTCCGGCGCGGCATGACCATGCACGACGGCGATTGGAGCGTCTTCTTTACCCGCCCGATCAGCCTGACCTTCGTTCTGCTCTCTGTGCTGGCTATTGCGCTGCCGTTGTATCGCCATCACCGGAGCAGAAGAGCACGCAAGTATGCCAACTCATGATTGCCGCTCTCTGCTTTCCTAGCGACGAACACGATAAATATCTCACTAATTGTCCGACGGCCGGTGGCTGTCGGACACGACGTGCCAGCGCCATTTCGTGCAGTCGTTCCTCAGGGCGGGATTCGATGACGCCTTCGATTGACTACCCTTGGGGTGGATGCACGACCCGAGGAGAGATGTCATGGCTCAAGGACAGACGACGGGGAAGGGCAAGCAGGCCCAGCTCTACCGTATGGTCATGGAGGGGCACCTGTGCCCCTTCGGCCTCAAGAGCAAGGACCTGCTGAAACGCAAGGGTTTCGAGGTGGAGGATCACCACCTGACCACGCGGGATGAGACGGAGGAATTCAAGCAGACGCATGACGTCGATACGACGCCCCAGGCCTTCATCGACGGCCGTCGCATTGGCGGCTACGACGAGCTGCGCGAGTATTTCGGCAAGGACTCGCCGGGCGAGGACGAAACCACCTACCAGCCGGTGATCGCACTGTTCGCCACGGCGCTACTGATGGGGCTTGCCGTAAGCTGGACCGCGACTGGTTCCTTGCTGAGCGCTAGGATGCCGGAGTACTTCGTGGCCATTGCCATGACCCTGCTGGGATTGCAGAAGCTCAAGGACGTGGAGAGCTTCAGCACGATGTTCCTCAACTACGATCTGCTGGCTCAGCGTCAGGTGTGCTACGGCTACGTCTACCCCTACGCCGAGACGCTGGCGGGCATCCTGATGCTGGCCGGTGCCCTGGTCTGGCTGGCTGCGCCGGTGGCGCTGTTCATCGGTACGGTGGGTGCCGTCTCGGTGTTCAAGGCAGTTTATATCGACAAGCGCGAACTCAAGTGCGCCTGCGTCGGCGGGGACAGCAAGGTACCGCTGGGTTTCGTCTCGTTGACCGAGAACCTGATCATGATCGGCATGGGCGTCTGGATGCCGCTGCGCATGTACCTGCTGTAGCGCTCCGGTGAACCTAAGCTGGCAGCGGTCCGTCCTGCAGTGGCGCCAACACGCTGCGGTTGCGCCCCGCGCGCTTGGCCTGGAAGAGCGCCGCGTCGGCGATAGAGAGCAGTATGGCGGGTTCCATCGACTGGTGAGGTCGCAGGGCGGCCGCGCCGACGCTTACGGTGATCACTCCCGGGCCTGCCTGGGGTATGGCGAGTGCCTCGATGCCCTGCCGGATGCGTTGGGCGGCGCGCATCGTCGAGGAAGCCGAGGCATTCGGCAGCAGCACGACGAACTCCTCACCGCCATAGCGCACCACCAGATCGACTTCCTGCCGAATATGGTTCTGCATCTCCTGGGCGACTTGGCGCAGGCAGGCGTCTCCCTGCAGGTGACCGTAATGGTCGTTGTAATCCTTGAAGTGGTCGATATCGATGACCAGCATGCCAAGCACGGTGTTCTCGGCGAGTGCCTCGTCCCAGCGCTGTTCCAGCATGGTATCGAAATGGCGTCGGTTAGCCACGCCGGTCAGTGGGTCGGTAATGGAAATCTTGGTCAGGGCCTGGTTGTCATGAAATGCAGCATTGGCCCTGAGCTGCTCGCGTAGCAACAGCAGGTAGGCTTGGCGCTCGCTGGCTTCCAGGCGGAAGTTGGCTACCAGCGTGAAGACGGCGCTCGAGGAAAAGACAACCAACGTATTGATTTTTACTGCATTGTCAGTGTAGTCGTAGGGCATGACGAAAGCCGCCATGATGATTCCACAGAGCAGCGAAGAGGCGAGGGCGAAGCCGAAGCGCAGTGAAAAGAGGATGTTGCCCACCACCAGAATCAGGCCGAACGAGAAGGTATCGAGAAACGAATAAAGGGAATCGGACAGGTAGAAGATCAGGCTGGAACACAACATTCCCAAGACCAGGGTGGCGGACATCGCCGCCTCCCGCATGGCCGGTGACAGGCCGTGGCGCACCCAAAAGAGCGCCGCGATACCTACGGGAGTCATCAGGCCGAAGCGGATCCAGGCAGCGGTCTGCATCGACTCTGGACGAATGACGTAGTCGTTGAAAATGTAGAGGTCGTAGATGACCAGCGCCACGATGCCGGCGATCAGCAGGTGACGAGTGCGCCGCGCGGAGGTATCGGCCTCGAAGCGTGCCTCCACGGCGGTGCTGAAGCGCAGACGATACCAAGGCCTCTTCAGGTCCGACTCAACGGCTTGCAGCAAGGTCTCTTTCACAGTCGGCCCCTTACGTAACTGGCACCTTTTTTGGTTGCGGTGCTCTGAAAGGGATATCGGCAGAAAGAAGCCTAACTTTACTTTTTCATGTCTCTTTTATGCTTCTTACCCGCGCCGCCAGGGCGGACACGTGTTCATCCTGTGCACCGAGGTTCTCCAGCGCTTCAGCAAGGTGAAGCAGGTAGTCTCGATTGGCACCACTGGGGCCATGCGCGGTGGCGATCTGCCGGGCCATGGTGTCGAGCGGGGCGTCGCCGAGGAAAGCGGCGTTGTCTTCTGTCGCGAGATAGATCAGTCCCTCGGCGTGGCTGCCGTCGTGGAAGTGCAGCATCACTTTTTCGCGCAGATAGCCGTTTTTCTCGCGCACGTCCAGAGGGGCCAAGGTGTCGGCGTCGATGCGGTAGGCCATGCCTTGACAGACGGAATCGGGCGACTCGACCAGGGTGGCCACGCGGCCCGGTGCCTGCGGCGTGCCGCGATGATCGTGCGACCCCTGCCAGAACCGCCTGGCCCAGCCTTCGATATGGGCGGGGCGGCGCTCGTAGAAGGGAAACTCCGCCTTCCAGATCAATGAGCCATAGCCGAACAGCCACAGTGTCTGGCCGGCGTCGAAGAAGACTCTCTCGCGGTTTAGCTGCGTGGTGTCCAGCGTCATGACGGGTTGGGACTCTTGCGTACCAGAGGCTGGGTCAAGGTCTGGGCCATGACGACGCCAGCCAGCACCAGCGCGCCGCCCAGCAGGTGGAACGCCGCGATGCGTTCGCCAAGGAAGGCCATGGCGATCAGGGCGCTGAACAGCGGCATCAGGTTGATGAAGATACTGGCCTGGCTGGCGCCGATCTGGCGGATGGCGCGCATCCACAGGAAGGTCGTGATGATCGAAGCGGGGATGCCGGCATACAGGATCAGCCATACGTTGTGGCTGTCGATGGGCGTCATGGGACCCATCAGATAGGGCGGTAGCAGGAACAGCACGGCGAACACCACCTGGGCGTAGAGCAGCACCCAAGGGGGGAGGTCCAGCGGCCAGCGCTTGAGCATGACGCCGTAGAGCGCGTAGCAGGTTGCCGCGACGACCATCAGCAGGTCACCGAGCGCGACCTGCAACTCCAGCAACGAAAGCGGGTCGCCGCGGCCTAGCAGCACCAGCACGCCGAACAGGGCGACCAGGCCGCCCACGGTACCGCCAAGACTAGGCGCCTCGCGCAGGATCAGCGCGCTGAGCAGCACCGTCAGCAGCGGCACCATGGCGGCGAGAATGCCCATGTTGGTGGCTGAGGTGGTCTCGGCGGCCACGTAGGCAAGCCCTTGCCACAGCCCCATGCCGAGCAGGCCCAGAATGGCAAGCTTGGGCCACTCGCGGCGGATCGCGTGGCGGTGATGCCAGGCGGCCGGCAGAAGAAAGGGCGTGAGCACCGCCAAGGCCAGCACCCAGCGCAGAAAGGCGATGCTGCTGGGCGCGATGGCGCCCACGGTCAGCTGGTTGGTGGTCATGTTGCCCGACCAGATCAGCACGGCACCCAGCGGGGGCAGGAAATAGAGCAACGGCATGGCGGTCTCTCGAACGGGTTTGGCCCCGCTGCGCCGGGGCTCATGAAAGGCCACATGATATCGGGCTGGAAGAGTGGTGCAAATCATGAGGAGGCTAACGTACCCGGCTTCAGCATGCAGCCGACTGGAATCCGCCAGCGGTGGTCTACCCTGATAGGTGCGAAATCTAACGAATAACGCTAGCACCGAGGTGAACCATGGAGCTACGACACTACGGATGGATGGCACTGTGTGCCGCACTGGGCCTGGTCGGCTGTGGCAATGAGGCACAGGCACAGGATGACCCCGCGCTCGAGGATGCCGTTGCCTATGCAGGTCGCTGGGCGACCGAGCCGGCGCTGTGTGGGCAAGACGGGGAGGAGGATCGTGCCATTACCATTGGCCCTTCTCACTTCGAAGGGACCGAGGCTTCCTGCGACATGGAGGTCACGGAGGAGGGGGAGAATGCTTGGATGGCCCAGCTCGATTGCCCACCCGATGACATGGCCACTGACGAGCGAATGCATCTATCCCTCGAAGAGGAGAGCGAAGGGGGTGAGGGCGAAGTGCTGACGCTGACCTACCTCGACCGTGAGGACCACGAAGTCACGCTGATGCGCTGTCCCGGACCGGGAGAGTGAGCCGGAGACGAGCCCCACCGCGGTGGGGCTCGTCATTCAGTGAAATACCAAGGTGTGCGGGAGGGCGACGATCAGCGCAGTTGACTGTCTTTGCTGCCGCGTCGGTTGTAGCCGCTGTAGACCGTACGCTGCTTGTCACGCTCGCTTTGGCAGGCGATACACAGGCGTACGCCGGGCATGGCCTCGCGGCGTGCCTGGGGAATAGGTTCGTCGCACTCCGCGCAGTGCGTCAGGCTCTCGCCCCGGGGAAGTTCGCTGCGCGCTCGCTGCAACGCATCTTCTATGGTGCTGTCGATCTGCTCTTGTACCGCTCCGTCTCGCGACCAGCCACCTGCCATGCCTGCCTCCTTCGGCACTTCGCATGCCGACTCTTTTATCAGTTTGGAGTATCTGGCGGGACCTTGCCAACCGGTGGGCCTTGTAAACCGGCGGACCTGGTAATAAGACGAGCCCCACCTTGGTGGGGCTCGTCCTGTCAGGCGATACCGAACGGATCGTCTAGGGCGCGGGTTCGGCCTGTGGAACGAGATCCCCTTCAGTGGGCTGATTGGGAATGGTCTCCAGATACCCTTGCTCGCTGGCGTGGGCCAGGAAGCGCAGGTGGTGCTGGTACTCATTGAGCACGTCGTGCACGACCTGGATGCGCGTATAGCCGTTGAGGTCCTGGCCCAGGCCGCCCTCGGCGAGATGAACGTCGAGGCGCAGGTAGTAGTCGTCATCGGCGGGCAGGAAACTCGGTGGCTGCATGCGCTGTGGACGTATGCCGTAGATGAAGCTGGGAGCGCCTTCGAAATCGACCTGCAGAGTGGGGCAGAGTAACTGCGTGCCCTCCATCTGCTGTTCGCTGACGCTGGCCCGCTGGCCGCGCCGGGTCAGTTCCTCGGCCAGTTCCATCAGTGCCGGACGAATGGCGTGGCGCAGTGTGGCCTCGGCGCCGTTCTGCGTGGTGGCGTCCAGGGTGCGGTCGAGGCGCTCGCGCCAATCGCCCGTGTCGAGGCCGCTGGCGGTCACTTGATGGCGAACATCGGCCTTGCCGGTCTCGACCTTCAATGAGCGGTACATGCCGATCATGGTCAGGAAGATGATCGCCGAGAACGGCAGGGCGGTGATCACCACTGCGCTTTGCAGGGTGCGAAGTCCGCCGGCCATGAGCAGTGCCACGGTGATCAGGCCGATGATAGCCGACCAGAAGATGCGCAGCCGAGCGGGAGCGTCGTGGTTCACATCGCGCAGCACGTAGGTGAAGTTGGACAGCACCAAGGCGCCTGAATCCGCCGAAGTGACGAAGAAGACGATGCTCAGCACCAGCACGACGGTAGCGGTGATGCCGACCAAAGGCAGTTGCTCGAGGAAGGTGTAGATGGTGGCCGGCGGCCTGTTCAGGGCTTGCTCGCCGAGTACCACCAGGCCCTGATCGACCATGTCGATACCGCTGTTGCCGAACACGGACATCATGATCATCACAAAGATCAGTGGAATGAACAGGGCGCCGGCAACGAATTCGCGAATGGTACGTCCGCGCGAGATACGGGCCAGGAACAGGCCGACGAAGGGTGCCCAGGCGATCCACCAGCCCCAGAAGAATACCGTCCAGCCGCTGAACCAGCCCTGTGCCTCGGGCGAGTAGGCATAGGTATCGAAGCTCTTGCCGGTAAGCGCAACCAGGTAGTCGCCAGTGTTCAAGACAAGCATGTTGAGCAGCCCGAGGGTGTCGCCCTGAAGCAGCACGAACAGCACGAGGCCGGCGACCAGCAGCAAATTGAGCTCCGATAGCCGGCGGATGCCACGCTTGACGCCACTCACCACCGACAGGGTGGCCAGGGTGACCACCAGCAGGATCAGCATGATCTGGGCGGGGAGTCCCTCCGGTATGCCGAACAGGTAGGTCAGTCCGTAGTTCATCTGCATTACGCCGATGCCCAGCGCGGTGGCGATGCCGAACACGGTGGCCAGCACGGCGGTGATATCCACGGCGTTGCCAATGGGGCCGTAGATGCGCTTGCCCAGCAGCGGGTAGAGCGTGGAACGAATCGCAAGCGGCAGCCGGTGGCGATAGCTGAAATAGGCCAGGGCCATGCCCATCAGCACGTACAGCCCCCAGCCCGAGATGCCCCAGTGCATGAAGGTCTGCACGATGGCGCGGCGCTGGGCTTCGGCGGTGCTACCTTCGCCAAGCGGCGGATTGAGATAGTGGGTCAGCGGCTCGGAGACCACGAAGAACAGGATGGCGCCGCCAAGCCCGGCGGCGAACAGCATGGCCGACCACGACAGCAGCGAGAATTCGGGGCGCGAATGATCGGGGCCCAGGCGGATCTTGCCGAATCGCGAGAAGCCGACCGCCACCACGAAGACCAGATAGGCGACTACCGCCAGCATGTAGTACCAGCCGAAGGTGTTACCGATCCAGTCCAGCCCGGCATTGAAGAATGCCGTGGCGTGTTCGGTGAAGGCAATGGCATAGATCAGGAAAATCACGATGCCGGCCACCGAGCCGTGGAAGACGGCCGGATTGAGTCGATTGCTCGGCTCGTTGTCGGGGTGTGGGAGTGTCATGGGGGTGTGCCTCTCAAGTTATTATTGCCCTTGGCTTGTTGTGATTCGGATTGTTGTCGTTGTCGTTGTCGTTATCGACGAGGCCGGCTCGTTGCAAGCGAGCCATGACGTCGGGTTTGGTCCAGGCCAGGTACAGCTTCCCGCCCCGTGCATGGCAAAGGCGCGCCTGGCGCTGGAGAAGGTGGATGCCGCTCAGGTCGATGAAGTTGATTCCTGCCGCGAGAATCACCAGGTTCGGTCGGTCGCAGCGCTCGAGTCGCCGTGCGACCGACTCGCAGGCACCGAAGAACAGCGATCCGTCGATCCTGACGACGTTGCAGCTCGGCTCCTCCACCGCCTGCTGGATTGTTGGGGTGGCCTGTGTCAGCTTGCCTTCCACCACTGGCGGGCGGGTGGTGCGACGCAGGTAGAGAGTCAACGAGGCCAGTACGCCGAAGTAGATGGCGAATTCGAGTGCCAACAACAGGGTGCTGAGGAAGGTGACCAGCAGCACGGCCATTTCGGAGCGGCTGGTGGTCAGGGCCTCGCGAATGCTGTGCCAGTCGATCAGCCTGACGGCGACCAGCAGTAGCAGGCCTGCCATGGCCGGCATCGGCACGTGATGCAGCAGCGGTGCCGACACCAGCATGATCGGTATGAGGAACAGCGCTGACAGCACCGCTGCCAATGGCGAGCAGGCCCCGGCGCTGGCGTTGAGTCCCGAACGGGTGAACGACCCCGACGAGACATAGCTGGAGAAGAAGGCCCCGCCGATGTTGGATAGCCCCTGGCCGATGAACTCCTGATTGCCGTTCAGTCGTTCGCCCGTACGTACCGCCATTGCCCGGGCAATCGCTGTGGCTTCGACCAGGCCCAGTAGCCCGAGGGCAATGGCGCCGGGCGTCAGCAGGCGCAACGTGTCGAACGAGAGGCTCGGCATGGAGAGCGGTGGCAGGCCGGCTGGGACTTCGGCAATGCGCGGTATTTCGGCATGCCCAGGGTCGAGCCATGCAGCCAGTAGCGAGGCGACCAGCAGCGCCAACAGCATGCCTGGCCAGCGGGGCAGCCAGCGTCGAAACGCCAAGCAGGCGGCAAGCGTGAAGCCGGCGATCAACACCGCATCTGGGCGGATGTCTCCGAGTCGTTCCAGCAAGCGTGGCCAGAGAGCGAGAAAGCCGCTGTTCTCCAGTGCGCTCAGCCCCAGCGCATAAGGCAACTGGCTGGTAGCGATGATCAGGGCGGCACCGGCAGTAAAGCCCGTGACCACCGAATGCGAGACGAGATCGACCAGTACGCCCAGGCGTGCCAGCCCGAGCAAGAGCTGGAAGACACCGGCAAGAAAGGTCAGCGTCAGTACAAGGACGATGAACTCGCTGCTGCCCGCTTCGGCGAAGGGCCGAAGGGTGGCAAACAGCGCGATCGACAGCGCAGCGGTCGGCCCGCTGACCATTTGCTGCGAGGCACCGAACAGTGCCGCCAGGATGGCCGGAGCGATGGCGGTGTAGAGGCCATATTCCGGGGGCAGCCCGGCCAGCAAGGCGTAAGCCACCCCCTGGGGCACGACCAACACCGCACCGGTCAAGCCGGCAGTGGCGTCGGCACGCAGCGAACGCGCGGTCTGCTGCGGCAGCCAGCCGAGAAACGGCAACCAGCGTAGTCGCCTGGCCGGTTGCCGGTGCATGTCGGTCGGCGACGTCATCATGGCTATTCGACGGAGGCCGCCGGGAAGCGCGCGCGCCGCTCGAGGTCGTCCAGGTCGATGTTGTTGCGCATGTACTGGGTACTGGCATCGAACATCGGCTGGTGATCCCAGCATGTGATCTTGCCTTTCATTAGCGCACGCGAGACCAGCTTGCGGCGCCGCTGGCTGGCAATCACCTCGTCTTGCAACCGCGCATAGTCCCAGCGGCGTGCGACCTCGTCGCGGAACTGCTTGCACAGGTCCAGGTGCGCGGGCTCCTCGGCCAGGTTGTTGAGTTCTAGCGGGTCGGCTTCGAGGTCGAACAGTTGGTCCGGGTCAGGCGCGCTGTGGACGAACTTGTAGCGACCACGGCGGATCATCAGCAGCGGTGCGATGGCACCTTCGCCGAGGTATTCGCCGATCGCCTCGTCGTGCCCGCCGCTTCCGGTCAGGTGCGGCAGCAGGCTGCGACCGTTAATGGGCACGGCGTATTCAGGCGCGGCGCCGTCATTGGCGAGTTCGGCAAAGGTCGGCAGCAGGTCCATGGTCGACACCGACTCGCGCACACGGCCCGGGGTGAAGCGGCCGGGGGCATGGACGATCATCGGTACGCGGGCGGAGTCCTCGAACCAGCTCATCTTGTACCAGAGGCCGCGCTCGCCGAGCATGTCGCCGTGGTCGCCGGAGAACACGATGATGGTGTCTTCGTCGAGACCGGTCTCTTTCAAGGCCTTCAGCACCGCGCCGATCTGGTCGTCGACGTAGCTGAGCGCCCCGTAGTAGGCGTGGCGCGCGCTGCGGATCTGCTCGTCGTTGATGGTGTTCTCATCGAGCTGGTAGACATGACGCAGGCGCTTGGAGTGCGGATCCATCAGCACGCGCGAGTAGGGTACGCGGGGCATGTCGATGGCATCGTGGTCGTAGCGGTCCCAGTACTCCTGCGGAATGGTGTAGGGGTCATGGGGGTGGGTCAGCGACACGGTCAGGCAGAAGGGCCGTTGCTCTCCACTGCGAACATGGTCATAGAGGAAGCGCTTGGCGCGGAAGGTGACTTCGTCGTCGAAATCGAGCTGGTTGGAGCGCACGCAGGGGCCAGCCTGAATCACCGACGACATGTTGTGGTAGTAGCTCGGCCGGGTCTCGAAGTTCTCCCAATCCACGAACCAGCCATAGTCGGCCGGGTAGATGTCGGTGGTCAGGCGCTCCTCGAAGCCATGCAACTGGTCCGGGCCGCAGAAGTGCATCTTGCCCGACAGCGCGGTGGCGTAGCCGGCATCGCGCAGGTAGTGGGCGAAGGTCGGGATGTCGGCGGCGAATTCGGCGGCATTGTCGTAGCCACCGATGCGCGAAGGCAACTGACCGGCCATCAGCGTAAAGCGTGATGGTGCACACAGCGGGCTATTGCAGTAGGCCGAGTCGAAGACCACGCCCTCGGCGGCCAGGCGCGACAGGTTGGGTGTCTTGACCAGCGGGTGGCCGTAAATGGGCAGCGCTGATGCCTTCATCTGATCGGCCATCAGGAACAGGATATTGGGTTGCTTGCGGGTCATGGGGCCTCTCTTTGTCGCTGCGCACTGGAATGCATACTCGAGCCAACCGTGGCTGGCTCTTGCAGCAGTCTCTCTGCTAATCTCAAGGCCTGTAAACTCGCTAATTTTTTATGGGAGGCATTAGTACATCTAATGTCATGGATGGCTAGGTCGGTGTCGCCCAACAGCCTGCGCGTGTTCGAGGCGGCAGCCCGGCACCTGAGCTTCACCGCCGCCGCACGGGAGCTGCGCTCGACCCAATCGGCCGTCAGCCAGCAGGTTCGCGCCCTTGAAGAACAGCTCGGCCTGCTACTGTTCGAGCGCATCTACCGCGGCGTGAAGCTGACCGAGGCGGGGCATGCGCTGTTCGTCAGCGTGCAGGAGGGCTTTGCGACCATCGATCGCACCATCGAACGCCTGCAGCACAAGCATCGTCATCCGCATGTGAACATCCTGACCGACTTCTCATTCGCGGCTTATTGGCTGATGCCGCGGTTGCCAGACTTTCGAGAGCGTCATCCCCATGTCGACGTGCGCATCGTCACCAACCAGGGCGTGCTCGATTGGCGTGCCCAGGAGGTCGACGTGGCGATCGTGTTCTGCGACGAGCACGTGCTCGCCAGTGGCGTTCCACTGCTGTTCCGTGAAGATGTCTTCCCCGTCTGCAGCCCAGGCTTTCTGCAGCAGTACGGGCCGATCTCGGATCTCGAGGCGCTCAGCAGGGCACCGCTACTGACACTGACCGCCGAGCAGGGGCAGCGTTGGCTGGATTGGCCGAGCTACTTCGCGCAACTTGGTGGTATGGCCCATCTCGAATCGTCGGAGTTGACGTTCAACAACTACACCCTGCTGATCCAGGCGGCGATTGCAGGGCAGGGGATCGGGATGGGTTGGCATGGCCTGGTCGACGAGTTGCTGAAGGGCGGCATGCTGGTGGGGTTGCGCGACCTGCGCCTGCGCTCGGCGCGCGGCTATGGATTGGTCGATGCGCGGCCGGATTCTCCCGGCGAGGCAAAGCGGGCGCTGCAAGAGTGGGTGCTGGAATGCGCCGCTCAGGCGCAAGAGGCCTGAGAAGGCCTGGCAGGAAGAGATGCCGGGCGCAGCGAGCACGCCCGGCATAGGTGTTAAACGCCGAGAATCTCCTTGGCCTGGTTCAGAGCTTCTTCGGACTGTTGGTGGTCGCCGTCGTTGTGGTATTGCTCGCCCTGTTCGCGTAGTTCGCGTACCTGAGCGAGTTCGTCCTCGCTGAGCTGGGAAACCTTTTCCTCGTCCTCCAGCGCCTGGTCGATTTCCCCCATGAGCATTGGGCAACTGTTGGCCCAGGCGGGCGAAATGAAGGCCATCAGCACTAGTGCGGCAAACAGCTTCTTGATCATTGTGGGTTCCTCCCATTGGGCGCAGCCCCGTCGACTCCTCCCCGGACTGGCCGTGAATGCCTATTGTCGGGTGCCTCGTCGCGCTCCAGTTGTCATGCTCCAACAGCCGAGCGGCGGTCTGGCGCTGTCAAGTATAGATGGCCGCTGCCCTTCGCACAGAAACGACTACGCCTACGCCGCACTACGTGCGCCGACGGATGCCATTGGTAAGAACGGCCTGTCTGTTATACCCTTTCTAAGAAAAATTATAATTAATTCTTGATATTACAATCAGAGGGAACGTCCCATGAGGACCCCGAGTGATCCGGCTTCGCTTCCCGCGACGAGCGATATGCAAACGGACTACACCGTTGGTCAGGACAATATCGAGGGGCGGCTGGGACCTATCGGCTTCGATATCCACAATCGAGTCTTCGCCGTATCGGCACTGGCTTCGGTCGTGTTCATCATCCTCACCCTGCTGTTTCCGGAGCGAGCGGGAAGCATCTTCCAATCCATCGTCGGCTTTGCTACCGGGACGCTGGACTGGTATTTCATGCTGGTGGTGGACTTCTTCATCCTGTTCTGTGTCGCGCTCGTCGTCCTACCCTATGGCTCGGTGAGGTTGGGTGGTCCCGATGCCAGGCCGGATTACGGTTACCTTTCATGGTTTGCCATGCTATTCGCCGCCGGTATCGGCATCGGGTTGCTGTTCTTCGGCGTGCTGGAACCGGTCTATCACGCCAACGTTTCCCTGCCACTGGGCGTAACATCCCCTTTCGGGGCCGGCGGTGAGCTGAATCCGGCGGCCATTCCCGAAGCGACGGCCCTGGGGCTTGCCGGCACCTACCTCCACTGGGGCATTCATGGCTGGGCCGTGTATGTGGTGATGGCGCTGGCGCTGGCCATCTTTACCTACAACAAGGGGCTGCCGTTCTCCATCCGCTCGGCGTTTTTCCCCATCCTGGGTGAACGGGTATGGGGCTGGTGGGGTCACGTGATCGACATTTTGGCGGTGTTTTCCACCCTGTTTGGCCTGGCCACCTCACTCGGGCTCGGTGCGCAGCAGGCCAACGCGGGGATGAATTTCGTCTTCGGGCTGGAAGTCAGCACCACCGCTCAGGTGATCATCATCCTGCTGGTGACGGCGGTGGCGCTGGTGTCGGTCTGGCGCGGGCTCGAGGGCGGGGTGAAGAAGCTCTCCGAATTCAACATGATCATGGCCGTGCTGTTCTTCTTCTTCGTACTATTCGCCGGTCCGACGCTGGTGGCCCTGAGCGGCTTCTGGACGGGGCTTGTGACCTACGTGGCGGATTTCATCCCGCTATCGGCTCCCTTCGGCCGTGACGACGATGCCTATCGCCAGGACTGGACGATCTTCTACTGGGCCTGGTGGATCAGTTGGGCACCGTTCGTTGGCATGTTCATCGCTCGGGTATCGCGAGGGCGCACGGTGCGAGAGTTCGTGCTCTGCGTATTGTTGATTCCCAGCCTGTTCATCTTCATCTGGATGGGTGTCTTCGGCAGCGTTGCTCTCGATCAGCTCTACGCCGCCCCCGACACCAGCCTGGTCAGGGAGTACGTGATCGACAACTACAGACCGGAGCTGTCGCTGTTCGGCATGCTCAACGAGCTGCCGTTGACGGGCCTGATGTCGACCATTGGCATCGTGCTGGCGCTGATCTTCTTCGTCACCTCGTCGGACTCCGGTTCGCTGGTGATTGATACCATCACCGCCGGCGGCAAGATCGATGCACCCAGGCCTCAGCGCATGTTCTGGGCCGTGGTGGAGGGACTGGTCGCCATCGTGCTGCTGATCGGCGGTGGCTTGGCGGCGCTTCAGGCCGGGGTGACGGCGACGGCGATTCCGTTCTCCATCGTGATGCTGCTGATGTGCTACACCATCATCAAGGCGCTCAACGGTGAGCTGCGACAGCTCCGCTCCAGGAGGGTTTGATCCGTTCGCAACGGCGTCGTAAATAAAGGCCGGCCGCGGCGACTGCTGTTGCAGCGCATTGCGGCCGGCCTTGTGCGTTTCACCTCAAACGACGGCGGCGATACCGGCCTTGGCGATCTGCACGTCCTGGTCGGGCTTGACGCCCGATACGCCGACGGTACCCGCGACCTCACCATCGACCAGCAGCGGTACGCCGCCGGTGAGCAGGCCCGCGAGTGGGGCGGAGAGGAAGGCGTTGCGCCCGCCGTTGATCATCTCCTCGAAGACCTGGGTCTCCTTGCGGCCAAGGGCGGCACTGCGCGCTTTCTGCGTGGCCACGTCCGGCGTCATCGGTGCGGCCCCGTCGAGGCGACGCAGGCCGAGCAGGTGGCCGCCGTCGTCGGCCACGGCGATGGTCACCGCCCAGCCGTTGGTTTCCGCTTCTTTCTGGGCCGCGTCGAGGATGGCGTTGACGTCGGTCAGGGTGAGTACGGGTTTGGTCTTCATGGGGCTCTCCTTGAGTCGCAATGTTGTCGGTGATGAGCTTCCCGGCGACAAAGCCACGCGAGGGCGCTGTGAACCCGTCCCTGGGCGCTACTTTTGCCATCCATGGCAAAAGACCCTCGCTTTGGCTTGTCCCCGGCGCTCATCTGCTGCGTTGCTGAATACTCTCTAAGCGTTGCCCGCCGAGGGGGGCAACGCTTCGTCGACAACCTCTATCCAATGCCTGACCGGCGTGCGCCCCGCGCCGTTGAGGTGCGTCTGGCAGCCGATGTTGGCGGTCACAATGGTTTCCGGGTTGCCGGCCTCCAGGGCGTTGAGTTTGTTGTCGCGCAGCTGCGTGGCCAGCTCCGGCTGGGTGATCGAGTAGGTGCCCGCCGAACCGCAGCAGAGATGGGCGTCCTGGACCGGCGTCAGGGTAAAACCGAGCTTGACCAGCACTCCTTCCACTGCGCCGCCGAGTCTCTGCGCGTGCTGCAGAGTGCAGGGGCAGTGGAAGGCGAGGCGGCGGCCCTCGTTGACCTCGAGGCTCGCCAGCTCCTCGTCGCGCAATACCTCGACGAGATCCTTGGCCAGCTCGCTCACGCGCTTGGCCTTCTCGGCGTAGGCGGGATCGCCCTTGAGGATGTCGCGGTACTCCTTGACGAAGGCGCCGCAGCCGCTGGCCGTTTGCACGATCGCCTCACAGCCGGCCTCGATATGCGGCCACCAGGCGTCGATGTTGGCTCGTGCCCGGGCGCGGCCGTCGTCCTGGGCGTTGAGATGGAAGTCGACGGCGCCGCAGCAGCCGGCTTCGCTGACCGGCGTGAGGCCGATGCCCAGGCGGTCGAGCACCCGCGCCGTGGCGGCATTGGTATTGGGTGAGAGCCCCGGCTGCACGCAGCCCTCGAGGATCAGCATCTGCCGCGCGTGGCGCTTGTGGTCGGGGCGCGTGCCGGCATCCACCGGCTTGGGCGGCAGCTTGTCCTTGAGCTTGCCCGGCACCAGCGGGCGGAAGGTCTGGCCCAGCTTGAGCAGCGCCTGGAAGCGCTTCGGCTCCACCAGGGCCTTGCGCAGGGCGTAGCGCTGGGCGCGCTCAGCGGTGCTGCGCGGCACCCGGCGCTCGATCTCGGCGCGGCCGATGTCGAGCAGCTTATGGTACTCCACGCCGGAAGGGCAGGTGGTCTCGCAGTTGCGACAGGTCAGGCAGCGATCCAGGTGCAGGCGGGTCTGCTCGGTGACGTTCTCGCTGTCATCCGGGTTCTCGAGCATCTGCTTCATCAGGTAGATGCGCCCGCGCGGCCCGTCGCGCTCGTCACCCAGCAGCTGGTAGGTGGGGCAGGTGGCGTTGCAGAAGCCGCAGTGCACGCAGCTGCGCAGGACGCGGTCGGCCTCCTGGATGTGCGGCTGCTTGAGGGCTTCCTCGGTGAAATGCGTCTGCATGTCGAAAATCCTGTGCGTCTCAGAGCGCCGCGTAGAGCCGGCCGGGATTGAAGATGCCCTTGGGGTCGAGCTGAGCCTTGAGGTTGCGGTGATACTTCATCAGCACCTCGGGCAGCGGCGTGAAAGGCTCGATCGCGGTCGGGCGAGGCCCGTAGCAGGTGGCATGGCCCCCAGCGGCCTGGCAGGCCTGTCGCACGGTGTCGGCATCGAGATCGGCGCGCAGCCAGCGCTGTGCGCCGGCCCAGTCATGAACCATCAGCCGCTCGTCGATGCCTGGCAGTTCCAGTGGCGGAACGCGGTGGGGCAGCGAGAGCCGCCACAGCGGTTCTTTTCCGGCAGTAAAGAACTCCAGGCGCTGGTCGCGCAGGGCGTTCCAGAAGTCGTTGTCCAGGTCGTCGCCACCAATGCGTGCGCGGGTGGCGGCCACCGAGCTCGGCCCGCCCTCCAGGCGCAGGTGCAGGGCCCCGTCGAGCCAGGCGGCGGCGCTGATCGGCAGTGGCTCGCGCCCCCACTCGGCCAGGCGCAGGCGAGCCTCGTCGAGAGAGAGTTCCAGATGCAGGCTTTGGGTGGCGCCGGGAATCGGCAGCACCTTGAACGAGACCTCGGTAATCAGCCCCAGGCCGCCCTGGGCGCCCACCATCAGCCGCGACAGGTCGTAGCCGGCGACGTTCTTCATCACCTCGCCGCCGAAGCGCTGCTCGATGCCTTCGTGATTGATCACCCGAGTGCCGAGCACGAAGTCTCTCACGCTGCCTGCCCAAGGGCGGCGTGGGCCGGAGAGACCGGTAGCGACCATGCCGCCCACGGTGCTGACCATGCCATAGCGCGGCGGTTCGAAGGGCAGCATCTGGCCATGCTCGGCCAGGGCCGCCTCGAGCTCGGCCAAGGGCGTGCCGGCGCGTACCGAGACCACAAGCTCCACCGGGTCGTAGAACGCAATGCCGCAGTGCTCGCGAGTGGAGAGTTCGCTGCCCTCCACCTCGCGACCATAGAAGTAACGCGTGTCGCCGCCGACGATACGTAGCGGCGTGCCGTCGGCGCTGGCCTGACGGATGCGTTCGGCCAGGACTGCACTGGCGTCGTGGTCTTGGGGAGTCGTTGCGTTTGCCATGGTCACTCCTGCCCACCCTGCTGCGTGCTAACGCCAGTATTCGCTGCCGCGCTCTTGATGGTGCGGAACTCCGAGCAGCGCGCCGGGGTGGGAATGTTCTTGCCCGGGTTGAGCAGGTCGCTAGGGTCGAAGGCGGCCTTGGCGGCGCGGAAGGTGGCCAGCTCGTCGGGGCGGAACTGGGCGCACATCTGATTGATCTTCTCGCGCCCCACGCCGTGCTCGCCGGTGATGGTGCCGCCTACCCGGACGCACAGCTCGAGGATCTCGCCACCCAGCGCCTCGGCCACGGCCAGCTCGCCTTCGCGGTTGGCATCGAACAGGATCAGTGGGTGCATGTTACCGTCTCCGGCGTGGAAGACGTTGGCCACCTTCAGGCCGTAGCGCTCGGAGAGGTCGCTGATGCCCTTGAGTACCCGTGCCAGCTCGCGCCGCGGGATGGTGCCGTCCATGCAGTAGTAGTCAGGCGACATGCGGCCCACTGCGGGGAAGGCGTTCTTGCGCCCAGCCCAGAATCGGGCGCGTTCGGCGTCGTCGCGGGCCTGGCGGATGCCGGTGGCGCCGGCCTTCTCCAGCACCTGGCGCACGGTCTCGCAGTCGTCGTCGACGTCGGCCTCGACGCCGTCGAGTTCGCACAGCAGGATCGCCTCGGCATCGACCGGGTAGCCGGCACCGATGAAGTCCTCGGCGGCGATGATGGCAAGCTTGTCCATCATCTCCAGGCCGCCGGGGATGATGCCGGCCTCGATGATGGCGCCCACGGCATTTCCCGCTTTCTCCACGTCGTCGAAGCTGGCCATCAGCACCTTGGCCACCTCGGGCTTGGGCAGCAGCTTGACGGTGATTTCTGTGACCACCCCGAGCATACCCTCGGAGCCGTTGAACAGCGCCAGCAGGTCGAAGCCGGGGGCGTCCAGCGCGTCGCTGCCCAGCGTCATGCGCTCGCCCTCGATGGTGAGAATCTCGATCTTGATCACGTTGTGCACGGTGAGGCCGTATTTCAGGCAGTGCACGCCGCCGGCATTCTCCGCCACGTTGCCGCCGATGGAGCAGGCGATCTGCGACGAGGGGTCCGGCGCGTAGTAGAGGCCATAGGGCGAGGCCGCTTCGGAGATGGCCAGGTTGCGTACGCCGGGCTCGACCCGAGCGATGCGCGCTTCGGGGTCGATCTCCAGGATGCGCGAGAAGCGCGACATCACCAGGAGAACCCCATGCGTGAGCGGTAGCGCGCCGGCCGAGAGGCCTGTGCCGGCACCGCGGGTGACTACCGGCACGCCGAGGCGATGGCACTCCACCAGCAGGCGCTGCACCTGGTCGAGGGAGTCGGGTAGTGCAACCAGCAGCGGCAGGGTGCGGTAGACGGAGAGGCCGTCACACTCGAAGGGGCGCATGTCCTCCTCACGGTGCAGAAGCGTCATGCCCGGTATGGCCTGGGCCAGGCTATCGCGAATGGCGGCCCTGTCCAAAGTGGGGATCGGGCCGTCGAGTCGTTCATCGTAGAGGATGTTCATCAAGCGCCTCACTGCGAGTCTTGGCGGCTGGGTTATCCTTGTGCAGAGGCTCAATTTGCGCCCCGAGAGCCGTCCTGTCCAGTCTGCGGTCTACTGGTATTACCAGTTGTTTCTGGTTATCTTGGAAATAATTTTCATGATACACGATGGCAGGTTTGCCAGAGTCTTGCCAGGTCGATGTCACCAATTTTGTGGAGGCCTTCATGCCCGAGGAAAACGACCGCATCCTGCCTACGCGTACCCCCGATGCGGTGGCGGAACGCCTGGAACGGATGATTCTCGACGGCGTGTTTCGCCCCGGGCAGCTGCTGCCTTCGGAGCGGCGCCTGTGCGAGCGCCTCGGCGTGTCGCGCACCTCGCTGCGCGAAGGGCTGCGCGTGCTGCGCAGCAAGGGCATCATCGTCACTCGTCAGGGGCGGGGCTCGGTGGTGGCCGAACTGGTGGCCGGTCGCGACGACAGCCCGCTGATGCATCTCTTCCGCGACCACCCGCGCACCCTATACGACCTGCTGGAGGTGCGTTCGTTGCTGGAAGGGGAGTCGGCCCGGCTGGCGGCCGAGCGGGCCACGCCGGCGGATCGGGTGCTGATCCAGCGTCGCTACGAGGCGATGGCGGAGTACGTCGAGGCGGGTCAGGCGATAGACGTGGAGCGGCTGGCCCACCTCGACCACGCCTTTCACCTGGCGATCTGTCAGGCCTCGCACAACCCGGTGCTGGTGCATACGCTACAGTCGCTGACCGATCTGCTGCTCAGCTCCGTGTTCGCCTCGGTGAAGAACCTCTATCATCGTGAGAGGCCGCGAGCCATGATCAATCGTCAGCATGCGCGGCTCTATCGGGCCGTGATGGAGGGCAAGCCCCAGGCCGCCCGCCGCGCCGCACTCGACCATCTCTCGGGTATCGAGCAGCAACTGCGCGAGATCGAAGCCGAGGACCAGCGGCTGGAGCGCTCGGCCATGCGGCTGAGGGAGTGGGGGTGAGGAAAAGGTCTGCCTATAGAGCGCATCAGGCTTGGCAGCCGAACGAGGAGTCGGCTACGAGTTCGCTGCGCTGAGGCGTTCCTCGTCATCCAGCACGTCGGTGAGAGAAGCCACCTCGAGCTTGTTGCACAAGTGCTCCCTCAGGACGTGCCCTAGCCGCTTGCCGTCGCGTTTCTTGAGGGCCGCAATCATCTCCTCATGGTCCTGGACCGCCTGTTGCCAGAACGTCTCCGTCATTTTCTTCGAATAACGAACGCGCTTCACCCGCTGGCTTAGGTTGTTGTACATCTCCAGCAGCACATCGTTGTTCGAGGCGGCCAGAATACTTTCGTGAATCGCCTGATTCACACGGAAATATTCGGCCAGCTCGCGGTTGCGATAGTGCTCGAGCATACGTTCGTGCAGCACGCAGATCGCTTCGATTCCTTCATCACTGATGTGCTGGCAAGCAAGCTCACCTGAAAGACCCTCCAGAGCACTCATCAGGTCGTAGGTATCCTTAACCTGCTTCATGGTCAGCTGCTTCACCCTGGCGCCACGGTTCGGCAATAGCTCCACCAGACCCTCCGAGGCCAGCACCTTGAGGGCTTCGCGGAGAGGTGTGCGCGATACGCCGAAACTCTCGCACAGCTGTTTCTCCGAGATGCGTTCTCCTGGAGCGAGTTCGCCAAGCTCGATCAGGTCCCGGGTGCGGTCGGCAACTTCCCGATAAAGGGTGCGAGGCTGGATCTTGCTCATCATCGTGTTCCTTTTTGCGGTCGCTATGTTGGCCTTCCCTGCAGGGTGAACGCCGCTTTTGTTACCCGCCGTGGCTGCTATCCGCTATTCAAGCACAACGTCCTGTTGACGGGATAGTCTGATAAGAATTATGTATTCAAAATACATAATCCTGGCGCTGATACCAAGGCGCCGTCAACGCCGAGCGAGACGATGCTCAAGGAGTTTCCATGGCAGGCAAGGTTTTCCGCAGCAGTGTGCAACTCAGTCGCAAGCAGTCAAGGGGCGTACTGGATGGGGCCTTCCGCCATGCCCGCGATAGACATATGGAGCCGTTGACCGTTGTGGTGCTGGATGGCGGCGGGCATGTGATTGCCGCCGAGCGTGAGGATGGCTGTGCGCCATTGCGTTTCCCGGTGGCTCAGGGCAAGGCTTTTGCCGCACTCGGTAATGGGGCTGCCAGCGGGGTGGTGGGGAGCCGCAATGTGGAGCGTCCAGCCTTTCTTGCCAGCGTGGCAGCCGCTTCAGGCGGGAATTTCATTCCAGTCGCCGGTGGCGTCCTGATCCTCGATGGGGATGGCTGTGTCATTGGTGCCGTTGGTGTCAGCGGCGCGTCGTCCAGTGAAGATGAAAGCGCCGCCATTGCAGGCATCGAGGCGGCCGGTCTCACCTGGGGACTGGAGCCCGAATGATGCCGTATGAGGCGCAGCAAGCTTTCTTGACAGCTCGGCAAAAGCCGGACTAGGGTCAATGCAAGACGCATTTAGAATAATGAATTCATTTTTTTGATGCGTTTACATGGCAGCACTGATGAGACCCGGGCCAACGACAAACCGCGTCGATCCAAGCCGCCAAGCCAACACTACAACAAGAGGAAACACGCCATGCACCTGCTACGTCTCACGGCGGCTGCCGTTGCTGTCGTGCTCGTATCGGCCCCGACCCAGGCCCGAGAAATCACCTTTGGCCACGTCGGCGGGCCCGACTCGCTATTCTCCGACTCCGCCGATCACTTTGCCGAACTGGTCAATGAGCGGCTGCCTGAACCCTACGAGGTGGTGGTGTTCGGCTCCAGTCAGTTGGGTACCGATTCGGAGCTGCTGCAGCGAATGCGGCTCGGTACCGTCGATCTGGCGCTTCCTTCCACCATCATGTCCTCGGTGGCTGATGAGTTCGGTCTCTTCGAACTGCCATACCTGATTCAGGACCGCGAGCACATGAAGCGGGTCGAAGAAGAGGTTTTCTGGCCGCATTTGGCTCCCCTGGCGGAGCAGAATGGCTATCGCATCCTTGCCGTATGGGAAAATGGCTTCCGGCACATCACCAACAATCGGCGTGCCATCAACACTCCGGAAGATCTGCGTGGCATCAAATTGCGCGTGCCGCAGGGGGTCTGGCGCGTTCGGATGTTCGAGGAGTACGGCGCAGAACCCTCGCCGATGTCGCTCTCCGAGGTGTTCATGGCCTTGCAGACTGGCGTCATGGATGGTCAGGAGAATCCGCTGGCGCAGATCACCGGACAGCGTTTCCAGGAAGTGCAGAACTATCTCTCCCTTACCGGCCATGTCTACACGCCGGCTTACCTCACGGCAGGTCGTCGTTTCGATAACCTGCCCGAGGAAGTCCAGGAGATCATCATGGAGGCGGCCAAGGAAACCCAGGCGTTCGTCTATGAGCACGCCGCCCAGCTCGACGAGGATCTGATCGACGTGATCCGCCAGGCCAATACCGAGGTGAACGAGGTCGATACCTCGATCTTCATCGAGGCATCCGGGCCCATCTATGAGGCTTTTGCCAATGAGGTCCCTGGCTCACAGGAGCTGATCGACAGGGTGCTGGAGCTCGGTAACGGCTCCTTATAGTGCCTACCGCCAAAGCGTTAACTCTCCGCGCCACCAAGTGGCGCGGGGTTCCTGTCCCAGTTCCTGAACGAGTCGATAGCCATGGGTACCGTGAATCAACTTTCCCGCATCATGGAGCGGCTGCTCGAGATCATCACGGTGGTGTTGATGGTCTCGCTGACGCTGGTGGTGCTTTATGCGGTGGTGACCCGCTACGCCTGGCGCACGCCCTCCTGGTATGACGAGGTGGCTGCCATCATGCTGGTCTGGCTGACCTACTACGCCGGGGCTCTCGCAGCGCTGAAGCGCGGC
Source organism: Halomonas sp. A29 (assembly GCF_046723295.1). NCBI lineage: Bacteria > Pseudomonadati > Pseudomonadota > Gammaproteobacteria > Oceanospirillales > Halomonadaceae > Halomonas > Halomonas sp. A29. The sequence goes on from NZ_JAXQPR010000007.1 coordinate 344,380, forward strand.
CACATCGGAGTCGACGGTGTGCTGGCCGCCATGCCGGTACATATCCGCATGCCGATCGCCTACCTCTCGGAAGCCCTCTTCATCGGCTTCTTCGCCGTACTGGGCTGGGCCGGCCTGGTAGTGCTCGATGTGATGCAGGGCATGTCGCTGATTACTCTGCGCTGGGTCCCGCTCACCTTCACCCAGTCGGTCATTCCGATCGGTGCGGCACTGTTCATCCTTGCTCAACTGCTCAGTATGCCGGCTCACCTGTCCAAGGTGCGCTCGGGCGTCACACAGGAAGAGGAGGAGATCGCTCACGCCATTGCCGAGGCCGAACGTGACAACGCCAAGGCCGGTTTTACCGCCGAAGAACTGACCAAGAGGGCACAGTCATGACGCTACCTTTCATGATAGTGGGCCTGCTGGGGCTGATCCTGATGGGGCTCCCCATCGCCGTGGCGCTGGCGATCGTGGCTACGGTTGCCATCGTGGTCTACCAGGGTCTGGACATGCTGCCCAACGTCGGGCTGACGATGTTCGAGGGGGCGAGCAGCTTCCCGCTGCTTGCGATCCCGATGTTCGTGCTGGCCGGTGCGATCATGAACACTGGCGGAATCTCCAAGCGACTGATTGCCTTTGCCTCGGCGTTGTTCGGTTTCATCCGCGGGGGATTGGCGATGATCAACATCGGTGTCTCGCTGTTCTTCGCAGAAATCTCCGGCTCGGCGGTGGCCGATGTGGCCGCGACCGGCTCGGTACTGATTCCGGCCATGAAGAAGCGGGGCTACCCGGCGCCCTTCGCCGCGGCCGTCACCTCGTCGTCGGCCTCCCTGGCGATCATCATCCCACCCTCCATCCCGATGATCCTCTACGGCGTCATGTCCGGGGCTTCCATCGTCCAGCTGTTCGTGGCCGGCATCGTGCCCGGATTGCTGGGGGCAGCAGGGCTGATGGCACTGAGCTACTACTATGCCCGCAAGTACGACTGGCCCGTCGAGGAGGTCTTCCAGTTCAAGCGCGTCAGACAGACCGCCAAGGAGGCCAGTTGGGCGCTGACCCTGCCGATCATCATTCTGGGGTCTATCTTCGGCGGTTTCGTGACGGCCACCGAAGGAGCGGGTCTGGCGGTGGCGGCGGCGATCTTCATCAGCGCCGTGATCTACCGTGAGCTCGACCTGCGTACTCTCTACAAAGCTATCGTCGACGGTGGCCAACAGACCGCGGTCGTAATGCTGCTGGTAGCGGCCTCGGCTCTCATCGGCGTATTCCTGACCGAGATGCGCATGCCTCAGCAACTGGCTCAGGCGGTGCTCGGCCTGACGGACAACAAGTACGCCATCCTGATGATGCTGAATGTTTTCTTCCTGTTGATCGGCCTGTTCCTGCACTCGGCGGCGGCGATCATCCTGGTGGTGCCCATCGTCATGCCACTGGTCGGCGCGGCCGGCATCGACCCGGTCCACTTCGGCCTGGTGGTGTGTCTCAACCTGGCCATCGGCCAGCAGACTCCGCCGGTGGCGAGCGTGCTGATCACGGCTTGTTCGATTGCCAAGACGGACGTCTGGTCGGTGACCCGCTCGAACCTCGGCTTCATTTCAGTGCTGCTCTTCATCCTGCTGCTGGTGACCTACATCCCCGCCATTCCGATGGCTCTGGTGGAGTTCTTCTACCGCTGAACAGACGGCCCGGCGGGCGTCGCTCCGCCGGGCCCCGGTTAGAGGAGGGGAAAATGCGGCCAGAGGAATTGAATTCATTATTCATTAAGATTTCCGTTGGCATGGGAGGGGTGAGATGACAGGCGAGACCTTGCTGTATGAGGTGCGAGATGGCGTGGCCTGGCTCGGCTTCAACCGTCCCGAGAGCCGTAACGCCATGACGTGGGAGATGTACGACGCTCTCTCGGCGTACTGCGACCGTATCCGAGAGGACGACTCCATTCATGCGGTGGCGCTGCATGGGGTAGGGGGCGAGGCTTTCGTGGCCGGCACCGACATCGGTCAGTTCGAGAGCTTCCGCGAGCCACAGGATGCCATTGCCTACGAGCAGCGCATCGATGCGGTTGTCGGCAAGCTCGAGGCCCTGGAAAAGCCTACCGTTGCCCTGCTGGAAGGAGCATGCGTGGGCGGCGGTGCGGCTCTGGCCCTGGTATGTGACTTCCGTTACGCCACGCCGAGCCTCAAGTTCGGCGTGCCTATCTCTCGTACCTTGGGCAACACGCTCTCGATCACCAATGTCTCGCGTCTGATCGACATGCTGGGCGTGGCGCGCGCCAAGGAGGCCTTGATGCTGGGCACTCTGCTCGACGCCGAACAGGCAGGCGCCGCGGGGCTGGTCAATGCGGTGATCGACCCAGACCTCATCTATGCCGAGGTGGCCGGGGTCGCCGAGCAGTTGGGCCGGCGGGCTCCACTCACCCTTCAGGCCAGCAAGGCGTTGATCAATCGGGTGCTTACCCATCGCCGCCTGGAGCGGGAAGCCAGTGATGACTGGGTCACCGCTTGCTACATGAGCGACGACTTCAAGGCGGCGGTGAACAAGTTTCTGCACAAGACGCCCTTCGAATGGAAGGGGCGCTGAACGGAGCATGGCGCTCCGGCGCGACTACCCAAGCACCTGACACTAACGAAAGAGAGAGGTGAGGCCCATGCTTCCCCTGGAAAAGATCAAGGTTCTGGATATCTCGCAGATCATGGCCGGCCCCTACTGCACCATGGTGCTTGCCGACATGGGCGCCGAGGTGATCAAGGTCGAGAAGATCAACGGCGGCGACGATAGCCGTCAAATGGGGCCCTACGTCAATAATGAATCGACCTGCTTTGCGCAGATCAACCGCAACAAGAAGAGCATCTCGCTCAATCTCAAGGATGAACGGGCACGGGAAATCTTCTACCAGCTTGCCCGTGAGGCGGACGTCATCGTCGAGAACTACCGTCCCGGCGTGACCACCTCGCTCAAGATCGATTACGACGCCATCAAGGCGATCAATCCCGGGATCATCTATTGCTCGATTTCCGGCTACGGCCAGAGCGGGCCCTATAGCCACCGGGGTGGCTTCGATCTTGTCGCCCAGGGCATGTCGGGCCTGATGTCGATGACCGGTGAGCCGGGGCGCCGGCCGCTCAAGACCGGCATCGCCGTTTACGACATCGGCGGCGGCATCACTGCCGTCTACTCCATTCTCGCCGCCTATATCCACAAGATGAATACCGGTGAGGGGCAGCATATCGACATTGCCATTACCGAGTGCGGACTACCGTGGTTCACCTGGGAAGCGGCGGCCTACTTCTCGGAGGGCAAGGTGCCCGAGCCCACCGGATGGCGCCATCGCGTCTCGGCCCCCTATCAGGCCATCAAGGCCCGTGACGGTTATCTGATGTTGGGCTGTGCCAACCAGCGCACTTGGGAGCGGTTCTGCGGTGATGTGCTAGAGCGCCCCGAGATGATGGAGGACCCGCGCTTTCTCACCAATTTCGATCGCGGTCGACATGTGGAGGAGCTCGAGGCACTGCTGGAGTCGATCATGGTCGACCGCGATCTGAGTGACTGGCTCGAGCGCTGCGACCGGGCCGGGGTGCCGGCCGGGCCGATCAACGACTTCGCCCAGGCGATGGCCGACGAACACTACCTGGCACGGGGCATGGTGGAGGAGATGGAGCACCCGGTCATTGGTCGCATGAAAACCATCGGTTTCCCGAGCAAGTTCTCGGCTACCCCTGCGCAGATACGCTCCCCGGCGCCACTGTTTGGCCAGCATACCGACGAGGTGCTCGGCGGGCTCGACATGACGGCGGACGAACTCGCCACGCTGCGTGCAGCGGGCTGTATCAAATAGGCCTCATCTCTTATCAAGAACAACGAACGAGAGGAAGAACCCATGCTGAAACTGGATTTTCATCCATCCGGCCGCCATTTCCTGCAGATTCCCGGTCCGTCGCCGGTGCCGGATCGTATCCTGCGGGCCATGAGCCTGCCCACCATCGATCACCGCGGTCCGGAATTCGGCGCCCTGGGCCTCGAGCTTCTCGACAAGACCCGTCGAGTCTTCAAGACCGAGAACCCGGTAATGATCTACCCGGCCTCGGGCACCGGCGCCTGGGAGGCCGCCCTGGCCAATGTCCTTTCGCCGGGCGACAAGGTGCTGATGTTCGAGACCGGCCATTTTGCCGCCCTATGGCACAAGATGGCGCTTCGCCTGCAGCTCGAGCCCGAATTCATCGGGCTGCCGGGCTATGAAGGCTGGCGCCAGGGCGTGCAGGCCGACATGATCGAGGCACGCCTGCGGGAGGATGCCGAGCATCGGCTCAAGGCGGTCTGCGTGGTGCACAACGAGACCTCCACCGGCGTGACCAGCGACATCGCCGCGGTGCGTCGCGCCATCGATGCCGCCGGCCACCCGGCGCTGTTGCTGGTGGATACCATCTCGGGCCTCGCCAGCGCCGACTACCGGCATGACGAATGGGGTGTCGACGTCACCATCTCCGGCTCCCAGAAGGGGCTGATGCTGCCGCCGGGCATCAGCTTCAACGCCCTTTCCGACAAGGCTATCGCGGCCAGCCGCGAATCGACCATGCCCAGGAGCTTCTGGGCATGGGACGAGATCCTCGAGGCCAACCGCAACGGCTACTGGCCCTATACCCCCAGCACCAACCTGCTCTACGGCCTCAACGAGGCGCTGGACATGCTGCTCGACGAAGGGCTGGAGCACGTCTTTGCCCGCCACCAGCGCTGGGCTGCCGGCGTGCGAAAGGCAGTAGAAGCATGGGGACTGGAGATTCAGTGCCAGGACCCGGCCGTCTACTCGCCGGTGCTGACCGGAGTGGTGATGCCGGAAGGGGTCGACGCCGACACCGTGCGCAAGATCATTTATGAGCGCTTCGACCTGTCGTTGGGCATGGGGCTCGGCAAGGCCAAGGGCAAGATGTTCCGCATCGGCCACCTGGGAGACTGCAACGACCTGACACTGATTGCCACCCTGGGTGGCTGCGAGGCGGGCATGACGCTGGCCGGCGTTTCGCTCGAGTCCAGCGGTGTGCTGGCGGCGCTGGACTACTTTGCCCAGCACCCGCTCGACGCCAAGTGATCCCATCCCATGGCTGAGGAAGGCAGAATGACCTCTCTGACGGACAAGACCGCGTCCCGGGATGCACGAGTCAAACCGGTGACCGGGCTGGCGACCCGCCTTGCCCGAGAGCTGGAAGGCGAGGTGCTGTTCGACCAAGCCTCGCGAGGCCGCTACTCGACCGATGCTTCGATCTACCAGGTGATGCCGGTGGGCGTGGTGATCCCGCGCCACCAGCAGGATCTGACCACGGCACTGGAAATCGCCCGTGATGCGCGGGTGCCGATCCTGGCCCGTGGCGCCGGGACCAGCCAGTGCGGCCAGACGGTGGGCGAAGCGCTGGTGATCGACCATACCCGCTGGCTGAACCAGGTCCTCGAGTTCGATGCCGAGGCGCGCACCGTGGTGGTGGAGCCAGGTGTCGTGCTCGACCACCTCAACGCCTGGCTCAAGCCCCATGGGCTCTGGTTTCCGGTAGATGTCTCCACCAGCGCCCAGTGCACCCTCGGCGGCATGACCGGCAACAATTCCTGCGGCTCGCGTTCGATCCGCTACGGCAACATGGTGCACAACGTGCTTGGCGTGGATGCCTGGCTGGCCGACGGAAGCGAGGGCCACTTCGGCTTCTTCGACGAGCTGCCGCTCAAGGGACGCGAGCGCGCACTGGCCGAACGGGTCAAGGCCATCGCCGAAGGTGTCGCCCCGGATATCCGTGAGCACTTTCCCAAGGTGCTGCGACGTGTCGGGGGATACAACCTCGACCTGTTCGATTGCCAGAACCCCAAGCCCTACGACCCGGACGGGCGTGTCAACCTGGCCCACCTGCTGGTGGGCTCCGAGGGGACCCTGGCGGTAAGCCGACGTATCAAGCTCCGGCTATCGCCGCTGCCAACCCACAAGGTGCTGGGTGTGGTGAACTTCCCCACCTTCTATCAGGCGATGGATTTCACCCAGCACATCGTCACCCTGGACCCCACGGCGGTGGAGCTGGTCGACCGCACCATGATCGATCTCTCCCTGGATAACCCGGCCTTCCGCCCGGTGATCGAGAAGGCCCTGATCGGTCGACCCCAAGCGGTGCTGCTGGTGGAGTTCGTCGGTGAGGACCGCGATGCCCAGCTCACCTCGCTCGGGCGACTCAACGCGCTGATGGCCGACCTGGGGCTGCCTGGCAGCGTGGTGGAGATGCCCGAGCCCGCCGAGCAGCAGGCGCTGTGGAACGTGCGCAAGGCCGGCCTCAACATCATGATGAGCATGAAGGGGGACGGCAAGCCGGTCTCCTTCATCGAAGACTGTGCGGTGCCCCTGGAGCATCTGGCGGAATACACCGACAGGCTCACCGAGGTATTTCACCGCTACGGCACCGAGGGGACCTGGTACGCCCATGCCAGCGTCGGCACCCTGCATGTGCGACCGATACTCGACATGCGTCGTGATGGTGCCGCGAAGATGCGCGAAATCGCGGAGCAGGCTTCCGCTCTGGTACGTGAGTACAAGGGGGCCTACTCCGGCGAACACGGCGACGGCCTGTGCCGCGGCGAATGGGTGGCCTGGCAGTACGGGGAAACGCTCAATGAGGCTCTCAAGGGGGTCAAGAGGGCCTTCGACCCGGAAAACCTGCTCAACCCCGGCAAGATCGTCGATACCCCCAAGATGGATGATGAGCGCTACTTCCGCTTCCCTTCCGACTATCAGCGAATCCCGCTCATACCGCTGTTTGATTGGTCGTCCTGGAACGTCGAGCGGGACCCACTCACCGGCGAGCAGAGCGAGCCCGGCAGTGCCGGCGACCCTACCCACGGCCTGGCCATGGCGGTGGAGATGTGCAACAACAACGGCCACTGTCGCAAGTTTGACGCCGGGACCATGTGCCCCAGCTACCGTGCCACCCGCGATGAGCAGCACCTGACGCGGGGGCGGGCCAATACCCTGCGTCTGGCACTCTCCGGCCAACTCGGTGATGAGGGGTTGGCCAGCGACGAGGTCAAGGAAGCACTTGACCTGTGCGTCTCTTGCAAGGGTTGCAAGCGCGACTGTCCAACCGGCGTAGACATGGCCAAGTTCAAGATCGAAGCCCGTGCCGCTCGGGTCCGCGCCAATGGATTGTCGCTGCGCGACCGTATGGTGGGAGAGGTGCCGCGCTATGCCGCTTGGGCCAGTCGTTTCTCCAAGGTGCTGGGGGTGGCGGAACGCTTACCCTTTGTAGCCGGGCCACTGAAGAAGGCGCTGGGGTTGGCTGGCGAGCGCGTATTGCCTGCTTTCAACGGCAACTTCCTGGCCGAGCGGCACGACAGCCCTGGCTCAGCTTTGCGTGAGGTAGTGCTGTTCGTGGATACCTTCAACAACTACATGGAGAGTGAAAACGCCCGAGCCGCCAAGCGGGTACTGGAGGCGGCAGGTTACCGGGTGCATCTCAACGTCAAGCCCGGCGAACGACCACTTTGCTGCGGCCGTACCTATCTCTCCTCGGGCCAGTTCGACAAAGCCAAGGAAGAGGCTCGGCGAACTCTGGAGGCGTTGATGCCCTATGTCGAGCGTGGTATTGCCATCGTCGGGCTGGAGCCATCCTGCCTGCTCGGCATGCGCGACGAATTCCTGCAATATGGCTTTGGTGCCCAGGCGCGTGCCCTCTCCGAATCAGCCTTCCTGTTCGAGGAGTTCCTGGTCAGGGCTCATGCCACCGGTGAATTGTCACTAAAGCTCAAGCCGTTGCCGCGACAGGCGTTGTTGCATGGCCATTGCCATCAAAAGGCCTTCGATGCACTGCGGCCGGTAGAGCAAGTGCTGGGTTGGATCCCGGAGTTGGAAGTGAAAACCATCGAGTCATCCTGCTGTGGCATGGCGGGCAGCTTTGGCTACGAGGCCGAGCATTACGACGCCTCCATGAAAATGGCGGAATTGTCACTGCTGCCGGCGATTCGTGAAGCCGATGAAGAGGCGCTCGTGGTGGCCGATGGCACCAGCTGTCGCCATCAGATCAAGGATGGATCAGGCCGCCAAGCACTCCATGTCGCTCGCCTGCTGGAGCAGGCACTGGCCTGATGAGGCAGGGTGTTTCTTGCAAAAAGGGGGCGACGTGGGTTGCATCATGTCGAGCGCCTGGCTGAAGGCTTGGAAGGCCGGCAGCGACCTCGACGATCTGACGACCATGGAGGAGCATTCGATGGCGATCTACCGGTTGGGCGAGCACCGCCCTGACATTCATGAAAGTGCCTATGTGGCGCAGAGCGCCGAGGTGATCGGACAGGTAACGCTAAAGGTCGACGCCAGCGTCTGGTATCAGGCGGTGCTGCGTGGCGACACCGATCATCTGGAAGTCGGCGAGGGGAGCAATATACAGGACGGCGCCGTGCTGCATGCCGATCCGGGATTTCCGCTCAAGGTGGGCAAGCGAGTCACCGTCGGCCATCAGGCGATGTTGCACGGTTGTACCGTTGGTGACGGTAGCCTGATCGGTATCCAGGCGGTGATCCTCAACGGTGCGGTGATCGGCGAAAACTGCCTGGTGGCAGCCGGGGCCGTGGTAAAGGAGGGGGCCGAATTTCCGCCGAACTCGCTGATCGTTGGAGCGCCGGCGAAAGTGGTGCGTGAACTCGACGACAAGGCCATCGAAGGAATGCGGCGCAACGCAGCAGGTTACGTCGAGAAAGCACGCCACCATCAGGGTCAGCTCGAACGTATCGACCAGGCCGTTAGCCGCTAGCCATTAGCCGCAAAAAAAGCGCGCCCCGAGGTATATATACCTCGGGGCGCAGCCGTTACCAGGCGGTCAGGTCAGGTTTACTCTTCCCGCTCATCCTCGTCCTGCTCATCCTCTTCCATGGGCTCCTGTTCAGCCCCTTCCAGTTCTTCCAGCTCTTCTTGGTCCGCCTCTCCCGCCTCTCCCGCCTCTTCAGCAGGCTCCTGCTCCATCTGCTCGACGATCGCAGCTTCCGTCGCGCCCACCTCCATCAGCGGGTCGCTGACGTTGAGCACGTAGAAGCCGACCATGGCGATCGCTCCGGCGAATACCAGGTAGTAGAGCGTCGGCAGGATGGTCTTGCGGATGGTCTCGCCTTCGCGGCCGAGCAGGCCGACGGTAGCCGATGCCGCTACCACGTTGTGGATGGCGATCATGTTGCCGGCAGCGGCGCCCACGGCCTGCAGCGCCACCATGAAGGCAGTGGAGAGGCCGAGCTGCTGAGCTACGTTGAACTGAAAATCGGCCAGCATCAGGTTGGAAACCGTATTGGAACCGGCGATGAAGGCCCCCAGGCCGCCTACTGCCGGGGCGAAGAAGGGATAGACATCGCCCACGCTGTTGGCCACCAGCTGGGCCATGGCCACTGGCATGGAGACCAGGTCGGCGGCGTTGACGCCCGAGTTGATCAGGATCCGCACCATGGGAATGGTGAAGATCAGCACGAAGCCGGCCCCCAGCAGGGTGCGCGAGGACTCGCTGAAGGCGGCTTTGAGCTCACCGATGCGCATACGGTGCAGCAGGGCGGTGACCAGCACCACCATCAGCAGGATGCCGCCGGGCAGGTAGAGAGGAGCGATGCTGCCTGAGACACCCGTTTCGCCAAGGATATTGCCCCAGCCGAAGGTCCAGGCATTGAGCGCTTCACGCAGCGGATCGATGGTGCGCGAGGCGACCAGGAACACGGCCAGCAGCACGTAGGGAAGCCAGCCCATCCAGGTGGAGAGCGGTGTCTTGCCGGCGATGTCGTCGATCTTGATCTCGAACTTGCCGATCCAGCCAGTCGGCCAGGCGTCGCGCTCGGGGAAGTCCCAGCTGTCCTTGGGCAGCAGGAAGCCGCGGCGGGCCGCCGGCACTACGATGGCCAGGCCCACCATGGCCCCTATCATCGAGGGGAACTCCGGCCCCAGGAACACGCCGGCCAGAGTGTAGGGCACCACAAAGGCCACGCCGGTGAAGATCGCGAACGGGGCGATGGAAAGCCCCTCCTTCCAGGAGCGGTTGGCGCCGAAGAAGCGCACCATGATGACGACCATGATCAGCGGCATCAGGATGCCGATAATGCCATGCACGATGGCCACTTCGGCCGAGATGAGACGGAAATACTCGAGCCAGGTGAAGCCGCCCGCTTCCAACTGTTCTGTGATGGCGGAGGAATTGATCCCACCGGTGACACCGACCACGATGGGCGTGCCGACAGCGCCGAAGGATACCGGGGTCGACTGAATCATCATACCCACGACCACGGCGGCCAGCGCCGGGAAGCCGAGTGCTACCATCAGCGGCGCTGCTACCGCTGCGGGTGTGCCGAAGCCCGACGCCCCTTCGATGAAACAGCCGAACAGCCAGGCCACAATCAGCGCCTGAACCCGCTTGTCGGGGCTGATACCTGAGAAGCCATTGCGGATGGCTGCGATACCCCCGGAGTGCTTCAGCGTGTTCAACAGCAGGATGGCGCCGAAGATGATCCACAGAATCGAGACGGTCAGGATCAAGCCTTGAAGCGTCGATGCCAATACCCGATTGAAGCTCATTTCCCAGGCGAACAGCCCGATCAGGGCCGTGATCACGAAAACGATGGGCATGGCGGTTTTGGCAGCCATGCGAAAGCCGATCAGCAATACGCCGGCCAGTACCAACGGCGTGAAGGCGAGTAGCGCTAGGGTTGTATCCGTCATGACGTTTCCTCGGATTTCTCCTTGTTAGAAACCAGCGTTAGAGACCCGCAGGTGCAGGCCATCTGGCGGGGCACCCCCTGCCTTTGCCGGCAAGGGAAGCAACGATACGAAGAGCGAACGCAAGTTGCCATCCTTGGATCATTGGTCTTACCAATATTGCGTGGCCGGACTGGGCATGGTGACAAGAAACATAGTCTATGAAGAACAATGGCATAGAAATGAATGAAGCGTCCGATCATACGATTGGGCGCTACTCGTTATTAGACTAATGGACAGGCTTCAGACCCCAGCTTAGTCGAGCCCGGCGCGATTGGCATCCTGCCAGGAAGGCTGGCACTATCCGGAGACGACAATCCATTTTCGCCAGGAGGCGTCATGGCAAGGGTTCTCTTTGATCTCTGCGGCATCGACGAAGGGCTGCGCTTTTCCCCCTATTGCTGGCGCGTGCGCTATGCGCTGGCCCACAAGAAGCTCGATTACGAGACGCGCGCCTGGCATTTCTCCGACAAGGAGGCCCTGGCCTTTGCCGACTACGACAAGGTTCCGGTGCTGGTCGATGGCGACGAGACGATCATCGACAGTTACGCCATCCTGTGCCATCTGGATCGCACCTACCCTGAGGCGCCACTGCTGGGCTCGGAAGTGGCCGAGGCTCGGGCGCGCTTCTTCAAGCACTATGCCGAGCGTGCCCTGCAACCGGCGATGATGCGTACCATCGTCATGGACCTGCTCAATGCCATCGCCCCCAGGGATCGCGACTACTTTCGCGAGACGCGTGAAAAGCGCTTTGGACGCTCCCTGGAGGAATTCCATTCGCCCGCCAAGGGGCTGGCGCAGTTGGATGCCGCCCTCGAGCCGTTGCGTGGCTGTTTGAAGGAGTCCGACTTCATCGATGGCGAGGCGCCCGCCGCGGCCGACTACCTGGTGTTCGGCTCCTTCATGTGGGCCAGGGTGGTATCCACTGCCGACCTGGTATCGAATGCCGACCCGGTCTATGGCTGGATCGAGCGTATGCTCGACCTGCACGACGGGCTCGGTCGCGGGGCCATGCGCGTAACGGATATCGAAGGTGCCTATCGCTGACGCATCGGTTACGGGAGGGGCATCGACACCTTATGCTGCATTGCACAAAAAATGTTGCATAGCACAAACCGAGGTGCTATGTTGCATTGCAACAAGGCGCAATCCTGCCTTGGCAATGCAACGTAGGAGGTGTCTCATGAGCAAGACCCAAGATAAAGCGACTCAGCAGTTCGAATCCCTGTTCATCGCCCCGGCGCGTGCCTATGGCTCGCTGGCCCTGGAGTACTACGAGAAGCTTCTCTCGGCACAGATGGAAGCCTTCCGCAGCTACTCCGACCTGAGCCTGGCCCAAGCCCGTGCCTGGGTCGACGTCAAGGACTCCGAAGGCCTCAAGCAGGTGTTCGAGACCCAGCAGAAAACCGTCAAGGAGCTGGGCGAGCGTCTGCAGGGCGACACCAAGAAGGTCGTCGACCTGAGCCAGGAATTCCTGCAGAAAGGTCAGCAGCTGACCGAGCAGAACGTCAAGGCCGCCAGCGCCGCGACCAAGTAAGTCGCCGCACCTGCCGCTGACGAAAAAGGCCGTCGCCCCTCCCGGGGCGGCGGCCTTTCCTTATATGCGCGGTGAAAGGTTTCACCGCAGTGCGTGGCGACGTCATCCGCCGAGCAGCTGCATGACCTCTTCTTCCTCTACCTGACCGAAATCGGCGTAGAACTGCCCGACCGCCCTGAAGGTGTGCGGCGCTTCCAGGCATACTACCTCATCGGCGATCGCCTCCAGTCGGGCGACGGCACTGGGTGCGGCTACCCCAAGCGCTGCCACCAAGAGTTCGGTGCGGCCATACAAGGCCTTCAATGCTGCTTCCATGGTGGCGCCAGTAGCACTGCCATCGTCGACTATCACCACGACCCGGCCCTCTGGCGGAATCGGTGGGCGGATCGGGCTATAGCGCTGGCGGCGTTCCCCAAGCAGCTTGCGTTGCTGCTCCGCCTCTCGCTCGACCGCCTCCTGAGGGAAGTGCGAGGCCGCTGCGTCGAGCTTCATGGTGCCGTCCTCGCTGATGGCGCCGATGGCGAACTCGGGGCTGCCCGGGGCACGTATCTTGCGCACCAGCACGACGTCGAGCTCTCCCTCGAGGGCATCGGCCAGATAGCGCCCCATGGGCACCCCTCCGCGCGGGATGGCCAAGATCAAGGGGTTGGCACCTTTCAGGTGAGAGAGGCGGGTGGCGAGTTGCTCGGCAGCGTCCAGGCGATCGCGAAACATGGCGCATCCTCCTCCATGGGCATTCCTGTCACCAGTGTAGAACCCAGGAAGCCAGTAGTCCGACGCAGGGTCAGGATGAAGGTGACCGGGCGGGGGGAAAGCCCGGGCCGGCCACAGGCTCAGACGTTGGAGCGCGCCTGCTCGCTCTCGGCAGCCATCGGCTCCTTGGGGGCATTGCGCCGTGGCTTGCCCGGCAGGATGGCGTCCAGCAGCAGGGCGGCTACGGCAGCCGGCACCAGGCCCGACTTCAGCAGCAGGCCGGCCTGCCCCGGCATGGTTTCCGATATCGCTTCCACCGCAGGCAACCCGATGCCGAGACTCAGCGACACCGCGATGATCAGCATGGCGCGCTGGTCGAGTTCGCACTCCTTGATAATCTTGAGTCCGGCCGAGGCGATCATGCCGAACATCACGATGCCGGCTCCGCCCAGCACGGCATGGGGCATGGCAGCGACCAGGCCGCCCAGCTTCGGGAACAGGCCCATGGCGATCAGCAGGATGCCGCCGATTGTCACCACGTGACGGCTGACCACGCCGGTCAGGGTAATCAGGCCCACGTTCTGGGCATAGGCGGTATTGGGTAGCGTGTTGAACACGGCGGCGAAGGAGGTCGCTACGCCATCGGCCATCACGCCTCCGGAGAGTTCGCGATCCTTGGCCGGTCGGCCGGCTCCACCGGTCGTGATGGCCGAGATGTTGCCAATGGTTTCTAGCCCCACCACGAACATGATCAGCGTCATGCCGACGATCGCCGTCATGGAGAATTCCATGCCGTAGACGAAGGGCTGAGGCAGGGCGAACCAGGCGGCGTCGCGCAGGTTGGTGAAGTCCACCATGCCCAGTGCAATGGCCACCAGGTAGCCGGCCAGCAAGCCGAACAGGATCGACGAGGCCTTGATGAAACCGCGGCCCAGCTGGTGCACCGTGATGGTCACCACCAGCACGAAGAGGGCCAATGCCAGGTTGGTGGGAGAAGCGAAGTCGGCGGATCCCACGCCGCCAGCGGCATAGTTCAGTCCCACCGGCATCAGCGTGATGCCGATCAGCAGTACCACGATGCCGGTCACCACTGGCGAGAACCAGTGGCGAATCTTCTTGAGGAATGCCCCCAGCAGGATCTGTAGCAGGCCGGCGATGAAGGAAGCCCCTAGCACAGCCGGCAAGCCGAAGGCCTTGGCCAGCGGCAGGGCAACGGGCAGGAAGCCGAAGCTGGTGCCCTGGACGATCGGCAGGCGGGCACCGATGGGGCCCATGCCGATGGTTTGCACCAGGGTGGAGACGCCGGCCACGAACAGGGCGACCTGGATGAGGAAGATCTGTTCGCCAGCAGTGGCGCCGATCACGCCTGCGATGATGATGGGCGGCGTCACATTGCCGGCGAACATCGCCATGATGTGCTGCAGCCCGAGCGGAATCGCCTTGCTCAGCGGCGGCATGGCGTCAGGGTTCTGGTTGATGGTGCGTGAAGGCTTGGTCTGTCGAGGCGACTGTTCAGCGTCGGTCATTGTCAGGCTCTCGGGTTGTTATTGTTTCGTGATGCTTGTCTGTGCACCACGCCCCAGAAAGAATGTACACAATAGAGTTTCTTTTAAAAGACAATTCGAAGTAATTTTTGTCCACCAAATATAATTATCGTTTAAAACATGGCGTTGAAAGAATTGTTCTGACCGTTTGGTCATGTCTGGGGCGCCTGTACAGCAAGTGACACGCACCGCTCGTGGCGGCGCCTGGTGTAAGGAAATAGGGAGAAGGGGGCAAAGGCGCATCAAGGGTAACGGAGGGAAGCATGGCAGCGGCCGTGACGACGCTGCCATGTCATTGCCGGTCAGCGATTCGTCGCGCGGTCGTCCAGGCGCAGGCGGGCGATGCGGTTGATCTGTTCGATGGCGGTACGACGCTCCTCCTGCTGCGAGTTCTCCAGGCGGGCCTCGAAGGCGGCGAGAATGGCGTGGCGATCGCTGCCTTTCACGGCCATGACGAAAGGAAAGCCGAATTTCTCCTTGTAAGCGGCGTTGAGGCGCTCGAAGCGAGCCATCTCCTCGGGCGTACACTGGTCGAGCCCGGCCCCGGCCTGCTCACGCGTGGAGTCGTCGGTGAGATCCCCGGCAATGGCGGCCTTGCCGGCCAGGTCGGGGTGGGCGCGGATCACCTCGAGCTGGCGCTCCGGAGAGGCCTCACGCAGCGTCCGGCCCATGGCCTCGGCGAGCCCGGCCGATGTGTCCTGTGCAGCCTGCAGGCCGCGCTCCCAGGTCAGCTTGGCCACCCAAGGGGAGTGTTCATAGATGTCGCCGAAGCGGGTCACGAATTCACTGAGGTCGAGGGTGCTGGGGCGTGGAATCAGCGTATTGTCATGCATCGTGCTTGCTCCATGGGTGAGGGCTGCAAAGGTAGGGAAGTCGCGTGTCTTCAATAAAGTGTATACAAAAAAATTTTGAAATGTACCACCGAAAGAGCTAAAACTGTCTTCATGGTGGTGTGGTGGGCCTCAGTTCCCGCCAGACACTGACTCGACCCGAAGCTGCCGCAGGCTATCTCGGGCCAACTACAGGAGTAACGAGATGGGACGACTGACCACTCACGTGCTGGATACTGCCCAAGGCTGCCCCGGTGAAGGCATCCGTATCGAAGTCTATCGTCTGGATGGCGCACAGCGCACAGCGCTCAAGACGGTGACCACCAATGACGATGGCCGCTGCGATGCCCCCATCCTGGAAGGCGACGGTTTCCGGAGCGGTGAGTACGAGCTCGTCTTTCATGCCGGCGACTACCTGCGTCGGCAGGGCACCCAGGCCGACGAGCCGCGCTTCCTCGACGTCATCCCATTGCGTTTCGGCGTGGCCGACGCCTCGCAGCACTACCATGTGCCGCTGCTTCTATCACCGTATGGCTACTCCACCTACCGCGGCAGCTAATCGTTATCCAAAACTGGCTGCGCTCCGCGATGCGGCGTCAACAACAACGAAACTGAGACAACCTGATGCAAGCTTACCTACTCGAGTTCGTCAATTTCATGCTGCGCTGGCTGCACGTCATCGCGGCCATCGCCTGGATCGGCGAGTCGATCTATTTCGTGATGCTGGACAACGGCCTGCGCAAGCCCAAGGCTGCAGAGGATCGTGACAAGGGCGTGTTCGGCGAGATGTGGGCCGTGCACGGCGGTGGCTTCTACCACAACCAGAAATATGCCACGGCGCCTGCCAAGCTGCCTGAGGATCTCCACTGGTCGTTCTGGAAGTCCTACACCACCTGGCTTTCGGGTTTCGCCCTGTTCGTGCTGCTCTACATGACCAACCCTGGCTTCTACCTGGTCAACCCCAACAGCAGTTGGGAGTGGGCCGCCAACCTGAGTGGCTGGCAGGCCAACGTGCTGGCACTGGTGTTCCTGCTGGCCGGCTGGGTGATCTACAACGAGCTGTGCAAGCGCATCAGCCCCAACATGGATCGCGACGGCATCCTCAGCCTGGCTGTCGCCGTGCTGATGGTCGTCGTGGCCTATCTCAGCGTGCAGATGTTCTCCGGGCGGGCGGCCTTCCTGCTGACCGGTGCGGTGATGGCCACCGCCATGTCGGCCAACGTCTTCTTCTGGATCATTCCCGGCCAGCGGCGCATGGTCAAGGCGATGAAGGCCGGCGAGGAGCCGAACCCGCTGGATGGCAAGCGCGGCAAGCAACGCTCGGTCCACAACACCTACTTCACCCTGCCGGTGGTGCTGCTGATGATCAGCAACCACTACTCTTTCGTGTACAACCATGAATACGCCTGGGTGCTGATGGCGCTGTTCATCTTCGCCGGTGCGCTGATCCGCCAGTTCTTCGTGCTGATGCACACGGGCAAGATCCAGCCGGCCTATCCCGTCGCCGGCGCAGCACTGATCCTGGTGGCGTTCTGGCTGGCGGCTCCGGCCGGGCAAGTGACCGGCACGCCCGTGGCCGAGGGCGCAGGACCAGACTTCGAGGAGGTCCACGCGCTGATCGACCAGCACTGTGTCGCCTGTCATTCGCGCCAGCCGACCCAGCCCGGCTTCACCTCGCCACCTGCTGGCGTTGCCTACGATACCGAGCAGCAGATACTTGGCCAGAAGGAGCGCATCCAGCAAGTGGTAGGCAGCAAATACATGCCGCTTGGCAACATGACCGGCATGACCGACGAGGAGCGCGAGGTCATTGCCGCCTGGTCGGAGTGACACCGGAATCGCTTGATGCCCATGATGCCCTCAGCCCGCCTCCCCGCGGGCTGGGGGCGTCCATATAGGTTCGATAGTCGGCCAGAGATACGTATACAATGGCTGCCAGTGTTGGAAGCGAGGAGAGGCACCATGAACCAGCGGCAGAGCCTGGCCGAGGCCGGCGATTCGGGCAAGGCCAAGCCAAGGCGCCTGGGCAAGAATGGCGATGGGGCGGAGCGTCATGAGGCCATCTATCGCACGATCAGCGATGCCATCATCGAGCACCGTCTGCGCCCCGGTGCGCGCCTGCGCGAGGATGCCCTGGCCGAGGTGTTCGGCATCAGCCGCACCGGCATACGCAAGATCCTCCAGCGCCTGGCCCTGGAACAGCTGGTGACCCTCACGCCACGCCGCGGTGCCAGCGTCACGCGCCCCACCGCCGATGAGGCCAAGGACGTTTTCGACGCCCGTCAGATGGTGGAGTGCGGCTTGATGCCCGAAGTGGCACGGCGCATCACCGCCGAGGACGTGCGTGAACTGCGCGACATGGCCCGGCGCGAGCGCGAAGCGCTGAAGTCGGGCGAGCAGAGCCGCGCGATCAAGCTCTCCGCCGCTTTTCACGAGCGTCTGGCCCAGCTTTCGGGCAACGCCACCCTGGCCGCTTTCGTCGGCCAGCTCTGTTCACGTTCATCGCTTATCCTGGCGGTTTACGGCAGCTCGGGACATCTGGGCTGCGAGTCACATGACCACGACGACCTGATCGGCTTTCTCGAAGCCAAGAACGGCGAGCGGGCAACGGCCTTCATGAGTCGTCACCTCAAGGCCATCGAGGCCTCGCTCTCCATCGTCGAGGAGGAAGCAGGGACGCCGGACCTGCACCGCATCTTCGGTGCCTGAGATGCAGGCTGGCGCCACTTACTGGCGCGGTGTATCGCAACACCTCACCACGGCATGGGCAGGCTCAGCAGCATGCCCCGAGGTGGCGTGAGGCGCATCATGGCGAACATGCCCTGGGCGACGGCATAGACCGCAAGCCCGTAGAGCAGGGCGGAACCCCAGCGCATTCTGGCGCAGCCGACGAGCAACCAGGCCAGCAGCAGCGGCGTGGCCAAGTTGAACCCGACCAGCCACATGACGATGCCGTACAGCAGGATGCCGCCAAGCACGGGCAGCTCCTGGCGGCTCGCCAGGTTCACGCAGCGCCCCTGGCGCTGCATGGAGATCAGCTGGCGAACCAGCAGGTAGAGACTGAGCAGCAGGCCCGGCACGATTCCCAGGCTCGGCATCAGCCGCGCATTGGGTCTAAAGCCGAGCATCTCCACCAGTGCGTAGCCGAAGGCCGCAACCATCAGCAACACCATGATCAGGATGACGCTGCTGTCGTGGCTAGCGGTCTCGCCGCTATCCGCTGCGGTTTGAGGCAGCGATTCGTCGCGGCCGGCGCTACGCCGCTGGCGCAGTCGGCGCACCACGTTCAACACCAGCGGAATCACGATCAGCGAGGCGATGATCAGCACCCCGGGGCGTGTCAGCCAGGCGAAGCCGTGGATCTGGGTGGTCAGCCAGAAGTACTGTTCCATGGGCGTGGCCAGCACGAAGCCGACCAGCACCGGGGCGCGTGGGACGCCGGCATTCTTCATCAGCCAGCCGAGGATGCCGAGTGCCAGCAGGGCGAGGATGTCGCCGAAGGTACGGGTACCCTGGTAGGCGCCGGCCACCATGATCAACAGCAGCGGGGCGGCGATCAGCGCGAAGTTCACCCGCGTCAGCCGGGCGATGTAGGGCGTCACGGCGAAGCAGATGGCGGCTCCCAGCACCGAGGCCAGTGCCACGCTCCATACGATCATGTACATCAGGTCCGGCGATTCGCTGACCATGCGCGGGCCAGGATAGAAGCCGAACGAGAACAGCGCGCCGAGGAAGATGGCGGCGGCGGGCCCGCCCGGCACGCTGAACAACATGGTGGGCACCAGGTCGGAAATGATCGTGGCGTTGTTGGCTCCTTCGGCGCTGGCCACGCCGCGGATCTCGCCCTTGCCGAAATTGCGCTTGTCCTTGGTGGAACTCATGGCGTGGCCGTAGGCGATCCAAGTGGAGGCGCTGGCACCCACCGCGGGTACGAAGCCGCCGAAAATGCCGATCAGCGACGAGCGACAGATCAGCCAGCGATGGCGCCAGAACTCGCGAAAGCTGTCGCTCCACTTGCCCAGGGGCGTCGGCTTGCCGGCAATGCCACCGCCTGCGGCGACCATGCTGATCAGCTCGGCCACGGCGAACAGCCCGAGTGCCACGATCGGCAGCGATAGGCCATCCATCAGGTAGGACTGGCCGAAGATGAAGCGATAGTTGGCAGCGGCCGGCGCGGCACCGACCACGCCCAGCAGAATGCCGAAGCAGGCGGCAGCGAGGCCAACGGCGAGATCCTTGCCTACCATGCTGGCGGCAAAGCACAGCCCCACCAGGGCGAACATGAACAGCTCCGGGGTGCCCAGCGCCAGTACCAGCGGGCCGGCAATCGGAATCGCCACGGAGAGAATCAGGGCGCCGAACAGGCCGCCTACCATCGATGCCAGAAAGCCGACGCCGAGCGCCAGCGACGCCTTGCCCTGCTTGGCCAGCGCATGGCCCTCGATGGCGGTGGGCGCCGAGGCTGGCGAGCCTGGCGCACCGAGCAGCACCGAGGTGATGGTGTCCGAGGTGTAGATCACCGAGATGGCACCGAGCAGCATCGCCAGGCCGGCGTAACCATCCATGAGATAGATGAACGGCAGCAGGATCGACACGGCAGCGACCCCACCCAGCCCCGGCAGCATGCCGAACACCATCCCGGCCAGCATGCCGGCGAAGAGCGCCAGCAGCCGCGCGGGCTGGAACAGGATATCCAGGGCCGAAACGATATTCTCGAGCACGTTGCGATTCCTATGCGGGATCATCGAGTACGGCCAGCCCGGGGGGGCTGGCCGCATCGGTACCGAGCTTACAGCTCGACGTCATACTTCTCGCTGAGCAGGGTGCGCAGGTGGTCACGCACCTCTTCGGAGGGCTGCAGGGCTTCGCTCAGTGAATCGGTGACCGCCGACGCCGGTAGCAGGTCGTAGCCTCCGATGGCCTCCTGGCTCTGCTCCTGGTAGTCGGGATCGGCGTTGATGGCGGCGATGGTTTCCTCGAAGATTTCGATGACTTCGTCCGGTGTCCCTTCCGGCAGGTAGGCGGTGAGGCCGAAGTTGAAGGTCGTGGCACCGATCGCCTGGAAGGCATCCCACTCCACGCCGGAAGGTGGCTCTCCATTCAGCTCCTCGTAGACCTCATAGACCGAAGGGTAGTCGGGAAAGGCGGGGTCACGAGCGCTCAGCACACCGTCGCCGCCTACCGAGCCACCGGTCATGATCGGCACCGCGGAACCCGCTTCGACCATGTCCACCACCTGCGACATGTAGGCCGGGGTGAACTGGAAGTCGATGTTGGTTTCCCCGCGTTCGAAGGCCAGGCGGGCCGGGCCGCGGCCGTCGAAGCCAAGTACCGTGCGCAGGTCGAGATCGAGCAGCTCGAAGGCGAGCAACACGGGAAGATCGCTGGCGGCAGCGGCGATACCGCCGTAGATCAGCGGCATGTCAGGCGAGCGAAGTTCGGCTGGCGACTCGATGCCGGTGCGCGGCGAGACGTAGATCACTGCACCGAAGGGCAGGCTGTAGGCCGGGCGCATCGCGGCCAGGTCATATTCCACCGCGTCCATGCCCAGCACGTACGGGTTGGAAGTGGAGGAAGTGGTGAAGAGAATGGTTTCGCCGTCGGGCTCGGCATTCTGCTGGAACCAATTGGCGCCTAGAATCGAACCGCCGCCCGGCCGGGTGCGCACGTTGACCTGAGGCTTACCCGGTAGATGCTTCTCGAGGAAGGGCTCGAGGAACTTGGCTGCGACGTAGGTAGCACCGCCCTCGCCGAACGGCACCACCATCTCGATGGTCTTGCCGGCATAGAAATCCTCGGCCATGGCGGGAGCCGTGGCGAAACCTCCGATAGCCACCAGCATGGCGGCGGAGAGTGTCTTGAGCTTGGAATCTGGGATGAACATGGCGTGCTCCTGATGTTGTTATGGCGCTCGAGGGCGCATTGTGGAACCTGGTGCCGATACGGGTCGCTCAGTCGCCGACCCGATTTTCCAATGCGCCAATGCCCGTGACCTCGATGCGCACGGTGTCGCCGGCCTGCAGGAACCTGGGAGGGGTGAAGCCGATACCGACGCCGACCGGCGTACCGGTCAGGATCACGTCGCCGGGCTCGAGCGTGATGCCGGCAGAAAGGGTTTCGATCAGTGTCGGCACGTCGAAGATGAGCTGATCCAGCCGGGCATCCTGGCGCAGTTCGCCATTGACCCAGCACTTGATGGTGGCGCTGTCGCGCTCCAACTCGTCGGCGGTGACGAGCCACGGCCCCATGGGGCAGAGGCCATCCAGCGACTTGCCGAGATGCCACTGCTTGTGCTTCTTCTGGAGGTCGCGAGCGGTCACGTCGTTGGCGATGGTATAGCCCCAGACATGATCAAAGGCCTCGCTCTTCTTGATGCCGCGACCGCTCTTGCCGATGATGACGGCGAATTCCGCCTCGTAGTCGAGCTGTTCGGTGACCTCGGCATGGCGTGGAATGTCGTCGCCATGGGCGATCAGGGTGTTGTAGGCCTTGGTGAAGACGATCGGGTGCTTGGGGACCACATCGTCGGCAGTGGTGCTGCTGTCGTAGCCGGAGCCGCTGAATTCCGCGGCGTGCTCGAAGTAGTTCTTGCCGATACAGAACATGTTGCGGTGGGGGTGAAGAGGAACCTGTAGGCTGGCTCCGTCGAGGAGGCGGCCCTCGCCTTGGGGCGCGATCCGTTCGCCCAGTGAGGCCCAGTCGTGGATCAACTGCTGCATGTCGCCCTGGAACTCGGGAACGAGGTCGCTCAGCGGCCAGTAGCGCTGGCCTGCGGCGTCGATCAGGGCGACGAAGGGCGGCTGGTCGGCCGCCGTTCGCAGGGTGGCGAATTTCATATGATTGGCTCTCCATTGGTTTGTTTTGGTTCTGTATTGACCGAGCCTAGAAGGCAATTGGTACTAATTCAAGCCATTGTTTTTGTCATGATGTACCAAATGGGCTAAATTCAGCAGGGATTGGATCCGTAATGCATGACATGATGAAGGATGTCCCGTGAGCGAAAGGCCGACGCGCACCATCGACGACAGGGCCCTTCGGGACGCCCTGGCCGAGAGCGGCATCCGTTCGGACGGCGCCAGAGCCCTGGCCCGCCATGTGCAGGCCGAGATAGCCAGCGGCCGCTTTCCCCCCGGCCATCGACTGCCGACTGAGCGTGAGCTGAGCGAGCGTTTCGGCGCCTCTCGCGGCGCGGTGAGGCGCGTCCTGGGCCATTTCAAGTCGCTGGGAGCGATCACGCAGGTGGTGGGTAGCGGCACCTTCGTCAGCGAGAGCGCCGCCGAACTGTTCGCTCCACCCGAGGCGTCGGCATCCTACGCATCCTCATCTCCCGTTTCGCCGAGTGTCGGCAGCATGGCGGGGCAGGTGAGCCCGGCCCAGTTGATGGATGCCCGACTGCTGATCGAGCCGCAGATGGTTTCGCTGATCGTGCGCTTTGCCACTGCCGATGATTTCACACGCATGGAGGAGTGCCTGGCACGGTCCGAGGCGGCTGCCAGCATCGAGGAGTTCGAGCATTGGGATGGCGCCTTGCACCAGGCCTTTGCCGAGGCCACCCACAACAGCTTCTTCCTGCGCATCCTGGAGTTGACCAACGTGATACGCGAGGAGGGAGAGTGGGGCCGGCTCAAGCGGATTTCGCTGACGCCGGTGCGCCGTGAGCGCTACGAGACGCAGCATCGTGCCATCGTCGCCGCCCTGCGCGACCGCGACGAGGAGACCGCACGTGCTTTGCTGGGTGAGCACCTCGCCGAGGTGAAGAAGAATCTGTTCGACCGAGGTTGATGCGCAGTATCGACCGCTCGACCTATCGATGCATACGAGCCGCCGGATGCCAAGGCATTCGGCGGCTCGTATGGTTTGTCGGTTCCGCTTGTTGGTTCCGCGCCCCGGGCGTACCGGAGGCGCGAGCGTGGCAACGAATCGATCAGGTGGCCGGGGCCACCGGCGCGGGGCGGTAGCTGAGCATCAGGCCGTAGTAGAAGAGCCCGCCAAGCGCAGCGCCCATCATCCAGCCGTAGCCGTCGAGGCCGGAGAGCGCCGGCACCAGCACCGTGGAGATCGAGAACAGCGCCGCGCCACCGAAGGCCGCCAGCGCGCGGGTGTTCCACCCCTTCACGTAGTAGTAGGCAGTGCCCGGCTTGGAGGAGAACAGCTGTTGCATGTCCAGCTGTTGGCGCTTCACCAGGTAATAATCGACCACGATGATGCCGTAGAAAGGCGCAATGATGGCGCCGAGAGCGTTGACGAAGCCCGGTACGCCGATCTGGCTGATCAGCGAGACCCACAGCGCGCCGACGAAGAAGGCCACTACGGCGGTAATGAGTCCACCCACCTTGAAGCTGATCTTGCTGGGGAACAGGTTGGCCAGGTCGTAGGCCGGCGGAATGAAGTTGGCTACCAGGTTGATGCCCACCGTGGCGGCGAAGAAAGTCAGGGCGGCGACGATGGTCAGCGGCAGGGAGTCGACCCGCTCGACGATGTCGGCCGGGTTGGTCAGGGCGTCGCCGAACAGCACCAGGGTACCGGCGGTGATGATCAGGGCGATGAACGAGAAGAAGGCTACGTTGAGCGGCAGGCCGAGCAGGTTGCCGAGCTTCATCTGGCGCTCCGTCTTCACGAAGCGGGTGAAGTCGCCGAAGTTGATCACCACCGCCGCGAAGTAGGCCACCATGGTACCGACGATGGCGAGGAAGGCCGCGATCGAACTGCCGCTGCGTGAGCCGTCGCCGCTGAAGATGGTGCCAATGGCGGGCAACAGGTCACTGCCGGCCTGGTACCAGACCACGATCATCAGCACCACCATCACCACGTAGACCAGCGGTCCGGCCCAGTTGAGGAAGTGCTTGATGCGCTCGATGCCCTGCCAGAAGATCGCGATCTGGAACAGCCAGACGATCACGAACGAGACCCAGGCCACGCCGGAAAGGCCCAGGAAGGTGCCACCGTTACCGGCACCGAACAGCGCGGTGATCAACAGCGCCACGGCGGTAGAGGCGAAGTAGGTCTGCACGCCGTACCAGAAGATGCCGATGATCGCGCGCAGCATGGCCGGGAGGTTGGCGCCGCGAACGCCCATGCTGGCGCGCACCATTACCGGGAAGGGAATGCCGTACTTCACGCTGGGCTTGCCGGTCAGGTTGACCAGGAACATGACGATCACCCCGGCGAGGATGATGGCCGCCATGACCGCCCAGCCGTTGAGCCCATAGGCCAGGAACAGCGAGGCGGCCAGGGTATAGCCGAACAGGCTCTGGATATCGTTGGACCAGACGTTGAAGATCTCGAAGGCGCCCCAGTTGCGGTCCTCGTGCTTCAGCGGGGCGAGGTCCTCGTTGTACAGCGTGGGATCGATGGTTTGGATGTTCAGCTCGTTGTCTTGCATCGTCGTCACCCGTTGTCATTGTCAGTATGCTCGCCCAGCCGGATATCCGGCTGGGGAAGCAGGAGCAGCATGCCGCTACTACTGGCGGAACCGCTGGCAGGGGGCCCAGTGCTTCATCAGCAGGTAGTAGGTGACGCCAGCCGGGATCAGGCTGGCGTACCAGGACACGGCGGAGAAGGTCAGCGCCGCGGCGATGCCCACGGCGGTGGCGATCAGTGCCGCTTTGTTGACGCCCTGGTAGGGGCCGTTCTCGTCGTAGAGCTTGCCGAGATCGAGGGTGCGACGGCGGATCAGGTAGTAGTCGACCACCAGGATGGCGAAGATCGGACCGAGGAAGGCGGAGTAGGTCTGCACGAACAGCTGCAGGCCGGCCGCGGAGTCGGGCTGTACCAGCTTCCACGGGAAGGTGGCGAAGGCCAGCAGGCCGACGATCACCGTGGAGGTGGCGAACTTCAGCTTGAATACGTCCATCAGCACGTAGGTCGGCGGCACCACGTTGTTGAGCACGTTGGTAGTGACCTGGGCGAAGGCAATGAACAGCAGCGTGGTCATCAGCAGCGGCGTGTTGTCCACGGCGTTGGCGAATACCTGGATCGGGTCGGCGGTGCCGGTGGCCTCGGACACCATGTAGCCGATCAGGCCCATGAACAGTGTGCAGGGCAGGATCGACATGGCATAGATGGTGGTGAGAATCCCCTGTCCGGTGCCCTGCTTGTGCTCCCGTGAATAGTCGCTGACGTTGAGCATCATGGTGCTGTAGATACCCAGGAACAGCATGGTAGCGCCCCAGAACGGCATGCCCCAGGAGCCTTCCATGGTCAGCAGGCTGGCCGAGAGCTCATCGCCGTAGCGCTGCACCGTGGCATAGAACATGTACACCAGCGAAGCGAGGATGAAGGCGCTGCCGATATTCTCCAGCCACTTGATGCCCTGGAAACCCATCACCGACAGGCCGATCTGCAGGAACTGGAAGGCGATGAAGTAGAAGATCAGGTTATCGAAGCCGAACAGCGTGGCCGAGACCATGTTCAACGCCCCTGCACCGATCCAGCTCTGGAAGCCGTACCACACCACCGCGGGCACGGCCCGTACCAGGCCCGGCAGGCGCGTGCCGGCAAAACCGAAGGCACTGCGCGCCTGGACCATGAACGGGATGCCGTACTTGTAGCCGGCGGCGCCATTCAGCGCCAAGGCGATACCGATCACGAAGCAGCCGATGGCGATGGCCAGGGTCGCCTGGATCAGGTTGAGGGTACCGACCACGCTGGAGCCCATGGCGAAGGTACCGATCGACACACAGCCACCGAACCAGGCCAGGAAGTATGAGGTGCGCCCCATGATACGAGTCTTCTGGGGCGCGAGCGATTCCTCGCCCAGCGCCTTGGAGGCGCTGGGCGCGACAGCAGTCGGGGGAACGGGGTCGGCCGCCGTGCTGTGTGGGTTAGTGTGCTGCATGGGTCTGTCCTCGCAAGTCGTTGCTCTATGTTGTGGTTGTGCCCGCTACCGCTCTCGGGCTCTGTGGCGTGACGTGCTCAAGGTGCGTGTTGTTGTAGTCGCCTGGGAAAAGCTCAGCGCTCAGGCGTGAGGTTCGAAAACTCCTTGAAGCGGCCGCTGAAGGCCTTGGGCCGCGGAAATGCCAGGTCGCCGTGCTTGCTGGTGCCGAGCCCAAGCCCGACGAGCGCCTCGGCCAGCTTGACCGCGGCCGTGACGCCCTCGATCACCGGCAGGCCGACCTCGCGGGAAATGGTTTCGGTCAGGTCGGCCATGCCGCCGCAGCCGAGTACGATGGCGCCGATGCCGTCCTCCTCGCGGGCCCGGCGGCATTCCTCGATGATGCGGCCGAGCGCTGCCGAACCGTTCTCCTCCAGGTCCAGCACGGGGATCTCGGCGGCGCGGACCCGACGGCAGTGGTGACGGAAACCGTACTGCTCCAGCAGGTGCTCGGCGATGATGGCGGTACGGGAGAGGGTGGTCACAACGGAGAAGCGCGTGCTGACTAGGCTGGCCATATGGAAGGCCGCCTCGGCGATACCGATCACTGGTGCGCGGGTCAGCTCGCGCGCCGCCAGCAGGCCCGGGTCGCCGAAGCAGGCGATCACGTAGGCGTCGGTATCTTCCTTCTCTCCGGCCAGTACTTCCTCCATCACGCCCACCGCGCTGATGGCCTCGTCGAAGTGGCTCTCGATGGAAACCGGGCCATGGGCCGGCTGTATAGCCACGATTGTCGTGCCGGGAGCGGCAATACGCTTCGCCGCCTCGCCGATCTTATGGGTCATGGCGACCGTGGTGTTGGGATTGATGATGCGTAGACGCATGCGAGCTCCGAACTATTCTTGTGAACAATAAAAAATCTCTTTGTACACAAAATAGATGCTGTGCATGCTAGATGCAAGAACTTCGATTGTGCGGCCTGATATACCATAAAATTCATTAAAATCATAAATATACTTTGTTTTTCTTTGCCGGCCATAGGCCTCTCGGCTATTAGGCTTTGGTAGATAAAGGAGTGGTGAAGGTAGGGTTGGCGACGTTTTTCTTCTATTTATGTATACACTTTTATGCGTTTCTTGTTGCTTGAGCCTCTGCAGGGGCATGCGATAGAGACTCAGTAGCGGAAAAGTTCGGCTGAGCTTGGATATTTCGGTTGCAGGCGGGGGTTATTTTTGTATACAAAACATTTGGGTCTCTATTTTCTGCCCATGCGTTCTCCAGAAGGGTTGCCTAGAAGAAGGGCCGCGCAAGGCCGCCGGCTGAGGCCCCATAGCATGAGATAGCCGAGCTGAGGCTTCTATTGCAACCTAAGTGGATACAGTCTATTTTTCTTATTGTATACATTTTGGAGGGAGCGATCGCAGCGTTCGCTCCCGGCAGTGAAGAACAAAGAGGAAGGTGCAGGATGAGCATTCACCGTGACTACCCCCGTGACCTGGTCGGCTACGGCCGTAACCCGCCCCACGCCAACTGGCCGGGCCAGGCGAAGATTGCCGTGCAGTTCGTGCTCAATTACGAAGAGGGTGGCGAGAACTGCGTGCTGCACGGCGATGGCGGCTCCGAGCAATTTCTCTCCGAGATCATCGGAGCGCCGGCCTTTCCCGATCGCCACCTCAGCATGGAGTCGATCTACGAGTATGGTTCGCGGGCCGGGGTGTGGCGCATCCTGAGGGAATTCGAGCGTCGTGGCCTGCCGCTGACGGTATTCGGCGTGGCCATGGCGCTGGAGCGCCACCCGGAAGTGGCCCAAGCGTTCAAGGAGCTGGGCCACGAGATCGCCTGCCACGGCTACCGCTGGATTCACTATCAGGAAGTGCCGGAGCACGTCGAGCGCGAGCACCTGCAGCGCGCCATGGAGATCTTCCAGCGTCTCTACGGCGAGAAGCCGCAGGGATGGTACACCGGCCGCGACAGCCCCAACACCCGTCGCCTGGTGCTGGACGAAGGCGGCTTCCTCTACGACAGCGACTACTACGGCGACGACCTGCCGTTCTGGACCTGCGCCGCCGACAGCCAGGGCAACGAGCACGACCATCTTGTCGTGCCCTATACCCTGGATAGCAACGACATGCGCTTCGCCGCGCCGCAGGGCTTCAATACCGCCGAACACTTCTTCACCTACCTGCGCGACGCCTTCGACGTACTTTACGCGGAGGGCGAAGAATCGCCCAAGATGCTCTCGGTGGGCATGCACTGCCGGTTGCTGGGTCGACCCGGCCGCTTCCGCGCCCTGCAGCGTTTCCTCGACCATATCGAGGCGCATGATCGGGTGTGGGTAACGCGGCGGGTGGATATCGCGCGGCATTGGATGGAGCATCATCCGGCGCCGGCGCGCTGAGGCTCACGGAATGATATTCCCTTGGGAAGCGAGCCAGCCCCGCCCGGACGAGCCGGGCAGGGCCTGGTGGGTGTGCGGGATGGCGTTCAGCCTGTCAGCCTACCCATTGGGTCGCCTGAGCAAAGGCGAGGAAGCACACCGCTATCGCTACCCAGACGCAGAACAGCGGGAAGAAGAACTTCACCCATTTCTGCCAGGGCACGCCGGCGATGGCCAGGGTGGCCATGAAATAGCCCGACGTGGGGAACAGGATATTGCCGATACCGTCACCGAGCTGATAGGCAAGGACCGCAGTCTGGCGGGTTACGCCGATGATGTCGGAGAGCGGGGCCATGATCGGCATGGTCACCAGAGCCTGGCCACTGCCGGAAGGTACCACGAAGTTGAAGGCCAACTGGGCAAAGTACATGCCGATGGCCGAGAGCAGGGTGGGCAGTTCTCCCACCAGGTTTCCCAGTCCGTAGACCAGGGTATCCATGATCTGGCCATCCTCCAGCACTACGGCCACGCCACGGGCCACGCCGGCAATCATGGCGCCGACCAGCACGTCGCGGAAGCCCTTGTTGAAGGCTTCGCAGATGCTCTCTGTGGTCAGGCCGGCGATCAAACCGACGACGATGCCCATGACGATGAACAGGCCCGCCATCTCCATCATGAACCAGCCCTGGCGCAGCACCCCATAGACCAGGATGCCGAAGAAGGCGAAGGTGGCGATAGCGGCCAGCTTCTGGCGGCCGTTGGCGAGAAGAGCCCCTTCGTCGGTGGCATGCTGGTAGAGCGAGCGCTTCTCGGTCTCGGCCTCATCGCCTTCCATCAGGCTCATTCCGGGATTGAGCTGAACCTGGCGAGCATAGCGCATCACGAAGTAGATGGCCGCTCCCAGCACGACGACGAAGGCGGCGGCACGCAGACCAAAGCCGGAGTAGAGCGGCAGGTCGGACAATTTCTGTCCCAGGCCGGTATTGATCGGGTTGAGGATGCCGGTGGTGAAGCCGGCGGTGGTGGCACAGAGGGCCACGGCGGCCGCCGTCACCGAGTCGAAGCGCAGGGCGATCATCAGTGGCAGGATCACCGGCACGTAGACCAAGGCCAGCTCCTGGGTGCCGATGATGGTGGCCACCACGGCGAAGACCGTCATCAGTACCGGGATCATCAGCAGGCTGCGATTGGCGAAGCGACGGCTGAGCTTGTCGACGCCGATCTCGATGATGCCGGTACGGCGCAGCACCATGAACATGCCGCCGATCATGAAGGTGAAGAATACGACTTCACCGGCGCTCATCAGTCCGTTGGGAATCGCCAGCATGAAGTCGACGAGGCCGGTCGGGTTCGATGCCACGTACTGGAAGGAGTCGGCATCGATGGTGGTTCGGCCATCGGGTCCGGGTATCCGTTCGAATTCTCCGGCCGGGACGAAGTAGGTTGCTATCGCGGCAAGGGCGATGAAGACGAACAGGATGACGTAGATGTGCGGGATCTGCCAGTGACGCCGCTTGGCGTCGGTAGTTTGGGTCGTCTCGGAGGGGTGGGGCATGGGGATACCTCGCGTTGTTGTTGGGGGTGTCGCTATAGTGATGCGGTGCCTGGGCACCCCGATCGTGGTTGGCACCGCAGGGTGGAGCGGACCAAGGGAGTGATCGGTGAGGAGAGCTCACCGGCCGGTCGAGTGGTACAAGTGGTAGCAGGCGGAGCGTTTCTTCGTCTGTGACTTGAATTGGGGGAGAGCTTTTCTTGCGCACGCAACAGACCGGCATGCAGCCACATATCGGCCAGCGAATCTCGGCGCAATATGCCGAACTGACCACGCAGGAGCAGCGGGTGGCCGGTTTCATTCTCGACCATTTCGATGACCTGGCGGTCTACAGCGCCGTCGATCTGGCGCGTCTGACCGGTGTTTCCAAGTCCACGGTCAGCCGGCTCTTCAGGCGTCTCGGTTTCGAGAGCTTCCAGGCCGTGAAGCGCCATGCACGTGAATTGCGTAGCCGGGGCGTGCCCTTGGTGACCGAGCCTGGGGGCGTGGCGGGAAACGGTGAGCAATTCAAGCGTCATCTCGAACGTGAACGGCAGAACCTTCGCAGCGCCCTGGAGGGAATCGAGCCGCGGGACTTCGAAGCCGTGGTGGAGAAGCTGAACACTGCGCGGCGGGTCGTGCTGGTCGGCTTTCGCAACAGCTATCCGTTGGCGCTCCATTTTCGGCAGCAACTGATCCAGGCTCGCGACTTGGTCAGCGTTGCACCAGAGCCGAACCAATCGCTGGCCGAGGAATTTGTGGGCTTGGATGGGGCCGATCTGGTGGTGCTGTTCGGTTTTCGCCGTCGTCCCAGGGTCTTCGACGCCTTGGCGAGTGAGTTGGCCTCGATGCCTTGCCGGGTATTGCTGATCGCCGATGCCACGTCCAGCGGCTATGCCGAGCAGGTAGACTGGTGGATGCCGTGCCCCATTGATAGCGTCTCTGCTTTCGATAGCTATGCCAGTGCCATGAGTTTGATCAGCCTGCTTGCCAATGGGGTTCTGCACTACCGACTCGCCGAGGGTCGAGCCCGCATCGACGAAGTGAGTGAGCTTTACCAGCGGCTCGATGAACTGTCGCCCTGACAGCACTTCCACGAGCGTTACGGCATCGATTCCATACCCCATTACTGCCCCAGATTCATCTTGAGGATTCATGGCTGGCTCGACCCTTTTCGTGAAACGAAAGTTGCTAGACACCGTACTCTTGAGACGATAGTTTCACAAGATGGACGGGATCAGTTTTTTGGCCTATCTCCCAGCCTGGAACGAATATGAAGGACGAAACCATGACGACAAGAAAATACTACGCCCCTCACGGCGGACATCCGCCCCAGACCCAACTGCTCTCCGACCGGGCGGTATTCACCGAAGCCTACGCCTTCATTCCCAAGGGCGTGATGGGTGACATCGTCACCAGCAACCTGCCGTTCTGGGAGCAGACCCGGCTGTGGGTGCTGGCGCGTCCGCTCTCCGGTTTCGCTGAGACCTTCTCGCAGTACATCATGGAGGTGAGCCCAGGTGGAGGCAGCGAGCGCCCCGAGCTCGACCCTGCCGCCGAGGGGGTACTGTTCGTCGTCGAGGGCGAGATGACCCTGACCATTGCCGGCGAGCGCCACGAGATGACGCCGGGCGGCTACGCCTTCCTGCCGCCGGGCTGCCATTGGCAGCTGCGCAATGAGTCCAGTGCGCCGGTGCGCTTCCACTGGGTGCGCAAGGCCTACGAGTACGTCGAGGGTATCGAGGTGCCGCGGGCCTTCGTGGTCAATGAGAACGACCTCGAGCCCAACCCGATGCCGGGCACCGAAGGGCGCTGGGCCACCACGCGCTTCGTCGATCCCAACGACATGCGCCACGACATGCATGTCAACATCGTCACTTTCCAGCCCGGCGCGGTCATCCCCTTCGATGAGACCCATGTCATGGAGCATGGCCTCTACGTGCTCGAGGGCAAGGCGGTCTACCATCTCAATCAGGACTGGGTCGAGGTCGAGGCCGGTGACTTCATGTGGCTGCGCGCCTTCTGCCCCCAGGCGTGCTACGCCGGGGGCCCGGGGCCGTTTCGCTATTTGCTGTACAAGGACGTGAACCGTCACGCGGCGCTGCGGCTGGGTACTCGCTGAGTGAGACTACGCCAGGATTGACGTTGGGCCGCGGCCTAGGGGCGCCGGGGGCAGGCCGAAGAGGAGGTCTTTTGCCATGGATGGCAAAAGTAGCGCCCAGGGATGGGTTCACAGCGCCTCCTCGCAGGCCTGCCGCCGGAACAGCCCCGGTGCGCAGGCAAACTGCCGAATGAATTCGAGAGGCTACCATGCTGGAACTCAAAGCCGAGCCGCTGACGCCTGAGGCCTTCGCGCCCTTCGGNAATTCGAGAGGCTACCATGCTGGAACTCAAAGCCGAGCCGCTGACGCCTGAGGCCTTCGCGCCCTTCGGTGACGTCATCGACACGCGCACGGCCGACTACTTTCACATCAACGCCGGGCGCACCCGGCGCTACCACGACCTGGCCAAGGTCGAAACCCTGGGCGAGCAGGCGCGAGCGCTGATCAGCATCTTCGTCAGCCAGCCCGTGTCGATCCCGCTGGAGCTCGATTTTCTCGAGCGCCATCCTCAGGGCAGCCAGGCCTTCATGCCGCTGCACGCGGAGCGCTTCGTGATCGTGGTGGCGCCGCCGGGTGAGATCATCGACCCGACGGAAGTGCGCGCCTTCGTCACCGACGGCCGGCAGGGTGTCAACTACCGCGCCGGCACCTGGCACGCCATCCAGTCGGTGCTGGAGCGCGAAGGCGAGTTCCTGGTGGTCGATCGCGGCGGTGAGGGCAACAACTGCGACGAATACCCGCTGGCGCTACGCATCACGCTCTGAGCCTTCCGAGAAAAGAGAGCCCAGGCAGCTGTTTTTGCCTGGGTTTTTTGTGTCTAAGAATTTTTATGAAAATATTTTCCATGATTTCTTGACGGCGTGCATGTCGACTTCTAATCTCGATATACAGAAATATTTTCCAAAAATAATCTGTCGCCACTCACGGGAGGAACCGTCATGGCTCGAATGACCGCAGCAGAAGCCGCCGTTCACGTGCTTCGAAAGGAAGGCATCGATGTCGCCTTCGGCGTGCCCGGGGCCGCCATCAATCCCTTCTACGCTGCCCTGCGCAAGATCGGCGGCATCGATCACGTGCTGGCCCGCCACGTCGAAGGTGCCTCGCACATGGCCGAAGGCTATACCCGCACCAAGGCCGGCAACATCGGCGTCTGCATAGGCACTTCCGGCCCTGCCGGCACCGACATGATCACCGGGCTCTATTCCGCCAGCGCCGACTCCATCCCGATCCTGTGCATCACCGGCCAGGCGCCGCGTGCCAGGTTGCACAAGGAGGACTTCCAGGCCGTCGACATCCAGGCCATCGCCGGTCCGGTGACCAAGTGGGCCGTCACCGTGCTGGAGCCGGCCCAGGTACCGCGCGCCTTTCAGCAGGCCTTCCAACTGATGCGCTCATCGCGCCCCGGCCCGGTGCTGATCGACCTGCCGATCGACGTGCAGTTGAGCGAGATCGAGTTCGACCCGGACACTTACGAACCACTGCCGGCCTACAAGCCCAGCGCTTCGCGTGCCCAGGTTGAGAAGGCCATGGCCATGCTCGACGAGGCCGAGCGCCCGCTGCTGGTTGCCGGCGGCGGCATCATCAACGCCGACGCCAGCGAGCTGCTGGTGGAGTTCGCCGAGCTCACCGGCGTGCCGGTCATCCCCACGCTGATGGGCTGGGGCAGCATCGCCGACGATCACCCGCTGATGGCGGGCATGGTGGGACTGCAGACGTCGCACCGCTACGGCAATGCCACCATGCTTGAATCCGACTTCGTGATGGGTATCGGCAACCGCTGGGCCAATCGCCACACGGGCAATCTCGAGACCTATACCAAGGGACGCAAGTTCGTCCACGTCGACATCGAACCGACCCAGATCGGTCGCATTTTTGGCCCCGACTACGGCATCGTTTCCGACGCCAAGGCGGCGCTCGAGCTGTTCGTCGAGCTGGCACGTGAGCGGAAGGCGGCGGGCACGCTCAAGGACCGCAGCGCCTGGGCCGAGTCCTGCCAGGAGCGCAAGCGCACCCTGCTGCGAAAGACCCACTTCGACGACGTGCCGGTGAAGCCGCAGCGGGTCTACGAAGAGATGAACAAGGTCTTCGGCAAGAACACCCGCTACGTCACCACAATCGGTCTGTCGCAGATCGCCGGTGCCCAGTTCCTGCATGTCTACAAGCCGCGCCACTGGATCAACTGCGGCCAGGCGGGCCCGCTGGGCTGGACCATTCCCGCCGCACTGGGTGTGTGCAAGGCCGATCCGGAAGCCGAGGTGGTGGCGCTCTCCGGCGACTACGACTTCCAGTTCATGGTCGAGGAGCTCGCCGCCGGCGCCCAGTTCAAGCTGCCCTATATTCACGTGTTGGTGAACAACTCCTACCTGGGGCTGATTCGCCAGGCCCAGCGCGGCTTCGACATGGACTACTGCGTGCAGCTCTCGTTCGAGAACGTCAACTGTCCCGAGATCAACGACTACGGCGTCGACCACGTCTCGGTGGTGGAAGGGCTCGGCTGCAAGGCGCTGCGCGTGACCCAGCCGGACCGGATCGCCCCGGCACTCGAGGAGGCGCAAGCCCTGATGCGCGAATACCGCGTCCCGGTGGTGGTGGAAATCATTCTTGAGCGGGTAACCAACATCGCCATGGGCACCGATCTCGACGGCATCAATGAATTCGAGGCCCTGGCCGAGAACAGCGCGGATGCGCCGACCTCGATCGCGTCTCTCACGTAACACACTGCGCCGCGTCATCGTGGGGACGATGGCGCAGCGGTGTCTCAAATGTCGACAACACAATAGAGGGAGACCCAAATGCCCAAGTTTGCCGCCAACCTCAGCATGCTGTTCACCGAGGAGGATTTCCTCGACCGCTTCCAGGCCGCCGCCGAGGCCGGCTTCAAGGGCGTCGAGTACCTCTTTCCCTACGACTATACGGCCGCCGAACTCAAGGCGCTTCTCGACGAGCACGGCCTGGTCCAGGTGCTGCACAACCTGCCGGCCGGCGATTGGGGCGCCGGAGAGCGCGGCATCGCCTGCCATCCGGATCGCGTCGAGGAGTTTCGCGCCGGCGTCGAGCAGGCCATCGATTATGCCACCGTGCTCGGCTGCCAGCAGGTCAACTGCCTGGCCGGCATCCAGCCCCAGGGCGTGAGCCTGGAGCAGGCGCGCCGCACCCTGGTGGAGAACCTGCGCTATGCTGCCGAGAAGCTCGAAGCCGCCGGCATCCTGCTGCTGGCCGAGCCGATCAACACCCGCGACATTCCTGGCTTCTTCCTCAACCGCACCGAACAGGCACTGTCGATCTTCGACGAGGTGGGCAGCGGCAACCTGAAGCTGCAGTACGACATCTATCATATGCAGGTCATGGAGGGTGACCTGGCGCCGACCATCGAGAAGCACCTGCATCGCATCGCTCACGTGCAGCTGGCCGACAACCCGGGGCGCCACGAGCCTGGCACCGGCGAGATCAATTACCCGTTCCTGTTCGCCCACCTCGACCGGCTGGGCTACGACGGCTGGATCGGCTGCGAGTACAAGCCGGCGGCGACAACGAAAGAAGGGCTGGGCTGGCTGGATCGGTGAAACGCTGTTGCGCTCGGCATCTCGGCCGCCGGCGGTGTCGAGGCGTCGCAATCGTCATGAGCACCCGGTCAACTCCGGTTGCTGCGCGCCGGCGGCGGCCGACCTGCCTTCGCTCACGACGCGTTTCAGAACATTTGCCAACGATCACAAAGACAAGCTGAAAGGAGAAGCATCATGAGCAAGATCGGTTTCATTGGCCTTGGCATCATGGGCCGTCCCATGGCGGGGCATCTGCTGGATGCCGGCCACGAACTCGTCACCGTCAAGCGCGGCACTCTGGATGCCACTCTGGCCGAGAAGGGCATGACCGAGGCCGACAGCCCCTGCGCCGTGGCCGAGCAGGCCGAGGTGATTATCACCATTGTGCCGGATACTCCCGATGTGGAGCAGGTGCTGTTCGGTGAGGGCGGTGTGATTGAAGGGCTCAAGCCGGGCACCCTGGTCATCGACATGAGCTCCATCGCCCCCATTGCCACCCAGGGCTTCGCCAGGCGTATCCATGAGGCCGGCGGCGAATACGTCGACGCGCCGGTTTCCGGTGGCGAGGGCGGCGCCATCAACGCGGCGCTGACCATCATGGTGGGGGCCACCCAGGAGGGCTTCTCCCGTGCCAGGCCGATCCTTGAGGTAATGGGCAAGACCATCACCCACATCGGCGGTCATGGCGCCGGCCAGACCTGCAAGGTGGCCAACCAGATCGTCGTCGCGCTGACCATCGAGGCGGTGGCCGAAGGCCTGCTGTTCGCCTCAAAGGCGGGCGCCGACGTGGCCAAGGTGCGCGAATCGCTGCTCGGCGGCCTGGCCCAGTCCAAGATCCTTGACGTCCACGGTGAGCGCATGATCAAGCGCACCTTCGACCCGGGCTTCAAGATCAAGCTGCACCAGAAGGATCTCAACCTGGCGCTGGAGGGCGCGCGCAGCCTCAACCTGGCACTGCCCGGCACCGCCAATGCCCAGCAGCTGTTCCAGGCCTGCGTCGCCCACGGTGGGGAGGACTGGGATCATGCCGGCATCCTGCGTGCACTGGAGGCGCTGGCCGATCACGAGGTGGGCAGGTGATTCGCCATACAGGGAGGCGGCGCCCGGGCTGCCGGTCGCGCAGAGGGTGAGCCGGTGTTTCCCTCCTGATGAGCGACGGCTCGTCGCTCATCGTTGATCGCACTCTCCGTGCGGTCCTTGACCCGGCGGCGGGATCCCCGGCTGGACCCCGCCCGCCGCCGGGCTTTTTTCTTGTGTACCCTGCTGTTACCGTCGTTGTTGTCTTCCGTTCGAGGTGTGCCCATGTCCCATGAACTTCCTTCCCTGGATCCCACGGTCGACGTGGCAGACTGGCTGCGCCGCCTCGCCGACATCGCCGTCACCGCCGTTCATCCCGACTCACTGGTGGCCAACCTGCTGCCCGACCCGCCACCCGGGCGCACCGTGGTAGTCGGCGCCGGCAAGGCGGCGGCTTCCATGGCGGCGGCTCTCGAGCGGGCCTGGCAGGAACGCTGCCCCGACGCGCCGCTCTCCGGCCTGGTGGTGACCCGCTATGGCCATGGCGAGAAGTGCAGTGTGATCGAGGTACTCGAAGCCTCCCACCCGATGCCCGACGACCTGGGCGAGAAGGCAGCCCGGCGCATGCTCGGGGCGGTGGCCGAGCTCGGCGAGGAGGATCGCGTCATCGCGCTGATCTCCGGCGGCGGCTCGGCATTGATGACGCTGCCGGCGGAAGGCATCACCCTTGCCGACAAGCAGGCGATCAACCGCGAGCTGCTGCGCTGCGGCGCGCCGATCGGCCAGATGAACACCGTGCGCCGGCACCTCTCGGCCATCAAGGGAGGGCGCCTGGCCGCGGCTGCGCATCCGGCTCAGGTGGTAACCTGGCTGATCTCCGACATCCCTGGCGACGTGGCCACGCAGATCGCCTCGGGGCCAACCCTGCCCGATCGCTCGACCCCGGCCGATGCCTTGGCGGTACTCGCACGCTATGGAATTGAGGTGCCGGCCCATGTACGCCAGCACCTGGAGCAGGATCGCTCCGCCCCCTCGCCCGACGACGCGGCCTTCGAGCGTGACGACAGCGTGACCCTGGCTCGCGCCCACGATGCCCTGGAAGCCGCCAGGGTCGTGGTGGAAGAGGCAGGGGTGATGGTGCGTGTGCTGGGCGATGACCTTGAGGGTGAGGCCCGAGAGCTGGGTCGGACCCAGGCGCGCATGGCGCTGGAGGCACGCGACGAGATCGCCTCGCCGCTGCTGATTCTTTCCGGTGGCGAAACCAGCGTCACCGTGAAGGGGAATGGGCGCGGCGGGCGCAACGTGGAGTACCTGCTGGGGCTGTTCGAGGCGCTGGAAGGCGCTGCGGGAATTCACGCCCTGGCCATCGACACCGATGGCATCGATGGCTCCGAGGACAACGCCGGTGCACTGTTCTCGCCCGATGATTGGGAGCGTGCCAGGGACCAAGGCCTCGACCCCGCCGATTACCTGTCACGCAACGACGCGTATACTTTCTTCCAGGCATTGGAGCGGCTCATCGTCACCGGGCCGACCCGCACCAATGTCAACGACTTCCGTGCCATCCTGGTCTTGCCGAGGACACCATGACGCTTCCGCCACACGCTCCCATCCACGACCCCATCCGCCGTACCAAGATCGTCGCCACCCTGGGGCCGGCCAGCGACCGCGAGGGCGTACTCGAGGCGATGATCCGCACCGGCGTCGACGTGGTGCGCCTCAACTTCTCCCATGGCAGCGCCGCCGACCATCGTCGCCGGCTGAGCGCCGTGCGCGAGATCGCCGACCGCCTGGGCAAGAGCGTCGCCGCGCTGGGCGACCTGCAGGGGCCCAAGATTCGCATCGCCCGCTTTCGTGA